>JADLBU010000001.1 GCA_020847535.1 Phycisphaerales bacterium
GTTCCTGGGGGGCGGCAGCCCGAACTACTACACGCACCTGAGCACGCACATCCTGCCGACCAACGGTGGCCGGATCGACCTGGCGGGCTCGATCGGGGTCAACCCGGGGGCGGCGTGGAACGACATCACTATTGCTGACTCGTCTTCCTCAATCCGCTTCGCTGCGAATTCTGTCCTGACGCATACTCAGCTTGTCATTAAGTCAGGCGCTCATTTCACCCTACCCGCGACCTCTTTTGTCCGGTGGGGCGCATCCACAGCGATCTCGATCACCGGCACTGGAACGACATTCGACAACCGCGGCACCCTCGTGTCAATCGCCAGCAGCGTTGCGATTTCGGTCGACGCCGCATCAACGTTCACGAACCGCGGCGTTGTGCAGGCAAGCACCGGTTCCGCCTTTGTCATCAACGGCTCGGTGACCCATGCCGATGGCGGGTTCTTCTCGGGAGAGATCTCCGGCAGATTGACTATCACGGGCGATTTGCTGGGTGACACGCACAGCGCCGGCCCCTTCAACCCAAAGGGCACGGTGGTTCTTCCGGGTGCAGTCACAGCAAGTGCGCCGCAGCGCCTCGAGGCAATGAGCCAGGATCACGGCGATGCAGCCGCAGGATTCACTGGCAACTTCGTCTACGGGACATTGTCGTTCGGTGCGGGCGATGCGCCCCGATACGTGAAGCTTGTGAATCAGTCGGACAACTTCGCCGGCAACGGCGCCGAGGCCATCTACGCGCAGTCGGTCATCGTCGCCAAGGACACAACCTTGGACCTTGGCGGCCTCCATGTCTACACCCGCGCGCTTCAGCAGGCGGGAACCGTCATCCACGGATCGATCACCGTGATCCCCGACACGGGTCCGCTGACGCTGAGTGTGCCGACTCCGGGCTCGATCTCCGAGTCGGGGCAGGTCGATGACTGGAGGTTCTACTCCCCGGCCGGCCGGGCCGCGACCATCGTGGTCAACCCGGGCGGCAGCAGCCAGCCGGCCGCGCTGCCCGAATACCTGAACTGGGCGCAAGTGCAGCTCTTCGACCCGAAGGGCACCAAGCTCGCCGAGGCCATCTGCAAATCGTCCGGATCACTACTGACTCTGTCGGGGATCGCGCTACCGATCGCCGGCGAGTACGTGGTTCGTATTCGCGCTGCCCAGGACAACAACGAGCAGCACATGGCATCGAAGGGCAACTACATCCTCACAGGATGGGATGTCACCCCGGACGTTTCGAGCCTCGCGCTCAACCAGCTCGCCGTGGGCGCCATCGAATCTCCGTACGCGATCGATCAATGGAACTTCTCGGCGCTCGCCGGCCAGCAGGTTCGCTTCGATCTGAAGGCCTCCTCTTCCCTCGGCCTGGCGTTTAACCTGACCGGTCCCAACGGGTACTCCGCGTTCACGGACCTTACTGCCGATTCGGCGCTCATCAACCTCCCCTCTTCAGGCTCCTATACCCTCACCGCCCTTGGTCTCGGCGGGGTCGGCGGGACCTACAGCTTTGTGCTCCAACAGACGAGCGTTACCGAACTTCCGCTCGGCACTCCCTATACCGGCACGCTCGCCGGGAGTGGCCAGGCGCAGCTCTTCAAGCTCTCCCTCGCCACGTCGGGCACACTGAGAATCAACCTCGACGACTCATCAATCTCCAACGCCAACGAGCTCTACCTGCGATTCGGATCAGCGCCGACCCGCGCCGACTATGACTACCGCTTCAGCTCCTCCGTATCGCCCGATCAGCAGATCATCGTCCCGGCCGCGTACGTCGGCACGTGGTACGCCCTTGTCTACGGCAACTCCGTCGTCTCACCGAGCGCCTACACGCTCTCTGCCGCCGCATCACAGATCACCGTGACGTCGATCACACCGGACCACTACTCCGCGACCGCCACGGCCCAGGTCACCGTCCGCGGCGCCGGCTTTGTTGAAGGCACGACGGTCGAGCTGGTCTCCTCCACGGGGATTCCGTACACGATCGCCGATGTCGTGATCGACTCGTTCCAGCAGATCACGGCGACGATCCCCGCGGGCGCGGTACCCGCCGACCTCGCGCACCCGTACTCGGTGCGTGTCTCCCGGATCGGCGCCGATCCCGGGATCTTGAATAGCGCATTCACGATGAAGCCTTCCGGTGGCGCTCACCTCGAAACCCACCTAACGGTTCCATCGAATCTCGGCCGCCACGCGACCGCGACCATCTATGTCGAGTACGCCAACACCGGCGATGCCGCGATGCCGGCGCCGTTGCTGGTGCTGAGCTCCGGTGACCCTGACGGCAGCGACAAGCCGCTGCTCACCCTCGACATCAACCGCCTGTCCGGCGGATTCTGGACCTCGGCGATCCCCGAGGGATTTGGTACCAGCGTGCAGTTCCTCGCCAGCGGCGCCCAGGCGGGGATCCTGCAACCCGGGGAGCGGCGGCAGGTGCCGGTCTACTACGCCGGCCTGCTCGAGCCGTGGGACTTTTCCGACGGCGCGATCGAGTTCCAGCTGGGCGTGCTGGACACATCAAACTCGGCCGCGATCGACTGGAGCTCGTTCAAGGATTCCATGCGTCCCGAGTACGTTCGCTCCGATGCATGGGATGCGGCCTGGTCCAACTTTGTCAGCAATGTGGGGACGACGTGGGGCGATTATCTGGCGATGCTGGATGCCAACGCGCGGTTCCTGGATCGCCTGGGCGCCGGTACCAACGAGATATCACGACTCCTGGGCTTTGAGCTGCGCCAGGCCGAGGGTCTCAATCCCATCCGCGCATTGGTGTCAACCTCCGACATGGCGATCTCCACGCCCGGGCTTGACATCACGTTCGCCCGCACGTTCCTTCAGCCCCTCTCGCGGCGATTCGAGATCGGTCGCACCGGTCGCGGCTGGTCGGACAACTGGCAGTGGGCTCTCAAGACGCAGAGCGATGGAACCATCGGGATCACCGATCCTACGGGCACACCCAGGATCTTCCAGCCCGACAGCCGGTCCACCGGGCGATACATCCCCGCGCCGGGCGATCATGGAGAGCTGCTCCAGAGCGGCGGCAGCTTCACCCTGCGTGAGCTGGATGGCTCCATCAGCGCGTATCGCGGAGATGGCAAACTCGACTACGTCCAGGACGCCAACGGGAACCGGATCACGTGCGGGTACACCGAGGATCGGCTGACGAGCCTCAAGTCCACCAGCGGGCATCAATTGACGCTCGCGTACAATGCGGCCGGTCGGCTCGCAACCATCACGGATCCCGACGGCCGCAAGACGCGGTATTCGTACGATGCATCGGGCGAGCACCTGATTTCGGTGCAGGAGTACGACGGAAGGATCACGCAATTCGCCTACCTGACCGGCCAGGGCGCCTCGCGTGAGCACGCTCTATCTCAGATCTCCTACCCCGACGGCTCCCGTCGCACGTTCGCCTTCGATTCGCGCGGCCGACTCGTCGGAACGGCGGTCGATGGCGAGGCCGAGTCCGTGCAATTCACCTATGACTCGGCCGGCGCCGTAAGCGTGACCAACGCCGCCAACGCCGTGTCGCTCTTCTATTTCGACGACTGGGGCACGATCCTGAAGGTCACCAACCCGCTGGGGTCCTCGGTCGGCCTGACCCTCGATGCCCTTCGCAACGTGACGGTGATCACCGACCCCGCCGGAAGAGCGACGCGCTACGAGTATGACAGCCTGGGCAACGTCATCGGCTCGACCGATGCCATCGGCGCCACCACGCGATTCTCCTACACGGCCAACCTCCAGCAACTCGCATCCCTTACCGATGCCAACGGCAACAAGACGGCCTACAGCTACGACGCCAAGGGCAACCTGACGCACATCACCTACGCCAACGGCTCGATCGAGCGGTGGCTGTACGATGCATCCGGGCAGGTCACGCGGTGGACAAACGCTCGCGGCCAGGCGTTGAACCTTACGTGGAACGCCGACGGCTTGCTCACCCGCAAGGACTACTCCGACGGCTCGCACGCCGACTACACATACGACACGCGCGGCAACCTCACCAAGGCCGTGGATTCCGACGGCACGACCGTCTTCACGTACAACGCAAGCGACTACCTGACGCGGATCGATTTCCCTGGCGGGCAGAAGCTCACCTTCACGTACGATGCCGGTGCTCGCCGATCGACCAGCACCGACCAGACGGGTCACAAGCTCACGTACAGCTACGACGCGGCCGGACGCCTGTCCAAGATCGTCGATGAGACCGCCTCCGTCGTGGTCGCCTACCAGTACGACGCCGTTGGCCGGCTCTCAAGGAAGACCCTCGGCAACGGCGTGTACACCACCTACGAGTACGATGCCGCCGGACAGCTGCTGCACCTCATCAACAAGACCTCGGCGGGCGCCACGCTCTCCCGCTTCGACTACACCTACGACAGCCGCGGCCGTCGGATCGCCATGGGCACCTCCTACGGCACGTGGTCGTACGAGTACGACGACATCGGCCAGCTCACCCACGCCGTGCTCGCATCTACCGATGCCAACGTCCCCAACCAGGATCTGCGTTACATCTACGATGCCCTCGGCAATCGCATCCAGTCGATCGAGAACGGTGTCACCGTGGATTACACCGCCAACTCGATGAACCAGTACACCAAGACCGTTTCATCGGCCGACGGCCAGACGACATACACATTCGATGCCGATGGCAACCTCATCGAGCAGAAGTCCGGCGCGGGCACGACGACCTACAGCTACGACCAAGAGAACCGTCTGATCGCGGTCCAGCGCGGGGCTGAGTCGTGGTCGTACGAGTACAACGCGCTGGGCCAGCGAGCTGCGAGCACGCGTGGTGGCGCGACGACCCGCTACGTGGTCGACCCGATAGGTTGGGGCAACGTTGTCGGCGAATACGACAATGCAGGGACGCGGATCGCTCGCTATGACCATGGATCGGATCTGCTCTCAAGGTCTGTTGGTGCAGGAACTTCATGGTACACGTTTGATGCACTTGGAAACACAGTTGAACTGTCGAGCTCTATCGCGTCTACAGAAGCTCGGTACACGTTTGCCCCGTTTGGTCAGCTCATCCAGCAATCTGGGGCGGTCTCGACTCCGTTTCAATTTGTGGGCCAGTTTGGCGTGATGCGAGACGATACCGACCGATACTCGATGCGTCTTCGCTGGTACGATCCAGAGATTGGCCGTTTCAGTGGCGCTGATCCACTCGGGACCTGGGACGGCGTGAACGTTTACGCATATTGCGCAAACAAGCCTACATCATTGGTCGACTACTCGGGACTTTGCGGCGCTGCAGGGCCCTTGCGCGAGGAAGGAGGCCTTGAAGGAGCCGATCTTGGCATGGACGTCCACGAGTCACTTGGCATCTCCGCAGCCGGTGGAGCATTCGACGAGGCAAGTACGTCAAAGATAGCGAAGCCGCCGGTCAGTGCTTTCTTTGGCAGGTTTTTCTACGCCTTCGGCATCTTCTCCACAATCAAGTCATCGATCGATCAAGCGCGGGCGTATGTGGGTTTGGTGTCTCAAGTGCTGGACAGCGGCAATCAGATGTTGAGAGACGGCCTCGCGGGCGGAACATATTGCGCGCCGTCCAGAAAGCCCGCGCTGCCGCCCGGTGTTCCAACAGACCCGTTGGACAGTGGCGGCGGCGCCACCTCCGGCGCAAACGACCCCAACGACAAGCTTGGCCCCTCCGGCTTCGGCGCCTCTCACTTCATCCCCGCAGGCCAATACATCCCCTACCGCATCAACTTCGAGAACGACGCTTCCGCAACCGCTCCCGCCCAGATCGTGACGATCACCGATGCCCTCTCCGCCGATCTCGATTGGACAACCTTCTCCTTCACCGGCATCGGCTTCGGCGATCACACGCTGACCTTCGCGCCCGGCACCCAGTACATCCACACCACCATCCCCGTGGAAATTGCCGGCCGCTCATTCGAAGTGCTGATCGAAGGCGGCATCAACCTGCAGACCGGCCTCATCTCGATCACCTTCTACTCGCTCGACCCCGCGACGCAGCTCCCGCCCGAGGTGCTCGCCGGCTTCCTGCCGCCCGAGGATGGAACCGGTCGCGGAATGGGCTATGTCACGTTCTCCATCCTGCCGAAGCCAGGTCTGCCCAGCGGAACTCGGATCCGAAACATCGCCCAGATCATCTTCGACGGTCAGCCCCCGATCGCCACCAACCAGAAGGACCCGCACGACCCATCCGCCGGTGTGGATACTGACAAGGAAGCCTTGGTCACCGTCGACGCCGCAGCTCCAACGAGCACGATCGCAGCGCTTCCCACATCCGCCTCCGCTCGCACCTTCACACTCTCGTGGAGCGGCACAGATGATGTCGGTGGCTCCGGGATCGCGGGATATAACATCTATGTCTCAACCGATGGCGGCCAGTACATGCTCTGGATGCCCCTGACCGCCGGTACCAGCGCTGCGTTCACTGGCGAGCATGGCCACACCTACCGCTTCTACTCGCTCGCCGTCGACAACACCGGCCTGGAAGAATCCGCTCCTTCCGCTGCCGATGCAACGATCTCGCTCATCGGCGCAACCTTCGGCGCAGCCCAGGGTCAGCAGGTCGGAGCATCGGCGAGCAGCAGCGGCGGCGTCAACGTCACGGTGCAGAACGCCGCGGGCTCCCCAATCATCCTCCAACTCCCAGCCAACCACACAATTTGGACCGGCGCGGATCTGAGGGACAAGACCGGTTGTCCGCAGATCACCGGCGAGGTCGTCACCTGGGTCGATCCACGCGATGGCCTCACCTACGCTGCGGCCATGTCCGCCGAGGGCCTGCTGCTGCTCACCAATACGGTGGGCACGAACTGGACCTTCCGCAATCTCAGCACGGAAGTGCCCACAGCCCCGGCGATCTCCGGAAACCTGACGGTCTTCACATCAACCGATCAATTCGTGAACATCGCCGGCGTGACCGCCGCCGGCGATCTGATCCGCTGGCAGCAAACCGGCGAGGGCGGTGCTGGCAACTACACATGGGCCGCCAACAACCTCGCTGACGACCTACGCAACCAGGGCCTGCCCGTTCCCCGCTTCGTCGGCCGCATCACCAGCTTTGTCACACCCTGGAATGCCCTCAACATCGTCGGTCTCGATGGCGATGGCCAGATCCAGGCGATCTGGTGGCATCAGTCCCTGGCGACCGGGGGCAAGTGGACCACCAACAACCTCAGCGCTGAATATGGCGCACCGGCTCTCACTGGCGGCCTGACCGTGTGGCTCACGAGCTGGAACGCGATCAACATCGCCGGCACCGACACGGCCGGCAAACTATCCACGACGTGGTGGGTGCCTGGCTTCAACGAGGATCGCTGGAACAACACCACCCTGACCGACCTGGTTTCCGGTCCCCTCCTCCAGCCCGACAGCATGACCAGCTGGGTGACATCGTGGGGCGCCATGAATGTCGCCGGCCGCGAAGCCGACGGCACGATGAGCGTCTACTGGTGGGTGCCCAACTACAACGGCAACAACTGGCAGGTCACACACTTCCGGGACATCCTACCCGGCACGACGTCAACGACCGGCCCGGTGACGGGCATCACCGCCGTCGGCGGCGACAACAGCATGAGCATCATCAGTACATCCGACGATGGCGATGTCATCCGCCTCTGGTGGGAGCCCGCGACCAACGCATGGGCCGAAGAGAACATGACCCAGACCGCCATTTCAGCGTGAAGTGACGCTGGCTAGCCCGCACCCCCTGAGCCGAGCAACAATGGAGGGTGAAGATTCGCGTCTATGACAGCGACGGGGTTTTCCGAGGTGGGCTATTCAAGACCCACTGCTACAACGCGCGGAACTGCAGGGTGTGGCACGCGCCTCCGCACCCGCACTTCGACGAATCGCTGATCGATATTGCTGGGCATGACAATCCGTGCGAGCCTACCTCCTGGTATCGGCTGCAGATTGCCCACGTTCCCGACTTGATCGGGCCGGCCGACCACAGCGATGACTTCGATGCCAACTCGAAGGCGTACCGAATAACTCCAGTGGAGGCGGGGGCTTGGCTTGAACGTTGTGGTTTCACCAAGCCGACTGACCTTATCAGGCTTCTCGGCGAGCGATCGGCAACGCCGACGGGAAGTTCTTCCGAGAGCACGGCAGACCCGTTCGCACCATACATGCCCGCCTCGTGGTTCAAGGACAAGTACGGGATTTCGAATGAGCGACTGCGGGCGGCGTGGCGCACCAACCGGATCTGTGCAGTGAAGCAAGGCAAGCGGAACCTGTACTCCGTCCCCAGTGTTCGCGATGAGTGGCCGGAGGACAACATTCAACTCCCACAAACATCCGGCTGATCACGGCTGAAGGCGGTTGGGTGCGGCTACACGCTGTTTCCAAGGTCTGATGCCTGTTCTTGATCGGTAGGGTCTCACGCACCAGCGCGTTTCTCATTGGAGATGAGGCCGCTTGGTTGCAGGAGACCGCGACAATGGTGGTTCGTAAGCTCTCGATCAAGCTGCTCAGGCCCGCACCGTACAACCCTCGCATTGATCTCAAGCCCGGCGATCCGACCTTCGAGAAGCTCAAGCAGAGCATCGAGTCGTTCGGCATCGTTGAGCCGATCATCTGGAACAAGCGGTCCCGCCACGTCGTGGGGGGACATCAGCGCCTCGCCGTGCTCCAGGCGCTGGGCCACACGCACGTCGAGGTCGTGGTGGTCGATCTGACGCCACAGCGTGAGAAGGCGCTGAACCTGGCGCTCAACAAGATCGTGGGGGCGTGGGACGAGCAGAAGCTCGCTGATCTGCTGCAGGAACTGACGCGCGACCCATCGTTCGACCTCTCGCTGACGGGCTTTGAGTCTGGCGAGGTGGACGCCCTGCTCGCGGGGCTGGGACGCGACGGCGCGCTCCAGGGCGACGACGGCGACTTTGACACCGCTGCCGCACTGGATACCACGCGGCCCGCCGTGACGAAGCCGGGCGAGCTCCTGCTTCTCGGCTCCCACCGGCTCCTGTGCGGCGATTCCACCAACGCAGTAGATGTGCGGCGGCTGATGGACGGCAACCGCGCCATCCTGTTCGCCACCGACCCGCCATACCTCGTCGGCTACTGCGGCACAAATCATCCCACGAAAAAGCCCTCCTCGGCTCGCATGCCCGCCACCCTTATCTCAGGCAACGGGCATGCGGCTCGTGGGTCTGCGAGATCATCTCGTTTGGGCAAGAACAAGGACTGGTCGGGGACGTACGGCGTCACCTGGGACGAGGCCGACGGCCAGATCGACCTCTACGACAGGTTCATCGGCACGGCGGTCGCGGAAGCCCTGGCGCCCGACGCCGCGTGGTACATGTGGCACGCCTCTCGCCGCCAGGCAATGGTGGAGCAGGCGTGGATCAAGCACGGCGCCTTTGTGCATTGCCAGATCATCTGGGCCAAGAACCGCTCCGTACTCACCAGGAGCTGGTACGCATGGCAGCACGAGCCGTGCTTCATGGGGTGGATCCAGGGGAAGAAGCCCCCTCGTGGGGGGGATCCGATGCGGTCGACGTTGTGGTCGATCGACACGATCCCCAACGGCCCCGAGCGTCCCGATCATCCGCCACGAGGTCCACGTGCTGAGCGATGGAAGCTTCCGCTACCGAGACCAGACGTTCAAGAGCCTGAGCGAGGTCGCCCGTGCCATTACGGGCACTCGCTGGTCGGGACCGCGGTTTTTCGGCATCACCACCCGCAGCGAACCGAGGCATGAACCATGAACGAACAGCCCGGAACGGCCCGTCCCGCTCGCGCAAGCCGGTGCGCCGTCTACACCCGCAAGTCTAGCGAGGAGGGCTTAGATATGGCCTTCAACTCGCTCGACGCCCAACGTGAGGCGGGCCGCGACTTCATCAAGAGCCAACGTGGGCAGGGATGGACCGCCGTCAGCACTCACTATGACGATGGCGGATACTCCGGTGGAACCACCGAGCGTCCCGGCCTTCAGAAGTTGCTCGCCGACATCAAGGCCGGGCGCATCGACGTCGTGGTCGTGTATAAGGTTGACCGTCTGAGCCGCTCCCTGGCCGACTTTGCACGGCTCATGCAGTTCTTCGATGAGCACGGCGTCAGCTTCGTCTCTGTGACCCAGCAGTTCAACACCACGACCTCGATGGGGCGGCTGACGCTTAACATGCTGCTCTCGTTCGCGCAGTTCGAGCGTGAGGTCGCGGGCGAGCGAATCCGCGACAAGATCGCCGCCACCAAGCGCAAGGGTGTGTGGGTCTGCGGCCAACCCCCACTTGGGTACCGCCTGCTCCGGGAAGGAGATCCAGATTTCAAGCCTGGTGATCGAACGTTGCGGATCGTTGAGCCCGAGGCGGCGCTCATCCGTGCCATCTTCAAGGGGTACCTGGAACTGGGATCGCCGATCAAGCTCGCCGAGAGGCTCAACCGCCAGGGCCACCGTACCCGGCGCTGGACGAGTTCCACCGGCAAAGCCCATGGCGGCAACCCCATGACGCCCCAATACCTGTACGGCGTGCTCACCAACCCGGTCTACATCGGCCGAATCACCCATAAGCGCCGCAGGCAATGCGCACCGTCCGGAGAGCGCCGCTCAAACCCCGCAAGTCGCCGCCGCGAGCATGCCGAGCAGCCGGGAGATGTGTGGCCGGGATTGCACAAGCCGATCATCGATCAGGTGACCTGGGATCGCGTGCAAGCCCTGATGGGCGGCATTCAACGGGCTCAACGCCAGCAGTGGACCCACACGCACCTGCTCAAGGGCAAGCTGCGGACGTTTGAGGGCGCGGTCATGAGCCCGTCCTCGGTCCAGCGGCCGAGCACCAAGCGTCAGGACCAAACCGCCTCCGATCAGAAGCGCATCATCTATTACTACGTCAGCCAGAAGGCGATCAAGCAGGGATACAAGCACTGCCCAATCAAGACCGTCAACGCCGGGCATTTGGACGATGTTGTCCGCGGGCTGGTGCTGGACCACCTGCACGGAACCCTTGAGGTCGACATTCGCGCGTTTGAGCCATCGGTACGGGATCGCCACATCCGGGACATCATCACCGATGTCGTGCTCGCGCCCGATTCGCTCACGCTGGCGCTCGACCGGCAGAAGCTCGCGGACATGCCCGCGATCATCACGAAGCGGGTCGGATCCAAGGGAGATGCACCCCGAAACGCTCCAGCACCAACCGCTATCCCTACCTGCGCCTTCAAGCCCAAGGTTGATGACCATGACGGCGTCATCCGAATGACGGTCCGTCTCCAGATCAAACGCCTGGACGGACGGCGCTTCCTCCTCGGTCCGGATGGGCAGGACCTCCTGACCACGATCACCGCCGAGGGCCGCCCCATTCCACGCGAGCACATCGTCCACGCCATCGGGCTCGCCTATGCGTGGCGAGATGAACTCCTCCGCACCGGCGGCCGCATCGTCGACCTCGCCCACCAATACGGCCTAGCCGATGGAAGAGTTCACCGCCTGCTCACCCTTACGCAACTGAAACCCGAGCTCCTGCGCCGAGCACTCAAGGGCGAACTCCCTGCGACGGTTACACTCGACGGCTTGATTGCCACCAGCGCTAACCTGGATTGGGAATTGCAGGCGGTTGACTATTCACCGGCTTGACCGCCAGTTGGCGGTGTTCCCGCACACTGCAAATGGGACCGAATTGAGTTCTAACCGCGTCGAGGCCATCCGACGCTGAACCCCGATCATAGGCGCAGTTGCTCGCACGAACCGCACGAGAGGGTTTCAGCCGTATCGTCCTGAAGGGGATCCTGTTCCGGATTCATGGTCACAGATCTCTTTTCGACGAGTTGCTGAGCAAGGGCGGCAGCGAATGTACTGGTCGCAGCTCGCATCAGACCGCGTGCCCCTAGATATCGACAGTTCAGTGACGCGAGCGCCTGTCCAAATTTGGCGGCCTGGGTTAGCACATCCAAGCTCAACGACCATCGCCGCTGGGTTGCGGCCGCATGCAGGCAGATCAGGATGCCAGCCGTACAGGCATCTCCCGCGCCAGCTGCGTCCTTGAACGCGGGGACTTCGTACGCCGGCAGGTGCCGCCACTGTCCTTTCTTGCCGCCTCGGCTCGTCCGGAGCCGTAGTCCAACAGGGCCAAGTGTTTCGATCTCGACAGGAGCAGCAACACGCGCAAGCGAACTCGCAAACTTCTGGCGATGTTCGTGGGAGAACTTGAGGACGGTGCTCTCACGAGCACACCGCTCGAAGAGCCGTGGTTCACCAAGACCGGCGGGCTCAAAGAAGACCAGACCGCCCGATGCTCTGACCTGCTTCGCCGCATCGATCGCAGCGGGACACGCTCGGTCGATGTACAAAACCGCGGGCGAATCTGCGAGATCACTGAGCGCCCCGCGTACCGTCGGAATGGTCGGCGGCGTGAAGCGAGGGAGCCAGCCTTTGCAGGTTGGACAGGCAAATCGAAACCGGTGCTCGGGCTGACCGCTGGCGCTGGCGACGAATTCCTGGATGATGACTGGAGTGCCGACCTTGCTCTCGTGCCGCACATGCGACCAAGTCACGCCAAGCCTTTCGAGCTCTGTTCGTACGATGACCCCGGCTGGGTCATCCCCTAACCTGGCGATCGGGACCGCTTGCCAGCCTGCCCACTGCAAGAACGCCAGCACGTTGCCGCAAGATCCCCCCGCAGCTCTGATTGAGCGACCGTCTCGAACAACGACATCCTGCGAAATCAGTCCGATTCCGACAATGGTCGGTCTCGTTGTGGCTGGCCTTCGAGTCCTTTGATTCCGAGTGCTCGTCATTAGGGCCGCCCATGACGGGGCCACGCTCGATGCTCACCACCCAGCGGCCCGTCGCCATTTGATGGTGGTAGTCATCGGCGTTCAGCAGCCGCCGGCTCGATTCTAGGACTCGCTTCTGGACCGCCCCGGCCGACCGAGGGAGCCACGACCTGGGCGGCATACGCCTCTCCCGCAAGCCACAAGTGGTGCAACCGGCTCGATTGCGAGCGGTCAATGGACAGGAGGCCGTCGCGGGGAACGAATTCGACCGCCTCGACATATCGAACCGGGAAGTCCTGCTCGATTGCGGCCAGCATCGTGCCTACCGCTAGGGGCTTGGCCCCTACGGGGGACAAGACCAGCTGCGAGCCGCCGACTTCCTGGAAGATCCTTCGGCGGGTGCGGTCGATCCGAAGCACGGTTCTGTACACATCGAGCGGATTGCTCTCGTCGGCGTAGATCACGTTTCGGGCGTGTACCTCCCAACTGTTTTCCAGCTCTGCCGAGTAGTGGTCCATGAGTTCCTCGGGCCGGCGGGGGTCGGCAGCTGGGAACGGGAGTATCGGGCACACGTCGTGGGGGTCGACGCGGCGAAAAATCCGTTCCAGCACTGCGCGCTTCCCCAAGGCAATGTGCGGCATCCAGAGACGGATCGCTTCGGTATTGCTGTCGAGTTCCAGGCGGCCCTGGTATCCATGTGGCGCAACCACGGCATCCGAGTAGTTCGCTTCGATGGAGCGTTCGACCTCAGGGTTGACCGTGATTGTCAGATGCAGGTTCGTGCGGTGGCCGCCGCTGCGTACGAGTTCATCTAGGAATCGGACAAGGGGAAAGAACACCCCGATCGACAGGGCGCTGACATCCACCAACACGTCCGTGAAGTTCGCGGGGGCCAGTTCGGCCAGCGCTCGCACGGCAGCCCGACCGCCTGTCACCGCTCCGTCGAGCGCAAACACCTCGATTGGCACCGTCGATGTGTTGGTGAACAACCCTGACATGAGGGCGGTGTTCGCGTCGGCGGCATCGACCAGCGCTCGGGCCGGCGACGGTCGTTGCTCTCTGATCAGCATGGCCGTTGTGCGGTCAGCAGCCGCGGCAGCGAGGACTTGAGCTACATGCGTACTGCGAGGATCGAAGCCGGCGCCCGCTACAAGAAGAACTCGGCGAGTGGTATCACCAAAATGGTCGGTGATGAAATCGCGGGCATGCGCATCACGATGGCGCACCGCAGGATTCCAGCGGCTTCCCTTGCTCATGGAGCATCGCCTCCCTGCCAGGCGACCAACTCCGCGGTTGTCGTCTCGATGAACCCTCCGCGCTTCAGCGTGAGGCCATAGTGAAGAATCGGTATGCCGCCAAGTTCGAGAAGGCACCACACCTGGTTCTTGCATTCGTAACCAGGCACTAGGGTGATCACGTTGTAGGCGACGGCGAACTGAAGCCATCGCGCGAATTCGGGCTGGCGCTCCGGCAACGCCTCGAAATCCGTCTGCGGAATGCCCACGGCGTTTGCCCCGGACGCTAGTGGCGCGTTGGGCTCAAGCGACTCGGTCAGGCAACGCCGTGCGATGGCCTCCACAAGGCGACGAACCTGGGCCACGTAGGGAAAGTTCCAATCCTGCATCATCCTTTGAGCCGCCGTCGTCAACTCGGCGTGCTGAGTCCGTGCCTGGAGGGTTCCGGCACGTCCACGGGTGAGTTGCGCGGCACTCGCCTCAACCAGCACGGCCGCCAACCGCAAGAACTGTTCGGCGTTCTCCGAGCTCGCGTCGCAGAGGTCATCGAAGCCATAGAAGAAAGGTCGCTGCTCATGATGGTGGAGGTGAAGGTGGGCACCATCAACGACTCCCGAATTCACGTCCATGGGTCGCAGCTGCGGCGTGTTCTCATCCGTCTCAAAGAGCCCTCGATGTTTCTCAGCTCGCTTGGAGAAGCGGTGCATCATAATCAACGTCACCGCCGACCGAACGTCGTCGGGAAGTGCCCCAGCACCGGCCTCGTAGGATGCCACCTTCGTCCGGATTGCCGAGAGTCGCTTGTCTGAAATACCCAGCTTCTTTGCCGTGCGCTCGACGCTGACGCCCAGCTCTCTCTGTTTCGCAGCCGGCAGTGGCTCTGCCTCGCTCGGCAGCAGCGCGGGTAGGCTCGTCAGCTGCTTTGAGTTGAACTGCGGCATTTGGCGGAGATAGCGGTCACCCATGTCTCTCGCCATCCTTCGGAAGGTTGTGCGGGCGGTGCGCCGTCCCCCTCCCTGCAGCACGACTTCGGTAACTTCGCGCCGCAGCCCGATACCTGGAAGCTCACTCTCGGTTGAGGGCTCCTCGGTCATCGCACGCAGCGCTTCCGCTGGGTTCAACACGTCCATCCGTGTGATCAGCCAACGAGAGACACGAAGCTCTCGCCGGATCAACCAGCGTCGAAGGGCTTCGAACTGCTCGGGATGGAGCGTGTGTGCATCGTCAAGAACCACCAGCGGCACCAGGTCGCCGTGGTACTGGAATGGATACCCGCGAATCCGAATCCGGTCGATCACGTCGAACGGTCGGTAGCTGCTCGTGGCATCTACAGGCAAACTGCCAACCTGCGGCGCCACGAGGGAACTGATGACCCCGTACAGGGCTGCCTCAACGTCGCGGGCCCGCTTGGCTAGGCCCGGACCATGCGCTCCACCGATAGACTCGATTGCCGAATAAGCGTCCGCGCGCGGAACGATCTCAATCCGGTCCTCTTCAACCCCGGCCCCCGCGAGCGACCGGATCCACGCCAACACCGAACGTGCCTGGATGAGCCCGTGCATCAGGGACGAACGCAACTCTGGCGGGTATGGGAATTCCCAGAAGTCCCGGTAATCCGTCTCCAGAGGGAGGCGGCATCCTGCAACTGCAGGCCGCTCGTCTCGAATCGCACCAACATCCGTGAGCGCGCCGACGAGTGGCCGAAAATTGTCCACATCGCGGTTGCGCAGCAAGGCTGCGAGACAGGTGGTCTCAAAGAGCCGCGCGAGGGTGGTCTTGCCGCTTCCGGGCGTCCCCCGAATCATCACCAGTCGGTCGTAAAGGCGACCCGACGACCCCTCCTCGCCGAGGAAGTACTTCACGGGCTCGGGGCTGACGAGGGCGAGGAATGCCTCGTCCTCGCGAACGTACTCGGTGGCTCTTCTCAGAAAGGGGTTGGCCATGGATTCACGCTCAGGAGTGACGCTGCCGGCGCCTGAAAAGAGACCGCATCGGGTGAGTCCCGTTCTCGCCGTCCGTCTCCGCCCACAGCAGCGCCACCGAGTTGTTGGGGGTGTTGTGCTCCAGGACCAGTGGAAGTGCACAGGCACCGAAGCCGAGCCTGACATCCGCCGTCCCGCCCACGCTGATGTGGACCGATTGGATCGCGGGGTCGTAGTACTTCTCCACAAGGTCCATGAACGCCCCGTGCTGCTCCCGTCCCACCCTGACGGTGGATGGCAGTACCGTGCCGAAGGTGAACGTGATGGCGTTGAACCAGTTGGACGCAAGTGCCGCTCTCGCGGCGACATCGGCGGCAGGAATCCCAGTGCTCGCTTCGTGCGATGCCACGTAATGGTGCACGCACAGAGCCCATCCATCCGCGAAGACGTCCTGAAGCGGCGCGATCGTGCGCCGGAACTTGACAAGCTTCCCGTCCCATCCTCCCGCCGCATCAGGATCCGGTCTGAGAAACGTCTTCCCGCTGCCGGCGAAGTCATCGATGAGATAGACGACTTCGAACCTGGCCGAGGAGTCGTCCGTATCCTTTCGCAGCTTCTTCACCGCTGACGCCCATCGCGAGGGCTCGAGTTCTGTGGCGATCATGACCTGTTCGTTGCTGATCACGCCTGTATTGGAGCGGCGCAGAGCATCCATTCTCGCCCCGTCGCTCAGCCCGAGGAACAGCGTCCGTCTCAGAAGCGAGTCATATGCCTTTTCCAAGCCGGGAGTACTCCACACTTGATGCGGCTTGAGACCGTGACGCTCAGCGATGATTCCGACGAGGCGGTCTCGCACAACTTCTGGGTAGAAGAGGTCAACGAGATGCTGCATCTCCGGGGGACTCAAAAAGATCAAGTGATAGCGGACGAAGTCGTAGGCGGCTTGCCGCTCCGAGGGGGCAAACTGCTGGAGCCAATCAGCGAGAGACTCCACGAAAAGCACGCCGGCGGAGTAATCGCGATAGGAGTCGTACTTGAGGCGCGAGATCAGTCGCAACCAGGCGTACTCGCGGCTGCAGACTTCGTTCGACCAGCCCATGATCTCGGCCAGGAGACGGAGAGCAAGGTCTTGTTTCATACCTTTTCTCCAAGCCTCAGCGCGAAGGTTCTCCGGCCGCGATGGGGGCGGATCGCACGCAGGTAATACTCGGTCGCCTGTGTTCCCAGCACGCCCGGTTGAGCGAGATTCCAGCAATGCACGCGGGACGACGATGCCTCGCCGCAGCTCAGCCCATATGGTGTGTCCAGCAACTCGAAGTCGTTGCCCGGGTAGCGCCCGCTGTCCCCAATGCACAGACAGGGATACTTCTCGGTATTCAGAACTCTTAGGGCACTCCGCTTGCTGACGCCGTTCGCGATGACATCGATCGTGTGGCCGGAGCGCACCGCGTCGATGCCCTTGGTGCGGTGTGACGCCAACAGCTGGTTTACGAGTTCCCAAGCCTGGGACAAGGAGTAGTTCGTTGCCGGAGCAAGCGTCAGTTGAGAGCCGCGAGCCTCCCATTCTCCGAGTCGGCGAAGGTCGCTGCTCTGTGAAATACGATCCCATAGAGCCAAGAGGTCGCCGCTGGGCTCTCCGCGAACTGGAGCCTGGTCATCGTCGAGCGGCGCCACTTGTGCGCCGTTGTAGTAACCGACACTGGCGTGGCCCCAACCCTTCCGGTCCAGTGTTCGTCGCAAGTCTGCGCCCACGGACTTGCCCCTGCCGGTGACGATGACAACCGGAACACCTGCCGCAAGGATGCGATTCAACTGTTGCGAAATCGCCTTGCCCGGGCCGTGAAATCGCTCTTTCGCGTTGCAGAGAGTGCCGTCATAGTCGATCGCAAGCCCGGTAAACCTTGCACTCTTGAGGCGGTCGACTACTTCGGTGTGGGCTTCAATCCAAGCAGTCCGATCCTCTTCGGCCAATAAGTCCAGGGGCCGGCCGGTCTTCCGTTCGATTGCAGACGCCGTGGACGCTGGCACGTGAGTAGTGGATGGGGCCGACGGGCAGAGGCCTTTTAGGTGGTATATCGAGCGACCGAACTTGGGGACGTGTGGCCGACCTGGGTCAATGGATCTGGCCGAACCACATTCCCCAGCCACCACCATCGTGGTCGCCAGCATGCCCACGAGAGACCCAGCGGTCGAGTTAGGGACAGTGAGTGACGCACGCGGGATTGCGTTGGGTATCAGTCCGAGCGTACGTTGCACGAGGGCCGAATCCACCGGCGAGCCCAGGGTGAGCACGGCCGTGGACGCAGAGTGCCTGGCGAGCCACTGGTGCCGGCCATGAGCAAAGTTGCGAAGGTCGGCGGCCTGCACGGTGCCAAGAGCCGCCTCAACGAATCGAGACTCGAGGTCTACCGCTCCCGCTTCCGCTTCCGCTCCGTAGAGGAGCGTCAGGTTTGGTCTTCGCCACAATGGCTTGGTGATGCCACCGATAGCCGCGCGAGCTGCCTGGAAAGATTTGTTCGGTCCGGGCATCAGCGAGTGAAGGTGTTCGCCGAGTCCGGCCTCCGCACGGAACGTCTTGGCGTAGGCGCGAACCAGCAGAACTGAGGTCGCCAGGAGTGAGTTGGTAGCGAGGAATCCGTCCCGCCGGCTCTTGAGTTGGAACTCGAAAACTGTGGCGTGTCCGTACCGTCGTGCCAGCTTCGCGAGGGGCGATTCAAGGCGTGCACACATTACGAGCAAGGCTCGCGGTTCGGCATCTGCCGCCCGGCGGAAGGCTTCAAGAACATCCGGGTTGGACCCTCCCCCAGACAGGAAAACGACGCCGGAACTCCGTAGGAGCCCAATCCGGCTCATCAGCCGGAGAGGTGTGAGCGGAACACCCGGAGCAAGCGCTAAGCGCGAGTGGAGTTCTGCACCAATAGATGCCCCTGAATAGGAGCCGCCAGACCCGACCACATACGTAGGAACACCGGCCAAGCAAGCCACTGCTTGAACGAGCGGCTGAACCTCTACCGATCTCGCCTCCGCGTAGGTCGCCGGTAGTTTCTCAATTTCGCTCTGATACGGCTTCCCCAAACGGTGCTCCTCGCCCCGTGTCGAGAGGCGCAAACGGCCGCATCTCGGTTATTCGGGAGGCGATTGTACTCGGGTGGGCCAGGGTGATAAGGGGGCGCCTCGATCATTCCAAGCGCGTTGCTTCGTGACTTTGGAGCGAGCGTGTCTCATCCACAGTGGGAAGTGGATGGCGGCGTGACATCATAACTTATCCTGCCTTCCTCGCGTTGGCCACTCCGTCCTGACGGTCCAGCGCCGCGGCGAGCATCCAGAGTTGGGCGTGACCGCCGACCCTCCGCATCGACTTCTCGGCTTCCACGAACGACGCCGCGGCCCAGCGCAGCGCCATCTTCCCGTCCCGCCAGCGGTCCACCTTGTGCGTCAATCTCCGCACCGTGGCCTGCGGGCTCTCGATGATGTTGGTCGTCGCCAGGCTGCGACGCAGGCTCGCCGGCAGCCCCAGCCGGTTCACCGTGAACAGCTCATCCAGCCCCTCCCGCAGGCTCCCCGACGCCGAGGGCCACTGGTCCTCCAGCTCCCGCGCCAGGTCCTTGATCTTGCCCATCGCCTTGGCGTGGTCCTCCATCTTGAACGCGGCACGCAGCACCAGCGTGGCGTAGCGGGCCTTGCCCTCGGGCAGGTGGCCCTGCACGTTCCTGATCTTGTGGATGCGGCAGCGCTGCACCGGCTGGTCGGCCCCGAACACCGCGTCGATCCCGGCCCGCAGCGCCCTGCTCCCATCGATGATGAACAACCGCCGGAGCACGCGCCCTTACTCGTCGTGCGGCGTGATCCCGCGCGCCACCAGGTCTTCGAGCAGGCCCTTGACCACCGCGGCGTTCTCGCTGGCGCCCTCGCGCATGCCCAGCACGTGCTTCTTGCCCTGGTCGTCCACCCCCAGCGCCGTCAGCACGTGGTGCGTGTTCTCCCCGCTGCCCAGGATGATCCCGTCGATGTAGATGGCCAGGATGTCCAGCCCTTCGAAGCGCCGGGCCAGCAGCGTTTCCATCTGACCCTTCATCGACTCAGTTTCCACACCGCGGAATTCGCGCGCCGGAGACTCTTGGCGACACTCTGCAACCCCGACGGTCTCCAAGCGAAACGTTCGGATTCGAGCCCTCGAAGAGGATCGAAATCCGCGTGATTTGCGGGCTCTTTTTGATCAAAACGAAAAACGGGAGACCCTAACAAAGAGAGTCTCCCGCTCAAGCGGAGAGGGGGAGATTCGAACTCCCGAAACGGCAAGCCGTTTACTGGTTTTCGAAACCAGCCCATTCAACCGCTCTGGCACCTCTCCGGGAGGGAATCTGGCGGATCGGATGGAAGGTGATCCTTGACGTTCGCCGGGCCGGCGTCAAACGGGCGGCGAAACCCCCACATCCCCCCACTTCACCCACACCTGGTTGGGGAATGTCCGAACATGAGGGCGCAGGTGCGGTCTTAGAGACTGTTTCAGAACTTCGTAGCAGAGCGGTAGAACACAGGCAGGATGCCTGTGCCACGAGATGGGGTAGGGTTCTGAAACAGTCTCTTAGCGCGGCCGGAACGGTTTGGAGGCGTTCGGGCGTGGGGCGGGTTGGCGCATTGAGCCGACAATAAGGGCTGTGAAAAGGGCTCAAAGGCAGGTAGATGGGGTAGACACAGGCAGGGTACCTGTGCCACGAGCTGGGGTAGATGAGGGTGGGGCATGCATGGGATACGGGCGATGAAGGTGCTGCTCTTCACCGATACGTACGCCGATGTCAACGGGCCCAGCCGGTTCATCCAGAACATCGCCGAGCAGGCACGGCTGACGGATCGCGGGCTGCATGTGTTCACCAGCACGCGGATACCGCACGCGAGCAAGCCCAACGTGACGAACTTTGATCCGCTGGTGGCGATCAAGATGCCCAAGTACGACACGCTGGACCTGACGCTGCCGCCGGGGATGCGGATGCTGCGCGCGGCGAAGGAGATGCGGCCGGATGTCATTCATATCTCGACGCCTGGTCCGGTGGGGTGCGTGGGGTTGATGGCTGCGCGAGCGCTGCGGTGTCCGCTGCTGGGGGTGTATCACACGGACTTCCCGGCGTACATCCAGCGGCTGTTTGAGGATGATGCGCTGTTTTATGTATGTCAGCGGGCGATGCGGATGTTTTATGGGCGATTCGGGGGGATCTTCACGCGGAGTGCGGACTACGCACGGAGCCTCGAGGGCATGGGCATTCCCAAGCAGCGGCTGACGCGGTTGCTTCCGGGGATTGATCTGGAGGCGTTCAAGCCGGAGTTTCGGGATGAGCGGATCTGGGAGTCGCTGCCGATGCCGGGGTGTCCACTGAGAGGTTGTGGTGGGGGGAGTGGGAATGGGGGTGGGGGTGGGGGGCCGGTGCGGGTGCTGTACTGCGGGCGAGTCAGCGTGGAGAAGAACCTGCCGCTGTTGGCCCGAGTGTGGAAGGTTGCCGGGGCGCGGCTGAGGCAACTGGGTGTGGCGTCAGAGCTGGTTGTTGTCGGGGATGGGCCGTATGGGCCGTTGATGAGGGAGGAACTGGCGAGCGAGTGTGTTCGGTTCGTGGGGTTCCGGCATGGGCGGGAGCTGTCGGAGATCTACGCATCGAGCGATCTGTTTGTGTTTCCATCGGTGACGGACACGCTGGGGCAGGTGGTGATGGAATCGCAGGCGAGCGGGCTGGCGGTGCTGGTGACGGATCAGGGTGGGCCGAAGGAGGTAGTGGAGGATGGGGTGACGGGGAGGGTGCTGGCGGCGGATCGGCCGGATGTGTGGGTGGATGCGATCGTGTCGCTGGTGTGTGATGACCGGCAGCGGCGGGCGATGGGGGAGGCGGCGGGGAGCGCGATGCGGAAGCGGTCGATCGCGGCTTCGTTTGAGCACTTCTGGACCGTGCATGAGGAGGTGCTTGCGGAACACCGGGCGGGGTTGAGACGCGGGCGAGGGGGCGAGGTTGGGGGCTCAGCGGTTGCGACCCTGTAAGCGAAGGAGCTTTTCGATCCCGCGCGCTGATGGCGACGTTGGGTGCGCGAGCGTTGAGGAGTGGTAGAGCAAGAAGCCCTCTCCGGCTCGGAGAACCTCGCCGCCTCTCCCGGAGTACCGGGAGCGGGAGGCGTATGCTCCGGGCGTGAATCAGCCATTTTTGCGTATCAAGAAGCTTGATCCGGCGGCGAGCGTGCCGGCGTACCAGTCGGATCAGGCGGCGGGGCTTGACCTGGCGGCGTGCCTGCCGGGCGGGGCGGTGATGATCGCGCCGGGGCAGATTGTGCCGGTGCCGTGCGGGTTTGCGATGGCGATCCCTGCGGGGTTTGAGGCGCAGGTGCGGCCGAGGTCGGGGTTGGCGACCCGGAACGGGATCACGATGCCCAACACGCCGGGGACGATCGACAGCGACTATCGCGGGCAGGTGATCGTGCCGCTCATCAACCTGGGCAAGGAGCGGTTTGAGGTGACGCACGGGATGCGGATCGCGCAGATGGTGATTGCGCCGGTGTCGCGTGCGGAGGTGTCGGAGGTGGAATCGCTGGATGAGACAGCGCGGGGCGGGGGTGGGTTTGGATCGACGGGGCTGCGGTAGGGGTTGCGCGGGGTGTGGGAAACCGCTTACTTCGTGCGCGGCTCGTCTCGTGCGCGGCTCGTCTGGTGCGCGGCTCGTTCAGTCCGTGATGCGGCGGTGCTGGATTTCTTCCATCCAGCTTTCCTGGCCTTTGCCGTACCAGGTCCATTGGCTGGTGAAGGCATCGGGGCCATCGAAGCGGATCACCATCGAATCCATGTGGCCGACATCGCGGCTGGGGAGGTTGGTGGCATCCATGAAGGTGAAGGTGGCGCGGGAGGCATCATCGCTGATGTCGGTGGCGACCAGGCGGGGCTGGTTGCGGGCTGCGCAGTAGTGGGTGAGGACGATGCGGTCGATATCGAGGACGTAGAGGGAGAGCATCTTGGCATCGGGGTGTGCGACGGCATCGGTTTCCATGACGCAGGAGCCGCCGGCGATCGTTTCGTATTGGATCTTGCCGCCCCAGCCCTTGGTGCTTTTGGATTGCCAGGCGCCGTGGAGGGTTTTAAGGCGTTCGTAGAGGGCTTTGGCGCGGTCGCCGGTGATGCCGGGGCGGGGGGAGGCGGGGGCGCTGGCGGCGTTGTCTGAGGGGGAGCGTGAGTCGGGTGGCGCAGCGCAGCCGGTGAGCATTGCGGGCACGATGACGGCGACGAGAGATGTCCATGCGTGCGCGCGGCGGCGTCCGGACAAAGACTGCTTTGATGAGGTCACGGCGATCACTCCCGGTATCCCACGGGATGAGCATACCACGTGGCTACAAGTTTGCGATCAGCGGCCGATCGCGGTCGGGTGTCTGGGTTGATAGAGGCCGACTTTCTCTCCGCCGGGGAGGAGGAAGCTGGTGACCAGTCCCCAGCCCTGGTCGGAGATGGGTGAGGCGATCTTGACACCCTTGGCTTTGAGTTCTTCGACGGTCTTGTTGACATCATCGCACATGAAGTAGACCTCGTGCCTGCCTTCATCGCCTTCCTCGACGGGGTGGGCGGCGAGCTCGGCGGGGGGGAGGGCGAAGATGAGCCAGCCGTGGCCGGCATCGACGGAGCTGAGGCCGAGGGCTTCCTTGAAGAGCTTGCGGCGCCTTCGGCATCCTTGGTGTAGATGAGGGCGTGGACTCCGTTGATCACGGCGATGCTCCTGTTGCGGTGGGCGGTGTGTCCTGAGTTGTAGACTGGCGTGTGCCGGTTGGTCGCGGGGGGAGTTGGGGCAGGTTCATGCGTTTGCGCACGGCGGCGAGCAGATCATTCCAACGCATTGCGGGGCCGGGGTCGAGCTTGTTCTGCTGGATGTGGCAGTGGCCGAGGATGCCGCGATAGGTTTCCCACTCGGCGGTGGAGAGTGTGGTTGTGCGGGGTGAGCCATCGGGATCGCGCGGGAAGTCGGGGGTGATCGCCGGGAAGAGCGTGCAGAGGGCGGCGGTGAGCTTGGTCAGCGATTCGTACTGCTGGGGGGTGAAGTCGTACATCTGGATGTGAGAGCCGTTGATGGTGCCGGCGATCGGCAGATCGCGGGCGGGCCGGCCGATGAAGTTGAGGGTGCGAATGCCGCCATCGCCGAGTCGGGCGGGGATGGTGATGCGTGTGCGGCCGGATTCGTCGGTCGCGTACCAGTCATCGAGGGGGGAGCGGGCGGCGGTGGGGGTTGGGGTGGGGTCGAGGGGGTAGGCGCCGATGTTGGCGATCTCGATGCCGATGGAGCGGTCGTTGCTGATGGTGGCGTGCCAGGCGCGTTCCTTGACATCGAGGGTCTGGTAGATGGTGCCATCAATGTCGAGGAGGAAGTGGATGGAGAGGCCGCGGAGGTCGTGGAGGATCTGGAAGCAGGTGCGGCTGGTGCCGCAGACATCGTAATGGAGGACGAACTGGTCGATGACCTGCTGGAGGGAGGAGAGATCCCAGCCTCCGCCGCGGATGCGTTCGAGTTGGTCGGTCGTGTAGGAGGTGGTTGCGGATTTGCTGTAGCGCAGGTTGTAGCGGGAGGGTTCGGAGACACCGGCGGTGTGGGATTTCTCCCAGCCGGATTCTTCCCAGGGGACGAATCGGCGATCGGTGCGGTAGGCGTCGTAACCGCCTGGATCGGTCCAGAGGATGACGGGTGCATCGATGTCGTAGAGCTGGCCGCAGACCATGATTTCGGTGCCTTGGCGAGCGAGGCGGTGGGGGGCTTGGTGGCAACCGATGGAAGTCAGGAGCAGGCTTGACAGGAGGCAGGTCGTCCATGTGATCGCCGGGAGCTGCATGGATCAAACGTAGGGAATGTGGACAGCGGCAGGATGACTGTGCCACGAGCTTTGTAGACTGCGGAGCGTGCATGATGTGCCGCATGCCGTGATGGGAGCACGATTGACCAATCAAGATGCGCTTCAACGTGCCGACAGCCACACGGGGCCTGAGTGGATCCGGTGGGTGGGGCTGTTTCTGGGCCCGATCCTGGGCGTGATCGTCCACGGGATCCTTCCGCACGCGGTGGTGGATGAGGCGGGGGGGATCGTTTCGGGGCTTTCGTGGGAGGGACGGGCGGCGGCGGGTGTGGGTGTGATGATGATCGTGTGGTGGCTGACGGAGCCGTTGCCGCTGGAGGCGACCGCGCTGCTGCCGATCGCGTTGTTTCCGCTTCTGGGGGTTGCCGACATCAAAAAGGCGGCGGCTCCCTATGCGGATGATGTCATTTTTCTGTTCATGGGGGGGATGTTTCTGGGCGCGGCGATGGAGCGGTGGGAGCTGCATCGGCGGATCGCGCTGCGGGTGGTGGGGGTGGTGGGGACCAAGCCGGTGCGGGTGGTCGGGGGCTTTCTGCTGGCGTGCGCGCTGGTGAGCATGTGGGTTTCGAATACGGCGACGGCGGTCATGATGCTGCCGGTGGCGGTCAGTGTGCTGACGATGGCCCGGCAGGCGCTGCATGCGAATGGGTCGCCCGATGAGAGGCACCTGCGGCATTTCCAGCAGTTTTCGGTGGCGCTGATGTTGGCGATCGCGTACGGATCGACGATCGGCGGGATCGGCACGCTCATCGGGACTCCTCCCAACATCGTTCTGGCGAACTTTGTGAGCAAAACGTACGGGGAAGATGTCTCGTTCCTGCGGTGGTCGGCGCTGGGTGTGCCGTTGATGCTGGTGTTTCTGCCGCTGGCGTGGCTGGTGCTGACGAAGGTGGCGATGCGGGTGACTTCGGAGGAGATACCCGGGGTTCGGGAGGAGATCGAGCGTAGGGTGCGGGGATTGGGGCGAATGTCGCGCGGGGAGAAGACGGTGCTGGGGATCTTCATCGGGGTTGCGCTGGCGTGGCTGCTCCGCGAGCCCTTGGGTGAGCACATCGGGATCATCAAGCGGCTGCCGGATGGCAGGAAGATCGAGTACTTGACGGATTCGGGGATTGCGGTGATTGCCTCGATTGCACTGTTCATGGCGCCGGTCGATGTGCGGAAGCGGACGTTTGCGTTGGACTGGCCGACGGCATCGCGGATCCCGTGGGGGATCTTGCTGATGTTCGGCGGGGGGCTGTCGCTGACGGCAGCGCTGACGCAGCAGAAGGTGGATGTGTACATCGGGACGCTCCTGCACGGGATGGGGGGGGTGCATCCGTTGCTGGTGATCGGGATTTTCGCGGCGGCGGTGGTCTTTGCGAGCGAGTTTGCTGGGAACACTGCGCTTGCGACGGCGGTGATGCCAATTGCGCACGCGATCGCGGGGCCGCTGGGTGTGCATCCGTACCTGCTTGTGTTTCCGGCGGCGATGGCGGCGAGCTATGCGTTCATGATGCCGATGGGAACCCCGCCGAACGCGATCGTGTTCGGCCCCGGGTATCTGCGGGTGCCGCAGATGGCGCGGGCGGGTTTTTTGCTGAATGTGATGGCGATCATTTTGATTACGGCGGTGGCGTATTGGTTGTTGCCGGTGGTGTTTGGGATTCAGCGGCCGTGACCGGAAAAGAAGACTCACCACAGAGACACAGAGGGCACAGAGGGGGAAAGGACGAAGAGACTAAGAGACTGTTTCAGAACTTTGTAGCAGAGCGGTAGAACACAGGCAGGATGCCTGTGCCACGAGATCGGGTAGGGTTCTGAAACAGGCTCTAAGAGACTGTTTCAGAACTTCGTAGCAGAGCGGTAGAACACAGGCAGGATGCCTGTGCCACGAGATGGGGTAGGGTTCTGAAACAGGCTCTAAGAGATGAAGAGATGAAGAGATGAAGAGAGTCAGTCGTCGAAGGCGAGGCGGTTGATCTCGGGGAGGAGGAGGCCGGATTTGCCGCGGGCGGCGTGATCGACCCAGCGCGTGATCGCGGTGTCCTCGGGGTTGACCTCGCTGGTGGTGGCGCCGCTGCGCTTGGCGTAGAAGACGAAGCTCGCTGCCGGCTGGACGACCGAGCTGGTGCCCACCGAGATGAAGAGGTCACAGCCATCGAGGGCTTCGAAGGATGCGGCGAGGGCTGATTCGGGGAGCATCTCGCCGAACCAGACCACGGATGGCCGCAGGAGTCCGCCATCGTCGGATTTGGGAGGGAATGCCTGCATGGGCTCGGGCGGGGGAGTGACCTCGCGACCGGTGCGGGTGCATCGCCAGACCATGATGGTCCCGTGGAGCTCGACGATGTTCTGGCTGCCGGCCCGCTGGTGCAGGCGATCGACGTTCTGGGTCAGGAGCGTGAAACGACCTCCGCGGGCTGTGAGTTCTCGTTCCATGCGGGCGAGCGCCAGGTGGCCGGGGTTGGGCAGGCAGGCCATGCAGCCCAGGCGCCGCTGGTCGTACCAGCGGGTGACGAGCTCGGGGTTTCGCTCGAAGGCTTCGGGGGTGGCGAGCTCTTCGGGGTTGAAGCTGGCCCAGAGGCCGGTCATGGCATCCCGGAACGTCGGGGTGCCGCTCTCGGCGGAGACTCCGGCCCCGGTGAGCACCACCACGCGCTGCGCCTGGCGCAGCGCGTGGGCGATGTCTTGAAGGGCCGGGTCGGTGGGCATGTGGGGAAGATACCACACCCTCCCTTCCATACTCACTCTGGCGCCGATGGGGCGTGGAACTGATTACACTGATGAACATGAGCGATCACAGCCGGATGCTGGTCGTCGGGGATGGGGACGTTGCCTCGATCCTGGCGTGCGCTGCCGCATCGGATGCTGCCCTGATCGCCGAGCCGGATGCGGAGAAGCGGCGGGGGATTCGGCCGGTGTTGTGGACGCCGGCGTTCAGTGGGCCGACGGGGAGCGCCCGGCAATGGGCGATCCGGCGGCAGGCTGAGCTTTTCGAGATGGAGCTGGTGGAATCTCCGGGGATCTCGGCGGGCGCGGCGAGCCCTCGGATCGCGGCGAAGGACTTGGCGAGCGATATCGCGGCGGATCCATCGGGGGAGTGGCCCGCGCACAGCCGGGATCTGATCGCCGCCTCGATCGCGGGGATCGCACGGGGGTGCGCGGTTGTGGTCTGGCCGATGCACTCGACGCATACGGAGGGGCCGGATCTTGATGAGGTGTCGCGGGCGGTTGATCGGGCGCTGCTGGTCTCGCGATTGATCGCCCTGGATGCGGATGCTCACGGGAACCCATCGTTCCGGGTCGATGTTCCGTACGTCGATTTCTCGGATCGGCAGCTTGCCGACCTGGTGATCGACATGGATCTGCCGGTGCGGCTGTGCTGGTGGTGGCATGCGGAGATGGCTTCGGGCGTGGATGGGCTGTTCAGGGCTCAGCATGCGCGGTGGACGACGGTGCTGCGCGAGGTGGGGTGGCGGATTGATCTGGCGGATGCGCGGAGTGCTTCGCGTAGCGGCACGCCGCTCTCGTGAGGTGCTCAAGGGAAGTTGTTTCATCGGGTATTGCGGGATGATGTCGGATGTGGCAGGACTGGGTGCATGTCACGAGCACCCCCTTCGGGGTGCGATGAAACTCAGCGCGGCGTACCGGGGGTGTCGCTCGCAAAGCCTTGCTCCACGCCCCGGCGATGTCCGTCCAGCCCTTCGGGCTGAAGAAACAGATCGCGGGCGATCTCGCAATCCCGGATGAACCCTGAAATTCAGGCTTGCCTGGGCAGGTATGGCGTCAGTTCCTGCGGCATCGATTGAAGCCCGCGGCGAACGGCTTTGCCGATGGCGTATTCGAGTGATCGGCGCATGCGCCGGTGGACGGCATCGGTGACGTTCAGGCCGCGAGCTTCCATTTCGCGGATCGCGAAGGTCCAGGCGTGGTATTCCTCGAGGCAGCGGGGCTTGCAGATGCCGATGCCCAGGGCGTGGTGGCCGATCTCGTGCAGGAAGATCGCCGCCGACATAGGGCCCTTGGGCTTGGGGGATTCGATGAGGCGGGAGACCGAGCCATCCTGGTAGGTGATGGTCCAGGCGACCCCGGACATGCGTCTGCGCCAGCGGCGGACGCGGACGCCGTAGGTGGCGAGCATCTCGGCGACCACTTTGTCGTAGCGGGCCTGCATGCCCGAGGCTTTGGCGCGGCGGGTCTTGGGCTTGCGGGGTGCGCTGCGGAGGTGGGTGCTGCGGGTGGACGGTCTTGGCTTGGGTATCGACAGCGCGGAGCGATCGGGCGCGGGTCGTAGAGATTTGGGCTGCAATGATTGGGGCAACAGATCCCAGAGGGTCAGCATGCAGCGCCTCCATCGGGATGCGGGGCGGAGGCTTGTCGGGCCGAGGGGGGTTGAGACCGCGTCCAGATCATGGCATTGATCGCCGGATGGTGTCCACGAGCGTATTCCGCCCAACGCATGGGGCGCTTTCCGGGGGGCTGGACTTCGTGCAGCTCGAGCGCGGAGCCCTGGCCGCATCCGATGAGGCCGGTGATCGGATCGATCAGGATGCCGCGGGGATCTCCCGGGGTCCGCTCACGCATGATCGGTTGTTCCGGGAGTCCGGCGCGGGCTTGCACGCGGAGCAGCTTGATCTCGGCGACGATGTCGGCGCCTCCGGCATCGAGCGCGGCGAGCACGCCGGGCCAGGGTGTCAGGCCGTGGATGCGTCGGGCACACTCGGTGGCATCCTGTGAGAAATCGACCCATGCATCGGCGCGGGAGAGCTTTCCGGTGAGCGTGACGAGGGAATCATCCTGCTGGATCGGTCGCAGGGCGCCTTCGGTGTGGCGTTGGAGGACATCGATGATGAGATCGGGGCCATCGGCGGCGAGCTGGTCGTGGAGTTCACCGGCGGTTTGCAGGGGATTGATGGGTCGGGTGGTTTGGCCGAGGATGAGGCCTGCATCCATGCGATCGGCGAGCGTGATGACGCTGTTGCCGGTGGTGGGATCCCCGGCGAGCATGGCGGCGTTGATGGGGGCTGCGCCGCGCCAGCGCGGCAGGAGCGAGGCGTGGAGGTTGATGGCAAAGACGCGATTGAGGAGGGAGCGGCCGAGTTTCTGGCCGAAGGCGATCACGACGAAGGCATCGTGTGGTGTGCCGCGGATGTCGTTGAGCACGGCGGGGTCGTTGACCTTCTCGGGCTTGAGGATGCGGATGTCGGGGGCGTGGGCGGCGGCCCACTGGGCGATCGGGGTGGGGGTGAGCTTGGAGCCGCGTCCGGCCGGGCGATCGGGCTGGGTGACGATGAGGTTGACGCGATGGTCGCGGACGAGTCGGGCGAGGGTGGGGATGCCGAACTCGCCAGCGCCGAAGAAGATGAGATTGATCGCCGTCATCGCGATGGCCCGGAAGCGGTGGCTTGCGGGATTCAGAGTTCCTTGGCGGCTCGTTCCAGATCCCTGACGGCGGCCCTGTTGCGCAGTCGAGACATCTGCGTCATGCGATCGAGGATGAGAACACCGTCGAGGTGATCAAGCTCGTGCTGCCAGCACCGCGCCAGAAGTCCGGTGCCTGTCTGGGTGAATTCCCGCCCTTGGAGGTCATGGGCGGTGATGGTGACGGTGGGGGGGCGGATGACATCGCCGCGGATGTCGGGGAGGCTGAGGCAGCCTTCCTCGTGCGGCTCGGGCGCGCCGGTGGGCGCGGAGATGATGGGGTTGATGTAGACGACCGGTCCGCGAGTGGAGCTGGCCAGGCCGGCCGGATCGGGCGATTCATCGGGATTTGCCGGTACATCCACGACGAACATGCGCATGGAAAGACCGACCTGAGGCGCTGCCAGGCCGATGCCCTCGGCCTCGCGCATGAGCCGGATCATGCGGTCTGCAATGGCGGCCATGTCGGCCTCGGCGGGCTTCACCGGCCCGGCCTTTCGGCGCAGAACCTCGGCGGGGTAATGCACAATCGTCAGCTTGGCGGGGTCGATGCTCACCAGCCGATAGTACCGCTCGGGGTCATGGGTGGCCCATCTTCCGGCGGCGCGTGGGGACCGCTGGAGATTGCCTTCGTGGCAGTTAGGATTCGGGCACAGGATCGCCATCCCGGGAATTCCTACAATCGCGACCCCGTTTGCCATCCCGGTTGCCATCCCGGTTGCCATCTGGGCGGGGGAGCGATCAACCGCACAAGTGAGGCCTGACCCTTGGGAATCTTTGGCTGGAAGAAATCAGGAGATGAGAAGAAGGCCGATGCCGTGGGCGCAGCGGCCGGCGCCGCGGGCGGTCAGGCTGCGGGGGCGGAGAGCGCTTTCTCTCCCGAGAAGGCATCCCGGTTCTTCGATCACGCGCGCACCGCGCACGAGACCATGAATTTCCCTTACGCGATGCAGCTCTGGCTGAGCGGCATGCGCCTGGATCCGACCAACATGCCCGCGCTGGAGAGCTTCTTCCGCTCGGTGGCGTCCTTTCTCGAAAAGACCGACGGCAAGGGTCGGCCTGAGAAGGATGTCACCAAGCCGATCTCGGGCGGCTCTCCGGTGGACCGGTATCTGCTTGCACTGCTGGACTGGGGGATGCGTCCCTTGGAGCCGACGGCGGCGGTGCGTGCGACCGAGCTGGGGGCGGCGATCGGGCTCAAGGAGCCGATTCACTGGATCGGCATGCGTGCGTTCAACTGCGCGCTGCGTGACAAGAAGCCTCGCAAGGATCTTTTGATCAAGCTCAAGGAGGCGACCTCCAAGGCTGGCGCGTTTGACCTGTCGGTGCAGTGCGCGGAAGCGGCGCTGCGGCTGGACCCGACCGATGGCCCCCTGGCGACCGAGATCCGCAACCTCTCGGCCCAGGCGACCATGAACAAGGGCGGGTTTGAGAACACGGGCGAGGCGGGCGGCTTCCGGGCGAACATCAAGGATGCGGAGAAGCAGCGGCTGCTGGAAGCGCAGGATGCCATCGTCAAGACCTCCGACACGATGGACATTCTCATCAAGGCCGCCGAGGATGAGCACGCCAAGCGCCCGACGGACATCGCCACGGTGCAGGTGCTGATCAAGCGTCTGATGGAGCGGGCACGGCCGGAGGATGAGGCCAAGGCCCTGCGGCTGATGGATGAGATGTACGCGATCACCAAGCAGTTCGGCTTCCGTGAGCAGGCCGGGGATCTGCGCATGCGGATCGCCGATCGCAAGCTCCGTGCTCTGAAGGAGACCGCCGAGGCCCGGCCCAACGATGCCACGGCCCGCGCCAATCTCGACAAGGCCCAGCGCGACTTCCTGGAGTATGAGCTCGAGGAGTTCAAGCTCCGCGTCGAGGCGTATCCGACGGACCTGGGCCGCAAGTACCGGCTGGCGCAGAGGTATTTCAACCTGGGGCTGATGGATGAATCGATCGCCCTCTTCCAGGAATCGCAGAACGATCCCAAGCTGCGCGGGGAGTCGCTCAAGTTCCTGGGCCGTTCGTTCCTCAAGATCGGCTGGGTGGGCGAGGCGATCGAGACCTTCCGGCGAGCCCTCGACAGTCGGGATCTGCTCCCGGATCTGTCCATGGAGGTCAAGTATGACCTGATGCGGGCCCTGAAGGCCAAGGGCCAGCAGGATCGGGATCTGGGCTCGGCCGAAGAGGCGGAGAAGATCGCCTCATCGATCGCCATGCAGCAGATCACGTACCGGGATATCCGCCAGCAGCGCGATGAGCTCAAGAAGCTGATCGGGGACCTGCGCGGCGGTGGGATCGCGCCGCCTCCTCCGGTTGATACGAGCAACTCTTGATGTTGCACGGTGCTTGGTAGCGGTGCTGTAGATCACAGGCTGGAAGCCTGTGCCACGAGATGGTGTAGGGATCCACTTCGAGCATCCGCATGGGCAACGCAGACTCTCGTGAGGCAGGCATGACCACGCCCGATGGACGGCCCGATGTGCCCGGTGGGGCGGTGGCGATCATCCCGGCGCGGATGGCTTCGACGCGCTTTCCGGAGAAGGTGCTGGCGAGCAAGACGGGCAAGCCGCTGATTCAGCATGTGTATGAGTCGGCGGTGAGAGCCCGGCGCACCGGGCGCACGGTGATCGCCGCCGATGATCCGCGCATCGTGGAGTCAGCGCGGGGATTCGGGGCCGAGTGCATTCTCACCGGCGTTCATCATCCCAACGGGACGAGCCGGCTCGCGGAGGCGTCGAGCATTCTGGAACTGCGTCCGCGGACGATCGTGGTGAATGTGCAGGGGGATGAGCCGGAGATCGAGGGTGGGCTGATCGATGCGGTGGTCGATGTGCTGGAGCGATCGGGCGCCCCGGTTGCAACCGCTGCCGCCCCGTTTGTTCCGGGCGAGGATGCTTCCAATCCGAACATCGTCAAGGTTGTGCTGAGGGCGGATTCAACGGCGATGTATTTCTCGCGGTCGCTGGTTCCGTATCCGCGAGCGGGGGCGCCGACGGCGTTTCCTCTCAAGCACATCGGGATTTACGCGTACCGGGCATCGTTCCTTCAGACGTATATCTCGCTGACGGCGACGCCTCTGGAGACGACGGAGATGCTCGAGCAGCTGCGGGTGCTGGAGCACGGCCACGCGATCGCGGCGGCGATCTACCCGGTGATGTCCGTGGGGATCGATACACCCGAGCAGTACGAGGCGTTCGTGGCCCGGTGGCGGGCTCGGCAGGGCCGGCCGTAGTTGGTTGTAGTTGGGGGCATGGCTCGATGCAAGTCTGCTACATTGAAATCGCGGATTGAACCTGGGTTGAAATCCTGCGGGGCGTTGTCCCAAGGGATCTGGATCGGAATCGCCGCACCGTCTGAAGGGAGGAGCGGACCCCTCGTGACTGCCGTGATCGACCTGAGGCACGTTTCGAAGACCTACGGGCGCCGGGTCCGCGCCTTGCGCGGGATCTCGATGCACGTCGAGAAGGGGGAGATCTTCGGGCTCTTGGGGCCCAACGGGGCGGGCAAGAGCACGCTGGTCAAGATCCTGATGACGGTGATCAGTCCCAGCCGTGCGGAGGGGACGATGCTGGGGGCTCGGATCGGGGATAAGGGGACGCTTGCCAAGGTCGGGTATCTCCCCGAGCATCACCGGTTTCCCGAGTATCTCACGGGGCGGCAGGTGATCGAGTTCTACGGGGCGATGGCGATGGTGCGTCGCCGGGAGCGCAAGGCCAAGGCTGCGGGACTTCTGGATCTGGTCGGCATGACCGACTGGGCGGACACCAGGGTGAAGGGGTACTCCAAGGGGATGCGCCAGCGCATCGGGATCGCCCAGGCGCTGGTGAACAGCCCCGAGTTGATCGTGCTGGATGAGCCGACCGATGGGGTGGATCCGGTAGGTCGGCGCGATATTCGCATGATCCTGACCAGGCTCAAGCAGGAGGGATGCACGGTCTTCCTGAACTCGCACCTTCTGAGCGAGCTGGAGATGGTGTGCGATCGGGTGGCGATCCTGGTGCAGGGGCAGGTGTCATCGCAGGGGACGATTGAGGAATTGACGCGGGATCAGCAGCGATACGAGATCGAGATCGCGTTGCCGGAGGGGTCCGCGATCGATCCGGGGTTGTTGCTGCCGGCGGGGACAGCGCGGGCGTTGGAGGCCCCGGCCGCGGCCGGGATCACGGCAGCGCCGCAGGGGGCGGCGGGGAATGGCCTGGCGGTTTTCCGCGGGACACTGACGAGCGGTGAATCGGTGATTGCGGATGCGGAGTTGATCCGTGTCGGGGCGCGCGATCCGGGGCCGATCCAGCCGATCCTCGATGGCTTGCGTTCGCGGGGCATCACGATCAAGGCGGTGCGGGCGGTGCGGCCGTCGCTGGAAGACCTGTTCATGCAGGCGGTGATCGACCCTGTGACGGGCAAGGCCTTGGCGCCGGGGGCTGAGCACTCACCGAAGAAGAGCAAGAAGGAGGGTGGCTGATGCTCACCCAGACCCTCGCGCTGCTGGTCGATGCCTACCGGGAGCTCAACGCCAAGCGGCTCTTCTGGATCGTGCTGGTGCTGTCGGCGCTGATCGTGCTGGCGATGGCGGGGATCGGGATCAACGAGAAGGGCATCACGATCCTGTGGTGGACGCTTGAGATCCCGATGATCAACACGGGGATGATCTCCAAGCCGACGTTCTACAAATCGTTCCTGTTCATCCCGCTGGGGTTCAACATCTGGCTTTCGTGGGCGGCGACCATTTTGGCGCTGATCTCGACGGCGTCGATCATTCCGGACTTTGTGAGCTCGGGGTCGATCGAGCTGGCGCTTTCGCGGCCGATCGGCCGGCTGCGGCTGTTTCTGACGAAATTCGTGACCGGTCTGCTGTTCGTGGCGTTGCAGGTGTCGGTGTTCAGCGTCGGGGCGTTCCTGGTGATCGGCATCCGGGGTGAGTCGTGGGAGCCGAAGATCTTTACGGCGATCCCGCTGGCGCTGGCGTTCTTCAGCTACCTGTTCTCGTTCTGCGCGCTGGTGGGGCTGATCACGCGATCGACGATCAGCTCGCTGCTGGTGACGGGGCTCTTGTGGATCGTGATCTTCCTTGTGCATGTGGGAGAGACCGGGATCGTGCTGCGGCTCAAGGAGGAGCAGAAGTACCGGATCGAGATCGCCGAGAACCGGGTTCAGGTGGCCCTTCCCAAGCAGATCGCCGAGCAGGAGGAGAAGGCCAAGGAGCCTCCGACCCCCACGATCACGGGTGATTCTCCGGAGGCGGTAAGGGCCAAGGAGGAGTATGACCGCGCCAAGCGCCTGGCGAGCCGGGCGCAGGAGCGGGTCGATCGGCTGCGTGAGAACCTGACGGCCGCCGATACGCGCCTGAAAGAGCTCCGGGATGGGCTGCCCAAGTTCGAGCGGATCCACACCTGGTTCTACGCGGCCAAGTCGATCCTTCCCAAGACCTCGGAGACGCTGGGTCTGCTCGAGCGACAGATCGTTTCGATTTCAGATCTGGATCGCATTCAGGATCCCAACGCCGATCTGGTGGTCGATGAGGATGATGTCGGCGGACGCATCGATCCGCGCGTGCTTGGCAAGCGCATGGATGTCATCATCCGGAGCCGGTCGGTCGGGTGGGTGGTGGGGACTTCGCTGGCATTCGAGTTCTGTATTCTCGGGATCGCGGCGTGGATCTTCTGCGGGCGGGATTTCTGATCGGGGTGCAGGAGAGTTCACCACGTGGGGCACGGAGAGCCACAGGGAGAGAGAGGGATTGGGGAAGAGACATGGACGGGTGGTGCCGTCTCTGGCTCGATGTTGCCTCTCTGTAATCTCCGTGTTCTCCGCAGTGCATGCATGCTTTATCCGAGATTTCCGGGGTGGTGCATCGCACGGGTCGCGTCGAACGCCACGAGCACCGCCTTCGGGGTGCGAGCGAATTCGGGCATGGCCCCCGGGGGTGTCGCTCGCCGGGCCTCGCTCCACACCCCGGCTACGAACGGCCAGCCCTGTCGGGCTGCTGAGAGAAGCAAACGCGGCAATCGCCGGCCGAAACACCCGCAAGTGCCGGGTGATCCGAAGCCACTTGCTTGAGCGTGCGATGGGGCGGTTACTTCTGCTTGGCGAGCATCGCGATCAGCACGATGATGCCGATGAGTGCGAGGCCGCCGAGGATTGCCAGCGTGATCTTGATCCAGCTGTAGGGCCGCTCGCCCTGGACCTCGCCTGTGCGGGCGTTCACGAGTACGCGGAAGAGCTTCTCGCGGAAGCGGTAGGCGCCGATCCAGATCGGCAGCAGGATGTGCTTGAAGGTGATGTCGTGGTACTTGACGCGCTTGGAGCTGATGCGCTGCTCATCCCCGCCGATGTCCGAGCAGATGGTGGAATCGATGATGGGGGCCATGATCCCCTTGGCGATGTTGAAGCCCTGGGGGAGGTCGATCTGGTAGCTCTCGGCCATGAAGCCGCTGAGGTAATCATCCGCGTACGAGGAGAGCGCCTTGAGATCCCAGGGCTCGAGCTTGCGGGAGTAGGCATCGGGGAGTGAGCGGCTGGCGAGCACGAGGAGATCGTCGAACTCGTTGTCAACGACTCCCGATGCGGGGGTCCAGCGGGTGCGGCGTTCCCGGCGGGTGCGCTGGACGGCCTTGCCGTTCTCGTATGCGGTGTAGCTGACGGTGACGTAGTAGTAATCACCGCGGAAGCCGGTGTAGTTGGTCACGGTCCCGCAGTCGTAGGTCCAGGCGGGGTAGTAGATGCCCTTGATGACACCCTCGATGTCGGCGAACCGCTTGATGCGGGTGGGGGCGAACCAGAGGCTCTTGATCCAGGCGCGGACGCGATCGGCAGCGCCGCGGCGATCGATCGCGAAGGGGAGGAGTGCCCTGGGCTTGATGGTGCGGCGGGTGAGGGATTGGAGGACGATGTTGCTGCGGCAGTAGGGGCAGGAGAGTGAGGTGACGTTGGGGGGGCGATCGATCTCGGCCGCGCAGGCATCGCATTTGACCACGTCATGCTCGACGTGCTCTGAGGATTCATCCAGGGAGCGCAGAGCTTCGTGGAAATCGAGTTCCTCGACGACCTGGCTGGCGCCCGCGATCGCGTTCTCGTGGTTGCAGTAAGGACAGATGAGCGAATCGGAGCCCGGCTTGAACTCGAGCTTGGCTCCGCACTTAGCGCAGGGGAAGCGGATCCCCTCGGCGTGCACCGGTATTGTCGGGTCTGTTTGGCTCATGGCCCGTGAGCGGCGGCGAACATGGTCGCGCGCCGCGTTCGATCGGCTCCTTGATGCGATCGGTTAGCTTGGCAGGGGGGGCGGGATGGCCGACCCACCGCCAGCGCTGAGTACACCGGCGAGCGCCTGCACTTGGCCCGCGGGGAGCCAGGTCGCCATGCCGGGGGACCAGACCAGGGTCTGGGCGGTCAGTTGGCCGGACTGGGCGTAGCCCTGGAGTGTTCCGACATCGAAGGGGCCGGCCTTCTGGTTGTTGATCGCGATGTGGTACATGGGGAGTGGGGGCGCGGAGGGCTGGTGTGCTCCGGACACCGACTGGCCCATCGATTGTGCCATCTGCTGGCCCATGGCGATCCCAGCGCCCAGGCCGATGCCAGCGCCGGCAGCTCCGCCGGGGTTCTTGGCGGCATCTCCGATCGCGTTGGCGGACTGGAACTGGGTGTAGCGGTTGAGATCCCCGATGACACCCATGCTGGTGCGCTTGTCCATCGCCTGCTCGACCTCGGGGGGGAGGGAGATGTTCTCGATGAGCAGGGAGGGGAGATCGATGCCGTAGGCATCCAGCTCGGGCTTGAGCTTGGCGAGCATGCCGGCGGTGAGCGTGTCGTAGTTGGCGGCCAGGTCGAGGGCGGGGAGCTTGCTTTCTCCGACGGTCTCGGAGAACTGCGAGACGATCATGTTGCGGAGCTGGGTGACGATCTCATCGGTGGTGAAGCGTGCATCGGTGCCGACGGCGGCGCGGACCAGGTCGACGGGCTTCTCGACGCGCATGACGTAGGTGCCGAAGGCCCGCAGACGCACGGGTCCGAACTCCGGATCCCGGAGCATGATGGGGTTCATGGTGCCCCACTTGAGATCCGTGAAGCGCTTGAGGTTGACGAAATAGACCTCGGCCTTGAAGGGGCTCTCGAAACCGTGCTTCCACCCCTTGAGCTTGCCGAGGATGGGCAGGTTTTGCGTGGTGAGCGTGAAGGTGCCGGGGAACTGGAAGACGTCGGCGATCGCGCCCTCGTTGACGAAGATCGCCGCCTGGGTCTCGCGAACGACCAGCTTGGCGCCGTTCTTGATCTCGTTGTCGTGACGCGGATACCTCCAGACGATGGTGTCGCTGGTCGAGTCGAGCCACTCGATGATGTCGATCAGTTCCCCGCGAAGTGCATCCCAGATTCCCATGACCGACCTCCGTTCGTGCGGAACCACCCAAGAAGTCTCCACCCTGACGTGCCGGAATCGTAGTGGACATCCCGGCGCGGTGGAGGTTTTTTTCTCCCGCCGGAGAGCATTGTTCGTGATGCACGCCGGCGGTTTCATCCCGGAGGCCGAACCCTCACTTCCAGCCCCAAAAGCCGTGTGTGGTCCGCTCCCCGCAGCGCACGAACAATCCGCGATGCGGCCAATTCACCCTTCATGCACGCTTGTTCCGTCCCTGATGCTCTCGGCGATCCTGCTGGCGAGCGGAACTCTCACCGGCTGCGCTTCCACCGGGATCGCGATCCGGGAGTCCTTCGGCTACGTCAAACGCGAGCAGCTTGTCGATCGGGTCGAGGAGGCCCGGGATGAGCAGGTGGAGGCAAAGAAACAGTTCGAGTCGGCCCTGGCCGAGTTCCTGGCCGTCACCGGGATCGCCGGGAGCCCCGGCACGAAGGAGCTCGAGGAGAAGTACGTCAACCTCAAGAAGTCGTACGACAAGAGCGAATCGCAGGCTCAGGAGGTTCGAGACCGGATCGAGAGCGTGGAGAACGTCGCCGAGGCGCTGTTCAAGGAGTGGCGCGGGGAGCTGGATGAGTACACGGACCAGTCGATGCGGAGCCTGAGCCAGAAGCAGCTTGACGACACCCGGGCCAACTACGACAAGCTGCTGGCGGCGATGAAGAACGCGGCATCGAAGATGGATCCGGTGCTCGCTCGGTTCAAGGACCAGACGCTGTTCCTCAAGCACAACCTCAATGCGAGGGCGATCTCATCGCTTCAGGGGACGGCGACGCAGGTGCAGAGCGATGTGTCAGCGCTGATCGGTGAGATGGAAGCGGCGATCAACGAGGCGAACACGTTCATCAGCCAGATGCAGTCGGCTTCCTGAAGAATCCCATGCCGCACGACCCCCAAGAGCAGTATCTGCCTCCGTTGGTCATCGGCGGTGGCAACATGGCGCGGGCGATCGTGCAGGGGGCACGCCGGCGCGGGGTAGAGCGGTTCCGGGGCGGGTGGCTTGCCGAACCGGATATGGGCAAGCACGCGGGGTTCAGGGAAGCGGGGATGGCGACGTTTGGTTCGGCTGCCGAGGCCGCGGCGGGGATCGCGGCCGGCGATGCGACGCTTCCGATCATTCTGGCGATTAAGCCGCAGATGTTGTCGGATGCGGTGTCGGGGCTGGCGGAGAAGCTCGGGGGACGCAGGACGCTGGTGGTGTCGATTTTGGCTGGCACGCCGATTTCGAGGATCCGGGAGCTGTTTGCGGGGCACGAACGGATCGTGCGCGTGATGCCCAATCTGGCGGCGAGCATCGGGGAGGGGGCGACGGCGATCAGCGCGGCGACGGCGGTGGCGGCGGATGTGGAGCTGGTGCGCGAGATCTTTGAGGCTGTGGGTCCGCTGGTGGTGGAGCTGGATGAATCGCTGATGGATGCGTTCACCGCGCTGGCGGGTTCGGGACCGGCGTATGTGTTTTTTCTTGCGGAGGCGATGGCCAAGGCGGGTGAGGCGATCGGGTTTGATGCCCAGACTGCGCTCGCGATCACTCGGCAGACGATCGCGGGGGCGGCGCAGTTGCTTGCGGGTTCGGCGGAGGATCCGGATCGGTTGCGTGCGGCGGTGACGAGCAAGGGGGGGACGACGGCGGCGGCGAGCGGGGTGCTGGAATCGCGTGGTGTGATGCAGGCGTGGGTGGATGCGATCATCGCGGCGCGGGATCGCGGTCGGGAGTTGTCGAAGCTGTAACGCACCCTCACTCCTGGTATCACTCGCGTTCCCGAAGGGTCGATGCGGACTGGCCTCGTGCGCAGCGCAGGATTTGCTATATCGATTGTGAAATCAGGCCAATCTGAGGCATAGTTGGAGAATAAGTTGCAACCAGGGGGGGGGGGGGGTAGCGTAGAAAAGAGAGGGCGGACCAATGGTGCCACAGGGCCGGGGAGGATCGCGATGGCGAAGCGAGTTCTCGGAACAAGCGTGGGGATGGCGGCGGCGGTTGGCCTTGCGATGCTCGCCGCGGCGAGCCAGCCCTCGTGGGGTGCCGTGACCGTCTACGACAACTCGGATGGGACGTTCTTCTGGAAACTGAGCATACGGGATGTCGATGGCACACCGTACCCCGGCACGTTCCTGGATATCACGCAACCGCCGACACAGAGCGGAGCACGGAGGCCCGGGACTTTGGGAAAGTGGTATTACCCCAACCAGTCAAGCGATGAACCGGCGATCCGAAATCTGATTGGTGAAACCGGCGTTCAGACTGCGCGAACGACAGACTTGGTGACATTTCCGTGGGATGATATTCATATTCAAACCCGACCTATTCGAGATTATGATCCAGGCGAACGGGTGGAAGCGTCTGCTAACTGGCATGTTGGTGCGCCATATTTTTTTCATCTCCCCTTCAGCTATAGCTTCGAAGAGGGCACGCCCGGAATCAAAGATCCGACGTATGTCGGCATTCGTGTCAAGCTTGCCGATAACCAGTGGCACTACGGCTGGATCTACTTCACAGAGTACCAGTGGCCGATGATGTGGGCATATGAGACAGAGCCTAACGTGCCTATCCAGGTTCCTATTCCGGAACCTACCGGCGCGAGTCTGATCGTGTGTGGGTTGAGCCTGAGTTTCCGGCGACATCGAAGTTGATCCGAAATCGCTGTGTTGAGCCGCCGCTCGGCGCGGCGGTTCTCGCGATACGTTTGCTACGTTGACCACGCGGTTGATACGCGTGTATCGGCGCGTGGCTGTGGAGGTTCTTCATGAAGCATCGCATTGCATGTGCCGGTATCGCTGCGCTCGCATTCTCAGCCCCAGTTGCTTTCGCGCGGGTTCCGCAGCCGGAAGAAGAAGGGTGCGAGATCACCGCGATCGAGTGCAACAACATTCCCTATCTCGAGGAGGGCACGTGGGTGCCGGGCACCATGACGTGGGAACCCAACCGCCTGCCTGCCGCGGTGATCACCTTTCGCACCGGGAACTACTGCTCCGGTTTGGCCGGCAATTATTCCGCGGTGCAGGGATGGTGGTACGACCAAGACTACGGCGCCTACGACGATGGCGATGGCCTGGATCCATTCCAGGAACTGAGCGACCGGATCACCGATGCCTACGGATCAGGATACCGACGCATCATCCTTAACCTGCCGGCGGGCAGCGTGCGGATGCAGGATTTTCCCGCTTCGCAGTGGTGGCCGATGCCTCAGGCGAAGCGCGAGGAACTGGCGTGCCTCATCCTCAGTTGGCTGGAGGACCACGCCGACACCCAGTTCGAGGTGTACGCGGGCTTCCCGATCAACGACCCCAACTCGCTGTGCATGTCGGAGACGAACAACTACTCCGTGCCAACGATCGAGGCGGGCACGTGCGATGGTAAGCCAACCGACGGATACATGTACTACCCCTGCGACGGGGCGAGCACCGCGCACCCACCTTCGCCTTTCGTGCAGGCGGATGTGTGCGATTTCCACCGCAACATTGATCCGTGGCAGCAGTTGGGCATCACGCGCTACTGGCTGGACGGCTCGACGACGTACTGGTCCGACTTCATCGAGCTTGCCTACTGCCCGCTGTACGCGCCGGGGTCCGGTCAGCACTACTTGGGGGCGGAGGCATTTCCTCAGGAGTCGTATCCGGGCGACATCGATCTCGACCTCGCAAAGAAGTGCCCGGCGATCATCTTCCAGAATCAGATTTCGATTCAAGATCCGGACAAGCTGTGGGATGTCTCCGGCGACGCCAGCGAGACCGAACTCATGGTGGTCGTGGACTACACTGACGGTGTCTACTTCGCCATCGACCACATGGTGGATGTGCTGGAGTGGACGCAACGCGGGTTCGTGCTCGCCGCGCAGTCATCCGCGAGCGCCCTGCTGCCGGCTCAGTTCACCGAGTACATGAAGCGGGTCTACGACTTCGGCACCATCTCGAACCGCCGAGACTTCAACGGCGATGGGTTCCTCAATTCAGCCGACCTTGATGACTTCGAGGACATGCACGCCGTGTACCTGGGCCGGTCCAACTGCAACTGGGTCCACGGCGATGTCAACGGGGATCACAGCGTCACCTCGTCGGATGCCTTGCTCTACCGTCACTGGTACTTGAACCAGGCAGGGGCTAACCCGCCCTACCAGGCAAACCTCGGCACCGCCAATCCTGACAACGCGCTGACCAAGCCGTAGGCACCTTCTGATAGCGCCCTGGCCTGTTTCAGCCCCCGCGATCAGAGCGGGGGCTATTCATTTTTCCCGCCCAGCCGCTCGGGTCGATCGGTGGTATTCTCTATCCGCGATGAGCCGCCCAGCCGCCCTTCTCCCCGCCGCTTGCCTTGCGATCGCCATTGGCACCGCCCAGCCTGCGCACGCCCAGTCCAAGACTTTCAAGCTCACCGAGGATGGGCAGTGGACGGCGAGCAATGTGCCCGAGCCGGGGAGCGATGCGGAGATCATCGGGCGGGCGAACGAGATGATTGCCCAGGGGCGGGAGGCGGCCGCAGAGGCGTTGCTGGATGGGTGGATCGAGCGCAACGAGCGGACCGACAACCCGTGGCTCGCCGAGGCGTATCTGGCCCGGGGAAACGCACGGCTGCTGCGGGATCGCGAGGTGCCTGCGCTGTATGACTACGAGGAGGTTGTCAAGCACTTCCCGGGGTCGGAGGCGTACACGTATGCCCTGACGCGGGAACTGGACATCGGCCTGCGATATCTCAACGGACTGCGGCGGAAGTTCCTGGGGATGCGGATCGAGCCGGCGGAGCGGATCGGCGAGGAGATCTTGATCCGGGTGCAGGAGCGACTGCCCAGGAGCCGGCTTGCCGAGCGGGCCCTCTACCAGCTTGCGGATTACTACTACCGGACGCGGGACATGGAGATGGCGGCGGATGCGTACACCGTCTTCCTGCGGCTGTACCCGACCAGCGAGTTGCGTCAGCAGGCGATGCAGCGGCGCGTGTACGCGAACATCGCCCGTTTCAAGGGTCCCAAGTACGACGGCTCGGGTCTTCGGGAGGCTCGCTTCCTGATCGTGGATTACGCCTCGCGGTATCCGCAGGATGCCGAGCGCATTGGGATGGATGAGGCGCTGATCGCCCGGCTGGATGAATCGGGCGCGGTCCAGATGCTGGAGACCGCACGCTGGTACATCAAGCGCGAGGATGAGGTGTCGGCGAGGCTCACGATTCTTCGGCTCCTTCGCAAGCACCCGCAGACGGTCGCGGCGGTGCGTGCCCAGGAGATGGTCGAGGAGCACAAGTGGGTGATGTCGGCGCGGAAGCCTGGGGAACTGCCCCCCGGTGAGGCGCAGCTCAATCCACCTCCGGCCTCCGATGCGCCGGCAGATGCAGCGCCGGCCTCGGCCCCAACCGGGGTCAGCAACCCCCCGGCCAAGGAGGCGCGCTGATGTCGGGGATCATCCAGCTTCTGGCCCGATGCGTGCGTGATCGTGCGGCGATCACGGCGGTGGTTGTCGGTGTGCTTGGCGTGGGCATCCCGGGCTGCACATCGGACCCGCGCGAGGGGTACTCGTTCCAGTCCGCGCACAGCGAGGAGATCAAGACGGTCGCCGTGGAGATCTTCGAGAATGACACGTTCTCGAGCGGATTGGAAGCGCAGCTCGCGGAGGCGATCGGACGGGAGTTGATGAGGTCCACGCGCTGGCGGGTCACGAGCACGCGTTATGCGGACACCGTGCTTGCGGGGACCATCACCAATTCTGACATGCGGGCACTGTCGAGCGATCAGCAGACCGGCCTGGTCAACGAGATGGCGGTGCGGATGACTGTGGACTTTGACTGGCGGGACAATCGGAGCGGGAAGGCTCTTGTCAGCCGCCGGTCATTCACGGCGATGGACACCTTTGTCCCGGCGATCCGAACCGGGGAGCGACTGGAAACCGGACAGGCCTCGACGGTGGATGCTCTGGCCAAGAGCATCGTCGCGGAGCTGCGATCCTCCTGGTAGTCCGATATCCCTACCCAGAATTAGAGAACGGCTGCGGCCCCGCGGCCGTATCTGACGTGGGTGGCGCTGCGTCCGCATCCGGCGAGCCCTGGTAGGGCCCGGGAGTGTGGGGATTGGCAGGTGTTCCCGCGGGGCTTGCTCTGGATGAGCCCGACCCTACTCGAACCCTATCATTGCCGGGATGCCTATCTTCACTCGGGCGCGAAAGTGCGCACGGAGCGGGTGAGGATTGGCAGGAACGCCGGACCGGCCTGCATCCGGGGCGAGCGCCAGCCGAAAGTTGAGGTACGGTGAGCGATCATTCTGACGACATTTCGCATCCCCAGCTCCGCGGCTTTGGCTCGGCGGGGGATGGCATGCCTGACGGCGCGGTGCTGGCGGCTCGCGATGGGGATAAGCCCGAGCGGCCCGGCGAACCTTCGCGCGGTCCTCAGCAGGATGACAAGCGGCGAGCGGGCGGGCCGAACATGCAGCCCAGCCGTGGCATCTTCGGCATCGTGACGGCGGTGGTGGTGGTCACGCTGCTGTTCATGGCGCTGAGCGCCCAGCAGCAGGGTGAGCCGATCTCGCCCAACCAGTTCAAGGTGCTCTACAACAACAAGCTGATCGTTCCGGACAGCGTCGTGATCCGGGATGATGCGATCACCGCTCAGAAGCGAGAGGCCGATGGCAAGGAGACGACGGTCCGGATCGCCCTTAACACGGCGAGCCGGGAGGCGCTGGTCCGGGAGATCATCGCGATCACCGATGGCGCGGCGGTGAGCAAGCCCCAGTCCTACTGGGCGCCGTTCATCTACGTATTCGCGCCGTTCGTGCTCTTCATCTGCCTCTTGTGGTACTTCATCTCGCGGGGCTTGCGCAACGCGGGCGCTGCGGGCGGCATGCTGGGCAACTTCGGCAAGTCGCGGCATCGGACGCTGACCAAGGAGATGACCGGCGTCACATTCAACGATGTCGCGGGCATCGATGAGGCCAAGGAAGAAGTCACCGAGATCATCGAGTTCCTGAAGAACCCCAAGAAGTTCACCAAGCTCGGCGGGCGGATCCCGCGCGGTGTGCTGCTCATCGGTGAGCCCGGCTGCGGCAAGACGCTGCTTGCCAAGGCGATCGCCGGCGAGGCGGATGTGCCGTTCTTCTCAATCTCGGGCTCGGACTTTGTCGAGATGTTCGTGGGTGTCGGCGCTTCGCGCGTCCGGGACCTGTTCAAACAGGCCAAGGACTCAGCTCCTTGCATTATCTTCCTTGATGAAATCGATGCCGTGGGTCGCCGTCGCGGCGGCGGGTTCACCACCGGCGGGCATGATGAGCGCGAGCAGACGCTCAACGCGATCCTGGTTGAGATGGATGGGTTCAACTCGACCGATGGCGTCATCGTGATCGCGGCGACCAACCGGTCGGATGTGCTGGATCCAGCGCTGACGCGGCCGGGTCGGTTTGATCGGCAGATCGTGGTGCCGCTGCCGGATGTCAAGGGTCGCGTCGAGATCCTGAAGGTGCATGCCAAGAAGGTCAAGCTGGGGCCGGATGTCGATCTGGAGAAGATCGCCCGCGGCACGCCGATGTTCTCGGGTGCGGACCTGGCGGCGATCATCAACGAGGCGGCGATCGCGGCGACCATGCTGAACAAGGAGTTCATCGAGCACGAGGACCTGGAAGAGGCTCGTGACAAGGTGAAGTTCGGCCGGGCGCGCAAGAGCCGCAAGCCCGATGCGGTGGAGAACCGGGCGACGGCGTTCCACGAGGCGGGTCACGCGGTGATGCAGGCGCTCTTGAGCGATGCCGATCCCTTGCACAAGGTGACGATCATCCCGCGCGGGCAGGCGCTGGGGGCGACGTTCTCGCTGCCGGAGAAGGACCGCTGGGGGTACGGGGCCAAGTGGCTCAAGGCGACCATGCGGGTGCTCTGCGGCGGACGGATCGCCGAGGAGAAGGCGACCGGGGACATCGGATCGGGGGCGGCGATGGATATCGCGCAGGCGACCACGCTGGCCCGCAAGATGATCCTGGAATGGGGCATGAGCGAGAAGCTGGGCTTCGTGCGTTACGAGGGGGCGGATACCAAGGAGTTCTTCCAGCAGGACAAGGACTTCTCGGAGGACACGGCCAAGCTGGTGGATGGCGAGGTCCGGCGATTCATCGATGAGGCGTACGCCGAGGCCAAGCGGATGCTGGAAGAGAACTGGTCGAAGGTCGAGGCGGTCGCCGAGGCGCTGATCAAGTACGAGACGCTGACGGCGGAGGATGTCTCGAAGATCATGCGCAACGGGATGCTGGACAAGCCGACGGTGGGGGATCTCTTGCGGGCCGAGGCGCGGAAGAAGGCGGCCGAGGCGCAGGCGGCGAACCCCGCGAAGCCTGAGATCAGGCCCGATACGGAGCCACCGCCGGGCGTGCTGCCGACGCCGGCGTGAGACAGTGAACATGAACCCGGGCGAAGGCTCGGGTTTTTCATTTCTCAACAGCGCCTGCGGGTGGAGCAGGCGAGCGCGAGGATCGCGGTGAAGGCGGCGGCGGGGGGTGCGGGGATGGGAACCATCTGCATGCCCTGGATGATAGAGATGCCCTCGCCGCTTGGCCGGAGGCCGATGCCGATCGCGGTGGCGAAGTCGGGTATGAACACCTGGACCTTGGCGAACGTGTTGCCCTCGACCTGCATGCCCGGCCATGGGCCTTCGTAATCGAGGACGACGGTCTTGCTGTTGCCGCCGGGGATGCCGATGTCGAAGGTCGTCTGGCCGCTGGTGCCGCTGGCCCCGTCCAGCGGAGTCGCCCAGCCGTACAGGTAGAACAAGTAGTCGCCGGGTGTGATCGAAAACAGCGTGATCGATGCGGGGACGCCGCTGGCCTCGAAAAAACAGTCGGTCATTAGCAAACGATCATCCCCCGTGGCACCCTCGATGCCAAACCCACTTTCGCCCATGGAAACGGCGTAGGTCGCGCTGGTTGGCTGACCCATGATGTCCACAAGGCTGCCACCCCCGATCGCTCGCACCTGATTCCATAGGCCCGGCTGGTTTGCACCGGCACCATAAGCCGCCGAAGGCACTGGGCTGTCGCCAAAATCGAGGTTGAAGGCTTGACCTCGACAGATGGATGCACATGTCCCCAGCAAGAGAATGACTTTCGCAAGCTTCATACGACAAGAATACACGAAAAATCAAATAATCCAATGGCAAGCCGAACACAATTCTCTCGGAGTATCGGCTTGTGTTGGGGGCGTTTTACTGACGGAGAGGCTCCCATGCCACACAAAGTCCTCTGGAACGGCACTTCGAGCGGGAACGAGTACAAAACATCCGGTTTGACCGTGAGCTTTGCCCGCGGTGATGCGGTCACGGGCGAGGATGGTCAGCAACTCGGCAGCGGCGATCGACGCTACGCACCATCCCGGCTGTTGTGCGGGGCACCAACCGTCACACAGGCCGACACGAGCGGCTTAGGCGGCACTTCGGTTTGGTCGGGCCGCTGGTCTGACGGTTCGACGCCATGCATCGTCCAGTACAAGCGTGATGGCAGCAATGCCTACAGAGTCATCATCCGCAAAGGTGCTTTCTCCGACTCATCGCCTTACCTCGTGGTCAACTCCAACATCACCGGAACTGACCTGACCCATTTTCCGTTGACCGACTTCTATCCAATGTTACGTTCCTCGAACTGCTGGGGGCTGAGGTATCCGAGAGCGGCGTGGAGCCGCTGCCGGTTGTAGAACATCTCGATGTACTCGA
>JADLBU010000002.1 GCA_020847535.1 Phycisphaerales bacterium
CTCAGCGAAGAGATCCGCGTCATCCACCACCAGGTCAAGGGCGTCTACGGCAGCCTCAAGATCACCAAGGAGCTGCGGCACCGCAGAACCATCGTCAACCGCAAGACCGTCGCCAGGCTCATGCGCACGCTGGGAATCCGCTCCAAGGTCGCCAGGAAGTTCCGCGTCAGGACCACCGATTCCAACCACCCCAACCCGGTCGCCCCCAACCTGCTCAACCGCGGCTTCGCCTCGGCCAAGGCGCCCAACCAGGTGTGGGGGGTGGACATCACCTACATCCCGACCGATGAGGGCTTCCTCTACCTGGCCGGCGTGATGGACCTCTACAGCAGGCGAATCGTCGGCTGGAGCATGGACGACTCGCTGGCCACCGACCTGGTCGAGAGGGCCATGAACGCGGCTCTTCTCTCCCGGAAGCCTGCCTTTGGTCTTCTGCATCACTCCGATCGCGGCGTGCAGTACACCAGCCATCGCTACCGGGACCTGCTGGAGCGGAGCGGGATAACGGCGAGCATGAGCCGCACCGGCGATTGCTACGACAACGCCGTCGTCGAGTCGTTCTGGGGCAAGCTCAAGACCGAGATGGTCCACCACGAGCATTTCACCACCAAGGCCCAGGCCCGAGCCGCGATCTACGAGTACATCGAGATGTTCTACAACCGGCAGCGGCTCCACGCCGCTCTCGGATACCTCAGCCCCCAGCAGTTCGAGGAACGTAACATTGGATAGAAGTCGGTCAACGGAAAATGGGTCAGGTCAATGCAACGCACAACCACCCACGCGAGCGATGGCACGGATCAGCTTGAGCGATGCCGTGAACGCAGGCCCAACCCCATCATGAACAAGAAAAGCCCGGCCGAAGGACTTGGCACGGGGATTTGGATCGGTACATTCGCCTCGGTCTCATACGCCCAAGCGACGGGTGTCATGTAATTGAGATAGTGAATCCACCCGTAGTGCCATTGATTGTCCGTCATCTTGACGCGAACGCCGAGATAGGCATCTTTGCCGATGCCCGGAGTACCCACATCAAACGTTGCATCCCAGGGATGGTGCCAGAAATACGTGCTCTGGTCGCGCCAGTTGTCAGCAGCTGTCACGATTTCTGTAGGTTCATAATCGCGGGTCGGCATTGCTTGGAAGATCGCGTCTTTCCAGTAGATATCGACCCAATTGTTGGTTCGAGCGGTCTGTACTCCTGTCTCAGCATCAAGAAACCGCGTTCCCGGTTCGTTACTCGCGTTGTTCGGGCGATACCACTTGCCCATCGTGCCCGGTCGGCGCTCCCCCGTTTGCGTGGGCGGCTGTGTGATGTCGAGGAACGATCCAGGAGTTTCGGGATCACCGAAGGGCCTGACCCCGCTGTACCACCAGAACGTCCCGGCCGAGTTGTCGTAGACCACCACTGCCGCGTTCGAAACCGACGTTGCGGAGGCGAGCACCGCCGTGGCTCCCATTATTCCCATAACCCTCGCAGGCATGGCGGAACTCCCCATGGAGGCAGGCGGGCAGCACCGCCTCCGAACACCGATACGCTACCCCCCCCCCCCCCCTGGGTTGCAATGCTCTTTTCGCAATTTCGGTTTTCATCGCAGTTTTACCGCAAATCCATTGTTAACTGTGCTGCATACGTGGGGCGGATGCCTGTGCGTTTGCGGAGTGTCTGCAGGCGCTGTAAGCGTCACGGAAGGCCGCTCACTTCGTTCGCGGCTCGTGTCACCCCAAAAAGGCAAACCCGCGGGAGGTGATCCCGCGGGTTGCCCGCTGCTCTCTCAATCCTCTCGGGGCCGGCACCGCGCTGCTTCCTTGCAGCGCTGCCTCCAGAGTCCGTTTCCACCGCGACCCCGCACCCCCAACCCCCACCCCCCAACCCCCACCCCCCACGACTCTCGCACCCCCCACGTGTTTCACAGGTTCAACATGCAGGTTCCTGTCAGTACGTGTAGGGGAGGTAGACACAGGCGGGACGCCTGTGCCACGAGCACTTGTAGAGGTGTTACTTTTTCCTGAGCGTGATCTTCACGCGGGTGACTTCGCCGCCGGGGGCGATCACTTTCTCCTGGCCCTTGCCGACATCGGCCTTGGCGGCCTGGACGAGGTAGCGGCCGGGCTTGATGGGGGCGAACTCGAAGTGGCCCCGCGGACCCGTGCGTGTCACCTTGACGACCTTGCCCTCGGCGTTGACCAGGCGCACTTCAGCGCCGGCGATCGCTGTGCCGGCGGGGTTGCTCACCAGGCCCGCGATCACGGCGGGGGCTCGCTCATCTCCGGCTTGGGCTTGGGGAGCAAAGGCGGCGAGCGCCAGTGCGCACACGATGGCGATCAGTGACCATACGGCAAGCGTTGGTTTCGACATGCGAAACTCCTTCTACACTTCTGGATGGGCCGGCGTCTCCTGGCCGGGGTGGGGGTTGGCTCGAAGCTGGCCCCCGCCCGGCGATCAGCCTGCGCGGTGGTCGGCCGCCGGCCGCTCCTCTCCCGCGTCAGAGTCAGAACGAAGGGCTGTGGCGCGTATTGCCCGCAATCGCATGTTGTAGACAGACTGTTTCAGAACCAGGTAGCGGAGCGGCAGCACACAGGCAGGATGCCTGTGCCACGAGATGGGGTAGGGCCGGTCCCGGTATCATGCCGCCCGGTTCTTACAGTGCCAGGGCACGATGGAACGCGCCAACCCCGACAATCTCCGTGTGCGGATAAGCCCGGGACGCCGGTTGCGGGAGCGGCTGTTTCGGGAGTGGTGCTTTTTCCAGGCGATCGTCAAGCATCGCGGGCTGAGCGTCCTGTTCCTGTTGGTGATCCTCTGGGTAGCCTCGATGCTGCTGGCCGCCGAGACGCCCGCATCCGGCGCTGCCGAAGTGGGAGCCTTTGAGCGGATCTACACGGCCTGGAGCCTGATCTTCGGCCAACCGCCGGCCGGGAACCTGCCGACCTCGTGGATGGGGCGGGCGATGCTGTTCATTCTGCCCCTGTTGGGCCTGACGGTGATCATCGATGCGATTGTCGAGATCGGCTCCATGGTGCGTGATCGCCGCGCCCACGAGCGATCCTGGTGCATGATCATGAGCCGATCCATGAAAGACCACGTCATCCTCGTCGGGCTGGGCAAGCTGGGGTACCGGACTTTTCGGATCCTTCGGCGCCTGGGGCACTCGGTCGTCATCATCGAGGGGAGCGAGCGCAACAAGTTCCTCGATGAGGTCCGCGCTGACGGCTCGCCGCTGCTGATCGGAGATGCCCGGCGCGATGAGCTGCTCCGCGAGGCGGGGGTCGAGCGAGCCCGCAGCATCATCCTTGCGACCAGCGATGACCTGGTGAATCTCGAGGCTGCGCTGGATGCCCGGCGCATGAACCCGACGATCCGCGTGGTGCTGCGCATGTTCGATCAGCAGATGGCCGACAAGGTGAGGGAGGGTTTCAATATCAAGATCGCGATGTCGCAGTCGTCGATCTCCGCGCCGGCGTTCGCGACCGCCGCGATCGAGCCGGCGATCGTCGGGAGCGTGGTCGTCTCCGATGAACTGGTGGTGATGGTCCGCTGGTCGGTGGATCGCCACCCGCAGATCGCAGGACTGACCATCTCCGAGCTGCTCGCCCGCCACGGGATGAGTGTTGTGGAGCGAACACCAGCCGGTGGAGAACGGAAGCTGTTCCCGCCCCCGGATACCCGTATCGAACGCGGGGATGAGCTGCTTCTTCAGGGCGCGTTCGAGACGTTGACCACGCTGCGCGGCGTGTGATCTTTGAATCAATCCCCGAATCCAAGGCAATGCTGGCGAATCGGGTGAGCAGCTACTAACCTTCGCCCGTGCCCAACGCCCTCGTCAACTCGCCGCTCCTTCGGCCGATCCGAGCGCTGGGCGCTTTGGTATGGATCGCCCTTCGAGGGCCCATCACCACATCCATCAAGGATTTCGGCCGCTTTGCGCGGTTCGCGTACTGGACGCTGCGCGGCATGCCGTTCGTCAAGACCTGGTCGCGCGGGGATCGGCTGCGATCGCAGCTCTTCTTCGTCGGCACGACGTCGGTGCCGGTGCTCATGATCACGGGTTCGTTCATCGGGATGATCCTGGCGATCGAGGGGTACCTGCAGTTCGCGGCGATCGGGCAGGAGGGGCGGCTGGGCGGCGTCATCAACATCTCGCTGACCAAGCAGATCGGGCCGGTGCTCGCGGCGGTGATGCTTGCCGGGCGCGTGGGGTGTGCGCTGACGGCCGAGCTGGGCACGATGCGTGTCACCGAGCAGCTCGATGCCATGCGGGCGATGGCGGCCGATCCGATCCGGGTGCTGGTCATTCCGCGCGTGGTTGCGTGCTTCCTGATGATTCCGATTCTGACGGTGGTCTCCAACCTGTGCGGCGTCATGGGCGGGTGGTTCATCGTGACGAGGTACTTCGATGCCGATGCGACGACGTATTGGCGATACACAGCGGAGTTCGTCGCGTGGACCGACTTGGCGAACGGCCTGGTGAAGTCGGTGGTCTTCGGGCTGATGATCGGGCTGATCTCGTGCTACAAGGGCTTTCACTGCAGGCCGGGGGCTGAGGGTGTGGGCAGGGCGACCACCGATTCGTTCGTGACCAGCTTCATGGCGATCATCATGTCGAACCTGTTCCTGGCCAAGGTGCTCAACGATCTGGATCTGATGTACCACGGCGGTCTGATGCGGAAGATCTTCAGTTGAGCGGAAGGCACTGGGGATTGGGCACTGGGCACTTGTGCAGAACCAATTGGGCGGGTCCGGATAACCGGGGTGCTGGAAGGACTCATGTGGCCGATGTTCATCGGCACCCGAACGAATTCCTTGATCCCGGCCGCCCTGGCCGGTCGAACGTATATGTAGAAGCATGAGCATCATCGGCACCAACACCACGCAGTCGGTCGCCGGGCTCGGGCAGGCCGAGCGGGTTGCGACGCGCGAGGTTGCCAAGCGCGAGGCCGACAAGTCGGCGGGTCGCAGGGCGATCCGGGATGAGGTGGACTTGGTGGTGAGCAACACCGAGGGCGCCGATGCCGTCCGCTCCCTGAAGGGGAACAAGGACGAGGAGACGCGCGAGGACAAGCAGGAGCATCCGGCGTACGCCAAGCCCAAGGCGATGTCGGAGGGTGATCGCCCGAGTATCGATGTGCAGGCGTGAACTCTGCGGGAACGAAAACGGCCGTCGTGCTCTTGGCAGCGCCGGCCGTGAAATCCGCGCACGGCGTGGTAGCCGCACGCGAACATGAGAGAGCTTGAAGAATCCGATCAGCGGCGGCGGCGCAGGGCAGCCAGGGGGAGCAGCACAAGGGCGGCGGCCGGCGATGGGACCGTGATCGTCAGGTCATCGATGATCAGCCGCGGTGCGGAGTACTCGCTGCCGTAGGTCGCGAACAGGTTGAGGGTGTCGAAGTACACACCGCTGACCGCGAGCGTGTCGGTGGTGACGTTGTCGCGTCCGCCGTTGTTGGCGATCGTCAGGGACTCGGTGGCGACCAGGGCTCCGTTGCGGCGGGCCTCGAGATGGAACTGGATCCCGCCCCAGGGGCCGTTCTCGTAGAACGCCATCTCGACCGAGGCGGCATTGGCGAGATCATCGAGGGTCATCGTCATGCGCGAGAACGCGCCAAGCGAGAGGTTGGGTCCGGGGATGAACACCGTCCCGAACGTCATTGTGTTCGCCGGGCTCGCCCAGCCCGGAAAGTCATCGAAGAGGTAGGTCGAATCCTCGATGAACAGGCCATTGCCGGTGTCCGACGGCAGGAACGTTGATCCGTCGGGGAAGACACCATCGACACCGTTGACATCGGAGTACGTGATGCCCTTGTACGCCAGGCTAGTCCCAAGGAACCCCTCGGCCAGATCGTCATAGCCCGAGACGGTCGTCTGGGCGAGCCCGGCGGGGGCCAGAGCGGCGAGCATGAGCATCGAAACCGTCAGATTCTTCATTCCAACTCCTAGTGAGCACACAGTTTCCCCAGATCCCCACCCCCACAAGGCCCGGCGGATACCTGCGGTATTGGTGAGAACGATTCGTGCCCAAGGGCTTGCAGGTTGCAGCGCACTGCCAGAACACCTCTCGCGGGTGTAGATGCGTGATTTGCCTCGATTTCCACGGGGAGCGGCTTGGCGGCGATCGCCCAATCACTCATCCGCGAAGATTCCCCAGCCGCCGGATGCGGCGGGGTTGTCGGGAGTGATCGTGCCGGTTCTGAGACCAGCGCTATTGCCGCGGCCGGGCGATGAGTATGAATCCCCGCCCGTGCCGATGTCCAGCAGCGCGCTGAACGAGTAGACCTTCAAGAGGTCGTAGTGATACTCGTTGCCGCCGCTCTCACCCTGGGCCGGTCCATAGGCGCTGTAGCGGTCGTTGCCGCCGAGGTCGATCAGGATGGCGATCGCCTGCTGGGCGGCGGATCCCTGCGAGAGACCTCCAGCGCGGTAGCTGTCATTGCCCGCGCGGTCGATCAGCATGGCGATCGATTGATCCCACGCGCCCGCCTGGGTCGCCGCGGTCATTCCCCAGTACGTGTCGTCACCGGCATCATCCAACAGCAGCCCGATCGCCTGATGTGCCGCCGATGCCTGCGAGTAGCGATTGCCGTAGTAGACATCTGCGCCGGCGAAGTCGTGCAGGATCCCCATCGCCCAGAAGTACGCGCACGCCTGCGAGAATTCTCCGGCTTCGTAGCGGTCATCGCCGCCGAAATCCCAGATCGCGCCGATGCCACCCTGCGCGTAGTGCCGGATGCCGAATCCAAAGCCCTGGGCGAGCGATTCGTAGACCGCGGGCGTCCCGTACGCCGAGGGGAAGCTCGGCCCGTTGGCCCGGTACAGATCGTTGCCGCCCCCATCGATGATCGCCCCGAAGCCGCGGGGCCCGCCGACTCCCTGCGTCAGCTTCTCGGCCATGTAGACATCATCGCCCGAGACATCCACAACCAGCCCCGCGCCGTGGTAGCCGACCCCGATCGACCACCCCGATGCCGGGCCGGTGTTGAGATACGTGTCGATGCCCCCGCGATCGATGAGCAGTCCGATCCCGACCATCCCCGCGCCGATCGTGAACTGCCCCGATGAGCGGTAGAGATCCGCGCCCTGCTGGTCATCGAGGATCGAGAGCCCGAAGATGCCGGTGCCGGGTCCGCAGAAATCTCCCTGGGCCTCATGCACATCATCACCGGCCAGGTCGATGATCGCCCGCACCAGCACGCGCCGCTTCACGCTCGCCGGCGCTCCGTTCTCGGCGGGGATCGTCTGGTCCACGTAGATGTCGCCGGGCAGGTAGCGGTAGACATCGTTTCCGCCGATGTCGTAGATGCGGGCGATCTTCGAGGTGTCGTAGGTGTTGGGCCCCGCGCCGCCGATGACCAGCGGACCCTCACCGCCCGCGCCGGGTTCGAAATAGAGCACATCTCCGCCGACGGCCGCGCGGATCTCCGGCGGCAGATCGGCTCGCGGGGCATCCTGGGCGTGCGCTGCCCCGATGTCGTTGAGCGATTTGTGCGAGACCAGAAGCAGATCGCACAGGTGGGACAGGATCGGCTGGATCTGGGCTCCGCGCCGGATCGCGCCCAGGTTCGCCTGGGCTCGATCGCCGGTGCCGATCGAGGCGTCATCCCGGTGATGACGGACCAGCGATTGCTCATCGGCGAGCGCTGCCGCGTAGCCGCTGAGGCCCGCGAGCGGGCTGAACCACGCCGGCAGCCGCATCACCGCATCCGGCAGCATCGGGTTGTCCAGGGCCAGGTTGATCAATCCGATCGCCTGCGCAGGATCGGCGGTCAGCACCTGCCGCGCGGCGGCGGCGAGCGGTTTCTCGCTCGCATCCAGGCTCAGCGGCCTGCGGAACGAGTTCACAATCGCAGGCAGCTCGTTGGCATCGGGCGTCTCCTGCTGGAGCTTCACGAGCGCAGGCAGGAGCATCCCAAGCCCGCCCTCAGCGCTGGTTGCCTGCAACTGGTCGGCGCGAGTCAGGATCGCCCGCTCAAACTCACCTTCGGCAGGGTCAGGAATGGCAAGCCCCTCGCGGTGCGAGCTGCCCAGCGTGCCGATCCACCGGGCGCGCGGCTCTAGCGCGAAGGTGGTGCTCGCCAATTCCCCCGCCGGATCTCCGCGCGGCACGGCCGATTCAGGATCGGCGGTCTTGGAGCGTTTGTATGCGACGGTGATCTGTGCGCCGGGAGGAAGTGCGGCGAGCAGTTGCTGCCATCCGCTCGCGGAGGTGGGCTGGCCGTTGATGCTCACGACAAGGTCGCCGCGCCAGAGCGTGGGAGAGCGGAATCCATCACCGCCCAGAGGGCCGGGTGAGACGGCGGCGATCACGGGGCCTTCGGCGGTGTCGCGGATCGCAAGGCCCGCATACGCGCGTTCCTGCGAGGGTGCGGTTGGTGGCTGCTGCGGCGCGGGAGCGGGAGGAGTCGGAGCGGGTTGCGGTTGAGGAATCGGCGCTGGCGGGGTGACCGGTGTGGGCTGAGGCTCTGGCTGCGCGGGTGGTGGCACCTGCGGCTGAGGTTCGGGTTGAGGTTGAGGTTGAGGTTGGGGTTGGGGTTGGGGTTGTGCGGGCGGCGGACTCGGTGGTGGTTCAGGCTGCGCTGGTTTGGGTTCGGGCGCGGGTTCAGGTTTGGGTTCGGTCCCCGGCGCGGGTTGCGGGGGAGTCGTGGGGGGAGTCGTGGGGGGAGGTTGCGGTTCGGGCTTGGGTTCTGGCTTTGGTTCAGGCGAAGGCGGAGTGACTGGTGGAGTCGTTGGCGGAGTCGCAGGTTGCGGTGGGGTCTCTGGTTGTGGCTGAGGCTGCGGTGGTGCCTCCGGATTCGGTTCCGGCTTTGGTTGTGGTTCCGCTGGCGGAGTGGATGGGGGCGATGGTGGGGGAGTGCCGGGCGGAGTTTCGGGCTTTGGCTCTGGTTTAGGTTCCGGCTTGGGTTCCGGCTTGGGTTCAGGAGCAGGTGGAGGGGAGGGCTGAGGTTGTGGTTGAGGTGGCGCTGGCGGTGTTGAAGGCGCGGGGCCGGGATCAGGTTTGGGCTCGGGCTTTGGTTCGGGCTTCGGTTCTGGCGGAGGGGCGGGAGCCGGGCCGGGTGCCGGCTCTGGCGGTGGCTGCGGCGCGGGTGGACTCGGATCTGGCTTGGGTTCTGGCTTTGGTTCTGGCTTTGGTTCCGGCTTGGGCTCTGGTTGAGGTTCTGGAGCGGGCTGCGGTTGAGGCTCGGGTGGTGTGGTTGGCGGTGTAGTGGGGGGTGTAGTGGGGGGTGTCGTCGGTGGGGTCGCCGGCGCGGGCTCCGGTTGGCCGACCTCCCAACGCGAATCCATCCCCGAGTCGGCGCTCGCGCACACGACCAGCGCGGCCAGACTCGCCAGAATCCCGGCGAACGTTCGCAATCGCCTCGACGGTCCTACCATTTCACCGGACACACGCATGCTGAGCGGATCGTACATCTCCCGGCTCGATGGTGCTGCGCGGCGATCGGCGGATAGGGGTTCACTCCCCTCCCTCCCGGTTTCAGAAGACGCTGCGCCGCCGCCCCCTCCCGCGCCGCAACCGGCCCCGGAGGATGGCGGTTCCACAGCCACCGCGATCGCCGAGCGGCCGCGACCTTCCCCCGTCCGCAATCCACCCGCGCAGCTGCCACCGTTCCGCGTGCTGCTCCATAACGACGACATCAACACACCCGAGCACATCGTCGAGACGCTCATCGAGTTGACTCCGCTGAATGTGACGTTTGCGGTCACGGTGATGAGGGAAGCTCACTTCAACGGGCTCTCTCTCATCCTGGTGACGCACAAGGAACGCGCGGAGCTCTACCAGGAGCAGTTCCAGAGCAAGGGTGTCACCGTCACGATCGAGCCGGCCGAATAATCCTTCGCGTCGGCCTCCCTACCGGCCCCCACGCACGCCCCGCCCTGTAATTGGATCGCGCCTTGTGCAACCGCGAACCGGCTTTCGCAGGCGCGGTAACTGCCTATGGGACGTTGCGACCCCGAACTTTGAGTCCCTCGCGATTATCCACGCAAGCGCTGCGTTGGCGAGCACTTACGTCGCGATACTTCATGCCTTCATCAGTGGCGCTTCGCCTCCGCCGATCGATCAGTCGCCAGGCCGTTCGCCCTGCTTTTTCGGACCTCGTTGGGTCCGGGCGGATCGCCGGATGAGGGGAAGTTGCATGGCTGGTTCACGCAAGGCAGCGAAGTCGAAGGTTGCGGCTGCGAGCGGTGGCAATCCCGAGCCGCGCTCTCTGCGCCACGGGGCGATGCGGCTGGGGGACCTGCTGGTCAAGATGAGCGTCCTGACCAAGGCCCAGCGGGATTCGGTGCTGGAGGCCCAGCGGCAGGATCACAAGCCCTTCGGCGTGCTCGCCGAGGAGATGTTCGGCGTCAGTCCATCGGCGGTGGAGCGCGCGTGGGCCAAGCAGTATGCGCAGCTGGCGTGCATCGTCGATCCGCGGCAGTTGCCCGTCGGCGAGGAGGCGATCGCCGCCGTCAATCGCCGCCAGGCGTGGCAGTTCCGCGTGCTCCCGATCGAGTTCTCGGGCGATGAACTGGTAGTGGCGACCACCGAGGAATGCCTGCCGCGTGCGATGAGGTTCATGGCCTGGCGAGCCGAGATGCCCGTCTCGTTCGTGCTCTCGGAACCCGAAGCGCTGGGTGAGGCGCTCTGCAAGCATCACCCGATGGCGGGGATGCGGGCGGAGGATGTCCGGCTCACGGCGGTGCCGTGCTCGACGTGATTCCCGATCGAGTGCATGAAGCACAACCGTCACCGCGTGTTGCGGTGAGATTTCAGGTTCCTATCCACCCCACAACCGTGCAAAGTCGCGCCAGAAAGTCGCGTAGGTCTTGGCGACGCAACCGGGTTCACGGATGAACGTGTTGGGCCGGCGGAGTCCGATGAGGGCAAGCGACATCGCCATGCGGTGATCGTCGTAGGTGTCGAACTCGACGCGAGGGCACGATGGCGAACAATCAACGCCGCCGGGGGGCGGGGTGAGGGAGAGGGCGCCATCATCCCCGGAGATGGGTGTCGTGATGGTGATGCCGATCTTGGCCAGTTCGGTCTGCATCGCGGCGATCCGGTCGGTTTCCTTGACGCGGAGCGTTCGCAGGCCCTTGAAGACCGAAGTTCCTTCGGCGAAGCACGCGACGGAGGCGAGCGTCATCGCGGTGTCGGGCATGTCGGCAAGATCAGCAATGATGGGAGTAGGTTTGGCGCTTCCGCTGCGGACCTGGATCCAGGGATCAGAACCCGAGGCCTTGGTGACGGTGGCGCCCATCGCGGCGAGCAGGTCGGGGAAGTCCGAATCACCCTGGAGCGAATCATCCCCGAGCCCGAGGACGCGGGTGCGCGAGTTCGGGAGGATCGCCGCAGCGCCCCAGAAGTAAGTAGCGCTGCTGGCATCGGGCTCGATCGGAAGATCAAAGGCGGCGAGCCCGGCGGCGGGGCCGGTGTGCGATTCATCATCGGATGTGCCGTTGATGCGGACGATGCGCATGTCGGCGGAGTTTCGGACGGCCGCGCCGAGGCGCTGGAGGAGCCCCATCGTCATGGCGATGTAGGACTCGCTGGTGATCTCGCCGGTGAGGCGGATGGTCATGCCGCTGGGGAGCCAGGGGCTGATGAGGATGAGGGCTGAGATGAACTGTGAGGACTGCGTGGTAGGGAATGAGAGGCTGGTCTTGAGTGTGCGGAGGTCCGACGGTGGAGAGATGCGCATCGGGGGATAGCCGGTGGCGTTGAGGTACTCGACCTTGGCGCCCATGCGTTCGAGGGCAGCGCCGAGTTCACCGATGGGTCGCTGGCGCATGCGTCCGTTGCCATCGATGATGACGGGGGCGGGGGCGAGCAGTGAGGCGGCGGCGAGGAAGCGGGTCGCCGTGCCGGCGTTGTTGAGGTTGAGGGTGGTCTGGTCCCCGGCGAACCGCCAGCGGCCGGAGACGCCGTGGACTATGAGGTCTTCATCGGCGGATTTCTCGAAGCGGGCGCCGAGCTGCGTGAGGGCGGCGAGCATGCGATGGGCATCATCGGCATCGAGGAGGGGACGGCGGAGCCGAGAAGCGCCGGAGGCAAGTGCGGCGAGCAGGAGGGCGCGGTTGGTGAGGCTCTTGCTGCCCGGCGGGCGGATTTCAAGCTCGACAGCGCGCGCGGGGCTGGATGGCGCGCAGAGAGTGGGAATCTCCAGCACCGCGGGCAGTTGGCTCACGGGTTGGCGGAACACTTCGAACACGCGGTTCTGAATCCCTCCCCCCCCACCCGCCACACCACGGCTGGCGGGCGATCAGGCGTTGCCGGCGGCCTTTTCGCGGTAGATGACGGCGACCACATCCTCGACGGGCACGACGTAGAGGCGGTTATCTCCCTCGAAATCGACGGGGATCGCGTGCTTGGGGTTGAAGAGGACGCGATCGTACTTGCCCAGGGGGTAATCGACATCGCGCTCGACCTGTGCGGCGATCGCGACGATGCGGCCGGTGAGGGTGGGGATCTCGACCTTGTCGGGGAGGTGGATGCCGCTCTTGGTCTGCTTCTTGTCCTCATCCTTGCGGATCAAGACGCGCTTTCCAATGGGCTCAACGGTTTCGAGCACCTGCGGGGGAAGCGCAGCGCCTTTGACTTCGGCGGATTTGGCGCGGGCGTGATCTTTTCGCGAGTCGTTCGTGGGCATTGCTGCAAGTGTACGACCCCCGCGATCCCCACGCGGGGATGCACGGATTGATCGCTCGATTACTCGGTGCCGTAGAGCCGATCCCCGGCATCGCCCAGACCCGGGACGATGTAGCCGCGTTCGTTGAGCTGGCGATCGACGGCGGCGGCGTAGATGGTCATGTCGGGGTTTTCGCGGGTGATGCGCTCGATGCCCTCGGGTGCGGCGACCAGGCAGAGCATGCGGAGATCCTTGGCACCGGCCTCACGCAGCAATCGGATCGCCTGGACCGCCGAGCCGCCGGTGGCGAGCATGGGATCGACCAGCAGCACTGGGCCCGCATCGATGTCGCGCGGGAGGCGCTGGAGATAGACGATGGGCTGGAGTGTGCGCTCATCGCGCGCCAGGCCCAGGTGGCCGACGCGGGCCTCGGGCATCATCTCCATGACGCCCTCGGCCATGCCCAGCCCGGCGCGAAGGACGGGGACCACGGTGACCTTGGCGCCCAGGCGATGGCCGATGATGCGCTCCATGGGTGTATCGACCTCGACGGGTGTGATGGGGAGCGAGCGGGTGGCCTCGTAGACCATGAGGCCGGCGATCTGGTAGAGCAGGGCGCGGAAGGGCCGGTGGCTGGTGGCGCGATCCCGGAGGTAGGTGAGCTTGTGCTGGATGAGGGGGTGGTTGAAGACGATGACGTTGGAGAATTCTCGGGGAGGGGCGCCCATGCCGACAGCGTACCGCCGAAGGGCCTTCCGCGCCCAACCGGAAGTCCCGGGTGTGGGAGATGCCATACGCTTGCGCATCGATGGGGCCATGCAACAAAGGAGCACACGAATGAAAGCGAAATCCGTACGGGCAGTCTTGCTGGCGGGTGGGCTTGCGGTTGGCCTTGTGGGCGGGCTCGTGGTGGGGGGTTGCGAGGAGAAGTCCGCAGCGCCGGCCGCCAAGGCGCCCGAGACCAAGTCATTGACCGATTCGGCCACTGATGCCGTGAAGGATGCGACGGACAAGACCAAGGAGGCTGTGAAGGACACGGCCGCCAAGGTCGAGGAGAAGGTGAAGGAGACGGCGGCGGCGATCACCGACCAGGCCAAGAAGGCGATGAACGACTACCTGGCGGGGCTTGGGGATGCCAACTCCGCGATGGAAAAGGTCAAGACCGCGCTGGACATCCCGACGGCCACGAGCGCGTTGAGCGATGCCACGGGGAAGATCAGTTCGAACTCGGCGATCCTGGGCGCGCTGCCCGAGGGTGAGAAGGGCGCACTGAAGGATGCGAACAAGGATCAGCTCAGCTCGCTGACCGCCAAGTTCAAGGAGCAGCTCGAGCGCCTGATGAAGGATCCGACGCTGAGCAAGCTCGCCGATTCGGTGAAGAGCGTCAAGCTGTTTGAGTGAGCGATGCGGGTGGAATCGAATCGATCACACGCCCGGCAGTTCGCCGGGCGTTTTTTTTCGCGATTCGGTGGACACCTGCGTGAGCGACGAGATCATACTGCCCCGGGCCACGTCGTTTGTGAAGCGTTCGGCAAGGTGGACCACGATTCCATGTCGATGGCTCGACTGGAGCGGCTCGTGCGTCAGGTGCGCTTGGACCCGATGTGCGTGAATCTCGCGATCAGTCACTCGGCGATGCGCTTGGCCGCCACCCTCCCCCCTCCCTGGAACAGCGTAAACCCCTGCCCATCGTCCGTGAAAACGAGCTTCACATCGGCATCAAACGAAGCCCGGAATTCGTTGCCGCCGTTGACATCGGCTCCCTGCCACTGGATCGCGAACGCGCCCTGGCCTTCGCCAGAGGCCTGGAGCATGGCCTTGCCGCCCTCTTCCCAGATCTTGCAGTCCAGCCCGATCTGATCGAGCCGGTACTTGCCGGTGATCCGCTTCGTGACTTCGGGCGAGATCGATTCGTTGCGGATCGCCGGCTTCTCGATCCCCAAGGCAGCGCTCGCGATCGCGTTGGCAACCTTGCCCGAGGAGAGCGGCTCCCCGTTGGAGATCACGGCGATGTGAACATCCTCCTTGGGCAGGTACATGAGCATGGAATTGAAGCCGTGGATGCCGCCGCCGTGGCTGATGCAGGGGCGATCTTCCCACTCCTTGACGCCGAGTCCGAAGCCGTACTGCGTGTTCTCGCCGTCGGGAAGGATCGCCGGGGTCGTCATCAATGTGAACGACTCGGGCTTGACGACCTTGCCGGTCGTCAGGAGCATCGACCACTTCACCAGATCCTCGCCGGTCGAGATGAGCGATCCGGCGGAGTAGGGCTGGCTCATGCCCAGCGGGGCATCGTTGACGATCTTGCCGTTGCGCATCGAGTAGCCCTGCGCGCGATTCTTCATCAGATCGCTGCTGGAGTCGTAGTGCGTGCGGCCCAGCGAAAGCGGCGTGAAGTACTCATCCTGCATGTGCTGCGCGTAACTGACGGCGGTGACTTTCTCTATGATCATGCCAAGCATGTAGTAGGCGGTGTTGTTGTACGCCCATTTCACGTCGGGCTTGATGATGAAGGGCTTGTCCTTGACCAGCGCGAGCATCTCGGTGTGCGAGAGCTCGAGGGGCTGCACATTCGCCCACGGCTTTCCCAGATCGGCGTAGCTGGGGATGCCCGAGGTGTGGTTGAGCAACTGTCGGACGGTGACCGAATTGCCCTGCAGCGGGAAATCGGGAATGAACTGGCTCAGGTCGTCATCCAGGGAGAGCTTCCCCTGCTCGACCAGCCGCATGATCGCCGCCGCGGTGAACTGCTTGGTGATCGAGCCGATGCGGAACATGGTGTTCTTGTCGGCGGGCACATCGAACTCGGCATCGGCCAGGCCGTACCCCTTGGCGATGACAACCTGGCCCTTGCTCGCCACCCCGATCGAGAGGCCGACCGCGCCGGGCTTGATCAGATAGTCGGCCGCGATCGCATCGACCTTCGATTGCAGCTCCGCGCTGGATGGTGGCGCGGCAAGCGTGATGCACGCGGACGACGAGGCGACAATGACGGCGACAAACGACCGGAGAGTGCGCTGCGCGAGAGCATGGGCTTCGGTCTCCTGGGGAGGGGTGTGCGGCTTGTTGGGAACCGCGAGCCCGCGGTTTCGCGATCGTTCCTGGCGACCGGCACGCCCGCTGGTGAGGATACCGCTTATTGCCCGCTGAGGCGCGCCATCAGAATCGCCAGCAGTTGGCATCGCTCGACCAGGCTCGGAATCTCGATCCACTCCTGCGGTGTGTGCAGCCCCCCGCCCCGGACGCCCAGCGTGTCGATGGTGGGCAGCCCCTCATCCTGAAGGATGTTGCCATCGCAGACGCCGCCGGTTTTTCCGAAGGGGAGTTTTTGACCCAGTTCCTCGGCGACCGCACGGGCGGTCTCGGCGAGCTTCATCACGGCATCGTTCGCGGGCTTGGCGGGGCGATTGAAGCTGGTGAAGAACTTCACCGTGGGCAGCGCATCGCCGGTGGTCTGGCAGGCGAGCACCTGCCTTTCGAGCTCGGCGGCGAGCGAGGCATCCTTGTAACGGACGTTCCCCCAGGCGCGGGCGAGGTCGGGGACGACGTTGGTCGCCGTGCCGCCCTGAAGAGGACCGACGCTCAGGATCTTGCCGCGAGCCGGGTCGGGGAGTTCGGCGAGCTTGATGAGAACCTTGGCAAGCGCGGTGACGGCGGAGATGCCGCCTGCGAAATCGCGGCCGACGTGGGCCGGCTTGCCGCGCGTTTCGATCATGAATTGACCGCTGCCGGGTCGCTCGATGACCAGCGAGCCATCGGGAAGCGCGGGCTCAAGCACCAAGGCCAGATCGTGCTCCCGGGCGGCGAGCCGGAGGGCGGGCTCGGACCAGTACGACCCGGTTTCCTCATCGCTGTTGAGGATGAACGACCACGCGATCGGGATGCCGCATTCTTCAAGGGCCTCGAGGGCGGCAACCGCGATCACCAGGCCGCCTTTCATATCCACGCAGCCGGGCCCGGTCGCGGTGCGGCGATCGGAGGCGAGCGTGAGATCCCGGAAGGGGCTTGCCGTATCGTGGACGGTGTCGAGGTGCCCGGAGAGGAGGATGCGCGGGGCGCTCCCGGCCGATCCGCGTGCGGGGAGCCGCCTGCAGATTGCCGTCGGCGGCGCGCTGCCGCTTGCGCCGGAGGGATCCCCGCCGTAGAGCCATTGCGGGCGAGGCGCGGCCGGGACCAACTCCACTTTCGCGCCGAGTTTTTCGAGCCTTCCGCACAGAAGCTCCCGGGTGCGATTCAACCCCTCCGCGTTGTTGGCGCCGGTGGGTGTGTTGACATGCAGGCGCAGGTCTTCGAGAAGAGCCGAAGCGCGGGCAGCGATCAACGCGGCCAGTTGCTGCTGGCGAGCAGTCATGGGCATGGAGGTGCTCCGGTGGGGTGGGGTGGGGGATCCGGCAAAGCGTAGATCGCGCTCACGGCAGGCCGCGAAGGAGGGCCCACTCAGCGGCGAGCTGCTTTGCCCGTGCATCCTCTGGAGCGCTGGCGATGCTCTTGGGTGATTCCTGCGGCTGCGGTTCAACGGGGGCAGCGGCGGGATCAGGTTCCGACGCAGGCTGGTCTTCCCGCGCTGGGTCCGGGGGCATGGATGTCGGCTGGGGCTCATCCTCGGGTGAGGTATCACGATTGGGTGCCGTTGCAGAGTTGCTCGCCGGGCCCGAGCCGGCGGGCGCTGCGGGCGAGTTCGTGCCGGAAGCATCAGTCGGCGTTGGCCATGCATCCTGGGGTGATGAGCCGCCGCCGAAGACCCCCGAGGTCCACACGACAGCACCGATGAGGAGGAGGACGGTGATCCCCGCCACGATGAGCATCGCGCGGGTGGTGCTCAGCTCGCGATCGAGTCGCTCCATGCGGCTCAACAGAGCTCGGTACTCGCCGGTATCGCGAGCCGGCGGCCCGCCGTTGCGCGCGGCGGCCTTGGCGGAGGATGTCGCGTGCGCCTGGGTCTGGTCGTGATGAGCGCCGGCTTGCGCGTGGGGGGCGTGGGGGACGTGGGGGACGTGGGGGGCAGCGGAGGTGGGCGCTGATGCGCGGGCGGCCTTGGCGACCTCTTCGGGGGGCGACTGGCCGGGGAGGAGGTGGACGGGGCCCAGGCCCATGAACTGGCGATCCAGTTCGGCGGAGAAATCGGCGCCGCAGGAGGGGCAGCTGACGGCGGCGGGATCGACGGTGTGCTGGCAGTTGTGGCACTTGCCCAGGAGGTTGGCGATCGATGGAGCACGGCCGGCGATCATCCAGTACTGGCGCGTGGTGGGTCCGCGGAGGACGGTGTCGTGGACGATTCGCCCGCGGCGGACCTGTTCCTGGATGACCTCGTAGGAGCAGCCGGGTCGGAATGGGTTCTGCGGATCGTGGATGAACCAGGGGCCCATGGAGTTCTGGGTCGCCTGTCGCGAGAGGGGATCCAGGAGGCCCTTGCACTGCTCGCAGCGGGCGCCAAGGGTGGTGCCGCGGCCGCAGTAGGGGCACAGAACCCGGACCTTGCGGTCGGGAACGGCGGTGGAGCGGCCCTGTGGCGTCAGGTCCGGCGCGACATCGCCGACGGCGGCCGGGTGCTCTCCGGACTCATCCTTGGAATCGGGGGTGTACTGGTCACTCATGGTGCGTTCCCGGTATGGTCCGAGAGGGGCCGCTCTGGGCTTGTTCCCGCGTGCGAGGCGGGCTTGTGCGGGCTCGTGCGGGCTCGTGCGGGCTCGTGCGGGGTTCGTGCGAAGAGCTGTGGGCTCCTCGTGGATCACTGCGGCTTGCGGCCGGCGACCCACCTGCATCCCCACGGTTGCCGCGGCGGCGGCTTGCCGGTCTATCGTACCGAACGATGACGAATCATGCAGCACATTCCGAGCGATACCTCCCCGCCACGAGCCGCCGATTCGGGGGATCCAGGGGAGTTCTCGGAGCTTTTGCCTGCGCTTTGGCGGGTTGTGCCGTGACGGCCGGCACCCTGGCGGGATGTGCTTCGGATGGCGAGCGGACTTCGGGCCAAGCCGATGGGGAGGTCATGTCCGGGGTTGAGAAGGCCGAGGAGATCGCCAACCAGAAGGACACCCAGTCCAGGCCGGAATCCGGCCGGCCGCCGGTGATGCTGCTGGGGCAGCCGATCTCGTGGACGGAGGTTTCGCCCCGGCTCGGCGAGGCGGCCGGCGCAGCGGTGCTGGAGGAGCTGGTGATTGATGCCTTGGCGCAGCGGGAGCTGGACCTGCGCGGGCAATCGATCAGCGCGGGAGACATCCAGGCCGAAGAGGCGCTCCTGACGGCGGCGGTGACGCGGACGGGGACATCGCCAGCGCAAACCGCCGAGCTGATGACCCAGATGAAGAAGGCTCGCGGCCTGGGCCCGGTGCGGTACAAAGCGCTCCTGGAGCGCAACGCGATCCTGCGCCGGCTGGTCCACGATGAATGCGAGCCCAGCGCTGAGCAGGTCTCGGAGGGAATGGCGGTGCGGTACGGGCCCCGGTATGTCGCGCGGATCATCGTCACCGCAGCGCAGCAGGATGCCGGGAGGATCCACAGCCGGATCTCAGCGCTGCCCGAGGAGACACGGGCGGCGGCGTTCGCGGCCGAGGCGTTCAGATCGTCGATCGATCCATCAAAGGATCGCGGAGGCCTGCTCGAACCCATCAGCCCGTCGGATGTCTCCTACGCGAGCGGTGTGCGCGGCGTGCTCACCACGCTCGAACCCAACAAGCTCAGCGCGATCATCGCCCTTGACAACGGGTACGCGATCCTGCTGGGTGAGAGCACGATCTCCGGAACTCCGGCACCAGCGGATGCAGTGGAGCGGGTGCGGGTGGAGATCCGGACGCGGCTGGAGCGGGTGGCGATGGATCAATTGGCCAGGCGCATGCTTTTGGCAGCTCCGCCGACGGTCTTTGACCAGTCGATGCGGTGGGCGTGGGACAACCGCAGGTAGCTCGCGGCGAACACGAAGCATGACACACAATCCAATGGAACTTCCCGCGGATCTGCCCGTGCCGATCGATGATGGCGCAGCGCGGCATCTCTTGGGGATGGTGCTGCCAGGCATAGCGCTGGAATCGACGGCTGGGGATCGCGTGCGGCTCGATGATCCGGATCGGCTGGGGAAGCGGGTGATCGTGTTCTTCTATCCGCGAACGGGTGTGCCCGGACAGCCGCCCTCGCTGGGGTTCTCCGGCGAGGAATGGGATTCGATCCCCGGCGCTCGCGGATGCACACCGCAGAGCTGCGGGTTCCGGGATCTGCACGAGCGGTTCTTGGAGCACGGGGTGAGGGTGTGGGGGTTGAGCACCAACACGATCGGGCATCAGCGCGAGTTCAAAGCGCGGACCCACATCCCGTTTGAGTTCCTGAGCGACAGCGGGCTTGAGCTGGTGAAGGAACTACGGCTGCCGACGTTCGCGTTCCCCGTCGAGAGCGGTGGGCCGACGATGCTGATTCACCGCATGGTGTGGTATGTCGAGCCCGATGCTCGCGGGCGACTCGCAATCCCGCGCGTGTGGTACCCGGTGTTCCCGCCGGATCGATGCGCGGCGGTCGTGCTGGAGTGGCTGGAGCGATCGAGGCCCACGGCAGGCCGCTAAGTCACGACGGGCCCGGTGACCCTACGGTTCCTGCGGATGGGCGATCGAATCACCCCCGGAGGCTGCGATGCGGATCGTCGGCTCGCTTGTGCTTGTGATCCTCGCGATCCTGCTGGGGTTCGGCCTGCTGACGAGCTTCGAGCCGGGGGTGCATTGGATGTGGCGGATCGGGTACGGGTCCGGTTGCCTGTTGTGTCTGGCGGGGGCTGTGTGGATCGGGATGGGATCTTCCAGGAAATCGTGAGAGGAAGCCATGAGCCAGCGGCTGGATGTGCTCAAGACCTTCAAGCTGTATATCGATGGCAAGTTCCCCCGCAGCGAGTCGGGGCGATCGATCGCGATCGCCGGCCGCGATGGAACCGTGCTCGCCCACATCTGCCGGGCATCGCGAAAGGATCTGAGAGAGGCCGTCGAAGCCGCCCGCAAGGCCCAGCCGGGCTGGCAGGATGCCGCCTCGTATCTCCGCGGGCAGATCCTCTACAGGATCGCCGAGATGCTCGAGGGCAAGCGGCGCGAGTTTGCGGAGCTGATTGATGATGTGGCGAGCGGCAGCGCTGCCAAGAGTGCCAAGAAGTCAAGCGGCAAGAAGCCCGCTCGCGCAGCGGTCAACGGAGATCGCGAGGTCGCGTCGAGTATCGATCGGCTGATCTCGTACGCCGGATGGGCGGACAAGTACACGCAGGTGCTGGGGTGCAACAACCCGGTCGCCAGCCCGCACTACAACTTCACGACGCCCGAGCCGACCGGAGTGATCGCCGTGATCGCGCCCGATGCCCCCCCGCTCCTGGGGCTGGTGTCGCTGTTGGCGCCGGCGATCTGCGCTGGGAACACCGCGGTCGTGGTCGCGAGCGAGGCCAACCCGCTCCCCGCGGCGGTGCTCGCCGAGGCGTGCGCAACCGGTGATGTCCCGGCGGGCGTCGTCAACATCTTGACCGGGGTTCGGGGTGAGCTTGTCCCGTTCATCGCCGGCCATCGCGACATCGATGGGATCCACGCCGCGGGAGTCTCTGCCGAGCACGCCACAGCGCTGCGTGAAGGATCGGCCGAGAACATCAAGCGGGTGACCGTACGCGAAAACATCGATTGGTTCGATGCGGCGGCCTGCCAGAGCCCGTGGTGGATCGAACCGATGGTTGAAATGAAGACGGTCTGGCATCCGGCATCGGCCTGATCCGCGATGCGATGATCGCCCCCGGATCCCCGGCAAGGCATCAGTTCTCGATCGGCAGGAAATCCGGCTTCTTGCCGCGCGCCCATTCGCGGAATCTTGGCATGAATACCTCTACGAAGAGGATCTTGATGCAGGCGGCGGCGGGGATCGCGATCAGGAGGCCGTAGACGCCGGCCAAGGCGCCACCCGCGAGCGATGCGAAAAGGATGGTGGGTGTGTCCATGTTGGTGTTCTTGCCCTGGATCATGGGCGAGAGAATGTAGTCGTCGAGGATCTGGGCCCCCATGTAGACGCCGATGGGTGCGAAGACGATCCACCACCACGCGTTCTGCCACTCGATGGCGCTGGGCTGGAGGGACATCAGGATCATCGCGATCGGGACACCCAGGACGTGTGCGAAGGGGACGATGAACATGAGCCCGACGATCGGTCCGAGCAGCAGCGCCGAGGGGACGCCGATGAGGAGGTAGGCGATCGTCATGTAGACGCTGAGCATGAGGCAGATGGTGAGCCGGCCGCGGATGAAGCCGGCGATCACGCGATCCATCTTCTGGAGCAGGTCGATGACGCGGTTCTTGCGTCGCTCGGGGATGAGACTCTCCCAGAATTCAAGGACGCGACCCCAACTGGTGGAGAAGAAAAAAAAGAAGAAGGCGGTGAGGAAAGCGCTGAAGAGAAGGAAGCCGATCGACTGCAGGATGCCCAAGGCCGAGCCGATGAGCGAAGCACCGCCGCCGATGACCTGCTTGCCCAGGTTCTGGGCCAATTGGCGCGAGTTGAGCTGGATCCATTCAAGCGAGCCGGAGATCGCGTTGTAGAGCTGCTCCTTCCACGCGGGCAGCTCGACGGGGGCGTGCTGGATGGTCGGTGCTGCCGCGCTGGCCGGGTCGGATTCGGCGGCTGGCTGGGAGGAGTCCGCGCTCGCTGTGTCGGGGCTGCCTGTATCGGTAGGCTGCGCGGCATCCTTCGGATCGTCGGGCTGCGGAAGGTCGGCAGGCGGTGTTGCCGGCGCAGCGGATTCTTCACCGGCGGGTGTGGGCTCCGATTCCCCTGCGGTTGCTGCATCGGCGGCGGACTTGCGTTTCAGAGGCGGCAGGCCGCGATGCCTGCGATAGTCGTTGACCTCGCGGCGGAGCTTGGTGATGCTGTCGGTGGACCATCTCCAGAAACCGCCATCGAGGCGCTTGTACGCGGCCTGGCGCTCAGCCTCGGAAGTGTGCGTATCGACGGCCTTGAGGAGGTCGGCGGCATCCTCGGCGATGTTCCCCGCGACCGAAGCGCCCTGGACCACACCCACAACTGCGCCGATGGTGAGGGGGACGAAGACGACCGCGCTGGCGATCACGATGATGCCCAGGGCAGCGCCCTGTCGGCTGACGTGCTTGGTCACCGTGACGCGGCGGATCAGGGGCTCGAACAGGTAGGCGAGCAGGAGCGCCAGGAGCATCGGGATGGTGACGATGCTCAGCACCTTGCCCAGGTAGATCAGCCCGATGATGCCGGCGACCACCAGCCCATCCCGGATGGGCTGGATCTGCCAGAGATGCACGTTCCGCCAATCGATGGGCTGGGTCGAAGGGGACTTGGCGGTCGTGCTGGGGGTGGGGGTGGTGTCTTTCTTGGATTCGGCCAACCGGGATCCTCCACGGGGCTGCACAGTGTATTCGGTTTGGGGAGCCGCTGGTTACCCGGGCCGGGCGGTTCGCCAACGCACCGCACCTATCATCCCCCATGCCCGAGCCCACGACCGTTCGATCCGATGCTCTAGGTCCAACCACCGCCGACAGCGCACCACCCGAAGTGGTCACGGTAAAGACGGCTCGCCGCTTTCTGCGCGATCACGGGCCATCGGAGCGGATCCGGGGGATTTTCGCGATCTCCAACGCCCAGATGGGCAAGACCCGCCAGGACAAGCCCTACCTCCGCTGCATCATCGGTGACAAGACCGGCGAGATGCCCGCCCGCATGTGGTCGGTGGATGAGATCACGTTCCGCCGCCTGCCCACCGATGGCTTTGTGTACCTGGAGGGTGAAACCCAGCCCTACCAGGGTGAGATCCAGCTCATCATCCACTCGATCGACAGCGCCGACCCCTCGTCCGATGAGATCCGGGATCTGCTGCCCTGTTCGAAGCGGCCGGTCGAGGAGATGTGGACTGAATTATCTTCGCTGCTTGCCACCGTCGAGCACCCGGCGATGAAGGCGCTGGTGCAGACGTACATGGCCGATGCCAACCTGATGTTGGCGTTCAAGCAGTGCCCTGCCGCCAAGAGCATGCACCACGCGTACCTGGGCGGGCTCCTCGAGCACACGCTGACGCTGTGCAACCTCGCCAGCGCGGTCTGCCCCTTCTACAAGAACATCAACCGCGACATCGTGCTCGTGGGCCTCTTCCTGCACGACCTGGGCAAGACGCGCGAGCTGGTGTACGACCGCACCTTCTCTTACTCGGATCGCGGAGAGCTCATCGGTCACATCGTCGAGGGCGCGATCATGCTCCACGACAAGGTGCAGGCGATGATCCGCGAAACCGGCCAGCGACTCCCTCCGGGGACTCTGACGGTCCTCCAGCACATCATCATCTCGCACCACTCTTTGCCCGAGTTCGGCGCCGCCAAGATCCCCTCAACGCCGGAAGCAATCCTGGTCGCCCAGCTCGACAACCTCGATGCCAAGACGACAATGGCGCTCGCCGCGACCCGCGGCGATGGGATCCCAGCGCTCGAGATGGGTGGCAACTTCACCGAGAAGCAGTGGGCGCTGGATACCAAGCTGTTCAGGCCGGATCCGCTGCGGCCTGGGGCCTAATGGACAATCTCACGCTCCGCGTGACCGCTGCACAAGCGCATCTTGACGTGCGATCCTGTATCGCCGACCACCGGAATCTCGTACAATAAGACCGTGGCCGATGAATCCTCCATCCAGGTCCACTTCGGCCGGCCCATGGCCCTCTTCCCGCTCGACTCAGTGACACTGATGCCCCAGCAGGTCGTGCCGGTCCACATCTTCGAGCCCCGCTATCGACAGATGATCGCCTCGGCCCTCGACGGCTCGGGCCAGTTCGCGATGGCGATCTTCAGCGGGGGATCCTGGAAGCAGAACTACCACGGCAGGCCGGCGATCCGCCCGGCGGTGTGCATCGGGCACATCGTCCAGCACGAGACGCTCCCCGAGGGCCGCTACAACATCCTGGTGCAGGGTGTGTGCCGGGCGCGGATTCTGTACGAGCTTCCAGCCAGCGGCGAGAAGCTGTATCGCGAGGCGATGCTCGAGCCCATCGGCGAGACCGACATCGACCAGGAATCCCTCCAGCCCGCTCGCGACAAGCTCGATGACCTGCTCTCGCACACCTCGCTGCGGCAGTTCCGTGCGACCAAGCCGGTGCTGGAATACATCCACAACGATCAGATCCCGACGACGGCGGTCCTGGAATTGGTGTCGTTCACGATCCTCAACGACCGTGAACTCCGCTACAAGCTGCTCGCCGAAGGGGATCCGGCGATCCGTGCCCGGCTGATCTTCGATGAGCTGTCATCCCTGCGGGCGCTGATCGACCGCGCCGGAACGCAGCACTCCGAAGAGTGGCCCAAGGGGTGCAGCTGGAATTGAGTGCGATCAGTCTGCGCGCAGCGGAAAAGAGAAGAACCGGCCTTTGCCACGGTGATCGCCGAGTCAAAGCCAAGGAACAATCAGATCGACCGGATTGCAACGATGGTGTATCCATCGTTCGTTGCTTCTCTGCGGTGACAGCTGCCTTGGGTTTACGCCAGCCTCAACCACTTGCGTCCCAACCACTCGATCGTCACCAGCACCATGAACACCACCAGCACCCCCGGCCGGTCCCAGAGCGGATCGATCTGCGGCGTCCCCAGCACGCGCACCTGGCGGTTGGGGAGCTTCTCTTCCAGCAGCGAAAGCTGATCCGGCGGGATCACCTGCCCGCCCGTCTGCTCGGCGAGCGCTGCCAGCGCTGCGTGATCGGTCTGCGGTGTCCGACGCTCATCATCCGGAGTGATCACGATCGCCCGCGCTGTGGGCCGCGCGTGATCCGCGGCCAGACCCGCCAGCGCTGCATCGGTCGCCACCAGCTCATACTCCCCCGCATCCGGCGGCGTCCACGTGGTTGCGAACGTCGATGCCCGCGCATCCCCCGCCGCGTTCTCCGGCAGCAGCGTGATCTCGCTGAACCTCGTCCCATCAGCCGCGCTTCCCGGCTCGCCTCCGGTCGTTGGGGAAATCCGCACCGTCAGCTTCGCCGGAAGCCGGTCTGCGAGCGATTCATCCACCAGCCGCAGCGACACCCGCACCGGCTGATCCACCACCGCGCGCTCCGGCGCAACCTCGAGCAGCGCCGGCTTCCCGGTCGCCGCCAGGCTCTCCCGCGCCAAGAGCCGGATGATCGGAAGCCAGAATCGCTCGTACAGCGCCTCACCCCGCCCGAATCGCCAGCGCCAGGTCTCATCGGTCGCGATGTACACCGTTCGCCCGGCTCCGTACCGCATCGTCAGCACGCCCGGCCACGCCTGCCCGCCGCTGGTGCTGGGCTGCAGGATCGCCAGCGCCTCGGCGGTCGGCTTGATGCGCTCGGGCTCGATCCGCTGGCTCCACCACAGCCGCGACCATCCCGAATTCGGATCCGACAAGGGCCCCGGCCACGGCGGCTGCCCCAGATCACCCAGCTTCAGGAGCCCCAGCCTCGCGGCCGAGGGCGTCGGCTGAATGTTCACCGGCTCGGCCGATGACCTCACCGCCTCCTCGCCCGATGCGCTGACCCCCATCGAGAACGGCAGAAGATCCGCCAGCGGTGTGCTGCGCCACGTCGCAGGGGTCGCCGCCTCTCCCCCGATCCACAAGAGCCCCGCGCCGCCGCGAGCGATGTGGTTCTTCAGGTTCTCGAGCTGCTCGTGCGAGAACAGCTCCGCCCGCACATCCCCGATCACCACCACATCGATGCTCCCCCAGTCACCCGCCGAGGTCGGCACCGACACCAAGGGCTCGCTCCCCTCCTGCAGATACCTGCGGCTCGCCGACAGGAGCAGCGTCGAAGACCGGATCGAATGCTCCCGCACCAGCAGGCCCCGCATGTAGCGGTACTCCCACCGCGGATACCCATCGAAATACACCACGCGGATCGGCCGGTCCGTGAGTTCCAGATTCACCACCCGCGAGTTGTTGTCCTGCGTCAGGTCCGGCGTGTCGGTGTCGATCCGCACCGTCCACGACAGCTTCCCCGCCGTCGTCGGCCGGGCTGAGAGGCCCAGCTCGATCGATCCATCCGGGTTGACCACCACCTGCCCCGGATCATCGAGCGAACGCTCATCCAGCACCACGCCCGTCCCCGTCTCGGCCAGCCGCACGCGAGCGCCAGGCCGCTGAGTTGATCCCTCACCGGTCCCGCTCCGCGTGATCTTCACGTTCACCGGGACGATGTCATCGATAAACGCCCGTGATGGGGCATCGACGCGATCGATCGCCAGGTCCGGGACCGCTTCCTCGCTCCCCAAGGGCACCACGAACACAGGTATCTGCTCGGCCTGCAACCGCTGCACCACCGCGCGAGTGGTGGGGGAGGCGAGCCTGCCATCGGAGAAGACCACGATCCCGCTCACCGGACGGGCGGCGATCCGCTGCAGCGCCTGCTCCAGAGGCCGCGAAAGGTCCGTCCTTCGCCCCGTCGGCGCCGGCCACGCAGGCGAATCGCCCATCGGCGCGGGAAGATCAAACGCCCCCGCATCAAACCCCATCCACATCGCCGACCTGTTGTCCGCCAGGTGCGCCAGCGCCGGTCCTGCGCCCGCGAGCGAATCACGCAGCTGCCGATCACGCGTCACGCGCCCAGCCGCCGGGCCAACATCCGCGACCATCATCGATTCCGAACGGTCCGCCATGAACACGACCCAGTCGCGCTCGATCCGCTCGGGCTGACGGACCAGGCGCGGTCCGGCGATCAGGAGCGCCAGCAGCATCAGCGTCAGCGCCCGCAGGCTCGCCAGCCCCGTCCGCCACACCCGTGACCCTGTCATCCGCCAGTAGCACCACAAGGCAGCCCCGATGCACGCCATCGCGATCAGCGCCCACGCCCACGCCGGCACATCCAGCGCAAACTCAAACCGCACGCCCTCCTGCCCCGGTGAGAGCAGTCGGCTTCCGAAGAGCTTGTTCCACCAATCGCTCACGCGGCCGTCCTCCCGGCGCTGGCCGCCCCGCCTTCAAGCCGTGCGGCATGGCTGAACTGCCGCGCCAGCAGCACCTCGAGCAGCGCCAGCGCCAGCGCGGCAGCCAGGAGCGGCATGCTGATCGGCTCCCGATCCTCGCTCCCCGCGTGCACCGCGCTCCCCGCCGACTGCGAATCATCCCCGACCATCGCCCCATCCGAGCCCAGGATCGCCACGCGCTCGGGCCCGGCGATCCCACCCAGCCACACCGTCATCTGCGCGCGATCCGTCACCGATGTGTCCGAAGCTCCGATGTCCGGGTTGATCCCCACCAGCGACAGCGTCGATCCGCGCTTTCCCACCGCTCGCCAGACGCCCGCCATCCGTGTCGCCGCCCCCGCGCTGCGAGCGCCCGAGATCGGCCCCAGCCGCTGCGCCCGGGCATCAACGGGCAACAGCTCTTCGGTGCCGCCGGGTGCGCGCAGCGACTGCCCCGCCAGCGTCTCGAACGATTGCTGCGAACGCCCCACCCCCAGCCGCACGATCTCCTGCGCCAAGGGCAGCATCAGCGGCTTGGTCGGCAGGTCCGTCCACCCCAGGTCGATCGCCGTCGTCATCAGCACCACCGCGCCGTGCTCGGCCGCCGATGCTTCCGCAGCGCTCGTGTTCCCCGGAGCGGCGGCGATCAGCGGGGAACCGGTCGAGAGATTCAGGATCGGGACGAGCGACCCGCCCGGCGCGGTGACCGTCAACGCCTTGGTGATCCCCACCGGCCGGGCCAGCGCTGGCAGTTCGGCCGCGAGCAGCCCCAGCAGCGGGTTGGAAGCCCCGCCAGGCACCTCGGCGGCGATCCCCGCGCCGCCTTCGATCACCACCGCCTCGCGCGAGATAGACCAGTCCAGCCCGAACTCCTTGATGAACGCATCCGTCCACACATGCACGGTCGCGGTCGCCGGCGGCGTCACCACCACCAGCCCGCCCGTCGTCGAGAACTCCCTCAGCCGCCGCCACCCATCATCCGTTAGCTCATCCGCCGCGAGCACGATCGCCGCATCAAACCCCGCCAGCCCCGATCTCCCCAACGATGCCGGATCGATCGTCGTCGGTATCAGCCCCGATGGCGAGACAGCCCGCAGTGCTCCCCCCGCCGATTCTGGCTGCAGCACCAGCCGTATCCAGTCTCCGGCCGTGAATCGATCGATCCCCGCGTTGACCGCGGAGGGTAACTTCAGCGATTCGACGATCGCCACGCGCACCGCACTCCGCGATTCAACCGGCCGCACCATCACATCGTCCGCCCCCAGCCAGTCGGCATCGATCCGTGCCACCAGCGCCAGCCCATGCACATCGACATTCTCGGGCGGCTGCACATCCAGCGTTGCGCTCGCGGTCTCCTGCCCCGGCTGCCACTGGACGATCGCCTCGGCCCCCCCCGCGGGCTGCGCGACCGCCGTGGCAAGCCCCTTGCCATCCGCCAGCGCCAGCCGCACCCGTGTCGCACCCCCACGGGATGTCACCGGCCCGAACCGCGCCAGCGACACACGCACCTGGTTCCCCCCCGGGTTGCTTGCCCCCGCGCGGCCATCCGATGCGTTACCGACCAGCACGGGCCGGAGCGGCTCGATCCCCGTGATTGCGATGTTGTCTCTCCCCTCGGCCGCGGGCGAAAGCGAGATGATCCTCGGCATCCCGGCCCCGCCCGCCAGCGATGGCGCCGGCTGCGAGAGATCCAGCCCGCCTGCGCGCAGATCGCTCAAGATCGCCACCACCCGCCGAGCCGGCGCTTCCTGTGCTGCGGGCTCCGAACTCCGCTCGCTCCAGTCCGCCCGCAGCCGCGCCAGCGCCCCCGCCAGGTCAGGCCGGGATTCGCTCCCCGGCAACTCGGCGAGCACTCGCCCGACAGCGCCAAGATCTCCCGATGGCGGGAACACCACGGGCTCCGCGGGGCCCGCCAGCGCGATAACCCCCGCCCGATCCCCGCGCGAAGCATCCAGCTCACCCAGCAGCCGGACCGCTTCCTGCTTGAACCGATCCAGCGCGAGTGCTCCACCTGCATCCCCCGTCGATGACCGATCCTCCCGTACCTGCGATAGCAGCGAGTTGTCCACCAGCAGAAACAGATGCACCGGCCCCCGGCTCGCCGTCAATTCCCCCAGAATCGGCCGACCCAGCGCCAGCCCCACCAGCAGCACGACCGCACACCTGCACGCCAAGAGCAGCAACTGCTCGATCGTCAGCCGACGCCGATGCTTCTTGTACGCCTCCAGCAGGAACTTCATCGCCGCCCACTGGATCGGTCGCCGACGCTGCCGCGTCAATAGATGAATGATGATCGGGATCGCGATGCACGCCGCACCCGCGATTGCCAGCGCCGGCGATAGAAACGAAAACGCCAGATTCGCCGCTGGCGAGCCGATCGTCCCTCCGAGCATTTCAACCTCGTGGGGGTTCACGCGTACTTGCTCCGTTTCAAGATCGCGTTCCGCCTCGCCACGAACGCCGCCATCGGCGGGCCCAGCCAGTCGTGTGTCGACAGCAACTGGTAGTCATACCCCGCCCCGCGGAAGATCTTCTCCGTCCGCGATATGTGCTCCTTGATCAGCTCCAGGTACGAATCCCGGATCGCCCGCGGATCCAGCTTGATCCGCCCCTCCTCCTCCAGCCCCTCGAACGGCGCCGGTTCGGTGAAATCAAACTCCAATTCCGCGCGGTCCAGGATCTGGAACGCGATCACATCGTGCCGCCGATGCCTGAGACGCGCCACCGCATCCTCGAGCTCCCCCAGATCCATGAAGAAATCGCTCACCAGCGCGATCAGACAGCGGTTCGACACCGAGGCCAGCGCCTGGTCCATCGCCCTGGCGATCGCCGTCGGCCGGGATCGATTCTCGAGCGCCAGGGGGTGCATCGACAGCGCTCCGACGATCTGACGCCACGTCCCCTGGCTGCTGGATCTCCGCACGCTCGCCCGCACCTCATCGGCGTACACGATCAGGCCCGCGCGATCCCCCTGGTGCAGCGTGATGTACGACAGCGCCGCCGCGACCGCCGTCGCATGGTCGTACTTGCTCCAGTTGCTCCGCCCATCCAAGCTGGTCTTTTTCCCCTCGCCCGATGCATCCTCGAACGACCGGCTCCCGTAGCTCATCGACCCCGATGAATCCACCATCACGATCAGGTCGAGGGTTGTCTCCTGGTGCGTCTGCTTGATCTGCAGCCGGTCCGTCCGTGCGTACACCTTCCAGTCCAATCGCCGGATGTCATCTCCCGGCACGTACGGCCGGTGCTGCGCGAACTCGACGCTGAACCCCTGGAATGGGGATCTGTGCCACCCGCTCGAAATCCCCTCCACGATCATCTTCGCCCGAAGCTCGAACGTTCCCAGCCGCGCCAGCGTCTGCGGGTGCAAGTACAGCGAAGGATCGACCTCCACTTGCTCCGATGGAGAAGTCCCCGGCGATCCGCTCGCCGCCGCACCCGCAAGCGGGTCGTGCTCATACAGATCGCTCTGGCGGGGGTCCGGCATCTGGAAGGATGTTATCGGTCGGATCGGGTGCGGGATTTGGCCCCTGTTGCGATTCCTCCGGGCTCTTCACGTCCCCGCCAGACGGGGCACGAAACCCCCCAATCTCCAAAAACCGCCCGCCCCACCTCACCGAAGGTCTTATACCTCATTTAGCGGGAGTTGAGAATATGAAACCCGAGATCCCCGGCCCACGGGCCTTGCGCTATCGCCGCGCCTTCACCCTCATCGAACTCCTCGTCGTGATCGCGATCATCGCCCTCCTCATCGGCATCCTCCTGCCATCACTCCGCCACGCCCGGGATGCCGCCCGATCCGTCGCCTGCCTCTCCAACCAGCGCCAGCTCGGGATCGCCGCCCGCATGTACATGGACAATCATCGCGGAAACATGTTCCACCACCACGAGGGCTGGGTTCTCGACGATGGCACCCAGACCGACACCCTCCCCCCCGATATCTCCGGCGTTGAGGGAGGCGGTAAGGGCAACAGCCACGCCGAGAAACCCTGGATCATCTTCTTCCAGCCCTACCTCGACGGCCGTGGCGCTGGCTTCTGCCCCTCCGATCGCACCCCGCGATCCCGCATCACCACTCAGACCCTGGAAGAGTTCAACGGCGCCATCGAGAGCACCGATGAAAGCCTCCCCGAATCCAGCGAGCTCGCGCTCGCCGAGGCCCAGCACCTCACCACCGTCAGCTACCTCCTCAACTCCGTCTACACCCACCGCTCCGCACGTTTCGCCCTCGAACGCGCCCTCACCGGATTTGCGACCGATGCCCGGCTTGCCAACGTCACCAACCAGAACCTGGTCATGTTCTCCGAGCGCAACAGCGAGGCGATGAACGCCAAGGACAACGATGAATTCGGGGCGATCGGCCAGGATGACTACGACACCTGGGTCGGCGAATCCGCGCTCGTCCGCTGGGGTGAGGGCAACCACGCCGATCAGGGCTGGATCCGATACAACCGTCACGGCACGACTGCGAACTACACCTTTAACGATGGCCACGCCGCCGCGATGACCTGGTCCAAGGTCCGCACGCTCCAGTTCCCGGATCTCAGGGTCCGCAAGCCCCTCGACAACCCACCCCAGTAGCCTCCCTCAGCAGCCCCTCGCAGTTTTTCGACTGAAGCAAAAACCCCGGACCAGGCACGCACGAAGGTCCGACATTCCGACACCGAGTCTGCCCCGGCACGGTGCCCGCCAATCAGCTTTGTTTCCGCGCTTGCAAGCCTCTTGGTTCCGGCGCCATCACCGCGCCCGCATCCCCCGCTCCTTTGACCCCACCTGGAGAGATCATGAGACACACACAACACCACTCACCCGCATCACGCATCCCGATCCGCGCCGCACTGCTCGCCGCGGCCATCACCGCCACCCCCGCGCTGGCCGCCGATATCGCCGAGACAGAGCTCGACGGCGTTTCCACCAACAACCTCATCTCCACCGCCCAGTCGATCGACTCATCGGCCTTCACACCCGGCGCGGATCCCTCGATCTTCGGCGCTCTCCCCACCGCGAGCATCCACGGCCGCGGCGGGTTCGCCGACATCGACTTCTACCGCTTCAACGCCGCCCCCGGGATCGCCTACTTCGATATCGATGGCGCCACCGGCGATACCTATCTCTCGCTCTTCGATGCCGATGGCACCGTCATCGGCGCTTCCGATGATTCCTTCCCCGCCGATCCAGGTAGCGCCAGCGATCTGGATTCCTTCCTCGGCATCTTCGCGATCCCGCACGCCGGCGTCTTCTACATCGCCGTCAGCGCTGCCGGCAACACCCCCAACGCGGCTTTCACCGGCGAGGATCCGATCGAACTCTTCCGCCCCGATGGCATCTTCGGCGGACACGCTTTTCTCGGCGCTGACTTCGCCGACAGCTCGTTTGCCGCAAGCGGCCTCCAGGAAGGCTCACCCTACACGCTCCACATCACTATCCCCACGCCCATGACCCTCAGCGCAGCGCCGGCGATCCTGCTCGCGTTCAACCGGCGCCGCCGCTGATCCCGCAGTTCCCAGCTCCGATCAGTTTCTCACAACCACACGCACACATCCGAAGGAGAAGAAGCCCATGAGAATCCGCAACACCCACGCGATCGCCCTGCTCGCCGGGCTCGTCGCGAGCCTCGCACCGCTCGCCGCCGCCTCATCCCACTCCGAGGCCCCGTTCGTCAAGACCATGCCCAAGATCGATTCCACCGATTTCTACATGTTCCGCTCCTACGAGCCCGGCCGCGAGGGCTTCATCACCCTGATCGCCAACTACTATCCCCTCCAGGATCCCTACGGCGGTCCCAACTACTTCACCCTCGATCCCGATGCCCTCTACCAGATCCACATCGACAACAACGGCGATTCGCACGAGGATCTCACCCTCTCCTTCCGCTTCCAGAACACCAGCCGCGACATCACCCTCAACATCGGAGGGCAGAATGTCGCGATCCCGCTCGTCAACGCCGGCATGATCGGTCCCGGCGCTGGCGATAACGCCGCCCTCAACGTCCTCGAAACCTACTCGATGCAGCTCGTCCGCGGCGATCGCTACACCGGCTTGGCCACCTCGATCACCAACTCGGCGACTGGCGCCATGACCTTCCGCAAGCCCGCCGACAACATCGGCACGAAGTCGATTCCCAACTACCCCGGTTACGCGAGCAGCCACATCTACAACATCAATCTCCCCGGCTCCAAGCAGACCGGACGCGTCTTCGTCGGCCAGCGCAAGGATCCCTTCGTCGTCAACCTGGGTGAGGTCTTCGACCTGGTCAACACCAACCCCCTCGGCCCCGAGAACGCCGAACAGGATGACCTTGCCGACAAGAACGTGACATCGCTCATCGTCGAGCTGCCCATCTCCTACGTCCTGGGCCAAGGTGGGGATCCTGTTGTCGGTGCCTGGACAAGCTGCAGCCTGCCGCGCACCCGCGTTCTCTCCCTCAACCCATCGTTCGCCAAGCCCGCCTCGCAGAGCGGCGCCTGGACCCAGGTCTCGCGTCTCTCGATGCCCCTGGTCAACGAGGTCGTCGTCGGCCTGCGCGACAAGAACAAGTTCAGCGCCAGCGCTCCCAGCGGCGATGGCCAGTTCCTCACCTACGTCACCAACCCCACGCTCCCCGCGCTCCTCAGCATCCTCTTCGGCGTGACACCCCCCTGCCTCCCGCGCAACGACCTGGTCCAGGTATTCCTCACCGGCGTCCCCGGCCTTAACCAGCCGCAGAACGTCGTGGGCTCCGAGATGATGCGCCTCAACACCGGGATCGCCCCGACACCCGCCGCGATGCAGAGCCGACTGGGAGTTCTCGGCGGCGATCTGGCCGGCTATCCCAACGGTCGCCGCCTCGGCGATGATGTCGTCGACATGTCCCTCCGCGTGGTGATGGGTGTCCTGTATCCTGATGCCGGCGTCCCCGGCGGCTGCGCTCCCCACGGCAACCTCCCCCTCACCGATGGCGCCTTCGTCGATGCCTCCTACTTCGACAACGCCTTCCCGTATGTCCGGAACCCGATCCCGGGCGCGAACTAGCGAACCAGGACAAGACACTCACCACAGAGGGCACAGAGAACACAGAGTTCAGAAGCGAGGAAAGACAATTCTGTCCAATCTTCCCTCTTCTCTTTTCTTCTCTTCTCTGTGCTCTCCGTGCCCTCTGTGGTGAAAACTGCCTTTCGATCTCCCCCGTGCGGGGGTTGACTTTGAAAAAGGCAACTCCCCGCTTCGTTTCTCACTTGCCTGATCCGCGTTCATCCGCGAAAATCCGCGGCTCATTCCTCCGACAGGACTCAACCATGCTCACCCGACTCATCCCGCTCGCCGCGATCCTTGTCCTCGCCACCCAGGCGCTCGCCCACGAGTTCTGGATCCAGCCCCTCTCATTCCATCCCAAGCTCGGTGAGAACATCGGCATCCGCCTGATGGTGGGGGATGGCTTCCCCGGCGAGCCGCGCCCGCGCGATCCCACCAAGCTCGAATCCTTCGTGGTTGCCGGCACCGCCTGGGCCGTCCCTATTCCCGGCACCGATGGTGAGGATCCCGCCGGCCTCCACCGCTTCGAGCGCGAGGGTGTCCAGGCCCTCGGCTATCGCAGCAAGAACTCGCGCATCGAGCTCGATGCGGTCAAGTTCGAGGAGTACCTCAAGGAAGAGGGCCTCGAGGCGATCATCGAGAAGCGCAAGGTCTCCGGCGATTCCGACAAGCCCGGCCGCGAGCTCTTCTCGCGCTGCTCCAAGTCACTGGTCTGCATCGGGGAGCCCACAACCGCCGACCAGGGCTTCCTCACCAGCCTCAAGCACCCGCTGGAGATCACACCCACCGAGAACCCATACCTGAAGAAGCCCGGCGACACGCTCCAGTTCCTCATCACGAACACGGCCGGCCCGGTCCCCGATGCCACTGTCATGGCCTTCCTCAGCACCGATCCCAAGAAACACCAGCGCTTCCGCACCGACAAGGATGGCCATGTCACCATCCCCCTCACCGGCGAGGGCATCTGGATGATCAACTGCATCCAGATGACCGAGGCCCCCAAGGGCAGCGATGCCGACTGGCAGAGCCTGTGGGCGAACCTGACGTTCGAGATACGAGCTGCCGCACCGGCGGTGACTGACAACAAGTCACCCGTGCCCGCGCAGCAGGCTACTGGTAAGTAGGTCGTACCGCCGGCCCGTTGTTCCCCACATCGACATGCCTTCTCTTCAGGCCGCTTTCAGCGGCCTTGCTCGCTTGTAGGCCACGGCTTCAGCCAAGGTTCGCGGCGTCTCGCCGCGCGATCCGCGATCGCCGGGAGATGACTCACATACCCTGTCACCGCCCGGTATGATCGCCCCATGCCACACATCAAACGCATCGGCATCCTCACCGCCGGCGGCGATTGCCCAGGCCTCAACGCCGTCATCCGCTCGGTCGCCAAGGAAGCCATGATCGCCGGCCTCGAGGTCATCGGCATCGAGGATGGCTTCCTCGGCCTCATCGAGAACCGCTGCCGACCACTCTCCCGCGCTGATGTCTCGGGCATCCTCACCATCGGTGGCACTATCCTGGGATCCTCCAACAAGAGCAACCCCACCCGCCACGCCACCGGCAAGAACCCGGACGGTTCGCCCATCTTCTCCGATGTCTCGGGCCCCTGCCTCCAGGCGATCGCCGGCCATCGTCTCGATGCCATCGTCGTCATCGGCGGGGATGGCAGCATGACCGTCGCCCATCAGCTCTGGGAACGGGCGATGAAGGATGGCGTCGATCTGCACTTCATCGGCGTCCCCAAGACCATCGACAACGACCTCTGCGGCACCGACATCACCTTCGGGTTCGCAACCGCCGTCTCCACCGCGACCGAGGCGATCGACAAGGTCCACTCCACCGCCGCCAGCCACCACCGCGTCATGTTCGTCGAGGTCATGGGCCGCAACGCCGGCTGGATCGCCCTGCACGCCGGGATCGCCTCGGGTTCGGACATCATCCTCCTGCCCGAACTGCCCTTCACCATCGACAACGTCTGCAAGGCCGCGATGGATCGCAGCCGCCACGGCTCGCGCCACTCGATCGTCTGCGTCAGCGAGGGCGCCAAGCCTATCGGCGGAGAGAAGATCATCGCCCGCATCGATCCCACCTCGCCCGACCCCATCCGCCTGGGCGGCATCGGCAAATACCTCTCCGATGAGGTCGAGAAACGCAGCGGTCTGGAGTGTCGCCACGTCGTCCTCGGGCACATCCAGCGCGGCGGCACCCCCGTCCCCGCCGATCGCGTGCTGGCGACCCGCTTCGGGCACCACGCGATCCGGACCCTCTTCGAGGGCAAACGCCACCGCCTGGTCGTCATGCACAAGGGCGAGCTGGCCGACATCCCGCTGACCGATTGTGCCGGCAAGCAGCGACTCGTGGATCCCTCCGACCGCCTGCTCGCCGCCGCGCGCGGCGTCGGCACCAGCTTCGCCGAGGCCTGAACCGCGAGCCGACCTCGCTCAGTACCCAGCTCAGTGCCGGAAGTTCTGCGTCAGCATCCATCTTGAAACGCCGCGATGAACGCACCGAAGTCATCGATATCCACGAACCCGGACCCATCGATGTCCGCCTTCTCATCTCCCGCCTCGAAGAGCGCGATGAACAGTTCGAAGTCGTTGGTATCGACGATCCAAAGTGCGCTCGACAGCCTCATCACGCGCAGCGTATCGCCGCGGCGTGCCTGACAAAAGCACCAAATCCTGTTTCTTGCGCGGGTCCGATTCCGGATCCCCAGGCTCTCTTACAACCGGCTCGCCGCCAGGCTCGCCAGTTCGCTCCGCTCGCTCTTGGCGAGCGAGACGTGCCCGAAGAGCCGGATCCCCTTCATCTTCTCGACCGTGTACGACAGGCCGTTGGATGACTGGTCCAGGTACGGGTTGTCGATCTGCCCGATGTCGCCGGTCAGGATGAGCTTGGTCCCCTCGCCCACGCGGCTGGCGATCGTCTTGACCTCGTGGGGCGTCAGGTTCTGCGCCTCATCGACGATCATGAACTGGTGCGGAATCGATCGCCCGCGGATATAGGTCAGGGGCTCGAGCACCAGCTTGCCATCGGCCATGAGCTTGGCGATCCGCTGCTCGGAGGTGTGGCTCTCGGCGGCGGCGGCCCGCTCGTTGCGATCACCCGTGTGCGCTCCGCGCGTGCTCAATAGGTACCCCAGGTTGTCGAAGATCGGCTGCATCCACGCCCCGAGCTTCTCATCCTTATCCCCCGGCAGATATCCGATATCGCGACCCATCGGCATGATCGGCCGCGCCACCAGCAGCTTCTCGTAGCGCTCCTCGTTGAAGACCTTGGTCATACCCGCCGCGATCGCGAGCAAGGTCTTGCCCGTGCCCGCCGAGCCCAGGAGCGTGATCAGCTTGACATCGTCATCCAGCAGCAAGTCGATCGCCATCGTCTGCTGCACGTTCCTGGCCATGATCCCGAACGTGGGCTTGCGCGGCCCGCTCACCGGGATGATGTGGTCCGTGTCCGAGAGCCGGCGGCCCAGCCCCGTGTGGTTGTCATCCTCCCCATCCTTGAGCACCACGTACTGGTTGGGGAAGACGCTGCGCTTGTAGATGTCCCCATCGATCGATGAGGTCAGGTACGGCTCGAGCTTCGACAGGGCCAGCAGCCGATCGTGGTACAGGTCATCGATGAACTGCCCCTCGACCGTCAGCGTCAGATACCCCGTGTAGAGCTGGTCCGCATCTACCTTCTGGTTCTCGAAGTCCTCGGTCTTGATCCCCAGCGAATCGCTCTTGATTCGCGCGGAGAGATCCTTCGACACGAAGACCGCGCGCTTGCCCTTCTTGTGCAGGTCCCACGCCACCGAGATGATGTGGTTGTCCGGCACATCCGCCTTGATCGCCGGCGGCCTGGGATAGTCGTTGATGTCGATCCGGATCGACCCCGTCCGGCCATCGGGCCCGATCGAGGCCGCAGCCCCCACGAACGGGGATGCCTTCCCCCAGTCCACACCGTCGATCAGCCGCCCCATGTTGCGCAGGCGATCGAGGTGACGGATGCACTCCCGGGCGTTGCGGCCAAGGTCGTCATCCTTGCGCTTCATCTTGTCGAGCTCTTCGATCACCGTGTACGGGATCACCACATCGTGCTCTTTGAAGACAAACAGCGCGTTGGGATTGTGGAGCAGGACATTGGTATCGATGACGAAGGTCTTGGTCTCGACCTTCCCGCCCGATACGCCCGCCGCCATCGTCTCTTCCGCCGCACCCAGCCCGGCGTTCTGTTCTGCGCTCGCCAAAACCTCGTACTCCCGGTCCGCCGGTCCATCATTGCCGCGGGCCTTTGCCGTCGTCTTGAACGTAGTCATCTCCGAGTCTCTCCTGCTCGGCGGTCCGACCTCCACAAATCCCCACGGGCGGTCATCGGGGAGGGTGACCCGTCATGTCTGCGGCCCGGCGATCCATCGCCGGTCGGTGCCCGCGGACGATCCCAGCATACAAGCATCGGCTGGAAACCCCAAAGGCTCTTAGCTTCGGTGATGCTTGCAAGGTCTGAATAATCCTTAAACGGGCCTGGCGCTATGACTACCCCAAGGCGCCCTCGCCCTCACGGCAGGCCAGGGGAACGCCGGATCGGCACGTTTCCCAGACCGGCAAGCTCAAAAAGCCCGACCTGGTTGGTGCTGATCGGGTCGTCATCATCCACGATCCCCACCAGCGACCAGTTCCCCGATGCCAGCCGCGGGCCCATCGTCAGCCCCTCGAAGTTGGACAGATCCCCCGCCCAAAGCTCGGCCTTGCGTCCGTTCGCGGTCGAGATCGGCGTGTACGACTGGCCGATCAGTCCGCTCATCCCCGAGACATCGGTGACACCCTCGAAATCGATCTCGAAGATCCGCGTCCGGAACAGCCCCAGCGCGGAGAACGCAAACGACCGCTCCAGCGTCAGGATCCGGCCATCCGGGAGCATCACCAGGTCGGAGAGCCCCGACCTGGCGCTCGTGATCGATGCCCCGTGCATCGGTTCGGTCACGTACGCGTACTGCGGCCCTGGCATCGCGATCGCCCCCGAGATCGTGTACCTCAGGAGCCGCACCACCGTTCCCGTGGTCGGTGTTGATACCCCGCCATCGACCGTCAGCGCCTCCTCGTTGGCCGTCCACAGCGTACCCTTGATCTGCGTCGGGCTCGCCGTCAGCCAGATCCCGCCCAGCGATTCGAACCCGTTGTTCGGACGGCGGTTCGTGAACACCGCCGGCGTCGGAAGGGTCCGCAGCAGCGCTCCATCCGACAACCGGTACTCATGGACCGCCGGCGTGTTCTCCTCCGAGATGAACACCGTCCCGCGCCCGACATCGCACGCGACGATCCCCTCGTAGTCCCTCGGCTGCGCCAGCGAGATGCCACCCGTCACGGCCGCTGTGCCCGATCCGTCCGCGTTGAACGCGATATCGATGCGGATGAGCTTGTTCGAGTTGTCCATTACCGCCAGGAACTTGCCGTGATCCGGACCGTGCGTCCCCGGAATCATCGTGATCCCGCTCATCCCCGTGATCGTGAATGTTTGTCCGTTCTGGTCCTGGGTCGATGAAGGCAGGTTGATCATCCCGCGATGCGTGATCTCAAGCTCCCCGCGAGCCGATGCGCACGACACCGGCACGAGCAGAAAAACGGCCCCGGCAAGCAGGGCCAGCCCGCGAAAGGTGATGTGATTCGATCCCAGCCTCATGCGGCCCAGCCTACCGCACTTCTGTCCGCCCGACCAGCCGATTTCGCTCTCCGGCTTCCGCTACCTCACGGTATAGGACCCGGCGCTGGCTCCGCGCCTGCCTTCCAGCTCGATGAGCATGTATCGCAGCGCATCGATCGCGTGGTCAAACCCATCCCCTTTCACCGGCGCCTCCGAATCCGGCCGCCCCGGCGAGTATGAGTACCGCTCCATCGACTCGATGAGCCTCACGCACCGCGCATGCACGTACAGCCGCGGCGGAGTTCCATCCGCCGGCCTCAGCCGCGCTCGGATCCGCCGGACTCCATCCTGTATCTCCGATCGATTGAACCTGACCGCCAGCCCGCGACGCTGCATCAGCGTTGCATCGCTCACCCCGCTCTGTCCGTTGTTCGCGTTCCCCGCCGGATCTACGGCGATCCACTCCAGCCGCGGCTTGGATGGATCCAGGATCGCATCGATGTGTTCATCCATCACCGCTCCCGCCGCGTACCGCTCGTGGCCGATCCACAGCACCCCATCCCCCGAGATCGCCGCCCACAGCACCACCGCCGGCGCCCGCATTCCGAAATCCATCCCGCCGATCCACCGCATCCCTGATGTATCCGGCAGGTCAGCAACCACGTGGATCTTGGCATCAAACTCCGGCAGCACGTTGTCGCTCTTCGATGGCCTCAGGCACAGCATCTCCGCCTCCCAGGTCGCCAGCGCCACGCGCATCTTCATCCGCAGCGCATCATCCACCCCGATGTGCCCCGCCTCCGGCACCGGCCGCTCCTTGGCCCGCCCATCACACTCCGGCCGCATCGCGCACGGCTCGCAGCGACGCTCCTCTTCGCAGTGCTCCAGGGCATCGACCACACCCCACTTGAACAGCCGGCGCTTCCCTTCGCTCGCCTGAAGCACCAGCTCGTGCATCAGACCGTGCGTGCGGTGCATCGTGCTCAGGCACTCGATCGCCCCACGCACCTCGACACCCCCGCACACCCTCGACCGCGTCACAAGCTGCGCAGCCTCCCACACCTCGCGATCAAACAGCTCGACCTCATCGCAGCGCAGCTTCTGCACGCGCGTTCCGCGCACGCTCGTCTGCGACTGGGCAAGCAGCTCCACCACGCTCCCGTTCGAAAGCGCGATCCGGCGGTCCGTGATTCCCTTGCCGAGCAGTTCGGCGAACCGCTCGATCCCGAAAAACCTTCGCAGGTGCTCGTGCATCCGCTGCGATTGATCGAGCGAACCGCCCAGGATCCGGATCTGGATCCCATCCTTGAACACCAGATCCAGAAGGGTCGCCACCGCCCCCAGCATCGTCTTCCCACCCCCGCGATTGGCCCACACGATGCAATCGACGATCGGCGGAGGGCGATGCTGCTCCTCTCCATCGCCCACAGCTCCCCGCGGGCGATCCGCTTCCGTCAACTCACCCTCAAAGAACGTATGCACCAGGTAATCCAGTGGAGACTGATGCCCCTCGATGATCGCCCGCTCCGGCACCGCGATGTCCAACTCCTCCCGCAAAAACGCCCGCAACGAAACCCGGCATGAAGGCCGCACACACTCAAACCCACCCATGCAATCCCCCTCGAGCTCTTTGCTCTGATGCCTTGATGCCGACTGCCTCGATGCCTCTCCTCTATTCACCCCTCCGGCGCTGGCGCCGCGCTGTGCCCGGCAGCTTCCGTCTCATGTACCATGGCTGTACATCACCGGCCGCGCTGTCAATGCAGCGCCCGCCAACTGCGCCACCTCCATCAATCCCATCCTCTTCGCCCGCCGCGCCCCACATCCTCCCCTCCGCGCCCACACGCGAAGCGTCTGCGCAACCTCCCGATCCGCGATCGCCCTCCGCGCCACCCCTGCATCCAACAACCGCCACGCCGCGATCCCGCGCTTCCTTAGCATCAAACACAGCCGCACATCGCGCTCCGCACGCGGAACCTCGTGCGGCGTCATCCCCGCCGCCTCGAAGAACGGACAGAACCTTCCCATCGCCGTGATCGCCTCCGTCAGCGGTGTGCTCGGATCCGCCAGGTACGCCCGTACCAGGCCGCTCGCCGCCCCCAGCCCCCGATATCGCGGCTCGATGATCACCCGCGATATCGTCCGAAGCAGCCCGTTGATGCGATGCGCATCCCGGTAGTCGATCCCCGCGAACCGATCCGGCCACGCTCGCGCACGACACACCCCATACAACGCCGGGAATGACACCACCAGTACCCCCGCGAGCACAGGCTCGTTCGCCTCTCGATCCACCAGCCGCAGAATACGATCCAGCGTTGCCGGTGTCCCCGCGCGGTAGTGAAAACCCGACAGCGCGCGGTAGTCATCGAACTTCCCCTCCTCGATCGCCAACCCATCGACCCCAGGCCGACCGATCCCGGTTCCCCGCTCTACGCCGCACTCGCTCATCACCCGCTCTCCCCTTCGAGTTCACCCCATCCGCCGCACGCCCCATGCACCGCACTCCTCCATCGAGCGCGCACCACACCACCACATCCGCATCCACCATCCCCGCAACATCCTCGTGCGCGCTCGCCAGCACGAATCGCAGCCCCGCTCCCACTCCTGCGTTCTCGCCGCGAACCCATCGCGAGAGCATCCGGCACACCCCGCGAGCGGTGATCCGATCCAGCATCGACACGAACTCATCCGCGAACACCCACGCCGCCCGCCGCCGAATCGCCCGATCGATCCCAAGCGCGAGCCCGAAGCGATGCCGCTGTCCCTCGGACAACTCCCCTGCCGTCCGCGCCAGCAACATCCCCTCCGACAACCCCGCCCGCGATAGCACCCCCAGCCGGGAACGGATCGATCCTCCCAATCGATCGAAGATCCCCAGCCGCGAACCCCCACCGCGTGAACCCCCTTCGCACGAACCCACCACCACCACCTTCTCTCCGCGCTGCCGCAGTTGCCTGCGCATCTCGCGCATCAGCGTCGATTTCCCACTCCCGCTGGGTCCGCAGATCAGCACGATCTCACCGGCTCGCGTGCCTGCGCACAGACTTCGCGCGATCCGCGCATGCTCCCGCGCGATTCGCCGCGAGCCCACATCCGTGCCCCATCTCACCACGATCCCCAGCGAAGCGCACGCCTCCAGCAGCTTCCTGCTCGGTTGCCGCGCCGATTCCACGATCCGCATCCCGCCGCGGTGCCGCCTATCTCCCTTCAAGTTCATGGCGATCTCCCTCCATCGCGCTCCTCGAACAGCATCCGCACCCCATCCCGGTATCGCCGCACCGCGTGCAGCGACAGATGCAGCGTCTGCGCAGTCTCGCGCAGGGATCTCCCGTTGAGAACCACCTCCTCGGCGACCTTGTTGGTCGCCCGGTTCCACGCCCTTCCCCGGGGGCCCGCGCTCCCGAGCTTCTGCGCCGATGCGACCCGACGGCGCTGCGCTCCCTCGATGAATCTGCCCACCACGAACATGAACTCCGGTGACAGCATCCGACGGACCAACCTCTGCACACGCCGCCGCAGCGTCCGCGGCTTGGTATTCAGCATGGGGGCAAGTTCCGCCACCGTCCGCTCATCCCGATACACCGCTTCCACCAGCATCCGATCCCCCGCCGGCAGCCACGGCGTCCGATCCAGGATGCGTTCGATCAGCTCCTTCCGCCTTCGCCGACGAAGATCCCCCGGGTCGGCGCGCTCCGGCTCGACGATGATCTCGATCGGGAGTTGCCGCGCCCGCACTCCCGCCATCGATGCCTCCGCCGATCCCTCATCAGCGCTGAATGGACCGTTGGAATGCGAACCCTCGGCGATCGGTGTGAACATGCAGCTCACCTCATGTCTCAGTTGTGTGTGAACCGTCGTGTGTTTTGCACAGACTTGTGTTCACTGCCGAGTGAACACGCATCTACATTCACAACATCGGTGACATCCTGCAACGACTTTTGCATCCGAACGTTGGATTTGGCGTGCTATGTCCAACAATGTGCGCACATCTGGTGTACATGCGCTGTCGATGGCGATCGCCGCGGCACGCAAAGCCGTTGTGACCGGTGTGTGGGGAGGGGGATGGGATGTCAGCACATGCGTCGAACGTCGCTCATCGCACCGGAGCCCAGGCCCCGGCCGGCAAGCGTGCTTCGGCCCCCGCACATCCGATCTCGGTCAGCCACGCGATCCGCAGGCGCAGAGCCGAACTTGGCATGACCCTTGACCGCCTCTCCCGCGCTGTCGGTGTCGGGCGCGCCTACCTCTCCATGATCGAAAATGGTCGCCGACACGTGCGAGCCGAGTCACTGCTCGAACGCATCGAACGCGCCCTCCTCCTCCCCCACGGCGCACTGCTCTGGGCCGTCCGACTCGAGAAGACTCCCGATGAGGTTCGTCGCCGCCTCGCGCTCGCCGAGCACCGCTGCGCTGCCCAGCGTCAACTGGCCGCCGAACTTGCCACGTTCGCCGATGACCTCCTCATCCCCGGCTCTGCCAGAACGCTCACCGAGTCCTGCCGCGCCCGACTCCGCACGCTCGCCGCCGAACTTCAGACCCCGGGCGCCTCGGCCTCATCCGCCCCCGCGAACGACTCCCTCGAGATCCCCATCCTCGAATCCATCGATGCACTCCAGCAGATGCTCGATCGGCCCGGCATCCCCCCGACCCCGCCGACCCCCACAACCCCCACAACCCCCACATTCGCCAAGGCAAGCCTCCATCTCCCCGGATGGTCCGACCCCGCGGGCTTTGCCCTCCGTATCGATGGCGATGCCATGTTGCCCCAATACCGCGCTGGGGATCTGGTCATCTTCAGCCCCGCGAGCACACCTGCCGCCGGCCAGGATTGCATCGCCAAGATCCGCGCCAGGCGAGCCTGGATCTTCGGACGCATCTACATGGAGGCTGACGTCCAAGGAAACCCGATCGCCCGCATCCAGCCTCTCAACATCGCCCACGCCCCGAGGCTGATCCCCGCACAGGATGTCCGAGCCGTCATCTCCGCGATCTATCACATCCGGGCCTGCTCCCGACCCCACGATCCCCCTTCGCTCGCCTAGCAAACCCCCCCGGCATCACGCATATCCCCTTGCATCCGCGGCTGCAATGTGTACAACTCTTCATCAGCCGGCTGCATGTAACTCCGGCGCTCGCAAGCCCTGGAGTTCCCAGTGCCCGCAATCCGACTATCGGACCTCCTTTGGAGAGCCATCGCCCTGTGCGCGTGCAGCGCCGGCTCCTGCATGGCCGAAGGTCAACCACCTCCTCTCTCTCACAAGCTTGCCGAGTTTGCCCAGCATCTCTATCACCCCATCGGGCCCAAGCGTCTCACCATCGTCGGGGATTCCATCAACGCGACGCAGAGCCCCAACCGCATGATCGCCGGTTACCGGGATGCCTGGAACATCTCCTGGAACGGCTGGCTCGTACACGCCGACAGCGGCGCGGCCGACATCGGCTACATGAGCGCCGTCGGCGTCACGGAGACCGACTTCAGTGTGGTCTTCAACCCGGGCAACTCGCTCTACGGCGGCCAGATCCTCTTCAGCCCCGTCCGCACGCGCGAGACCGGCTACGCCAAGCCGCCCAAGCCCGCCCGCCACCTCGCCGACTGCATGATGCTCTCGACCCAGACCTCGCGATTCCCCGCCGGGGATTACTTCTCTTCCGGGCACGTCACCGCCCGGATGCTGATCTACCAGGACACCAACATGCTCCACACCTTCAACATCCACCCGATGCGCGAGAGCAGCTTCGTCGGGCCACCGGTCTACTACATGTCATGGGGGCCCATGAATCGCCTCGTCTGGCGCGATGTCGATCTCGGCGTCGGCGTCGGCTCCCCGCGCGTCCAGGTCTACACCACGCCCGCAGGCAAGGCCACATTCACCAACGCGATGGACTTCACCCACATGGCACTCTGCGGCGTTCTCTACCGCAACGATATTGCCAACGGCGTCCAGATGTCATTCATCTCGATCGGCGGCTCCCGCACCGTCGACCACGCCTTGCAACTCAAGTACAGCGACAAGGCCCTGGGTGAGTTCTTCACCGCGACCGGCGCGCCCACGCACCTGGTCCTCTGGCTCGGACAGAACCAGACTGCCGCAGAGGCCAACCAGATGCTCGCCGGCTCCTGCAGCATCTTCAAATCCAACCTCCGCGCCATCATCGACCGCTACAACACCGTCATCCAGCAGTCGGGCGCACCCGCGCCGCGATGGCTCCTGGTCGCGCAGTACAAGACCGGCTACTCGCCCGCGATCCACCAGATGATCGCCCAGGCTCAATTCGAACTCTCCCTCGAGGATCCGCTCATCTCATTCCTCAACCTCTACACGCTCGCCGGCGCCGAGTCCTTCGATTCCGCCTCCTACACCACCGATGGCGTCCATCCCAACTACGCCGGCTCACTCTTCCTCGCAAGCGCGATGGATGACCAGATGCGCTCCATGGTCCGCTGCACCGCAGACCTCGATGCCAGCGGCTTCGTCGATCTCAACGACATGGCCCTCTTCACCAGTGCCTTCGAGGCCGGGGATCCGCTCGCCGACATCGATGCAAGCTCGTTCATCGACACCGACGACCTCGATGCCTTCCTGCTCGCCTTCGAGTCCGGCTGCTGACAACACTTCCGCAACCAGTGTGATCGAGCCCGACACCTCCATCCCCGCATCCGCCCGGCCCGCCACACGCCTGGCGATCAAGGTCGTCCCAGGCGCTGCCAGGGATGAGATCGCCGGACCCCTCGGGGATCGCCTCAAGCTTCGAATCTCAGCCCCGCCCCAGGATGGTCAGGCCAACCAGGCTGTCTGTCGCCTGCTCGCCGCCCATCTGGCGATCAAGCCCCGCCAGGTCGAGATCATCTCCGGCCACGCTCACCCGGAGAAGCTTGTCCGGATCACGGGCCTGACCCCCGAGCAGGTCCGGGCAGCCTTGACCTGACCCCTGGGCCAACCCCATGCTGAGAGCGCTTTCATTGGCCCGGCTCGTTAGGTCAAAATCCGGCCCGGCCCTCCCCGGATCCCCCTAACCCTCGCACCCTGCGCAGTTTGAAGCGCCTTTAGAACCACGGATGCAACCGGGATCGCACGCGATCGCGTACCTGTCGATAGGTCTGCCCGGGGTTTGTACGCGCAGCGGATGTGGGTCTGAAGCGCCACCGGGGACCATCAGCATCGGCGGTGGATGGATGAGGACGCGTGGTTCGGTTCCAGGTTTGGTGTGCGCGCTGGCGGGACTCGCCGGCGCCCTGGCCCCCAGTGCGTGGGCGCGCCCGGTCGTGCGCGCCGCCGAGGGTGTCATCAACCTCAAGGCCGGGGATATCCACACCGCCAGGGAACGCTCCGCCCTCGATCTGGGTGTTCCCCTGCGCGCGGGCATCCGCCACATCCTCGTCCTCGATGGCCCCATCACCCAGGATCATCGCCAGGCGCTCGCCGCCACCGGTGCGGTGGTGGGGGAGTACCTCCCGACTCACGCCATTATCGCCGATCTCTCCGGAACCACCCGTCAGGCACTCCTCGGCCTGGGATTTGTCCGCTGGGTCGGTGAGTTCAAAGACCACTGGAAAATCCAGCGCGCCATCGGAACCAAGCCCTGGACCGACCCCGATCGCGAGGCGATGCGCGTCGATGGGATCGCCGCCCTCAACGCCGTCCTGTTCTCCAGCGCCGACATCAACGCCGCCGCCGATGCGCTTGCCGACATCCCAGGCGTCGTGATCACCAACAGCGAATCGTCGGGTGGTGATCGCGCGATCGGCCTGCTGGCGCCGATCGCCGCGATCCCCCGACTCGCCCAGATCCCCCAGATCGGCTGGATCGAGGAGAAGCCCGAGTTCGCCCCCCGCGCCTACGCCTCGCGATGGATCGTCCAGCGCAACGTCCAGGACAAGTTCCCCCTCTACGACGCAGGCCTCAAGGGCAAGAACCAGATCATGGGCATCATCGACGGCTGGGTGACGCCCAACCACTGCTCCTTCACCGATCCCAACGTCCCCATCACCCTGCCGGGCATCTATCCCGACCACCGCAAGATCTACGCCTACAACGCCGAGTTCGTCAACTACAACCAGCACGGCACCCACATCGCCGGGATCGCCGTTGGAGATGCCGGCAACGACGGCGAGACCCGCGGCGTCGCCTACCTCGCCCGCATGGTCTTCAACACCTGGCCCGACGTCACGGAGGACAGCGTCTACGGCCGCTTCGCCCTGCACTACTCGCAGGGCGCGAACATTCACTCCAACAGCTGGGGAAGCATCAGCTCCAACGAGTACGACTTCGCCGCCCGCGCCATCGACAACCTCTCCTGGCTCTACCCCGACAACCTCATCCTGTTCGCCGTTTCCAACGGCAACTACATCCTCAACCCCGAGAACGCCAAGAACTGCCTGGCCGTCACCAGTTGCGGCGGCGCCGGCAAGCAGGACTCGATGTGCAACAACAACACCGACCCCGACGACATGCCCGGCATGGGGCCCACAACCGACGGCCGCCGCAAGCCCGAGATCGCTGGCCCCGGCTGCAACATCTGGTCCGCGACCGGCCAGAGCTGCTCGATCCGCGCCTTCGATGGCACCTCCACGGCCGCCCCCGCGGTCGGCGCCATCGGCGTCCTCATGCAGCAGTACTACACCGAGGGCTACTACCCGCGCGGCACGCCCGACCCCGACTTTGCCTTCCAGCCCACTGGCGCCCTCATCAAGGCGGCGATCATCAACGCCGGCGTGGATCTCCCCAACCAGCCCGGCTACCCCAACGACCTCGAGGGCTGGGGCCGCCTTCAGGCCGACAACGTGCTCTATTTCCCGGGGGATTCGCGCCGAACCGTCCTGCGCGACTTCCGCTCCAGCGATACCTGGGCCCTCACCACCGGCAAGGCGTTCCGCCTCCCCCTCCGCATCGATAAGAGCAACGAACCGCTTCGAGTCACGATGGTCTTCCACGATGCCCCCGCCGCCCTCCAGGCATCCTTCGCGCCTATCAACGACCTGGACCTGATCGTCGAGTCACCCTCGGGCATCATCTACGCGGGCAACCTGTTCGAGGATGGCATCTCCAAGCCCGGCACGCTCCCCGATGCGATCAACAACGTCGAGCAGGTGCTCATCCCCGACCCCGAGCCCGGTGAGTGGTTCGTCCGCATCTACGCCCGAGAGGTCAACGTCGGTCCCAACCAGCCCTTCTCAGTGGTCGCCACCGGCGCGGTCGATGAAGCCTGCATCGCCGATTTCGAGGGCGGCGGCTACGTCGACACCGACGACTTCGACGCCTTCATGCGGGCCTTCGTCGACGGCGACATGACCGCCGATGTCGACAACAACGGCGTCGTCGATCTCGACGATGCCGATGCCTACATCCTCGCCTTCGAGAAGGGCTGCTGAGCCCCTCAATTTCTCTTCTCCGCGCCTCTCCGAATTCCATGCTCCTGTACAACCAATGAAAAACCGCCGCCCGAGGGGCGACGGTCTGTTGAACTCTCACGTGCATCGGTTCGATCAGGCCCGGGCATCAACCGCCTGCGGTCGTTACCTGGCCCGACTCCTCGAGTTGCTGCTGACGCTCCTTCTGACGCTGATACACCTCGTTCTGCTTGGGCTCGAGCGTGGGCGCTGCGGGCTTCGCCGTGGGTGCCACGATTTCCTTGACCGCTCCGCCCGAGAGGCTGTTCACGATCAGCAACCCACCCACCGCAAGCGCCACCGCCGCCAGCACGATCTTGATCTTCTTGTCCTTGTCCAAGGATGAGAATCCCGACATGAGTCACCTTCCCAAGTTTTGTCCGCATGGTCAGAGCGACCGCGGCCGTGGATGGAACCGGCGATCACGCGCCGGCGAGGCTTGCCCGGGAGCCAGAAAGCCCTGGGCATCAACAACTTGACATTATTCTAACCCTTCGGTGCCCGCGCCGCCAGCCCATCGCGGCACTGTTTCATCGCGTTTTCCAGGTCCGGAAAGCACCTCACACCCGCCGTCAACCCACATCCCGCTTCTGGAACAGGATGATCCCAAGGCACAAGAACACCACGATCTGGGCCAGTCCGTACATCCCCGCCAGGATCGCGTGCCCCACCGGGATCCCCTGATTCTGCGACACCGCATCGATCATCCAGAAGAGCTGCATGTTCGGCAGCATCGCCCAAGGCGCCAGCGCCCCCCACGAGACCTCCGTCGGCCGGATGAACGCGTAGTCCCCCTCCGCCGGAGGACGGGCGATCGATCCGGCCCCGTTCCCCGCGACCTTGATCGTCAGGTTCCGTCCCTTGGACTCGGTCACCACCAGCGCAAAGGGCCGGCCCGCATCGAGGAACTCCCCGCCGTCGGCCGGATCCCCGGGGAACTTCTCGTGCCGCGCGACCCACATCGCCGAGCCGTTGGGGCTGGGGCCGAAGTAGAACGAGTCTCCCGGCTTCACCGGGTAGGTCGGATCCTGCTGGAGCTCGACGCGATAGCTGTCACCCGGACGCGAAAGCTCGTGCCGCACCGCATCCAGCGTCGTCGCCTGACGCACGATACCGAAGTACTCGTTGTGATAGACATGCTGCCCGATCAGGTGGTTGGTGAGCAGCGACAGCACGAACACCACCGCGCACACCGCGATCGTCGCCACCTGCTTCAGACGCGTCGAGGCTGCCGTCGCGATGCTCGTCAGCACCAGGATCGCCATCATCAGGCACAGGCACGCGATCGTGATCTGAGGCTTGAAATCAACCCCTGGAGACTGCGGGCGCCACATCTTGCTCACGCACAGCGTGAGGAAATACCCGATCGATGTGAACGGCAACAGCAGCGAGACCGCCGTCTGCGGGAAGTTCCACCCGTAGAAGAAGTTCGTCCACGCCGCCAGCACCAGCGCCAGCAGCGTCGCGCTGAGCCCGAAGAAGAGCACCGGGCCGTCAAGCTCATCGGCCGCCGTGCTCATCACGCCGTGGCGGATCGCAAACAGCAGGTAGATCAGCATCGTCACGCTCGCGACCATGATCGCCCCGGCGACCCCCAGGTACTTGCCGATCACCAGCAGCGGGCGATCCACCGGCTTGCTCACCACCGTCAGCACCGTCTTGTTCTCGATCTCGCGCGACAGCACGCTGGTCGCGATGAACGCCGCGAGCAGGGTTGCCGCGACAAACACGGTCGACATCCCGATGTCCAGCAGCAGCTTGTTGTCCCCGCTGACCTCCCCGCTCTCGGTGTACCCCATCGAGTACCCCGTGTTCCAGGTGTTGAACACCTGCAGCACCCCCGACAGCAGGATCAGCAGCAGGAAAATCGGCTGGCGGAGGCTCTCGACAAAGGCGTTGCGGGCGATGGGGAGGATCTGTTGAAGCATGCGTTTCCCGAACGGGTCCCACGAACGGGCCCATGAAAAGGGCTAACAGTCTTTGCCACTCTACCGCCCCGGGCAAATGGAGCCGACCGCCTCCTCCGCCCCGTTCCCGACCTTGTGGAGGGGAGCGGGGGCGCAAAGGATGCCGGTACCCACCCCCCGCGGCACGAACCCGAGGAATTTCTTCGCCGCCCGCGAACCGAAGTTCGCGCCATCCGTAGGACGCCTGCCAGAACAGCATGTCTCTCCGCGAAGCAAGGCGCCGGACCACCGGTGCCTTGCAACGTTGGTGCCCCGACCGACTATCAACCGGGGCATTCACACGTTCTGCCCCTCGGGCCTTTGGCCTCCGGGGGTGATCGCCTCGGGAGGAGAACAGAGTTCTGTGCCGAAGTGGCTCCCGGGTTCTCCGGTGGGTGGACAGGGCTCTGTTGAGGTGGCAGAATTGGGATCCCCGGCTGGGCGAACCGCCCGGCCCCGTCTTGGTCGGAGTCCGAAGGTCAGGGCAAGCGGTGGGGGGTGGCCTCGTTCGGGTGTTCGCGTTGGGTTTTGATTGGTCGATTCAGCGACCTGGAGCCGCGGCACGCGGATCAGCGGATGAAGGCGGACTATCTCACCTATCGGAAAGCCACAGGCGTCTCGATCCTGGGCTTGGTTCTCCAGACCGCCCAAGCCGTCATACTCCTGATCTACGGCATCCTCAACCGGGACCAGGCCGCCATGACCGGCGGGGTCATCATCGGCTTCGGCATCCCCGTCTGGCTTGGACTGGCGATCGTCTTCGACCAGCATCGCCGCGAACGCCTCGAAGCGTTCGAAGCCGAGGCGATCGCCGCCTCCTCTGGCGCCAGCAATTCCGTCTTTGACACCGGCGGCGAAGAGTTCAAGGTCGCCGCCCGCCGGCTCGCCGGCCTCCACAAGTTCTTTCTTCCCGGCCTCAGCATCTTCATCTGCATCGGACTGGCCGTCATGGCCTGGTTGCGGTTCAACGTCGCCAAGTCACACCTCGCCGAAACCGATCGCCACCTGACCGATCCCGACGGCTGGGGGATCGCCATCGGCCTCACGCTCGCCGTCATCGGCTTCATCTTCGCCCGCTTCGTCTCGGGCATGGCCAAGCAGGCCGCCTGGGCCAACCTCCGCGGCGGCGCAGCCTACGCGGTCGCCTCCTCCCTCATCGGCCTGGCGATCGCCGTCGCCCACTTCGTCGACTACGCCGGCCCCGATGTCATCCGAATCTATCTCCCCATCGTCCTGGCCGGCCTCATGTTCATCATGGCCGGGGAGATCCTCCTCAACCTCGTCCTCGATCTCTACCGCCCCCGCAAGCCCGGCCAGATCCCGCGCCCGGCCTTCGACTCGCGCATCCTCTCCTTCATCGCCGCACCCGACAGGATCGCCGAGTCTATCAGCGAGGCGATCAACTACCAGCTCGGCTTCGATGTCTCCTCCAACTGGTTCTACCAGCTCGTCTCGCGCCGCCTGGGCATCCTGGTCGTCGTCGCGATCGTCGTCGTCTGGAGCCTCTCGGCCCTCACCGTCATCCAGCCCCACCAGCGCGGCATGGTCCTGCGCTTCGGCCAGTTTACCCGCGAGATGGGCCCCGGCCTGAACCTCAAGCTCCCCTGGCCCCTCGAGCGCGTCGAGATCCCCGAGTACTCGCGCAAGGCCGCCGACAAGCCCCGCGAGATCCTCGGCTACACCACCACCGGTGTCCGCATCCTCGACCTGGGCACACCGCCCCCCGCCAACACCACCTCGGCGATCCTCTGGACCAACGACCACGTCGGCGAGGAAGTCTTCCAGATCGTCCAGCCCTCGCGCATCGACAGCGCCTCTTCCGCGCGGAGCGACGATCCCGCCCTCCGCGTCGAATCCTCCGCCCCCGCCGGCGCCGGGCTCGCCCTGGTCGCCGTCGAGATTCCCATGTTCTACGCCGTCCGGGATGTCAAGCTCTTTGACTCCTTCGCGCCTCCCGAGATGCGCGACGACATGCTCGCCGCCGTCGCACGCCGGCAGATCATGCAGTACCTCTCGCACCAGTCCGTCGATGACATCGTCGGCGGAGATCGCCAGAAGCTCAACGCCCAGATCCGTACCTCCGTCCAGGCCGCCCTTGACAACCTCAACCCCGACCCCGCCACCGGCACGCCGCAGGGCGCCGGCATCGACCTCCTCTTCGTCGGCATCACCAACGCCCACCCCAACAAGGCCGTCTCCCAGAGCTTCGAGAAGGTCGTCCAGGCCGATCGCAACCGCGAGTCCAAGATCGAATCCGCCCGCAAGGACGAGATCGAAACCCTCACCAAGGTCGTCGGCAGCACCGAGCTGGCCTTCAAGATCTCAAGCGAGATCCAGGCCCTCGAGCAGATGCTCACCGACAAATCCACCCAGGCCGCGATCAAGGACCAGGAGCTCAAGATCCAGCAGCTCCTCGAGAGCGCCGGAGGCAGCGCAGCCGAGCTGGTCGCCAAGGCCAAGGCCGAGCGCTGGACCCGCCACATGGGCGAGCGCGGCCGCGCCTCGCGCTACGCCGGCCAGATCGCCGCCTACGAAGCCTCACCCCTGGTCTTCCAGGCCGGCGAGTACTTCCAGGCCCTCCGCGCCGCCATGACAGGTGCCCGCGTCTACATCGTCAACGACAAGGTCGCCGACCTCCGCATCCAGGCCGAACTCCAGGATGTCGACACCGGCGTTGGCGTCTTCCGCGACCGCAGCGAATCACCCAAGGACTATTGATCGAATACGCCCCGCGTCCACGGCGAGCCGCCCCGATCGCGGCACGCCCCGCACGCCGGGTTTCAGGAGAACGATCGTGAACCGACTGGTTGTCATGCTTCTCGCGGCCCTGGTGCTCCTGGCGCTGCTCTCCTACACCGCCACCTACACCGTGCGCTACACCGAATCCGCCGTCCTCACCACCTTCGGCCGCGCCGATGAGAAGGATGTCCGCAAGGAGCCCGGCCTCAACTTCAAGCTCCCCTACCCCTTCCAGTCCGTCACCAAGTACGACACCCGGGAGCGGTTCCTCCAGACCGTCAGCGAGACCCAGCAGACGCGTGACAATCGCCAGATCGTCGTCGAGTCCTTCTGCATCTGGCGCGTCGATGACCCGCTCAAGTTCTTCCAGGTATTCTCGAGCGCTGGGGAACGCGCCGATGAGCACTACAAGCGCGCCGAGGAAACCCTCCGCGGACTCCTCCGCAGCGCCCTGGGCGCGGTCAGCGAGTTCCGCATGGACCAGTTCTTCACCGCCGATCCCGCCGGCTCCAAGCTCCCCGAACTGGAGAAGAAAGTTCTCGAACTGGTGATCGCCAAGGGGCCCACCGGCAAGAGCGTCTCCGACCTGGGCATCTCCGTCATCGATGTCGGCATCAACCGCATCCGACTCCCCGAGGACACCTCCAAGGCCGTATTCGACGCCATGGGCGCCAACCGCGATCGGCTCGCCAAGGACATCGAGGCCAAGGGAGAGGCGATCGCCGCCGCGATCCGCGCTCAGGCCGACTCCAACGCCCTCCGCATCCGCGCCTTCGCCGAGCGCCGGGCCCAGGAGATCCGCGCTGCCGGTGACCACGAGGCTGCCATCTTCCTCAAGCAGATGAACTCCGCCCCCGAGCTTGCGGTCTTCCTCAAGAACATGGAGTTCATCCGGGATGTCATGGGGGTCAAGACCACCCTGGTCCTCCCATCCTCCATGCCCGGCATGGGCTTCCTCAGCCCCGATGCCCTCAACTCCCTCAGGCCCGGCCAGATCCCCAGCTCGAACCTCCCCCAGGACTGGTCCACCATCCGCCAACTCCCCAAGACCACCAGCGATGCCGCGCCCGCAGCCCGGCCCGCCGTTCTGCCTGAGAAGAAGCAGGATGGCGAAGTCTCTTCCGCGGAGGGTTCACGGTGAGCACCCTCGGCCCCAACGACAATCCACCCATCGATGCCGCCGATGCCGGCCGGGAGAACTTCCCGCCACGCCGCGGCGTCTCCGTCTCCCTGCGCGGTGGTGAGGCCGGCTCGCACGCCGCCGATGCCGCCGAGGCGATGGACCCCGCGAACCAGTCGCTCGCCGATGCCCTCCGCATTACCTATCGCCTCGTCCAGCTCGCGATGATCGTTCTGGGCATCCTCTTCATCATCAGCGGCTTCAAGACCGTCAACGAAGGCGAGCAGGGCATCCGCCTGCTCTTCGGCCGCCGCGGCCCGGAGCTCCTCCAGCCCGGCCCCAATTTCAGCGCTCCCTATCCCCTGGGCGAACTCGTGAAGGTTTCGACCGGCGCTCTCACGGTCGATCTCTCCGATGAGTTCTGGCCCAACCTCACCGCCGAGGAAAAGAACAAGCCGATCGCCGAACTCAACGGCAGGAACTCCCTCAAGCCCGAGAGCGATGGCTCGGTCATCACCGCCGATGGCGGGCTCGCGCACACCAAGTGGTCCGTCCGCTATCGCCGCACCGATCCGGGCATCTTCAGCGAGAGTCTCCTCCCCGAGATCGAGCAGGAACTCATCCGCGCTGCCGTCGGACGCGGCGTGGTGTTTGCCGCCGCCGGCACCAAGGTCGATGACCTTCTCAAGCAGTCCAACGACGATGCCGGCTCGCTCGCCTCGCGCGCCCGGGATGTCGCCCAGCGCACCCTCGACAACGCCCGCTCCGGCATCACCATCGAACGCCTCTCACTCGTCGAGAAGATGCCTCCTCTCTACCTCAAGGACAAGTTCGCCGCCGTCCAGACCGCCGCACAGGTCGCCCAGCAGAAGCAGGAAGAGGCCGGCTCCCTCGCACAGCAGGCCCTCAACAAGGCCGCCGGCGGCGCCTCGGTCGCCCTTGTCCGGCTCATCGATCAGTACGAGATCGCCATCGAGAAGGCCGACATCCCCGCCCAGGAAAAACTGCTCGCCCAGATCGACACCATCCTCGAAGGTCGCGCTGAGGAAGCCTCCCTCCAGGTCGCCGGCGAAGTCACCAAGCTCCTCAGCGAGGCCACCCAGTACCGCTCCTCCATCTCCAACCAGCGCAGGTCCGATGTCTCCGCCTTCCTCGCCAAGCAGGAGCAGTTCGCCTCCAACCCCCTCGTCACCGTCCATCGCGAGTGGTCCGAGGCTCTCAAGTCCTTCCTCGCCCACCCCACCGTCGAGCAGATGCTTATGCCCCCGGGCACCACGACGCTGACCATGGTCATCAACCGCGATCCCATGATCGCCCGCGACATCGAGATGAAGGCCAAGCTCGCCGAGAACGAGGCGGCCGCCGCGGATCGTGCCAGGAAGCAGAAGGAAGCCCAGTTCAACGTCGACACCGGCCTCAAGCGCACCCCCCAAAGCTAAGGACTCACTTGGTCACCAGCGCAGAGATCCTCGCCGCGCGCGGCGCACCCGTGGTCGCCGTCCAGCACCTCACCAAGGTCTTTAAGGACTTCTGGCTCCGCGGACGGGCTCGCGCCGTCGATTCCCTCTCCTTCGAGATCTACCCCCGCGAAGTCTTCGGACTCCTCGGCCCCAACGGCTCCGGCAAAAGCACCACCATCAAGATACTCCTGGGACTCCTCGGCCCCACCTCCGGCAGGGTCGCCGTCTTCGGCAAAGCGCCCACGGATGTCGCCGTCAAGAAGCGCATCGGATACCTCCCCGAGGAGTCCTACCTCTACCCATTCCTCAACGCCCGCGAAACCCTCGATTACTACGGCAAGCTCTTCGGGCTCGAGCACCGCACCCGCCAGAAGCGCATCGATGAGCTTCTCGACATGATCGGCCTCACCAACGCCCAGTTCCGCCAGGTCCGCGAGTACTCCAAGGGCATGCAGCGCCGCATCGGGATCGCCCAGGCCCTCATCAACGATCCCGACTTCCTCATCCTCGATGAACCCACCACGGGCCTGGATCCCATCGGAACCCGCCAGGTCAAGGATCTCATCATCGAGCTGGGCCGGCGCGGCAAGACCGTCCTCCTCTCCAGCCACCTGCTCGCCGATGTCGAGGATTGCGTCGACCGCATGATCGTCCTCTATGGCGGCAACAAGCGCGCCGAGGGCACCTGCGAATCCCTCCTCGAAAGCCAGAACAAGACCACCATCGAGGCCGATGCCCTCGACGATGACACGATCGCCCAGGTCGATGAACTCATCCGCCGCCGATCCGGCGGAAACAAGTCCGTCCTCCGCGTCACCCGGCCCCGCCAGACCCTCGAACAGCTCTTCCTCGACATCGTCGAGCAGGCCCGCGCCGAGCAGATCGCCACCTCCGGCGCCACCGCAGGTGGACAGACCGCCTCATTCCTCCGAGGGAATGAGGACTCCGGACGAGATGTCATCGATCGCCTGATCGCCGGCGGCGATGAACTCCCCGCGGATCCCTCCCGTGTCTCGACCGCCAACGCCAAGGTGCTCGCCGAGCTCTCCGGCCCCGGCGCGGCGCCCGCAGCAGATGCCCCGCGTGCTGCCCCCGCAAAGCCCTCCGCACCCACCGCCCCCAGCGCCCCCAGCGCCCCCACCGCCGATGCCGCCGTGATCGACTCCCTGCTCGCCGGCGATAAGTCGCCCGCACCCGCACCGGCGATCCGCCCCGCAGCGCCCGTCTCACCCGCCTCAGCTCCCCAGCCCGCACGCCCCGATCCCGCCGTCGATCGCTCAATCATCGATTCGCTCCTCTCAGGGCCCGGCGGCGATCATGCCGCTCCCGACAAGGGCACGGAGCAGCCGCGGTGAAGCTCCGAGAGCGACTCGCCCAGATTGATCGCCTCCAGAACAGCAGGCTGTTCAAGATCATCGCCTCCTGCGTGATCATCGCCATCGCGATCGCCCTCCTCATCACCTACGTCGTCATCCGCAACGCGCCAACCTCCTCCGCATCAGGCCAGCCCGCCGCCGCGATCTCCGACCGGCCCCCCGAAACGCTCCCCTCCGACACCCCCGAGCCCCAGACCCCCGAGGAAAAAGAAGCCCTCGCTCGCGCCAAGGCGATCGAACGCACCGCCTTCGAGGAAACCGGCCGCGCTGTCGACAAGCTGCTCGCCGCACGCTCCGATCCCACCAGCGTCGCCTCGGGGATCGCCGTGATCGCCGCCATGGCACTTGTCGTCGTGTGGCTCGGCCTCGCGCTCACCTACCTCGCACTCGCGATCGCCGTTGCCGCCGTCGTCGCTCCCCTCTACCTCCTGGGCTACCGCGAAACCGCGCAGCTCGCCATCGGCGTGATCGCTCTCACCGCCGCCTTCCTCGCCCTCCTCCAGGGCTCACGAGTTCTCCTCAGCGGCTCCGGACCAGTCATGGCGATCGCACGCAACATGCTCACCGAGGCCGTGCGCATGAAGGCATCCCTCATCCTCATCATCGCCCTCATCGTCGGCATGGCCGCCCTCCCGGGCATCCTCAGCGAAGAGTCACCCCTCCGCTACCGCGTCCAGACCTTCCTCCAGTTCGGCACCGGCGGCAGCTTCTGGGTGATCGCACTCCTCACCCTCCTGTTCGCCTGCGCCTCCATGGCCTACGAGCAGCGAGAAAAGGTCATCTGGCAGACCATGACCAAGCCCGTCGCCCCGTGGCAGTACATCCTGGGCAAGTGGCTCGGACTCATCACCCTCAACGCCGTCCTCCTCATCGTCTGCGCCTCCTCCGTCTTCCTCTTCACCGAACACCTCCGCGGCAAGGCCGCGATCGGCGAGGTCGAGCCCTTCGTCGCCGCCGATGGCAGGCGCGTCACCGAGGACCGCCTCATCCTCGAATCCCAGGTGCTCGCCTCGCGCGTCCGCGTCCCCCCGCTCGCCCCCGAGCTTGACCCCCAGAAGTTCCTCGACCAGGTCGCCCTCCGCGTCGATGAGGAGCTCAAGCGAGTCCCCGGCCTCCGTGACACTCCCGAACTCCGCCAGCAGATCCACGTCGAGTTGCTCAAGTCCGTCACACAGGCCTTCCGCTCGATCGGCTCCGGCGACAACCGCCGCTACCTGTTCGCCAACCTCATGGAAGCCCGCGAAAGCGGCGTTCCCCTCACCTTCCGATACCAGGTCGATGCCGGCAGCAACCGCCCCGATGAGCTCTACCGCATCGGCCTCTCCATCTCCGGAAGCAACCCCGTCGTCAAGGAAGTCGCCCTCGGCGTCACCCAGACCGTCCCCCTCCTCCCCAGCGCAGTCCTCGATGACGGCATCGTCGTCGTGGACATCCTCAACGGGGATCCATACACCGATCGAAACAATCCCGAGACCATCTCATTCCCCCAGACCGCCAACGGCCTCGAGATCTCCTACTCCTCGGGAAGCTACCGCTGGAACTACCTCCGCGTCATGGGTGTCATGTGGCTCAAGCTCTCCTTCCTCGCCATGCTCGCCGTCTGGGCCGGCACCTTCCTCTCCTTCCCCGTCGCGTGCCTAGTCTCCTTCGGAACCTTCATCACCGCCGAGGGCGCCAGTTTCCTCCGCAAGGCCCTCGAGTACTACAACACAGTCGATGAGCAGGGAAACGTCAGCGTGTTCGCCGTCGTCGTCCGTGCCATCTCCGTCGCGGTTGCCAACGTCTTCAAGCTCTACTCCGACCTCAAACCCACCGAAAAGCTCGTCGAGGGGCTCCGCCTCCCGTGGTCCGATGTCGCCGTCGGAGCCATGGTGCTCGCCGGAGCCACCTTCATCCTCTACGCGCTGGCCGTCTATACCCTCAAAAAGCGCGAACTGGCGGTCTACTCAGGTCAGTAGTAACTCTTGCACCCGCCCATCAGGCGGGAGAAAGCCCTTCCACACGTGAAGCGCGACGGCATCATCCAGCTCGCCGCCACCGCCGTCATGGTGATCGCGCTCGCCTGCGCAGGTGTGCTCGCCGTCAGCCTCAACGCCTCCATCGGGCGAAACCGCCTCGTCTACACCGAGATCGCCGAGAAGGGAGACCCCCCGGAGGTCGCCCTCGGGATCGCCATGGGCGCCTTCCGAGGCATCTTCGTCAACTACCTCTGGATGCGCGCCAACGACCTCAAGGAAGATGGCAAGTACTGGGAGGCCATCGAGCTCTCCAAGGCGATCACTCGCCTCCAGCCCCGCTTCCCCCGCGTCTGGGTCTTCCACGCCTGGAACATGGCGTACAACATCTCCGTCAAGACCCAGACCCCCGAGGAACGCTGGAACTGGGTCCAGGCCGGCATCCGACTCATCCGCGATGAGGCCATCCCCGCCAATCCCAGCGACCTCATCCTCCACAAGGAGCTCGCCTGGCTCTACCTCCACAAGGTCCAGGCCTACGCCGACGACAGCAACCTCTACTACAAGCGGAAAGTCGCCGAGGAGTTCACCATCGTCATCGGGGAGCCCCCCCGCGGCGATTCCCTCATGCTCGATCGCCAGGCCGCCATGAAGGCCTACACCGACTGGTTCCGGGTCATCGTCGATGCCCCCGCGACCATCGATGAGGTGCTCAGCGCAGATCCCACCTCCACCGAGCTCCTCCAGAAACTCGCCGCCATCGTCGGCCAGGAGCCCTACATCGCGATCCTCCGCCGCTACGAGATCGCCAAGGCCGTCGAGCGCTCCGGCCGCAAGGAGTTCTTCCTCAAGCAGATGGGCACCAAGAGCGTCGCCTTCCAGGCCCTCGTGATCGATCCAAAGTACGCTCGCGTCTGGAACCTCTTCGTCCCCCACATGCGCAAGCGCGTCCTCACCGACGACTACCACTACGAGCCCGTCCGAATGCTCCGCGTCATGCAGAAGTACGGACCCCTCGACTGGCGACACCCCGCCTCCCACGCCGTCTACTGGTCCTCCCGAGGCGTCGAGCTCTCCCTCCCCCGCTTTACCGAGGCCAACAAGGACAACTTCGACTTCATCAACGTCGATCGCATGACCATCCAGGCGATCCAGGAGCTCCAGCGCTCCGGGGAGATCTACTTCAACTTCCTCGAGCAGTCGATCATCCGCAACTCCACCTACATGGCGATCCCCAACCCCCACTACACCGAGATCTACGGCGACATCATGGATGAGATCATCGCCCGCTCCTGGGCCGACACCGACAAGCGCGCGTACAGCTTCTACGCAGCCGGATACGAGAACTTCCTCAAGGACCAGATCCGCTTCTTCTATCGCCGAGGTCAGCGTGACGAGGCCGAACGCCTCTACACCCGCCTCCGCAAGCTCCCCCAGGCCAACATGAACGATCCCTCCCGCGCCTGGGATCTCTCCAAGCCCCTCGACGAGCTCGTCCAGAACGAACTGGTCGATCGCCAGACCTCCCCCGATGTCGCGCGCGGCGAGATCGTCGGCTCCCTCCAGCGCGCCTTCAGCACCGGACTCATCGGCGGCAACACCGAGGTCTTCCGCCAGGAACGCGAGTACGCCAAGCGCCAGCACCGCTTCTTCTTCGAGGAGCAATTCCGCATCAACGCCATCAACCCCGAACTCATCCGCATGGCCCAGATCGACCCTGACTTCCACGTCTTCGAGGGCCAGGTGTTCGCAGCCCTGGCCTCCAACGTCGGCTTTGACGAGGCCGAGCTCATGTACCTCCGCGCTCCCGATGACCTCCGCGTCTACGCCTACGACCTGCTCCAGGACACCTACCGCAAGGCCGTCACCGACAACGCCGCACAGGGTGAGCGACCCTTCGATGTCATCTTCCCCGAGCCCAATGGCCTCGAAGCCCACCGCGCCGCGATGGAGCGCAAGCGCCAGGCCGAGCAAGCCCGACAGATCCAAAACGAAACCAAGTAGGCTTCCCCCCGCGTCCCCGCGTCCCCGCGTCCCCGCGTCCCCGCGTCCCCGCGTCCCCGCGTCTCTCCGTCTCTTCGTCTCTTCGTCTCTTCGTCTCTTCTACAATCCCCTCCCCGGAGACACCACACATGGGCGCATTTGCCGACAGTATCACCCACGCCGCCAAGCGTTCCCGCACCTACGCCGAGCGGCTCCTCAAGGATGTCCGCCCCGACCAGTTCGCACGCAAGCCCATCGTCGCCGGCGTCCCCATCGACACCAACCACCCCGCCTTCGTCTACGGACACCTGGCCCTTTACCCCGCCAAGATCGCCCAGATGATCGGCAAGGACATCCCCGGGATCGCCTCACCCCCCGGCCACGAGGACCTCTTCAAGAACGGCGCTCCCTGCCAGGATGATCCCCTCGGCACCATCTACCCGGGCATGGACACGCTGACCAGGCACTACTTCAACGCCTACGACACCGTGATCGCCGCCGTCTCCACACTCCCCGACGACATCTTCGCCCGCGAAACCCCCGACCCGCGCTACCGCGAGTTCATGCCCCTGGTCGGCTCCATCACCCTCTTCCTCCTCAACAACCACGTCATGGTCCACCTCGGCCAGATCAGCGCCTGGCGCCGATGCATGGGACTCGGGGCGGCGTGAGACAAAAGCTCACAACGAAAAAAAAGCTCACATGAGGCGATGACGGCATCGGTTTCTATTTGAGCTTTTCGCTTTGAGCTTTGAGCTTGGGACTTTGCCCCTCCACCGTCACCCGCGCCGGGAACCCGAACCACGAGTTGACCCCCCCCGGCCCCGGATACTTCTCCTCCAGCCTCCCCGTAACCCCCGTCATCCCCTCCGCCTGCGTCACCCACCCGGCGTTCACATCCGGGAAATCCACCGAGCAGTTCGCGCACTTCTTCTCGCTCAAGAACCGGATCGGGCACCAGAAGCTCTCGACGTTCCGCAGCATCTCCGAGCCCAGCGACCAGATCCCCGTCATCCAGTCGCAGTACAGGCACCAGATCAGGTCGTGCCCCACCAGCCCCTCGAACTTCTGCCGGGAGCAGTTCACCCAGTCGCCGCTGTTGTACCTGGGAAACCGCACCAGCACCCGGATCGGCGGCCACAGGATGTACTGCGCCACGCGCACGAGCCAGAACATCGGCACCGCCCCCGCCGTGATCCACACCGCCGTGTGATTGCGGAACCGCCCCACCTTGCGGTTCAGCACATGCACGATCCGCGGACCCTTCAGGTGCTTCCGGTTCCCCAGCTCGTGCAGCACCGTCCACACCATCACCGACACCACCTGCCCCGCGATCGCGCCGACAAATCCGGCCCACCCCGCGTAGAAAGGCCCGAAGAACAAGGGCCCCACCGTGAAGTACGTGATCGGCAGATCCAGCAAGGGCGCCCGGCAGAACGCCTCCGAGGCCGCACGCCCCGCGCCCCCCAGCCGCGGCAACAGGTGCAAAAACCCCGCCCCCAGCAGCATCGCCACCGCAACGATCGCGGCCGTCATCCAGATCGCTTCCAACGCATTCGCAGGAGTAATGAACTCAGGCATGGGGCCAGAGTACACCCCTGCAAGCAACCCTGCATGACCGAACTCGATTGAAAAACACACCAGCAATCACCACCACACCCACGACCCCTCTTCCCCCCGCTCTCCTCACCCTCCGTGGCTCCCCGTATCCCCCCGTGGTGAATTGTCTTAGCTGACGCGCCTCGCAAACCGCCTCGCCGGCCCGATCGAAAGCCCCATCGTCCCCAGGAGCGGCAAGAGCACCGTCCCCAGCGCCAATCCCACCAGCCCCGTGTACAACGAACTCCCCAATCGCCAGATCAGCTGCTGCGTCGCATCGAACTGGATCTCGACGTCGTACCGCGAGCGGATCGCGAAGATCGCCGTCACCACGATGTTCGACACCAGCGAGCAGAACAGCGACAAGAACCCTACCGTCAAAATGTTCTTGCGGATCATCAGCCCGCGCATCGTCAGCACCAGCTGCGCTGCCAGCGCGTACCCCAGCGCATACGGCCCCAGCACGTACCTCGGCAGCCCGCCTCCCATCACCTCCAGCGTGTTGGTCAGGTCCAGCGTCATCCCCAGCACGATCGCCGCCCACAGCGCCGTCGTCGAAGGCGCTGCCAGGGCGATCACCACCGCCAAGGGCATCACAAAGCTCGGCGCCACCGGCGCATCCCCGATCCGCAGCGAATCCTTCAGCCCCAGCTCGAGCCCCAAAAGCACCCACCCGCTCAGCGCAAAGACGATCCAGTTCACTGATCACCTCCACGCCGATCTTCACGCCCGATCCCCACATCCTCCGTCGAGAACCGCAGCACCACCTCGCTCACCCGCTCTAGCCGCAGCGTCGGTCGAACCGTGATGATCTGCCGCAGCGGCTGATTCGGCGCCGGCTCGATCCGCTCCACCATCCCGATGAGCAGCGACTGCGAGTTCTTCGGCCAGCTCGGATCATGCAGCCGCACCGCGTACCCCACCTTTGCCGGGATCGGCTGACCCGCGGCCAGCTCCGGCGGTGGGGGGGTTCCAATGGGCCACTGTCGCAGATCCTCGACCGGCCCCTTCAGCGTCCCATCCCCCTGCGGCTCCAGGAGGCATTCCGGCCCCCGCGCCAGATCCGTCAGCATCACCACGCCCCGGATCTGCCCCGCCGCCTTGCTCGTGATCGGCTGCACCTGGCAGGTCTTCTGGTCCGAACTCACCACCCGCCCCAGAAGCTGCCCGGCGCGGAAGGTCGCCACCGAGTTCACCTCGATGCCATCCGACTTCCCCGCCTTGATCCAGAGCAGGCCGCTCGTCAGATCGCTCGAATTCCCGATGACCGCCGCGTGCATCTGTCGCACCGGCAGATCCGGATTCAGTTGCCGGCCGATCTGCAGATCGGCGATCTGGTTCCGCAGCAGCTCGATCTCCTGCTGAGCCCGAAGAAGCTGCTGCCGATACCCCTCGGCCTGCTCCTCCAGCGCCCGGCTCGCCTCATCGTTCCTGGCTCTGACCTCCGCCGGCGCCAGCCACGCCGTCAGCCCATGCACCGGCTGCGAGATCGGCGCCACGAAGAAGAGCAGCAACCGCCCGAACCACCCCGGCCACGCCTGCCACACCCCCGCCGAAGGCGGCAGAAACGCCATCACCACCAGCACCACCATCAGCACCGGCAGCGATCGGCGAGCAAGCGGAGATGTGTGAAGGAGGCGAGACATGAGGGAAGGCACTGGGCACTAGGCATTGGGCACTGGCGTATGACCAGAGAGAAGATCGCGGCACAGATCGGGAGAGCAGTGGGAACAAGCGCTGCAAGGACAATTCATGTTTCGGTGCCTGACTGTATTTGTCTTCCACCAGTGCCCAGTACCCGATGCCCATTGCCTTCCCTACGCCCCCTCCATGTCATTCTCAAGCGTCTGCTTCCACTCCTCGATATGTTCCAGATAGATGCTGGTTCCCCGAGCCACGCACGTCAACGGATCATCCGCCAGTCGCGTATCCAAGCCGGTCGCCTTCTGAACAACGTTTGTCAGCCCGCGCAACAGCGATCCACCCCCCGCCATCGTGATCCCGTTCTCCACAAGGTCCGCCGCAAGCTCGGGCTCGGCGCGCTCCAGCGTTCGCGTCACCGCCTCCACGATCGCCGTCGCCGGCTCCTGGAGCGCCTCTCGGATCTCCTCGCTCGTGATCGCCGTCTTCCGCGGCAGCCCCGAGATCATGTCCCGGCCCCGCACATCCATCGTCGTCTCGGGGCCGATCGGGAACGCCGATCCGATCTCGATCTTGATCTTCTCCGCCGTCTGCTCACCGATCATCATGTTGTACGAACGCTTCATGTGGTTGATGATCGCCTCATCCATGTCGTCGCCCGCGACACGCACGCTCTCGCATGTCGCGATGTCCGCCAGCGACATGATCGCCACCTCCGTCGTACCACCCCCGATGTCCACGATCATCGACGCCGTCGCCTCCGCGAACGGCAGACCCGCCCCGATTGCCGCCGCGATCGGCTCCTCGATCAGGTAGGTCCGCCGCGCCCCTGCGCGTTCCGCCGAGTCGAACACCGCCCGCTTCTCCACCGCCGTGATCCCCGATGGGATCGAGATCACCACCCGCGGCCCGAAGATGCGGGATCGCCCGTTCACCTTGTTGATGAAGTACTTCAGCATCGCCTCGGTGATCTCAAAGTCGGAGATCACCCCGTCCTTGAGCGGACGGATCGCCGAGATCGAACCCGGCGTCTTGCCCAGCATCTCCTTGGCGACCCACCCCACCGCCTGGCCGTTCTTGAGCACGATGTTCGTGCCCTTCTTCACCGCGACCACGCTCGGCTCATTGAGCACGATGCCCTGGCCACGGACCGACACCAGCGTGTTGCAGGTGCCAAGGTCGATCCCCATGTCCACGCTGAAAAGTCCGAGAATGCGGTCGAGCAGCAAAGGGAAGGCACTCCTACCCCGGCCAAGGGCATAACAGACGGTCCCCGGACCGTCATCCAACAGGTTATCGGCAGTTGCACCCCTTTGCCATTCACCGACCTCTTATGCGATCAGATCCCCCGCATTGGCCGCCACCACCGGCCAATTCCCCCTCCGGGCCTTTCAGCAGGCCCCCGGCCACTGCTCGCCAAGTCGGCCCTTCCACGGGCCGATAAGAGTTCGATGGACCGGCCTTCCACCGCAGTTTCACCCTCCCGTGCTGCCGATGCACAGCCTTCGGCCGATCCAGCTCAACAGCAGCCGCCCGAGGATCCCCGGTGGCGGTTCCTCACCCTCGCCGCGATCGTCCTCTTCTCGCTCGCTGGCCTCGGCTGCATCGGTCTCTCCATCCATCGCCTCTCACAGCCCCAGTCCCACGCCAACCACCGCACCGCCGCCGTCCAGTCCATGCAGGATGCCGGACGCGGCCTGGTCGCCGACATTGCCCGGATCGTCCGGCCCGCGATCGAACGCACCCGCCAGATCGCCGCCGACCCCGCCACACTTAACGCCCTCCGCGCTGCCGATGCCGCCGGTCAAACCCAGCTCTGCAACCGCGCTGTCGTCAGCGCCACCGAGATCGATGCGATCGCCCTCTTCGATTCCCACGGCAAGATCTCCGCGATCAACACCGTCTACGCCGATGGCGCCCCCATCGACCCCGCCCGCATCGATCGTGTCATGGATCGCGACTACGGCGGCCGCGAGATCATCCAGAGCTGCGTCCGCAACACCGTCGCCGTCGGCGTCCTCGAATTCCAGACCGGCTGCGACATCACCCCCGCCTTCTTCGATTCCACCGGCCTCTCGGTCGCATACTCCCTCCCCGTCATCGACCCCCAGACCAACGAAAAGGTCGGCGTCGTCAGCAGCCGCCTGCGCTTCGACCGCCTCGAGGCCCTGATCGCCTCACGCCAGATCGCCGGCCGCGAGGGCTCCGCATACTTCGCCACCGACCAGGGCGGCTACTTCTCCGAAACCATCAACTCCGGCAAGGACATCGCACCCGTCCCCACCGAGGAGCTCTCCGCCCTCGTCGCCCCTCTTGCCAACGGCTCGGTCCAGGATTCCCTCGTCCAGCGCGGCAACGACTACATCGCCCTCTTCCGCCTCGATGACTTCAAGACCCTCGACGGCGGGGGCATCGATGTCATGCTGCTCGCCGAGCAGGCCTGGGTCGAGCGCGAAGCCCAGCTCGCACGCACACTCTCCGCCGGCACCCCCGGCCTCCTGGGCATCCTCCTGCTCGCGATCGCCGGCCTCGTCCGCACCGCCAGGATCGCCCACCTCCGCCAGCGCGCCTTCATGGCCGCCTCACGCCACGCCAGCGCTGCCAGCCAGGCAAAGAGCGAGTTCCTCGCCAACATGAGCCACGAGATCCGCACACCCCTCACCGCGATCCTCGGCTACGCCGAACTCCTCCAGGACGATCACAGCATCTCCCAGACACCCGCCCGCCGTAACCAGGCCCTCGAAACCATCCGCGGCGCCGGACAGCACCTCCTCGAGATCATCAACGACATCCTCGACCTCTCCAAGATCGAAGCCGGCAAGCTCACCGTCGAGGCGATCAACACCAGCCTCCCCGAAGTCCTCCACATGGCCGACTCGCTCGCCCGCCAGCGCGCTGCCAGCAAGGGCCTCTCCTTCTCCTACGCCTTCACCTCACCCATCCCCGACCGCATCGTCTCCGACCCCACGCGCCTCCGCCAGATCCTCATGAACCTTGTCGGCAACGCCGTCAAGTTCACCGAAACCGGCGGCATCACCATCCGCGTCGGCGCTTCCGAATCCTCCGGCAGCTCCACGCTCGCGATCGATGTCGAGGACACCGGCCTTGGAATGTCCCCCGAGCAGTCCGCCGGGCTCTTCCAGCAGTTCTCGCAGGCCGATCGCACCACCACCCGCCGTTTCGGCGGCTCGGGCCTGGGCCTGGTCATCTCGCGCCGGCTCGCCCGCCTCATGGGCGGCGATGTCACCCTCATCCGCACCGCACCAGGCGCCGGCTCAGCCTTCCGCGTCACGCTCCCCCTTATCCCTGTCCCGGGCGCTTGCCTCTTCTCTTCCATCGAGGCCGTCCGCTCCCAATCCTCATCCGGCTCCGCATCCGCAACGCCCACCCTTCACGGCCGCATCATCCTCGCCGAGGATGGACCCGACAACCAGCGCCTCATCTCCTACCACCTCGGCAAGGCCGGCGCAGAGGTCACGATCGCCGCCAACGGCAAGCTCGCCCTCGAACTCATCCAGCAGCACCAGGCCCAAGGCAAGCCCTTCGACATCCTCCTCACCGACATGCAGATGCCCGAGATGGATGGCTACACGCTCGCCGCCACCCTCCGCCGCCGCGGCTCCGCGATCCCCATCATCGCCCTCACAGCCCACGCCATGGGTGAACACCGCACCCGCTGCATCGAATGCGGCTGCGATGACTACGCGAGCAAGCCCATCGACAAGGACCAATTGCTCGCCATCTGCGGCAAGTGGCTCCAATCCAAGCCCGCAACCCTCCCGCTCGCAGCTTGAAGCAAGCGGCTCTTCGCCCGTGAAGGCGGGCGACAATCTGTCCAACATTCCTGCCGCGGCGGAAAAAATCACCAATTCCGCGCACCCCACCGCCACCGCTCCCCCAAATCCCTGGTACATTCCTCCAGCCGCTGTGGGAGCGTGCCGCGCCAGACATGGCGCAGGTGCCCCGGAGCCATACATGCACCGAGTTCGTTTATCGGCCCTCACGCCACGGCTGTCCTTCCTCCTCGCCGCGGCCATCTTCACCTCCCCAACGCTCGCCAACCCCGAACTCCTCATCACCGGCTTCACCTCCGACTCGGTCGCCCGCTTCGACCTCTCCACCCGCGCCCACCTGGGCAACCTCGACCCCGCCGCCTCCCTCGATGGCCCGCTCGCCACCCGCCTCGGGTCCGATGGCCTCCTCTACGTCGCAGATGAGGCCACCAACTCCATCAAGCGCTTCAACGCCAAGACGTTCGCCTACATCGACACCTTCGTCGATCCCGGCGATGGCGGCCTCAACGGACCCACCGGCATCACCTGGGATGCCAACGGGGATCTCATTGTCCCCAGCTTCAACTCCGACAGCATCCTCAAGTACAACGGCCAGACGGGCGACTTCATGAAAGTCCTGGTGACCGCCAACGCCGGCGGCCTCAACGGCCCCGACAACGGCACCATCGTCGGCCCCGATGGCGATCTCTACGTCCCCAGCTACTTCTCCAACCGTGTTCTCAAGTTCGACATCGAGACCGGCGCGCACGATGCCACCTTCTCCGCCGTCGTCCCGCGTCCACGCGTCATCGAGTTCCGCGGGGCTTCCTTCTACATCACCAGCGAATCGACCGATGCCGTCCGGGAGCACAATGCAACCACCGGCGCCTTCATCAAGAACTTCGTCACCTCCGGCTCCAACGGCCTGGATGTCCCCATCGGCATGGTCTTCGGACCCGATGGCATGCTCTATGTCTCTTCGGGCTCCAACGACAAGATCTTCCGCTACAGCTCTCTCACCGGCCTCCCCATCGACATCTACCTCCAAGCCGGCGCCGGCGGTATCGATGCACCAACGTTCCTCACCATCATCCCCACCCCCGCGACCGCACTGCTGCCACTGATGACCCTGCTTGCGTATCGCCGCGCTCGGCGCTGATGCCTTCCACTCTCCCTCCGGGAGAGTCGGCGAGACCTCGCGAGCCGGTGAGGGCGCCTGATCTACAACATCTCTGGCGCTCACGCGACCCCTGACCACCCCCCTCACTCGCTCACGCCCTCATCCCTTACTCGCTCTCCCCAAATGAAAAAACCCGGCCATCACAGCCGGGTTTCTTGGTTCTTACTGATGCCCGATGCCCGATGCCTAGTGCCTGATGCCGTCTTCCAACATCAGCTCGCCCGGCTCGCCACCCCACCCGACGACGGCTGCACTTCCACGCCATCGGTCACGCCATCGGGCTTGATCTCGATCACCGGGGGCTTGATGCGGATCTCGGTCTTGCGATCCTTGAACCCGCGGGTATCCAGCTCGATCTTCGCCCGGTTCTCGTAGTTGGTCATGCTCCGGGTCGAGCCCAGCGACTCGATGCGGGCCTCCTGCTTGGCGCGGATCTCCGCGAACCTGGCATTCAGCTGCTCGAGGCTGCCGGCGTTGTAGCGGCTGTGGCGATCGATGCTGTCCTTGCGGCGCTCCATCGTCGAGATCATCCGCTCGTTGCGGGCGATCGAGTCGATCTCGCACTCAAGCTGCCACAGCTGGCTCTGGAAGCTCACCTGCTCGGTCTCGAGCTGGCCGAGCAGCTCGGTCAGCCGCTGCTCCTGCTCACCCATCTTCGTCAGGTTCCGCTCCCCATCGTGCAGGCGGATTTCATGCGCTTCCTTGACCTGCTGCATCCGCGTCGCCTTTGCGTACGCATCATCGAGGTTCACGGGCTCGTTGTTGAACACCACCCGCACGATCGCCCCGTCCGTCTGGGCGTTCTCGGCACGGGCGAGCAGGCCCTGCATCTGCGACAGGTCGTTGTCCGCGAGAGCCACCACGCGCTCCGACAGCTCCTGCTCCTGCTTCACTTGGGAGATCTGCTGGCGAAGCTCGGCAAGGTCCGCACGCACCTCGGCGATCTTCTCCGGGTACTGCGCCGACAGGCTCCGGATCTGCGCACGCAGCGCCACCGGATCACCGATCGCCGAGTCGATCGTGTTGTTGATGGCGCCGCGGGCCTGGCAGACCAGCGCGCCCACGCGATCCGGACCGGCGATCACGACCGCCGCACCGCCGACCAGGCCGGTGATGACCGCGGTACGAACAAGGGCTTTCACAAACATGGCTGAATCTCCTAAAAGCCGGGTCGTCTGACTGCGGCCCGAATGTGCTCGAAACCGTGGTTGGGAAGGCGGTTCGGCCGATTTCATGCCCGGGCGATCTTTTGGGGGACGTCCGGAAAACCCGCAGCCCAAATGTGGCAAGGCGGCAAATGGGCCAAATGCGGCAAACTTTGATCCTCGGCCCCCACATCCATTCCAGTCGCCCAGTCACAACGTTTGCCCCGTGTGCCCCTTTGCCCTATTTGCCCCACTTGGGCCTTCACCCGCCGCCTGTCACGACGTTTGCCCAATTTGCGGCTTTGCCCCATTTGCCCCATTTGCGGCCCCGCCGCATCTAAGATTGAAACCGCACCCCCCCTCCTCCCAACAACGACCCACCGGGCGGTGCATGGAGTCAGTGCGCCCACAGGAGAACTCCAGGGCCGTGCGAAGGGGATCGCCGGATGCTTAGCAGCCTGACGACCAACTTCATCGCCCGCCTCAAAGCCTCCGACCAGGCCGCCTGGTTTGAGCTCTGGGAAACCTTCGGACCCGTCGTGCGCGCCCAGCTCACCAAGTGGGGTCGCGGAAGAATCGGCAGCGAGACCGTCCGGGATCTCTCCCAGGAAACGCTCGCCGCCCTCTCCGAATCCATCGACCGCTTCGACCCCTCCCGTGGCGCTCGCTTCTCCACCTGGCTGCTGGCGATCGCCAAGCACGTCCTCGGCGATGAGATGGATCGCCGCATGGCTCAGAAGCGCGGCGGCCAGAAAAAATTCACCGAACTCGACGAGTCCTGGATGGCCGCCTCAAGCGGAGCCCGCGTCGATTCGGCCTACGAAGCCGCCGTCTTCCGCGCCAAGGTCGAGGCCGCGATCCGGCTCGTGCAGAAAGAGTCCGAGTTCCTCGACTTCTCCATCTTCAGCATGCGCGTACTGGAAGGAAAAAGCGGCAAGGATGTCGCCGGCGCACTCGGAACCAGCGAGCCCACCGTCTCACGAAGGCTCGCCAAGGTCCGGGATCTGCTCCGCGGCAAGCTCGCCGAAGTGATCACCATGTACAGCTTCACCCAGGAGGAACGCGAAGAGGCCGCGCGAAACGGGCTCATGCTCACTCCCAAACAGGATCCCGGGGCCGCCGACGACGCATTGTTCGATGAGGCGATCGGCGAGATCTACCACCAGCAGATGGACCTCCGCCGCCAGGATCAGGCGGCAAGGCTGGTGTAAGGCTCACGGGACTCTGCGATCGACCGCCGCACGCGGGCAGAGCACCCGGTTTCGATGCGCGAGGGTTCTATGGCGCTCGGCACTCCCATCCTTGTACTCGTCCTCGGCGTCCTTGGCATCGCCGTCGGCGTATTCCTCATCGTCTTCCTCGTCGTGCCCCTCTTCAAGGGCATCGCCTGGCTCATCAAGCACATCTTCCGCTTCATCTTCGGGATGATCCTCGACACCCTGCGCTTCGTCGGGTCGATCGTCACCGCCGTCGTCCTCATCCCCCTCATCCTCGGCAACATCGTCGTCGGTCGCTGGTCCGGCGCCGTCCACTACGGCCGCTCCCTCCAGTCCGAGATCACCAACGGCGGACTCTCCATCTACAGGATCGCCATCGGCCACCCCGCACGATTCCTCCTCCTCTCCGCACTCACCGAAGGCATCGAGAAGCGAATCCCCGCGGCGGTCGCCGCCGCCCCCTCAGTCGATCGCCCCTCCGGACGCGCTGCCCAGTTCGACGGCTACACCATCGTCGGCTCGCTACAGGCCGGCGGCTCCGGCGGAAAGCTCTACGTCGCCAACCCCGACCCCGCCAAGCGAGCTTCCTTCGACCGCGCCGGTCATCACGATGTCCAGCAGGTCGTCATCAAGACCTTCAGCCTCGAAGATGGCAGCGAACTCCCCCAGATCGTCCGTGAGAGCCGATCTCTCGACGCAGCCAAGAAGCTCGGCTTGGTCCTCGACCACGAGCTCACCAACGCACGCTTCTACTACGCGATGCGCTACGTCCCTGGCCAGCCCCTCGGACTCGTCACGCCCCAGCTCCACGCCGCCAGCGGCGGCACCGGCCTCGATGATCGCCACATCCGCATCGGACTCTCCTACATCGCCGACCTCCTCCAGACCCTCGAGAACTATCACCGCGGCGGCCTCTGGCACAAGGATGTCAAGCCCGACAACATCATCGTCGATGGACAGCGCGCCCACCTGGTCGACTTCGGCCTCGTCACGCCCCTGCGCTCCTCGATGACCCTCACCACCCACGGCACCGAGTACTTCCGGGATCCCGAACTCGTCCGGCTCGCCCTCAAAGGCGTCAAGGTCGCCGAGGTCGATGGCGCCCGCTTCGATGTCTACGCCGTCGGCGCGGTCCTCTACTCCATCATCGAAAACTCGTTCCCCGCCCACGGCGTCCTCTCGCAGGTCTCGCGCCGCTGCCCCGAAGCCCTCCGATGGGTCATCCGCCGCGCCATGGCCGACTACGACAAGCGCTACCCCTCCGCCGCCGCGATGCTCCTGGACCTACAGGCCGTCCTTTCCGCTGAAGATCCCTCCGCTCTCAAGCCCATCGATCTCCCCAGCATGCAGGGACAGGTTCCCGCTTCCCCGCGACCCTTCGACGATGCTGCCTATCGCCCTCAATACGTCTCGATGCCCCCCGATCCTGTCGTGCATCCCCACAACCCCTTCGCCCCCCACGCCCCCCACGCCCCCCACGCCGGCCAGCACGCCTACGCCGGCACACCCGTCCCACCTCCCCTTCCGCAGCAGCCCGCAGCGGCAGCCGCCGCGGCAGCAGCCCAAGCCCAGACCCCGCGCCCGCGCGGCCGCACACGGATCGCCATCCGCAATTGGTGGACAGGTGAGTTCTCCATCAGCCAGGATCGCGCAGCGCAAGCCGCCGTCCAGGCCGCCGCACAGGATGCGGTCGATCGTGCCGCCGCGGTCGCCGCTGTCCAGCCCGTCGCCTACACACCCATCAACCCAATTCCAGCCGCTCCCGGCCCGCGCCGATCCGCCGCCGAGCAGCTCCACTCCGCGCGCTCCCGCGCCGCCGCGGCTCGCCAGCGCGCCACCACGCGCCTCTCCGGCCGCAGACCCGGGCCCGTCAAGCCCTTCTCCACCGAACCCAACGCAGGCGTCTTTATGGCACTCTTCTTCTTCCTCGGCATCTGCGTGCTCGCCGTCGGCGCGGTGGTCGCCTACAGCGTCCGCAGCCAGAGCCGCGCTGCCTCGTACTCCAATTCCGATTTCGATGGCGGTTGGGCCGCGATGACCCTCCCCCTCCCGCCCGCATCACCGGCGATCCCCACCGATCCGCACGCCGTTCCCACCGTCCCTCCCGCGCCTGGCTCCGATGGCGATCACGATGTCGATGTTGAAGATCCCGGTTTCTCCGACATCTCTTACGAGAGCATGCCCATCGATGTCGAGAGCGGCAGCCCCATCATCTTCGTCTGGGTCGACATGCCCCGTCCCCTCACCAACGAGCAGGAGAAGGCGATCGCCGACATCACCACCCGCCTCGGCGCCACCGGCTTCGTCTTCCGTGGCGACAACGCATCCGGCCTCATCCCCTCCGAAGATCGCGACCACACCATCGTGCAGTTCGCCGAGCTGGTCGCCGTCACCACCGGCCTGAGTTGGGATTCCATCCACAGCCGCCAGGTGATGTCCGACTGGGCCGGCCGACAGGAAGATGTCGACCTCGTCCTCCGCTTCCAGCCCATCCCCGGCTCCGTCGTCAACGGAAAGCCCCTCCCCAACGCCGCCTCCATCAACTGCACCCTCGTCACCCGCCACACCGAAGACCCCGAGCAGCGCACCCACCTCCTCGACCTCTTCACCTCTGCCCAGCAGACCATCCAGCGCGGCCAGTAACTCCTCACTTTTTTCCCTCTCCACACCCCTACTACCCACTGCCTACTCCCTACTCCCTACTGCCTATTGCCCCTACGCTCCGCTCTCACCCACCCGCGGAGCCCCAACATGTCCATCGACAACACCCTCGCCTGGCTCGAATCCAACCAGTCCGCCCATCTCGATCGCCTCATCGACTGGCTCAAGATCCCCTCTATCAGCACCGATCCCGCCTACAAGGATCACTGCATCGCCGCCGCCGAATGGGCCGCCTCGCAGCTCCGCACATGCGGCTTTGAGGCCGCCGTCATACCCACAGGCGATCCCAACCACGCAGGGGATCTCTCCAAGGGCGGCGGTCATCCCATCGTGCTCGCCCATTGCGAAGGCAGCCCCGACTACAAGGGCCCGCACGTCCTCTTCTACGGCCACTACGACGTCCAGCCCGTCGATCCCGTCAGTCTCTGGGAGAGCGATCCCTTCCAGCCCGTTGTCCGCGATGCCCGCCCCGGGGAGCCCGGCGGTCGCCGAGTCGTTGCCCGTGGCGCGGTCGATGACAAGGGCCAGGTCTCCACGTTCCTCGAAGCCCTCCGCGCGTGGAAGGAAACCTCCGGCAAGACCGCCGGCGGCGTCAAGTTCACCGTCCTCCTCGAAGGCGAAGAAGAGACCGGCAGCGTCAACCTCGAATCCTTCGTCAAGGCCCACAAGAAGACGCTCGATCAGTGCGACATCTGCCTCATCAGCGACACCGGCATGCTCGGCCGCGGAAAACCTGCGATCACCTACGGTGTCCGCGGGCTCGCCTACACCGAGGTCACCCTCCACGCCTCCAACCAGGATCTCCACTCAGGCCTCTGGGGCGGCCGCTGCCCCAACCCCATCACCGAGCTCACCCGCGTGCTCGCCCAGCTCCACGACAAGAAACGCCGCATCACCATCCCCGGCTTCTACGACGCCGTCGTCCCCCTCACCAAGCAGGAACGCGCCAACTGGAAGGCCCTCAAGTTCAACCAGAAAGCAGCCCTCAAGGCCATCGGCATGAAACCCGTCGCCGACATCGGCGAGGCCGGCTTCACCGCCCTCGAACGCGAGTGGGGCAGGCCCACCGCCGAGATCAACGGCATCATCGGCGGCTACACCGGCAAGGGCGCCAAGACCGTCATCCCCGCACACGCCAGCGCCAAGGTCTCCTTCCGCCTGGTCGCCAACCAGGATCCCAAGAAGATCACCAAGATGTTCTTCAAGTGGTGCAACGAGCGCACCCCCCCCGGCTGCCGCTGGGAACTCACCGATCACCACGGCGGCCTCGGCGTCACCACGCCCATCGACTCACCCGAGATGCAGGCCGCCTCCCGCGCCCTCAAGCGCGCCAGCGGCAAATCACCCTCGCTCATCAAGTCCGGCGGATCCATCCCGGTCGCCGGCATGCTCAAGGGTGTCCTCGGCATCGACACCATCTTCATGGGCTTCGGACTCGATGACGATCGCGTCCACTCCCCCAACGAGAAATTCGAGCTCGACAACCTCCGCCTCGGCGCCCGCAGCCACGCGCTGATGATCGACGAACTCACCAAGCTCTGATCGCCGCTGTCCCGTTGTGCCTATTTGGCCCTTTGGCCCTTTGGCCATCCCCCTACGCCGCGCTCTCCACAACCTCTTCATCCACATCTACAAATATCTTGTTCTCCTCCGCGATCCGCGCCCGCTCCATCACCTCCCACTGAAGGTGCGCCACCCGGATCTTCAGGTCATGCACATGCGTCTCGTTCCGCACCAGGGACGCGATCAGGTGCAAAAAGCCCAGCGCACCCCCGAAGGCGATCAATCCCACCACCATCCACGTAATGAGGGAATGTTCTAGCACGTCCAGAAGATCGGTTCTGGAACCATCCCGGTTCATTCCCAGTACAATGGCGGGTCCCGGTGTCTGGAGTCTGTGCGGATGATGCGAGCCTTCCCGTTTCGCAAGCCACGGCCACACCCATCACGCCACGCGCCAAGGTGGCCGTTCCTCCTCACCCTGCTCCCCGCCTTTCTCCTGGCCCTCCTCCCGGCTCTTGCAAACCCCGCCCACGCCCAGGACAGTTCCAATAACCAGCCGGCCGGTGGAGGCAGCAGTGGGGGAAGTGGGGGGGCCAACGAAGTCTCGCTCGATGTCGATCGCTTCGGACTCGGCGGTGAGGCCCGCCCCGGAGAGATCGCCGCCGTCCACATCCGCGCCACCGACCAGAGCATCAAGCCCCGCGAAGTCCTCCTCCGCCTCGAAGGCCGCGATCCTGACGGCGACACACCCCTCTTCGAACGCCAGGTCGTCCTCAACCCCGGCGTCGTTCAGGGAGTCTGGCTCTACCCGCTCCTCCCCCGCAACTTCGACACCACCGATGCCATGACTCTCTCGGCATACGAGGTCCTCGACAGCACCGGGACCGCCGCCGATGCCGACGATCCCGCCAGAAAGGTCGGCGCTCTCGGCCGGCTCCTCGGGCGCAACGAGAACATCCGCATGACCACGCGGATCTCGCCCTACGACTCGGTCATCGGCGTCGTGGGCGCTGGCAGCCTCGGCTACGGCCTGGGCGACTACGCAGTCTCCGATGGCCAGAACTCCTGGGCCGCCTCCTCGCACGAACTCACGCGCATCATCGATGGCATCCGAATCTCCGATCTCCCCGACCGCTGGATCGGCTACTCCGGCATCGATTGCCTCGTCTGGGGATCCGGAGATCCGCTCGAACTTCGCGGGGATCGAGCCTCAGCCCTCCGCGAATGGGTCCAGCGCGGCGGCCACCTGGTCGTCATCATGCCGATTGCCGCGCAGGCATGGACCAACGCCGATGCCAACGAGCTCTACGACCTCCTCCCCAACGTCTCGATCACCCGCCACGAAGGCGTCGACATGGAGCCCATGCGCCAGCTCCTCACGCGCAAGAATCAGGCCCGCCTCCCCAAGGATGCCGTCGTATATACCTTCACGCCCCCCGCCAACGCCGAGCCCGCCGATGCCATCCCCATCCTCACCGATCGCCAGGGCCGCTGCGTCGTCGCCCGCCGCCTCGTCGGCTCGGGCACCGTCACCCTCATCGGCATGGATCTCAACCACCGCCTCATCACCTCGCAGGATCTCGTCAACGCCGACATCTTCTGGAACCGCATCCTCGGTCGCCGCGGCCGCATGTACTCCACCGGTGAGCTCGCACAGCTCAACCGCGGCATCTACGGCCGTGATGAACGAATGTTCGAGGGCGATATCGGCCGCGAGATCTCCAAGAGCGGCCGATCCGCCACCGGCCTCCTGCTCGCCCTCATCGTCTTTGCCCTCTACTGGCTGGTCGCCGGACCCGGCGGATACACCGCACTCAAGCGCTACGGCCTCCTCCGCCACTCGTGGCTCGCCTTCTTCGGCGCTGCGGGAGTCTTCACCGCGATCGCCTGGGGCGGCGCACTCCTCCTCCGCCCCGCTCGCGTCGATGTCAGCCACCTCACCATCCTCGACCATGTCTACGGCCAGCCCACCGAACGCGCCCGCTCCTGGATGAGCGTCCTCATCCCCTGGTACGGCCAAGCCACCATGGAAGTCGGCGCTGCCCCCACGCTCGGAGATGCCTCCCACGGCGGCGATGTCCTCATGCCCTGGACCAGCCCCGACCAGGCACAGGCCGGTCAGGACAAGTTCCCCGATGCTCGCGGCTACGAGATCCAGACCAAATCCCCGCGATCACTCACCGTCCCCACCCGCTCCACCGTCAAGCAGGTCCGCGCCGACTGGTCCGGCGGTCCACCCTGGAAAATGCCGATGCCCGTGCCCCCCGACAGCGCGCTCACGCTCGTCGATGCTCGCCGCGCCGCCGGGGTGCTCACGCACGAACTCCCCGGTCCACTGCACGATGTCACCATCATCATCGTCCGCGGGCAGACACCCATCGTCTCCAGCGTCTCCAACGCCATGCTCGCCACCGCCCACGCCTACAGCCTCCGCGCCGATGATCCCTGGGATCCCGGTGAGCCCCTCGATCTCGGCAACATCACCAATCTCTCCGGCGAAGATCTCGTCAAGAGCGATATCACCAGGTACTTCGAAGACCTCATCAAGAGAGGTATCTCCAGCGATGTCATGGGAACGCCCGGCACATCCAGCAACGACACCGGCGTCGGCCAGCGGCTCATCGGCCTGGGCTTCATCTCTCAGTTCGAACCCCCCGCCATGCAGGATGCCTCCTCAACCGCCCGCCCCCCCGTGGCTCGCCGCGCTGAGACCCACGGCTGGGACATGGGCATCTGGTTCACCCAGCCCTGCATCATCATCCTCGGCCACCTGGGCTCGGTCTCCGAGCCGATGCCCTCACCCGTCCCCTTCAAGATCAACGGAGAAACCGCAACCCCCACCGGCCGAACACTCATCCGATGGGTGTACCCCCTCCCCGCCAATCCCCCCGAGTTCCGAGCCGAAGAAACCACCGGACCCACAACCACCAACAACCCAAACGATCCCAGCAGCGCGACGAATCCAAACGACCCACGCTGATCCCACCAACCACTCCCAACAATAAGGTTGCCGTATTTGCCCCCTTTGCCGCTTTGCCCCATTTCGACCAGCCCCCGCCGCACATACTTCAAACCGCCCCCTCCCAAGGATCCCCACCGTGCCGATGATCGAAACGATCAACCTCACCAAGCGCTACGGCGAGCTGGTCGCCCTCAACAACCTCAACCTCACCATCAACGAGGGTGACTGCTTCGGCTTCATCGGCCCCAACGGCGCTGGCAAGACCACCACCATCAAGATCCTCGCCACCCTTCTCAAGCCCTCCAGCGGCCAGGCGAACATCGCCGGCCTCACCATCGGCTACCAGAACCGGCAGATCCGCCCCCTCATCGGTTACGTCCCCGACTTCATGGGTGCCTACGAGGACATGGTCGTCACCGAGTACCTCGAGTTCTTCGCCGCCTCCTACAACATCCACGGCCAGCAGCGCAAGAAGGTCATCAACGATGTCCTCGAGCTCACCGACCTCTCCTACAAGGCGACCGCCGAGGTCAACTCCCTCTCACGCGGCATGCAGCAGCGTCTCAGCGTCGCTCGTGTCCTCCTCCACGATCCCAAGGTCCTCCTGATGGATGAGCCGGCCTCCGGCCTTGATCCCCGCGCCCGCATCGAGATGCGCGAGCTTCTCAAGGAGCTCCGCCGCATGGGCAAGACCATCCTCATCTCCTCCCACATCCTCCCCGAGCTCGCCGAGCTCTGCAACGTCGTCGGCATCATCGAACGCGGCCAGCTCCTCTTCTCGGGCACCGTCGAGGAGATCGTCCGTCGCGCCAAGCTCGGCCACATCCTCCACGTCGGCGTCGTTGATCGCGTCGAGCAGGCGATCGAACTCCTCTCCAAGATCCCCGGCGTCAAGAAGGCCTCCATGCTCCTCGAAGGCGAAGCCCCCGGCCAGCCCATGAACTCGAATGCCAAGGCCAAGCCCGGGCTCAACGGCACCGCGGCCGCCGGGGGCCGGATCATCCAGCTCAGCTACGACGATGAGGGCGGCCATAGCTATACCGACATCCCCAACATCCTCGTCAACCAGGGCTTCCGGCTCACCAAGTTCACCGAAGAGCCCGTCAACCTCGAAACCGCCTTCATGCGCCTCACCAAGGGCATGGTCCAGTAGGCTTGATGTTCTGCCTGGATGCCTCGGTGCCCCCTGCCTCGATGCCTTTCTTCACTTTCACGCCTCCCCTCTCTCCCCGGCTCGCCGAGTCGCTCACCACGTCGACTCGTAGCACCGCGATTCGCCACCTGCCTTTCCAGGCCGCTTCAGCGGCCTTGCTCGCTTGTAGGCCACGGCTTCAGCCGTGGTTAGCCGTCCCCACCCGCCCCTCCTCACAGTCGTTGCACTTCAGCCCGCTTTCAACGGGCCTCCCGCACATGACGGCTTCAGCCGCTTGAAACCGTCCGGGGCCCAGATAGTACTATTCGCACTAACCACGCCCAATCCGCAACCTTGCTGTCCGCCCCGCCCGCCGTCTACCATTCCTCTTCACACGCCTCCGTGGGAGGCCACGTCCGGGGATATCCGAGGAGTCACGCAATGATCACGGGTCCGAAGTTCCGCGCCGGCGCATTCCTGCTCGCCGCCGGGATCGCCGCCTCAATCGCGCTCGCACAACCCACCCAACCAACCAAGCTCGCCTACCCCGCCGCACCCACCGGCACCACCGTCGATGACTACCACGGCACCAAGGTCGCCGATCCCTACCGCTGGATGGAGGAATACTCCGACCAGACCAACAAGTGGATCGAGGATGAGAACAAGATCACCTTCGCCTGGCTCGCTTCCATCCCCGAACGCGAATCCATCCACGCACGCCTCAAGAAAGTCTGGAACTACGAGAAGTACGGCCTCCCCGGCAAGGAGGGCGGCAAGTACTTCTTCTCCAAGAACGATGGACTCCAGAACCAGTCCGTCCTCTACGTCACCAATTCCCTCAACGACACCCCCCGCGTCCTCCTCGACCCCAACACACTCTCCAAGGATGGCACCGTCTCCCTCTCCGGCACCAGCGTCAGCGACGATGGCAAGCTGATCGCCTACGGCGTCTCCGATGCCGGCAGCGACTGGAACATCTGGCACATCCGTGACATCGACTCCGGCAAGGATCTCTCCGATGAGCTCCGCTGGGTCAAGTTCTCGGGCGCTTCCTGGTCCAAGGACAACAAGGGCTTCTACTACTCCCGGTACGATGCCCCCGCCGATGAGGCACAGAAGCTCAAGTCCGTCAACGAGTACCACAAGATCTACTACCACCTCGTCGGCACGCCCCAGGACCAGGACAAGCTCATCTACGAGCGCAAGGACCAGCCCAAGTGGTACCTCGGCTCAGGCGTCACCGAGGATGGCAAATACCTCATCATCAGCGCCAACGCCGGCGACACCGTCAACGATGCCCTCTTCTACAAGGACCTGACCAAGCCCAACTCACCGGTCGTCGAGCTCTTCAACAAGTTCGATGCCAAGTACAGCTTCGTTGGCAACGACGATGGCGTCTTCTACATCCAGTCCGACCTCGAAGCCCCCCGCGGACGCATCTGGGCGATCGACACCGCCAAGCCCGATCGCGCCAACTGGAAGGAACTCATCCCCCAGGCGACCAACGCCCTCCAGGGCGCGGGCATCACCGGCAACCGCTTCTTCCTCAACTACCTCAACGATGCCAAGACCCAGGTCAAGATCTTCGACATGAGCGGCAAGTTCATCAAGGAGGTCCAGTTCCCCGGCATCTGCTCCGCCGGCGGCTTCGGCGGCAAGCGTACCGACACCGAGACCTTCTACTCCTTCAGCGGCTACACCACGCCACCCTCCATCTTCCACTACGACATCGCCACCGACAAGAGCACCCTCTTCAAGGCCCCCAAGGTCGACATCAACCCCGACAACTACGAGACCAAGCAGGTCTTCTACAAAAGCAAGGACGGCACCAAGATCCCCATGTTCATCACCAGCAAGAAGGGGATCAAGCTCGACGGCTCCAACCCCACGCTCCTCTACGCGTACGGCGGCTTCAACATCTCCATCACCCCAGGCTTCAGCCCCGCCTCCACCGTCTGGCTCGACATGGGCGGCATCTACGCGGTCGCCAACCTCCGCGGCGGCGGTGAGTACGGTGAGGAATGGCACCAGGGAGGCATGAAGCTCGTCAAGCAGAACGTCTTCGATGACTTCATCGCCGCCGCCCAGTACCTCATCGACAACAAGTACACCTCCACCCCCAAGCTCGCCATCCAGGGCGGCTCCAACGGCGGACTCCTCGTCGGCGCCTGCATGACCCAGCGCCCCGACCTCTTCGGCGCATGCCTTCCGGCGGTGGGGGTCATGGACATGCTCCGCTTCCAGAAGTTCACCATCGGCTGGGGCTGGGTCGGCGACTACGGCACCTCCGACAAGCCCGATGAGTTCAAGGCCCTCCACGCCTACTCACCCTACCACAACATCAAGAAGGGCACCTGCTACCCCCCGACCCTCGTCACCACCGCCGATCACGATGATCGCGTCTACCCCGCCCACTCCTTCAAGTTCGCCGCCGCCATGCAGGCCGCCCAGTCCTGCGACAACCCCATCCTCATCCGCATCGAAACCCGCGCAGGCCACGGCGCTGGCAAGCCCACCAGCAAGCGCATCGATGAAGCCGCCGATATCTACGCCTTCCTCGTCAAGACCCTGAACGTCAAGGTCAACTGACCCCGACGAGTTCAAGCGCTGCGTATCCCACGAGCCCCCGCGAAAGCGGGGGCTTTTTCTTGCCTTCACTCTCCCGCCCCGGGAGGCTCAGCGAGCCGGTGAGGGCTCCCGATCTACTCTGCTCTACCCCTCCGCATTCCTCAAGTGCGTGATCGATAGAACGATGTTCTATCGATCACGATCAGCCCGTCAAATGCGATAACGTCTGCACAGTCAACGACTTGTATCAATCAATTCGCCTTGATGTTTTCCGTGGCCGATGCCTCCCCGCCCCAACCCAATATCCTCTCCCATCTCCCCAACCTCCCCGCTGTCTGATTTGTCCTTAGCCATTTGAACTTTGCCCCTTGCCCTCCCTCCCCCGCCATCTCCTCCTCCTCACCCTCCTCTGGGCGCTCGCCACCCTCCCGGGCCTCAACTCCGTCGGCCTCATCAACTGGCAGGAATCCACACGCGCGCTCGCCGCCCACGAGATGCACCAGCGCAGCGACTGGCTCATCCCCACGATCGCTAACAGGCCCTACCTCGCCAAGCCCCCCATGTTCTACTGGTGCCAGCTCGCCCTCTGCAAGCTCACAGGCCAGCCACCCACCGAGCACACCCTCCGCTACACCGTCGCGCTCGCCGGACTCGCCGGCATCCTCCTCACCTACCTCGCCGCACGCTCCACGCTCGCCCGCGCTCTCGGCGATGAGCCCGCCCGCGAGCACCTCGCCCAGCGCGCTGCCCTCTGGTCCGCCGCCATGCTCGCCACCGGCATCCTCTACCTCCGCTCCTCACGCACCGGTGAACTCGACATCCTGCTCGCCCCCTTCACGATCGCCGCGATCTGGACCGCCGCCTGGCTCTTCCTCAATCACCACCTCTCTCTTTCGCGCAAGCTCCTCCCCATCACGCTCGGCTCGCTCGCCTGCGCTGCCGCTGCCCTCACCAAAGGTCCACCCGCCCTCCTTCCCATCGCCATTGGCGCAGCCGGCGGCGCAGTGCTCGCCACCCTCTGGCGATCCGATGCCTTCCGCCCCTCCGCCTATCACATACGCACGCTCGCCGCGATCGGCGCTGCCCTCGCTCTGCTCGCCTCCCTGCTCGTCAACCGAGCTCACATCTCCAGCTCCCACACCTGGCTCGGCGCTGCCCTCCTTGGCGCATGCGGTCTCACACTCGGCCTGCTCGCCCCCATCCTCGCCAACCCCCGCTCCATCCTCGATGCAGCTCGCGGACTCTGGCGAACCGCGATCATCCCCATGCTCGCGATCGGCGCTGCCGCCCTCTGGTCATGGTCTCGCGCGGTCGAATCGCGCCTCGGCCCCGAAGTGATCGCCCGCACCCTCAACCAGGAAGCCGCCGACAACCTCAGGCTCCTCAGCCCCGATGCCCCCATTCAGAACTTCGAGGCGATCGCCTACGGGGTAGGCGCCGGCTCCTTCGCGTGCATGATCGCCCTCATCTGGCTGCTCGCCAAGCGACCACGCATCCACCCCGCCTGGTGGTTCCCGCTCGCCTGGCTCTCCCTCAGCCTGTTCGCCTTCAGCATCCTCGGCCGCGGCACAGGCCGCTACCTCACACCCCTCTGGCCCGCGATCGCGATCCTCGGCGGGATCTGGACCGTCCGCGCCATCCGCGATCTCACCATCGGCAGGCACCTCGCCCGCATCCTCTGCGCGGCGATCCTCATCCTCGCAACCGCCCAATCCGCCTGGTACACCTTCAAACGCCCGCTCGCCGAAGGTCAACGCTCTCCCCGCGATCTGCTCGCCGAACTTCTGGGCCCCCCGCACAACACCGACCCCACCCGCCTCGTCGCCCTCGACTTCTGGATCGCCTCACTCGACTTCTACACCGGTCGCCACGTCGAACCCATCTCCGACCTCGGCCCCTGGATCGACTACCCCCACGATGAAACCCCGCTCCCCGATCTTGTAGCCCGTCTCCGTGCCGATCCCACCCTCACCTACACACTGCTCGCCCGCGCCACACCCGCCCCCATCACCGATGCCCTCCCCGAATCCAGCATCCACCTCGACCCCCTCACCCACCTCCGCGATGCCGGCCTCACCATCGAAGAAATCCCTCTCGCTTCCAACTTTCTACTCGATCGCCAGCGCACACAAGTGAAGGCCTATCGCCTTCGCTCCGTACCGTAACTTCACATACAAAAAACCAGACTTACCACAAAGGCACAGAGAACCCAGAGAAAGACACAATGAGTTGTCTCTTCGTCTCTTGTTCTCTTCTCTTCTTTGTGCCCTCTGCGCCCCTGTCGTGAGTCCCGACTTTTCTTATCCGCGTTCATCCGCGAAAATCCGCGGCCTGCCTTCATCCCCTTCCAAACATGCGCTCAAGATCCCGCACCGTGATCCGAATCGAAGTCGGCCTCCCATGCGGGCACTTGCTCGACCTCTCCACCTCCCCGCGCAGCCGAACCAGGTGCTCCAACTCCTCACCGCTCATCCGATCCCCCGCCTTCACCGCCGCCTTGCACGACATCATGTCCAGCACATCGCGCATCGCCTGCTCACCATCGGGCGCGAACCCCTCCGCCTCCGCCTTCTCCAGGAGTTCTTGCATGAACTCCACCGGATCCACCCCGCGATCAAACAGGAACGTCGGGAACGAGTGCATCCCGATCCCCTTGGGCCCGATCCCCTCCGCCTGAATCCCGATCTTCGTCAAGAGCCCCTGCAGCGACGCCAGCATCTCCACCTGCGATCCGCTTGCCGGCACCACCACCGGCGCTAGCAGCCGCTGGCTCTCCAGCTCGCGCTCGGCGATCCGCGACAGGAGATACTCGAACATCGCCCGCTCATGGAGCGCATGCTGATCGATGATCAGCATCCCCTGCTCATCCTGCGTCACGATGTAGCTCGAATGCACCTGCAGCAGCTTGTTCACCGGCGCCACCACCGGAATCACCGGCTCCGCCTCCGCACTGATCGCCGACGCGGACGCAGCCTGCGAAACAGCCGGCGCTGAATCCCCAGCCGCCGCCACCGCATCGCTCCTCTCAATCGTTTCCCGGATCGCCTCGTACGACAGTCTTTCCCCGCCCGGCCGCGCCGGCGCAAACCGTTTGAAATACTCCACAAACGCCGCCGGCGAAGGCGGCACGCGAGCAGTGGGGGACTCACCGCCACCCATCCCCGCGAGTCCCGCCCCGACAACATTCGATCCACCACCCGCAATCCCGCTTCCGGGCAGAATCGCCCGCTCCATCTCCGCACCGCCCCAACCCAGTGATCGGCCCAAGCCTCCAAACCCGGTATTCAACCCGCTCGCCGTCAAGTCCGCCTCACGCAGCACCCGCCGGATCGCCGCCAGCACCACGCTATGCACCAGCGATGAATCCCGGAACCTTACCTCCGCCTTCGCCGGATGCACATTGACATCCACCGCCATCGGCGACATCTCGATCATCACCACCGCCGTCGGGTATCGCCCGGGCTCGATCAACCCCCGGTACGCCTCCATGATCGCGTGCTGAATCGTCCGATCACGGATCACCCGTCCGTTCAAGAACACATGCTGCGCCTTGTTGCTCCCGCGAGCAATGCTCGGCCGCCCCACCAGCCCCCACAAACTGATTCCACCCGCCCCGCGATCCTCTCCCTCACGCCGCGCCGGCGCATCATGCTCATCCGCATGCACCTCCAGCAGCTCGGGCTCCAGCTCCTTCCCCAGGATCGCGATCGCCCGCCGCCGCGGCGATGATTCCGCCGGCAGATCCAGCACCACCCGCCCATCGCACGAAACCGAAAACGCCGTCCCCGGCCTCCCCATCGCCAGTTCGCGCACCACATCCATGCACCGCATCTGCTCGGTCTGGATCGTCCGCAAAAACTTCCGCCGCGCTGGGGTGTTGAAGAACAGCGTCCGTACCGTCACGCTCGTCCCCACCGGACCCGCCGCCGGCCTCACCTCGCCGATCCGGCTCCCCTCACCCTCAATCTCAAATGCCCCCACATCCGCTCGCGTCCTTGAACGAATCCCCACCCGCGCCACAGACACGATCGATGCCAGCGCCTCACCCCGAAACCCCAGCGTCCCCACGCGATCCAGATCCTTCGCCGCCGAGATCTTGCTCGTCGCATGCGGCGAGATCGCCAGCCCAAGATCATCCCGATGAATCCCGCCCCCATCATCCCCGATCCGGATCAGCTCCACCCCGCCCTGCTCAAGCTCCACCGTCACCCGCCCCGCACCCGCATCCAGCGAGTTCTCCACCAGCTCCTTCACCACCGAAGCCGGCCGCTCAATGACCTCACCCGCCGCGATCTGGCTCGCCAGCAACGTAGACATCGCCCGAATCCGCCGAATCTCCTCCATAGCCCCGATCGTATGTGCCGTGGTAGGCGGGTCTCTTTTCTCTCCACATCTACCTCGGCCTACTCCCGCCTGCCACGCTCCATGCCTACACACCCTCTACTCATCCACTTCTCCCCTTCCCCTACTCCCCACGGCCCACTCCCCACTGCCTGTTCTTCGTTTGAGCTTTGAGCTTTCTACCCTCTCACGTGACCCATCCCGCCCTCAACCATCCCCCCTCCAACCTGTTCGCCGGTACGTGGCACCCCATCCCCGGCCAGACCCTCACCTCCCGCAACCCCGCCAAGCCCGCATCCATCAACTGGCAAGGCGCTCCAACCCCCTCCGCGATCGATCCCGCCATCCAATCCGCTCGTCAAGCCCTCCCCGCCTGGTCAAATACCCCCCTCGAACAGCGCTTCGCGATCCTCCGCCACTTCCAGAAACTCTGCGCTGCCAACCAGCAGAAGCTCGCCGACCTCATCACCGATGAAACCGGCAAGATCCTCTGGGATGCCAAATCCGAAGCCGCGCTCCTCCCCGCCAAGGTCGATATCACCCTCGACCCCGCCGGCGCCCTCGCTCGCGTAACCCCCTTCGAGATCCCCGTCTCCTCGACCCGCACCGGCCGCGCACTCTTCAGACCGCACGGCGTCATGGCCGTCATCGGACCTTACAACTTTCCGCTCCACCTCCCCAACGGCCACATCATCCCCGCGCTCGCAATGGGCAACACCATCGTCTTCAAGCCCAGCGACAAGGCCCCCGCCTGCGGCCAGCTGCTCGCCGAACTCCTCCAGGAATCCCTGGATGCCCACAACGCCCCGACCGGCGTCATGAACCTCATCCAGGGCGGCGCGGAGATCGCCTCCGCGCTCACGAAGCACAACGACATCGATGGCATCCTCTTCACAGGCTCCTGGCCCGTCGGCCGGCGCATCATGGAAGCCAATCTCGATCGCCCCACCCGCATGCTCGCCCTCGAAATGGGCGGCAACAACGCCGCCCTCATCATGGACGATGCCGACCTTCGCCAAGCCCTCATCGAGTGCCTCCGCTGCGCTTTCATCTCCACCGGCCAGCGCTGCACCTGCACCCGCCGCATCATCATTCACGAAAAGATCGCCCACAAGTTCATCCCCGCCTTCTGCAAGGCTGCCAGCTCCCTTATCGTCGGCGATCCACGCGACACCATCCCCGTCTTCATGGGCCCCATCATCTCCGAACCCGCTCGCCGCGCGGTCATCGAGTTCCAGACCGCCCTCCAACGCGCCGGCGCCGAGATCCTCGTCCCCGCCACCGAAATCGAAACCCCCGACCAAGGCTGGTACCTCACACCGGGCGTCGCCCTCGTCGATCGCTTCCACGCCAACATCCGCCGCGATGGACACTGCTGCGATCAGTTCGATGCCGGCTGTGATATCGAAGTCTTCGGCCCCCTCGTCCGCATCTGCACTGCCAAATCTCTCGATGAAGGCCTCACCCAACTCAACGCCACCAACTACGGGCTCGCCGCCTCCATCTTCACCCACTCCCAGCCCGCGATCGACCGCTTCCTCACCGAATGCCGCTCCGGCTGCCTCAACATCAACTGCGGCACCGCCGGCGCTTCCAGCAAGCTCCCCTTCGGAGGCCTTGGCCTCTCCGGCAACCACCGCCCCGCCGGCGCCTTCAGCCTCGACTACTGCGCCTACCCGCTCGCCAACATGACCGAATCCGGCCCCGATGCGCAACTGGTCGCCGGTATGCGAATGGACAACGCCTGGCTCTCCTGAGCTGAGAAGCAGCGGCCTTCGTCAGCCCAGGGCGCGAGCCCTGGGTACAAACCGATTGAAACCACCGAGCCCCGAAGGGGCGCCCCTCTCTGCGCATTCAACCAGATGCCGGTTGCGTATTCCCACGCACCAGCACCCTCCCCAACAACACCACCCCAACCCCCACCCCCACCCACCACATCTCCCGTTCCACAAACGCCACATACATCATCGGGATCGCCACCCCCACCGCCCCCGCAAACACCATCACGCGCCTGCGATGCAGTGCCTTGTCAACAGCCTTCCCCCACCACGGCAAAACACAAATCCAAACATACCCCGGGAACACCAACCCATAAAACCCCATGAACCCCCGGTACACCGCCTCCGCACCCGACATCTTCAAAGCCCCGATCTTCCCACCCATCTCCGGCAATCGCGATGCCATCACCCCGATCACCATCGGCACAAGGATCGCCAGCGCCACCCTCCAATCCACCTTCCACACCGCCGCGTGCACCGCCCGCGACACCATCCCCACATGCAGATGAATCGTGAATGCCGCCTGCACTGAGATATGCACAAAGAGCGCGCTCGCCGCCCCCATCCCAAACGCCCGCGACATCAACCCCACCGAATCCGCACGCAATTCCGGATCCGTCCGCAAAAACATCCCCGCGTACGCAAGCGTCAAAACGATCATCCCCAAAAACAGCCCGCAAAACCCCGCAACAAACGCCCGCGTCCCGCGAGCCCCCGGCAGCGCCTGCCGCGCCAGGTGAAACGACAAATCCAAAAACGGGCAGAACACAAACCCAAACACGCACACGATCCCCAGCCACGCCAGATCGCTCGCCGGCAATAGTGGGGCACCATCAAGCCCACCCCCCAGCGCCCCTGACCACGCCAGCACCACCGCGCACCCCAGCGACACCCCATACGTCAACACCGCCGGCATCCATCCCGCCCATCCGCGCCACGTCGAGACCGCGTTGATCCCGATGTTCACCAAAAACCCACCCACGATCGCCACCGCCAGCCCCTCGCGCTGCGCCATCCACATCAGGAAAAACACGTGGAACGCGATCGTCACCAGCGAGAATGCAACGCATGCCCGCCGATGAGCCCCGATGAACAACTCGCTCGCCCCAGGCGCCCGGAACACCCACCCCATCAGCGCAGCCCCCACGCAGTTGGGCGCCGCGAACACAAGAAACGACCAAACCCCCAGATCCCGTACCAGCAGCACCGGCAAAAACATCCCGATGCACCAGGTCCACGAGCACGCCAAAAACGCCGCGAACCCGAAGATGTCGCGCCTCCCACCCGCCTCCCCCGCGCGCACCCCGCGCGCACCCACACCCGCCCCCTCAACCGCGCCATCACTGGATCGAAGCTCACTCACGCCCCGAGTGTACTCGTACAACCCAGTTCCCTCCCTCTCCCCCCGGGAGAGGTGCCGAGGCGCCGCGAGGCGGTGAGGACTTCATATCTACAACTCCTCTACCCACTCTCATGCTCTCGAAAGCCCTCTTCCACACACACCCTCTTCGCCGCTGAAAGCGGCGCCCGTTGGTTTCCAGCGGCGCAGCCGCTGGAAAAGCGACTGCAATCTGATTCCGCCCGTGAGACGGGCGGCCGAGCCCGCACTCGTGCGCCAACGAGGATCGCAGACTACTACCCACTCCCCATTCCTATCCGCTCGCCGCTCGTCTTTTCCCGCCCACCTCTTCCACCCCCAACCCCTCGTACCTAACCCCCAACACCGTTCGACTCCCGTGCGGAAACCGTTGTTTGCACCGACGAACCGGACACAATCGAAACCGATTTCCGCATCAATCACCCTTGACCATTCATATCATCTTGTGAGCACGCGGCGGATCCGCCTCCGCGAGGGATGCGGGCGAACCACAGCCAATCGCGTGCACGGAGGGCGATCGAGCATGAGCAGCTTCTTCTCCTTGCCGGCCGCATGGTTCACCGTCCCCGCGATGGTCGGAACGCTGGTCTTCCTCTTCAAGCTCACCCTCATGGCGCTCGCCGGCCACGGCGTTGACCACGACGGCGGCGCCCACGGCCACGCACACGATTCCCACGGCGATGGCCACGGCTCCGAAGCCTCCAAGGCCGGTCAGGTCTTCAAGCTCCTCTCCACACAGACGATCGCCTCCGCACTCATGGGCTTCGGATGGACCGGATACGCCTCCCTCATCGGCAGCGACTGGCCCATGTTCGCCCACATCCTCATCGGCTTCGTCGCAGGCTTCCTCAGCTCCGCCGCCATGATCTGGATGCTCCGCCAGCTCTCCAAGATGAAGTCCGATGGCACCGTCCCCCGAAACGCACTCCTCGGCGCGGAGGGTGAGGTCTACATCCCAGTCCCCCAGCGAGGGAACGGCATCGGACAGGTCCGCATCGTCGTCAACGATCGCGAACGCTTCGTCAATGCCGTCTGCGAGTCGGCCCCGATCCCCACCAAGGGCCGCATCATGATCGTCGGAACCAACCCCGACAACTCCGTCACCGTCATACCGGTCGAATAGCAGACTAGAAGAAACCGCCGCCCGCGACGCACCTGTAATGCGCGTCCACGCAAACTCTGTTACCCTGCGCGGACGGTCCGCGCAGCGGAGATAGCAGCAAGGATCGCGGAGAATCAGCAAATGCAGCGTGCCCGGTTGATCCTCTGTTTCTTCCGCCCGTAGGGCTGGCCGTTCGTAGCCGGAGGTGGAGCGAGTCCTCGAGCGACACCCCCGGAAAACGAAGGCCGATGTACGCACCCTGAAGGGGTGACCGTCCGATCCCGACCGACGACGCCCGCAAACGCCTCTCCGCCACCGCCGAAGGGAGACCCACACATGCCGACGACCACCACGCTCGCCGACACCACCATGATCATCTACGCCGCCGGCGGCGTACTTCTCTTCCTCTTCATCTTCATTTCCATTTTCGCCCTCCGCTACTACCGCCGCTGCCCACCCAACAAGATCCTCGTCATCTTCGGCAAGGTCGGCGGAGACAAGGCCGCCAAGTGCCTCCACGGCGGCGGAACCTTCGTCGTCCCCCTCATCCAGGACTTCTCCTACATGTCCCTGGAGCCCATGGTCATCGACATCCCCCTCTCCGGAGCACTCTCCCAGAACAACATCCGCGTCAACGTCCCCGCCACCTTCACCGTCGGCATCTCCACCGACCCCGTCCTCATGAACAACGCCGCCGAACGCCTCGCCGCGCTCGCCGTCGACAACATCCGCGAACAGGCACAGGACATCATCCTCGGCCAGCTCCGCCTCGTGATCGCCACCCTCACCATCGAGGAGATCAACCGCGATCGCGAGAAGTTCATGACCCTCATCAACGACAACGTCGGTCAGGAAATCAACAAAATCGGCCTCGAGCTCATCAACGTCAACATCCGCGACCTCACCGATGAGTCCGGCTACATCGAGGCCATCGGCAAACGCGCCGCCGCCGAGGCCGTCAACCGCGCCAAGGTCGAGGTCGCACAGCAGGAACGCGATGGCGCCACCGGCGAGTCGATCGCCGTCCGCGAACGAAACGTCTCCGTCTCCCGCGAATCCGCCGCCGCCGCCGAAGGCACCAAGAAGGCCGAGCAGACCAAGCGAATCGCCCTCGCCGCCCTCGAAGCCGACGCCGTCAAGGGTGAGGCCGCCGCCCACCGGGACATGGAGATCACCCGCGCCCAGCGCGAAGCCGAAACCGCCGCCGCCAAGAAGCTCGCCGAGCAGGAGCAGCGCATCAGGATCGCCGAGGCCGAGGCCGCCGCCGTCATGGGTGAGAACGCCTCACGCCAGAAAGTCGTCGAATCCCAGGCCAAGCTCGCCGAAGTCCAGGCCGAAGGCAAGCGCCGCGCCGAGGTCGCCGCCGCCGATGCCAGCAAGGCCATCCTCACCGCCGAACGCGAGCGCGAGCTCGCAAGGCTCGCCAAGGACCAGATCGCCCCCCAGGAGATCGAAAAGCAGCGGATCGCCCTCGCCGCCGAGGCCGAAGCCGAGAAACGACGCCGCGAGGCCCAGGGCGATGCCGATGCCATCCTCTCCAAGTACGAAGCCGAAGCCACCGGCATCCAGAAGGTCATGGAAGCCAAGGCCGAGGGCTATCGCCGCCTCATCGAAGCCTGCGGCGCTGACCCCGCCGTCGGCCCCACCCTCCTGCTGATCGAACAGCTCCCCAAGCTCGTCGAGCACCAGGTCAAGGCGATCAGCGCCCTCAAGATCGACAAGATCACCGTCTGGGACAGCGGCACCAACGCCGGCGGCCGAAACGCCACCGCCGACTTCCTCGCCGGCATGGTCAACTCCCTCCCCAAGCTCCACGAACTCGCCCAGCAAGCCGGCATCAAACTCCCCGCCGCCCTAGGCAAGCTCGCCGATCGCGATGTTCAGGTATCGTCGGACAGTCACGAGAAGCCGCCACACGCGGATAGCCGGAAAACCGGTTCTACGTAAGGCGAGGGCGAACGAACATCCCGCCGATTGCTCAAGCAACATGGGCGATTCCGCCTTAACTGCGCGGAACCGCACCCATTCGCACAAGGCACGAAAGGAACGTGGTGAATGAGCCATTCAGTTGCTCCTGAAAAAATCTCCGACACGTACGAGCGTTACGCAGACATGGCGTGGCACGAAAAGGAACTGATCAATCAACGTCTGTCGTGGCTGCTGACCGCGCAGACGCTGCTTCTGGGCGGCTGGGCGCTTATCACCACTTCATCCAAGCCGCTACTCATGGCTGAGTTGCTCGTGCCGATGTCCGGCATCTCGCTCTCGTTGATTGCATGGTTCTCCGTGCGGGCGGCAACCAGCGCGCACACCTACTGGCAGAAGTGCATCGACAAGATTGTTCCGACAGATCGATGCATCGAGTTCCCTCTTGCCTGTCGCCAGGGAAGAGATCGGCTTCTAACCGCGGGGAGAGCCAATCGCTGTGCGCAATGTGTCCCGCTTGTGTTCCTCGTGGTGTGGTTCATCCTTCTCCTCGTGCCGTTCGCCTGACTTTTCTTTGGTTGCTAGAGGATAGACTTCATGAATTCTCCGATGCCCGCCGAAGCCCTGCGATCCTTGCGCGAGGTCTTCTCACGACAACCTCCGCCTTCTTCATTTTCCCTTTGTTTCCACTGCGCCCTCGGCGACCTCTACGTTTAGTAGTCTGCAGTTCACCATCCGGTCCATGAGCCGCGCTTCAAGCGTTGATCTCAGTTCAACCGCCAAGGAGCAAGCCGATGCGCATCGATGAAATGCGGACCAGCAGCAACGTCGAAGATCGCCGAGGCATGGGCATGGGTGGTGGGGGTGGCCGCCGCCCCGGCCCCAAGCTCGCCGTCGGCGGTGGACTCGGCGGTGTCATCCTCATCGTCCTCTACCTCCTCATGGGTGGCAACCCGCAAGCCCTCCTCTCCGGCGGCGGTCCCGGCGGTGGCGGTGGGGGCGGTGGTAGTGCGGGCGGCGGCTTCAGCAGCGGAACCTCCTCCGGCCCAACCCTCTCCAACACCACCCTCGAAAACGACCCCCAAGCCAAGCTCGCCGCCAAAGTCCTCGGCGACACCGAAGACGTCTGGACCCAGCTCTTCCAAGCCAGCGGCGAACGCTACCAGGAACCCACGCTCATCCTCTTCTCCGGCGGTGTCGAATCCGCCTGCGGGTTCGCCGAATCCGCCATCGGCCCCTTCTACTGCCCCGGCGATGCCAACGTCTACATCGACCTCGATTTCTTCCACCAGCTCGAAACCGAGTTCAACGCCGCCGGTGATTTCGCCCAGGCCTACGTGATCGCCCACGAAGTCGGCCACCACGTCCAGAACCTCCTGGGCACCTCCACCCGCATCCACCAGATGCAGCGACAGATGAACCAGGCCCGGGCCAACGAACTCTCCGTCCGCCTCGAGCTCCAGGCCGACTTCTTCGCCGGCGTCTGGGCCCACCACGCCCAGAAGCAACGCCGAATCCTCGAACCCGGCGACATCGAGGAAGCCATCCGCGCCGCCGCCGCGATCGGAGATGATCGCCTGCAAAAACAAGCCCGCGGCTACGTCGTCCCCGACTCCTTCACCCACGGCACCTCCGAACAACGCATCCGCTGGTTCAAGCTCGGCTACGAAACCGGCGATCCCGCCAAGGGCGACACCTTCAGCATCGATCGCCCGTAGCGTCGCGTCCGCCACACGCCTGCCTTTCGCCCCTGAAAGGGGCGCGTGTTGGTTGCCAGCGGTGCAACCGCTGGCAACCGGCCTTGCGCGCCTTCGCAGCCCCTGAAATGGGCGCGTGGTGGATGCATCTCTTCCACCATCATTCATCCTTACCATCCTCTCATGACTTTTTCCCCCGACCTCGCCCTCGCCCACCAACTCGACGCCAGCGACCCTCTCCGCCACTACCGCGACCTCTTCGAAATCCCCCGCGCACACGACATCGCCAACCTGTCCGCTCCCTCCCCCTTCCCCCCCGATCAACCCTGCATCTACATGTGCGGCAACTCGCTGGGCTGCATGCCCCGCCGCGCCCGCGAGCTCATCAACCAGGAGCTCGACGACTGGGCTAGGCTCGCCGTCGAGGCCCACCTCCACGGCAAGAACCCCTGGCTCCCCTACCACGAGCAGCTCCGCGGCCCCCTCGCCCGCCTCATTGGCGCACACGAATCCGAAGTGGTCGCCATGAACTCCCTCACCGTCAACCTCCACATGCTCATGGTCTCCTTCTATCGCCCCACACGTGATCGCTACAAGATCATGATCGAAGACTCCGCCTTCCCCTCCGACAGCTACGCCGTCGCCTCCCAAGCCTCCTTCCACGGCTTCGACCCAGCCTCCGCGATCGTCCGCCTCAAGCCCCGCCCCGGCGAGCACACCCTCCGCACCGACGACATCCTCAACGCGATCACTCGCGAAGGCCCCGCTCTCGCCCTCGTCATGCTCGGCGCCGTCAACTACCTCACCGGCCAGTGGTTCGAGATTGCCCCGATCACCGCCGCCGCCCACAGCGCCGGTGCGCTCGCCGGCTGGGATCTCGCCCACGCCGCCGGCAACGTCCCCATGCAACTCCACGACTGGAACGCCGACTTCGCCGCATGGTGCTCCTACAAGTACCTCAACGGCGGCCCCGGAGCGATCGCCGGCGCTTTCATCCACCAGCGCCACCTCGTCGATCACTCCCTCCCACGCTTCACCGGCTGGTGGGGCAACGACCCCGCGACCCGCTTCAAGATGGGCCCCGATTTCACTCCCATCCACACCGCCGATGCATGGGCCGTCTCCAACCCGCCCATCCTCTCTCTCACACCCCTGCTCGCCTCCCTCGAAATCTTCGACAAGGCCGGCATCCACAACCTCCGCAACAAAGCCCTCCAACTCACCGCCTACCTCGAATACCACATCGATCGCCTCAACACGCAACGCCCCGATTCCAACCCCCACTCCAAAATCGAAATCATCACCCCCCGCGATCCCAACCAGCGCGGCTCACACCTCTCCCTCGTGTTCTCCAAGAACCCCCGCAGCGCTCTCAAGGCCCTCCAGAGCGCCGGCGCCGTCTGCGACTTCCGCGAACCCAACGTCATCCGCCTCGCCCCCGTCCCCCTCTACAACACCTTCACCGAAATCCACCACCTAGCCCAAGCCCTCGCCAACGTCTCCTAACCCTCGCTCGCTCACTCGCTCCTCCCCTATCCCCTGCTGATCCGCGTTCATCCGCGCAAATCCGCGGCCAAAGCCCTTCTGAGCTTCGCCACCAGCTCATCCCTCTCCGCGGCCGTCATCCCCCCGCGCAGCACATCCGCTTCCCATCCCCACACCGGCATCCGCGGCGCTGGATCATCACCATGTCGCGGAATCACATGCCAGTGCACGTGCGCCACCTGGTTGCCCAGGCACTCGTAATTGATCCGCACCGGCCCGAACACCGCGCGGATCCCCGCCGCGACCCGCGCCACCTCCCCAAACACCGCGCACTGCCGCTCCAGCGGCATCTCCGCCATGTGCTCCACATGCTCCCGCAAGATCGCCACGCACCACCCCGCACACCCCTGGTTCTCCCCCAGCACCACGATCGTGTGCTCCAGCTCGGCAACAACGCCCGCGCGATCCCCCAACCCGATCGCCCCGATCTTCTCGCACATTGGACAACTCATACCCCCAGCGTACCCACTCCTAAGCCCCTCCCCGAGGCAGGGGTTGGGGAGGGTTCCCTCCAGCCGCTCCAAGCACGCCATCGCTCCCCTCTTTCGCCCCAAGGGGCGGCGGCATGTAGCCACGGGTGAAGGTCGCGCAGCGACCGGAACCCGTGGAAGAGATCGCGATGATCAACGCGCCCCGGAGGGACGCGGGAGACCTGCCTACCTACCCCACGTTCGCTCCACCAAATCGCTGCTTGGCACACCCCGCGCATCTACACCACCCGTGCGCACACCGTGGTAACACCACATCAAAATCCGCACCTCCCCGCGCCATCTCCCACCAAATTCTACAAACCCC
>JADLBU010000003.1 GCA_020847535.1 Phycisphaerales bacterium
AAGGGCCCCTGGAGCGCCAGCCGCGCCGCGGCCCTCAACCCCGCCCTGCCTAATACCCTGTGGTCACGGCTCGGATTGCACACCCTCAGCCCTCCGCCGGCATAACCGGACGAACCGCCGTGTACGGACCCGTACGCACGGTGGTGTGGGAGGGGCCGGGCCGCGAGGACCGCCCCTATCCCGGTGGGTGAGTGGGTGGGAGGGTGAGTTTCAGACATCCGGGCCTGGATTCCGCACGGATACATCCGGGTGCGTGCGGCGGGAAGCTCTTCCTGCCGGGATCGATGAATTGACCTCACTGGAGAATTGACATGCCTGCTTCGCGGATGGGGATCGCGTCGATGGCGGGTGTGGTGGTGTGGATTGCCGGCGCGGCGAGCGGGCAGCATGGGTTGAAGCTGCATTTTTCGACCGACAACGGGGCGACTTGGCAGGATGATGTCACAGTGGATGCAGGTTCGCGTGTGCTGGCGCGGGTGTTCGTGACGATCACGGATCGTACCGGGGGATCTGCGCAGCGAGGTACAACGTCGCATCGGTGGGAGAGGGGTGGGATCTGGGCGGGAACGATGTGATCGATCTGACGCCCGGGAAGGGGAATCCAACCGATGGCCGGCGTGAGTGCTTTGACTTCGGCGGACAACCCAGGTGGTCTTTGAAGAGGTCAATTCGCTGCGGATTGATGCCGATCGCGACAACAACAACTGGCCGGGGGCAGGCATCTCGACTCACCAGAACATACCGGGGGATCTGGGAACAAAGTTCGCCTCGATAAAACAGGCGACGGAGTACAGGTTTGCGATCCACCTGCATGCCGTTCCGGTGACCCGGCAGATCACGCTCAGGATTGCCGATGGGCAGTTGAACGGCGACATCGATGAGATCACCGTGTTCAGGGCGTATGAGGGGTAGTCGTCGTACGTGGGGACGACGATCTCAGGGGAGAGGGGATACCGGGACGATCACGGTGATCCCCTCTGCGCCGGCCGCGGGTGTGTTCCTCGTTTGGGCCGGGGTTTGCGGTCGCCGGCGCGCGGTTGCGGGATCGGCCGAGGGCGGGCGGGTATCCTGTGGCCATGCCCTCTACTCCTGATGCGTCCATGATCCGTGGCCCCGTGGCGGTTGAAGTGCCTGCGCAGAAAGGCCCTGAAATCAAGCGAATTTCGGCTGAGGGGCCGCTGGTGGACTGCATGGGCGGGTGCTCGCGCCTGGAGATCAAGGTCCACGAGCACGGGTTCATCGCCCTGGTGGATGCGATGCCGCGGCTGGTTCCGCAGGGGCAGACGGCCGACTACGCGATCGTGCAGGCGGCACGGGTGTCGTACGGGCAGGGGACCAAGCAGGTCCACGAGGATCGCGGGCTGATCCGTTACCTGCTGCGTCACCGTCACACGACGCCGTTTGAGATGGTGGAGTTCAAGTTCCACGTCAGCATGCCGATCTTCATCGCTCGGCAGTGGATCCGGCACCGGACGGCGAGCGTGAACGAGTACTCAGCGCGGTACTCGATCCTGCCGGACCGTTTTTATGTTCCGCCGATCGATGCGATCCGGAAGCAGTCCAAGTCGAACCGTCAGGGTGGGGAAGAGGTGTTTGGCTCGGCGGGGAGCGGGCTCGATCCCCAGACCGAAGCGCAGGAGCTCAAGACCGCCGAGGATTTCCTGGCGTATCTGCACGAGGCGGAGGCGTTCTACGCCAAGTACATGAGCCTGGCGGATCGGGGTGTGAGCCGGGAACTGGCGCGGATCGGGTTGCCGGTGAACATGTACACGCAGTGGTACTGGAAGTGCGACCTGCACAACATCCTGCGATTCCTGAGTTTGCGTCTTGATGCGCACGCCCAGGCAGAGATCCGGATCTATGCGGCGGGGATGGAAGCGCTGCTGGCGGAGCTGGTGCCTCACACGATGGAGGCGTGGCGGGACTACGAGTTTGGATCGGTGCATCTGACGCGGCTGGAAGTGGAGGCGATCCGCCGGTGGAGGGCGGGTGGCTCGGCAGATCTGGAAAATTCCAACAAGCGCGAGCAGTCGGAATGGTCCGATAAGATGCGTTCGATCGGCCTAACGGATAGCGAATAATGGCGGCAAATTCTCGTGTGCGCACGAGTCAAGCCGACCCTTCGCCGCGTTTTGGCCGTGATTCATGGCAATTCACGAAACTTGGAGCCCCTTCCGTGCGGAAGTGTTGTCATCGCTTCGCCGCTGATTTCTGCGGTTGATGCATAATTTTGCCTTCGCGAGATCAAATTGGTCTTGCAAGATTCGGCATGTCCCCTTATCCTCACTGCGGGTCAGGTGAACGAGTTTCCGCTCGGAGTTCACCTTGTGTTTGCTCGCTGCCTTTCTTTCATAGTGAGGAGATTGACATGAAGAAGGTTCTTGGTCTCATCGCTGTGGCCGGTCTGGCCACGGCGGCTGTCGCCCGTCCGGCTCCCAACCTGTCTCTCGAGTTCTCCACCAACGGTGGCGGAACTTGGAGCAGCGACGTTGCCGTGGCCCCCGGCACCAGCGTCTGGGTGCAGGTCGTCATGAGCATCCCCGATGACATGTACGGCATCTCCGGCGCCCGTTACAACATCACCTCGACGAACGCGGCCGGCTGGGATTCTGCCGGCGCCGATTCGGTCGACCTGTCGACGGCCAAGGGCAGCGCGACCGATGGTCGCCTCGCCGGCTTCGACTTCGGTGGTCAGACCCAGCAGGTGTTCGAGGCTCTCAACAGCCTCCGCATCGACGCCAAGGGTGACAACAACAACACCCCCAACGCCGGTATCTCGACCTCTCAGAATACCCCCGGCGCTCTGGGCTCCAACTTCAACACCGCCAAGGTTGCCGCGGTCTATCGCTTCCAGATCAACACCTCGGCCACCCATGCCCTGACTGACTCGATCGTCCTGCAGATCATGGACGGCGGCGCCAACGGCTCCCCGAACCAGATCACCTCCTTCAAGGGCTATACCAGCTCTGCCTCCACCTCCGGCACCGACATCACCGGCGCCACGGGTGACACGGGCCGCATCACCTTCATCCCGGCTCCCGCCTCCCTGGCCCTCGTCGGCCTGGCTGGCTTGGCCGCCGGTCGCCGCCGCCGCTAATCACGGTGATGGCAAAAGGAACGCGATTCGGCTGAGTTCGCGCCGACGCTTCTCTTGATCTCCAGCCCCGCACGGGAAACTGTGCGGGGTTTTTCGTTTTTGGGAAGTGACGAAGTGACGCAGTGGCGGAGTGCCAGAGTTGTGGGGCCGGCTACCGCTTGGCGACCAGGGTGATGGGTTCGGTCTTGAAGCGTTTTCCGCGGCGGATGCCGACCTGGACCTTGTCGCCTGGTTTGTAGCCGCCCAGAACTCGGACGAGCTCGGCGATATCGCGGGTTGAGCGGCCGTCGATGTCTGTGATGACATCTCCGTTGAGGAAGGGTCCTCCGATGCGCCGGCCATCGACAATTCCGGTGACCTGCAGGCCATCGGCCCCGCCGCTCTCAACCTCCACTCCGAGACTTGCCATCCCGGAGGTGATCTGCTCGGGGACCATGTCGAGCTGGCGAACCCAGCCGCGCATGGTGAGATCGACCTGCTTAATGGGCATGCCGAGGGTTCTCTCCCAGGCCTGAAGACCGGAGGGATCGTCCGCGAAGCTCTCGGTGTAGGTCTTGTACCAGGAGCCGAGTTTGCCGCGATCGCTGAGGAAGAGGAAGGCGGTGCGCGCGCGTGCGTAGGAGGCGAGCACGCGGCCGGCCATGAACTGGTTTGAGTTCATCTTGCAGAGCTCTTCAAGCCCCTTGAGCTGGCCGACGCGTTCGAGGCGCTTGACGATGTTGCTGCGCCAGGATGTCTGGGGCCGCACCGATCCATCGGGGGCGAGGGTGTAGTCCTCGACGAGGCTGCAGAGGCCCTCCTGGATCCAGATGGGGTGGCGCTGGGCCAGGCGCATGCAGCTTCGCCAGTGGAGGACATGGAAGAACTCGTGGCGGAGGCTGGAGCCCAGATCCTGGGCGATCAGGAGCTTGGTGTCGTGGTCGTACTCGCCGCCGATGGATGACATCCCGGTGATGGCATCGGCGCCGTGGCGGGAGACGATCCACTTGACGAAGTCTTCGCGAGTGGGGAGAACGACGACGACCCAGGGGTCGTTGACGGCCAGCGGGTCGTCGAGCATGCCGGGGAAGATCTCGCGGCCGGCCCATTCGCCCAGGAGACGGAGTTCCTCGCGAGCGACATCGAGGCTGCGTTCATTGACGGCCGAGACGATGACGATGCGCAGGCGATCGTCGGTCTGGACGCTGTAGGAACCCGAGAAGAACTCCTTGACACTCTGGATGTTGGCATCGCGGCGTGCATCGAGGAGCGCGGGCCAGTTCTCGATGATCTGCTTGTACTGCTCGCGTCCGCGCAGGGAGGTGAGTGAAGGATCGCGCTTGAGGGTCTGCAGGTCGTCGAATCCGCTCTCGATGGATTTGACGAGGAAATCCATGCCTTCGGTGGTATCGCCCTGGGCGGTGAGTGCGCAGGCGAGGTTGTAGAAGACGACGAAGTTATCAGGCTGGAGTGTGAGCTGTTCCCGGAGGAGCTTCTCGGCATCGGGGAAGCGGCCCTCGGAGAACGCGGCGATCACCTTGGATTCGAGCTCGAGGGCCTTGCGGCGATCGCTTTCGCTGGGGGGCTTCTTCGCGGGAGTTTTTTCCGCGGGTGCCGGCGGCGGAGTTGCGGTGGCCGGCTGCGCGGAGGTGATCGGCGGGCCGGGAATGGCGAGGGCCAGGAGCAGGGTCCAGATCGCGCCTGGGTGCGCTGATGATCTGGTGATCGAGCGTGGTTTCACGCGCGGGCCTCCGCGGCTGGTGCGGGCTTGGCGGTCAGGAGGCGTTGAAGGGCGAGCGGGTACGCCTTGCATTCCTGGGCAAACACGCGGGCGGCGAGCGTCTGTGGTGTGTCTTCGGGGAGGACGGGGCAGCCAAGCTGGAGGATGATCTGGCCTGTGTCGTAGCGGTCATCGCAGAAGTGGACGGTGCAGCCGGAGGTCGTCTTGCCAGCGGCGAGCACAGCTTTGTGGACGCGATCTCCGTACATGCCGGGGCCGCCGAAGTCGGGGAGGAGCGCGGGGTGGATGTTGACGGCCTTGCCGCGGAACCTTGGTGGGATCGCGAGCAGGTGGAGGTAGCCGGCGAGCACGATCCAGCCGATGCGGTGCTCGGCGAGCAGTGCATCGATGCGGGATTCGGGCATGGGTGGGGATTCGATGAGGACGTGGAGTCCACGTGCGCGGGCGCGATCGACGCCTGTGGTCTGACGGGAGGCGATCACCAGGCCGATGGAGGCCGAGAGATCCCCGATATCGATGGCATCCTGGAGGTTGAGGAGAGAGCGTCCGCCGCCGGAAATGAAGACAGCCAGGCGTGGGTGGTGGTGCGCACCGAGAGCGGGAGCCTGGTACAGGCCTGGTTCAGCGGCGCGATGGGAGGGCTGCGACGGTTCGGCCACGTGGGGCTCGCCGGGGCTGGCGGTGGGTACGGAACGGCGGGCGTTCAGCCCAGCGTCTTGAGGGCGGTGTCTTTGTCCTTGACGATGGTGACGACGCGATCCAGGCGCGTGAGCTTCATGACTTCGAGGATGTCGGCGGCGAGGCTGAAGATGACGAGCTTTCCGCCGTTGGCCTTGCAGGTTTTGTTGAGGTTGACCAGTGCGCCCAGGCCGACGGAGGGGAGCATGGTGAGCTGGGAGGCATCGAGGGCGAGCCGCCAGCCGAAGGGGGCCACGGCCTGGCCGAGCTCGGTCTGGAGAACCTGCGATTCGCGTTCGGCGATCTTCTCGACCAGAACCTTGCCGACGACGGCGTTGCCGACGAGTTCACAGGAGACGTAGGTGGATTGGATGAGTGCCATGGAAGTGCAATTCCCCCCGCACGAACGGGCCCGATGGGCCTGGTGTTCCCTGAGTGGAAGGATAACCACCCCGGGGGCGGCAGGCGCTGTTGGGGACGATTCGCGGCATGATATCTGACGGTCAGGCGGTGGGTGTGTTCCCGGTTGCGTTGCCGGCCTGGGAGATTGGGATGGGGAGGCCGGCCTGGTCGATGGCGACCATGACGAGGGTGGCGGCGGTGACGGGGATGTGCGTGCCGTCGGTGTTGCGCTCGGCCTCGACCTCGATGCGGACGGTGACGCTGGTGCGCCCGATGCGGGTGGTCTGGGCGTAGAAGTTGACGATGTCACCGAGGTGGACGGGGGCCTTGAAATCGACGCGATCGATCGCGGCGGTGACCCATCGGCAGGGGGCGTGGCGGCGCGCCTCGACGAAGCCGGCCTGGTCGATGTAGCTGAGGATGACACCGCCGAAGATGGTGCCGTAGTGGTTGGTATCCCTGGGCATGGTGACGATGCGGAGGGCGAGGTGGCGGGAGCCGGGGGGCGGGGCGGTTTCCGTGGTCATCGGCGAACCATAGGATTGTGTTGGGTGTAACCCGCGGGTGGGCTCGCGGGGCGGTACCCCGGGAAAGGAATGTCTGTGGAACACCGATCAGGGTCGGGTGCATCGTCGGCGGCGGGCTCTTCGGAGGCGTGCTGCGAGGGGACGAGTTGCTGCGGTGGGGCTTCGCAGGCTGGGAGCCGTGGTGCCTCAGACGCCCAAGGTTGCTGTGCGGGTGGGGGCTCGGGCGGTGGGGGTGTCCAGACTGCGCCGTTGACGGCGCCGATCTCGGCGATCCAGAAGCCCAAGCCGGCGAAGGATGAGTTTCTGGCCCTGGAGACGCATGCGCTGATTCACAGGTATCGGCGGGGGATCGAGAACTTCGACCGCCGGATCTTCTTCCTGGATGAGCAGCAGCTCGACATGGCGTTCCTGCCGGATGCCGGGGTGGGGCGGTGGCCGATCCGGGTGCTGGTGGGGCACTTGGCGGATGCGGACATCGCGACGATTCACAGGGTGCGGCGAGCGGTCGCGGAGGAGCATCCGGTGATCGCGGCGTGGGATGAGGATGCGTTCATCGATGCGGGGGTGTATGGGCACGCATCGGCGGCGACCCCGGGGGATGGGAACGGGAAGCCGGGTCTGCCGAGCAGCGCGTTCCCGCTGGCGGGGTTTGTCGCGGTGATCCATACGCTGCGGCGATGGATGAGCGAGTGGCTGATGACGCTGAGGCACGAGCAGTGGGAGCGGGTGGCGATGCATCCGCAGCGCGGGGAGTTGTCGGTGAAGAAGCTGATCGCGTACGACGCGTGGCATCTTGAGAACCACGCGTGGTTCCTGAATGCCAAGGTTGAGAAGATGCTGGGTGTGGATGTGGGGGAGGAGCCGGTGATGGGGGGTGGTGGTGGGTGTGGATCGGGGTGCGGGTGTAAAGGCTGATAGGGCAAAGTTCAAGTGGCAAAGGGCAAATGAAAGCCAAGATGCCATTGATGAATGTTGCCGGCTGTCTTGATTGAGTGACCAACCGCCTCCGTAGCTCCCACGCGCGCTTTGATTTGCCCGTTGAACTTTGCCCTTTATGGACTCCACCTTCGACCAACGCCGTTATCTGATTCCGTTCCGGTCTTCGCTGTTGCCGCAGATCTTTACGGGGACGCTGGTGATCGGGGCGGGGGTTGCGGGGCTGCGGGCGGCGATCGCGGCTGCTGCACACGGTGAGGTCATCGTGCTCGCGAAGGGGGAAGTTGGGCTCTCGAACACGGCGTGGGCGCAGGGGGGGATCGCGGCGGCGATCGCGGAGGGGGATTCGGTCGAGGCGCACGTGCGTGACACGATGGTCGCCGGGGCGGGGCTGTGCGATGAGGGCGCGGTGCGGCTGGTGATTGATCGCGGCCGGGAGCGCGTGCGAGAGATGCTCGCCTGGGGAATGCGGGCGGATCGGAACGCGGAGGGTGAGACGGCGTTCGGTCGCGAGGGTGGGCATGGGGTGGCGCGGATCCTGCACTCGGATGGGGATGCGACGGGTGCGGAGATTCAGCGGGTGCTGGTGGAGAAGGCGCGTTCGACGCCGGGGATCCGGGTCTTCGAGAACTGCTTTGCGCTGGATCTGATCACGCCGTCGGGGGAGGTGGGTTCGCCGGTGATGGGGGCGATCACGCACCATCCGAAGTATGGGTTGCAGATGATCTGGGCGAAGGGGACGATCCTGGCGAGCGGCGGGGCGGGGATGATGTATCGCGAGACGACCAACCCGCGGATCGCGACCGCGGATGGATTGGCGATGGCGTACCGGGCGGGTGCGACGCTGGCGGACATGGCGCTGGTGCAGTTTCATCCGACGACGCTGTACCTGCCGGGGGCGACCCGATCGCTGATCTCGGAGGCGGTTCGCGGGGAGGGCGCGCGGCTGCTGGATGATGCGGGGCGGGCGTTCATGGCGGATGAGCATGCGCTGGCGGACTTGGCGCCGCGTGATGTCGTGAGCCAGGCGATCGTGCGGACGATCGGGCGGCAGGGCGGTCGGCACGTGTGGCTGGATTGCAGGCAGATCAAGGGGTTTGCGAGCCGGTTCCCATCGATCTGGTCAGAACTGAAGAAGTTCGATCTGGATCCGGCGGAGGATCTGATCCCGGTGCATCCGGCAGCGCACTACATGATCGGCGGGGTGCGGACGGATCTGTCGGGGCGGAGCGATGTGCCGGGGCTGTACGCGGTGGGTGAGATGGCATCGTGTGGGTTGCACGGGGCCAACCGGCTGGCGAGCAATTCGCTGCTGGAGGGGCTGGTGATGGGTGAGATCGCGGGGGCGGCGGCGAGCGAGATGACGCACGCGGCAAGTGGGGGGGGGAACGGATCAGCGCCGCAGAACGCGTGGGGCGTGGCGGTGCGGGCGAGCCCGGTGCCGATCATCTCGGATATCCGCCCCAGCGAGCATGGGGAGCTGGATCTGAGCGATGTGCGGTCGAGCCTGCGCTCGTCGATGTGGAAGAACGTGGGGATCGAGCGGACGGGATCGAAGCTGCGCGATGCGGGCGACATGTTCGACTTCTGGGCGAGGTACACGCTGGACAAGATCTTCGATGATCCGATCGGGTGGGAGACGCAGGGGATGCTGCTGGTGGGGGCGTTAATGGCGCGGTCGGCGTTGTGGCGGGAGGAATCGCGCGGGGCGCAGTTGAGGGCGGATTTCCCGCAGCCGCGAGCGGAGTTTGCGGTGCATGATTTGTGGAGGCGGGGGAGGGCGGAGGTGGTGACGTGTGCGCTGGGGAAATAGAAAGGGCAAGTGGGCAAAGGGCAAAGGGCAAATCAGAACAGGATGCACTGGCGCGTGGTGCAGCGCCTCTTGGCCTTATTTGCCATTTGCCCTTTACCCTTTGCCATTTGCGCCTGCGAAGAGCGGGTCATCTACAACCGTCCGCTGCTGGGGGCGCTGCCGGGGGCGGAGTCGAACGCCCCCGTGTCGCGGTATCCGAAGGGGTATCAGGATCCGACGGCGATCCCGGATGATGAGCTGGTGGTGAAGGATGATGTCGGGAAGCCGACGGCGTTCCGGGCGCGGACCGCGCGGCACCTGATGATGCACATCTACAGCACGCTGATGAACAGCCAGGAGAAGCTGTTTGTCGAGCAGGTCCTGAGCGAGCAGACCAAGCGGGAGTATTACGCGCACGGCCAGCACCCGCGCGAGGCGTTCAAGACGATGCAGGAGCACGCGGGGGATGTGCTCACGCTCTTCGACCGGATGCCGATGGGCGAATCGACTCCGGGATTGTTTCTGCAGCCGGTGGGGGGCGGGGTGCAGAGGCTGGTGGTGCAGGGTCTGGCGGCGCGCGACTTGTACTGGGTGGGGTTTGATATGGTGATGGAGAAGGGGAATTACAAGTTGGTGTGGTTTGTGAGGGGGAAGTAGGATTGCGGAAGCGACGAAGCGACGAAGCGACGAAGTGGGGAGCAGTGGGAGTGGTTGGTGGAGTGCATCTGCATGCACAACTCTTCGCGCATCAAGATCATCAGCGACGAGGCCGCGGCCGTGCTTCGGGCGATGGCGGGAGCGGACCGGCTCCGGCTGGCAAACGAGCTGACGGCGGTTGTTCACCAACGATACATTGATAATTGCACGTCGAATGAACCCGCGAGCAAGTCAAGAGCAGCTCGTGGCTGAGGCCATGCGGGCCATCGCGGAGGATGATGTCAGTCTGAGCTGGCACGACTTGTTCGAGTACGTGCGATCAACACGTGGTAGTACAGTCGCGCTCGCACTACCGCCTTTGGAGTACGTGGGGATGCTCCGGAGGGGCGAGATTGATTCACTGCCCCGCTGATGTCCCGGCTGGCGTCAGTCGCTTCTCCCCGCTCCCCGCCACCACAGCCCGTTCGTGATCTGCGGCGTTGCGGCCGTCCTCTGTGACCTTATAGACGACTCCGATCGTCGTTTCCTTCTCCCCGTGCATCAGCCGGTTGATGAGTTCGACACCCTGCATCAGCGAGTGGTCGGTGTTCGCCACCTCGTACTTCCACATGCCGAAGCGGCCGCGGGAGTAGATGCCGTGGGATTCGAGCCAGGGGATGACGATTGACAAGATCTCATCGCGATCGACGGTCGGGGTGGGGTAGGAGTAGTCGGCCTTGTAGATCCAGGTGCTGACGATGTCCTCGCGCTCATCCTCAGAGATCATGCCGCAGTTGATGAGGCCCTGGATGGTGTCTTCGACGATGGTTGCTTCGTTGACGGGCTTGAACTCGCTGTAGCTGGTCTCGCAGAGGAGCGAGTAGTAGCTGCCGTTGCGGCGGGGGCCGGCGGCGGGATATGAGCCTGTGCCGGGCTCGATGTCGGCGTAGGGCTCGGGGGTCATTAACGGTGAGTAGTTGCTCAGGTAGGTGACGCGATAGAAGGGGCAGTCGGCATCGGGGTAGTACATCCAGGACTTGGTGGAGGGGCACGGCCGCTTGATGCCGATGCCGATCATGTAGCCGCCGGAGTGGCGGAGGCGCTGGGCGGTGCCGCGGATGTGCTGAGGAACGCCCCCCACAAGAACATCGCGGCAGAGGATGTCGACGGGCATCGTCGAGAGCAGGGTGTCGTAGCGATCGGTCGACCCATCGGCGAACGTGACGATCTTGCGGTCGACATCGATGGACTTGATGCGGGTGTTGAGCTGGTAGGTGCCGTTGAGGACGCGATCGAAGCGGCGGTAGAACTCGCCCGTACCGCCCTTGAGCGGGAACTTGAAGCGGTTGTTGGGGCCCCAGCCGAAGTCATCGAGTCCGAGGACGACGTTCTTGAGGGCGCGATCGACATCGAGGACGGCGACCCGTTCACCGATCCATTGCTTGTTCATCATCTCCGGCGGGTGGGCCCAGACTTTGAAGTTGTAGGGGCGCATGAAGTGCTTGGCGATCCCATCGCCGAAGACGGCATCGATGAACTCGCCGAAGTTGTTCGCGGCGGTGTGGCTTGGGATCTTGCCCTTGCCGTTCTGGGCCTTGATGAGGCCCGAAAGGCACTCGTAGCACTCCTGGGCGGGGAGATGGCGGATGTTGTTCTGGAAGGGGTACGGAACCCAGCGGCCCATCATGCGGACCCAGCTCTCGCGATCGTTGAGGGTGTACTCATCGCCCATGAGGCGATCGAAGACCTCGTCGTAGTACTTGTAGTGGCTGAACATGACGTGCCCGCCGATGTCCCAGGTGAAGCCGGCCTCGTCGGTGAAGGAGTGGGCGAGCCCGCCGAGGTAGGGGTTCTTGTCGTACATGCGGAAGTCGGTGTAGCCGAGTTCCTTGAGGCGATAGGAGGCGCCCAGGCCGGTGGGGCCGGCGCCGAGGATGAGGATTCGGCCGGGGTTGCCGCTCGCTGCGCCGGGGGTGGAAGTGGGGGTCGGCGAGGGTGTCTTGCCCTCGACGATGGAGGTTGGGAGCGATGACGCGGGCTGATGGCCGTTGCGGCTGGTGGACATCCGTTGAGGGCTCCGGGCGAGTGCGGGGGTTGGGCGCGAAAGGGGGGTCCGAAACCGGCCACAGATCGCGGACAGAGGGTAGGTTCGATGCCCGCCGGGCGAGAGAACGCGTGGGTTGGGAGGGCTGGAGAAGCCGGGCAGGCCCGAAGGAACACGAACATCCCGTTACACTGTCGCCGTGGCCGATTCAGAAGACCCAACCATGACGACACCGGTCCGCGCGGCGGGCGCGGGTGGCGGTTTCTCGACGACGCCGGTGTCGGGCGCTGCGCCGGGGAGCGGTCTGTCGGGGACCGGGTTTCTGCATGCCGGTGAGTTGCTCGCCGGCAGGTACCGCATCGTGTCCCGGCTGGGCGGCGGGGGGATGGGTGAGGTCTATCGCGCTGACGACCTGACGCTAGGGGCATCGGTCGCGCTGAAGCTGCTGCCTCCGGAGGCGATCACACGACCGGGCTGGCTTGATCGTTTCCGGAATGAAGTTCGGCTTACGCGGCAGATCAGCCATCCCAACGTCTGCCGCGTGTACGACATCGCCGAGATCGAGGGTCGGGTCTTTCTGTCGATGGAGTTCATCGATGGGGAGGACCTCTCATCGCTGCTTCGGCGTATTGGTCGGCTGCCGCAGGACAAGGCGGTGGAGCTGGCGCGGCAGGTGTGCTTCGGGCTGGCAGCTGCGCATGAGCTGGGGGTGGTGCATCGAGATCTCAAGCCGGCGAACATCATGGTGGATGGTCGCGGCAACGCGCGGGTGATGGATTTCGGCGTGGCGGGGTTCGCGGCGGAGTTGAACCGGACGGGTGATGTGGCGGCGGGGACGCCGGCGTACATGGCGCCTGAGCAGCTCGAGGGCCGCGAGGTATCCAAGCGGTCGGACATCTTCTCGCTGGGCTTGATCCTGTACGAGATCTTCACGGGCAAGCCGGCGTTCAAGGCGCAGACGCTCGCGGACCTGCGGGCGATTCACTCGGGATCGACGCGTCCGACCAACCCGACGGAACTGGTCGCGGGTCTGGATCCGGCGGTGGAGCGGGTAATCCTGCACTGCCTGGAGCACGAGCCGGGGCGGCGGCCATCCTCGGCGGTCGGGGTCGCGGCGGCGCTGCCGGGCGGTGATCCCCTGGCGGCGGCGCTGGCGGCGGGTGAGACGCCATCGCCGGAGCTGGTCGCGGCATCGGGGGAGGCGGGGACGATTCGGCCGGCGCTGGCGATCGCCTTGACCGCGGCGGTGCTGGTGCTCTTGGTTGTGACCGTGGGACTGCGCGACCGGCTTTCGCTGCTGTGGTATGCGCGGCTGGAGAACTCGGCGGAGGTGCTGGCAGCCAAGGCGCGTGAAGCGCTGCGGACGCTGGGGTATGACCAGCATCCCAGGTCGGCGTACGGCTTTACGTTCCGAGTCGGGCTGCTGAACGCGATCGCGCGAGAGGATCAGTCGGCCCGGCGGTGGGACAAGCTGCTGGATCCAGCGCTGACGCCGGTATCGTTCTGGTACCGGGTCTCGCCGCAGCCGCTGTTGCCGACGGCGTGGTGGCGGGTGGGGACCACGCTGGAAGATCCGCCGGTGTGGCGCGTGGGGGACACGGTGCTGACGATGGATGTGCGGGGGAACCTGCGCGGCATGACCCGCATCGAGCCGATCCGGGAACGGGACATGGCGGCTGTGCCCGATGGCAACACTCATGCAGGCGCGGAAACGACGGTGCCTCCTGGATCGGAGCCATTGCCAAAGTCAGCGCCGGGTGTGCGGCCAGCGCCGACCAGGCCTGTGGATGAGCTGCTCGCCGCGACGATGGGGCTCGAGAAGTCATCGCTTACGGCCGTGGAGCCCGGGCGGCTGTTCCTCGGACCGACCGACGGCCGGGCGGCTTTCAGCACGAGCATCCCGGGAAAGGATCCGGTTCCGATCACGGTTGAGGTGGGGACGACGCGCGGGCGGATCAGTTCGATCGAGACGGTGTACCCGTGGAGCTACTCGCACCAGGATGCGGAGCAGCAGTCGCTGGCGGCGGGGATTTCGGACATCGGTGGAGGCCTGCTTCAGGTCACCTTGCTGGTGTCCAGCGCTTTCCTGGCGCGCCGCAACCTGCTTCGCAACCGTGCGGACCGGCGGGGGGCGTGGCGTCTGGCGTGTTTCTCGCTTGCGCTGAGTTACACGATCTCGCTATTGATGAGCGGAGTGGGCTCGAACCCGTTGGGGGCCATCTTCGGGTTGACGCTGGTGCGTGCGATCCACATGGCGGTGCTGTGGTGGGTGTTCTACATCGCCCTCGAGCCGGCGACGCGGCGGTTGTGGCCGCAGGCGATCGTGTCGTGGTCGCGTCTTCTGGATGGGCGGTGGCGTGATCCGCTGGTGGGGCGTGATGTGCTGGTGGGGGTGCTCGCGGGGCTGGTGCTGCTCCTGCTGCAGGAGCCGGCGATCAACCTGGCAGCGCATATCACGGGCCAGCCGCCGCCGGTCCCGGCGGGCCCGAACAACACAGCGCTGACCTCGGCGCGGTTTGCGGTCGGGCAGTCGCTGGAGGCGCTGCGTGTGGCGATGCTGGGGACGCTCCTGGCATCGCTGGGGCTGGTGATCCTGCGTGCGGTGCTGCGCCGGGCGCTGTGGACGGGAATCGGGTTCTTCGGGGTCTTCTACGTGATGGCACAGGTCGGTCCGTTCGTGGATGAACCGGGGGGGCTGGTGCTGGGGCTGTTGTGGGCGGGGGTGCTCACGTTCGTGTTCATGCGGCTGGGGGTGTTGAGCAGCGCGGCGACGGTGTCGACGGCGCTGATCCTGATGCGGATCCCGGCGACCATGGACTTTTCGCGCTGGTACGCGGTGTCGGGTGTGCCGGTGGTGCTTGGGATCATCGTGATCGCGCTTGTGTGCGCGCGATCGGCGATCGGACGGCAGGCGATCTTCGCCAAGCCGCTGCTGGATGCGTGACGGGAAGGGTTCGCGGGGATCACAGCGCCGAGCGGAGGGACTGGGCGAGCGAGCCGGCGATCGCGAGCTTGCGGGGTTCGATCCCCGTCTCGAAGCCGCGCTTGCGGGCGATCTCGACGAGCAGGGATGTGGCGATGTTGCCGGGGGCGCGCTTTCCGGGCGTGCTCGCGTAGGGGCAGCCGCCCAGGCCGCCGGCGGCGGAGTCGAAGGATCGGATTCCCAGGTCGAGGGCGGTTTCGACGCAGGCGCCGGCGCGGCCGAAGGTGTCGTGGAGGTGGAGCGTGATGACAGCGCTGGGGAGGGAGCGGTTCATCTCCTCGCCGGCGGCTTCGAGGACAGCGGCGATCGTCTCGGGCGCGGCAGCGCCGATGGTGTCCCCGAGGTCGATCTCGTGGATGGGGCCGTGATCCTGGAGTGTGGCGAGCCGGCGGATGACATCGGCGACCTTGGCGGGGGCGATGGGGCCTTCGAAGGGGCAGGCGACGATGCAGGAGATGTAGGCCCGGACGAGCAGGCGATCCCGGCTCGCGGCGGCGATCACGGGGGCGAAGCGTTCGATGGTCTGGTCGATGGTGGCGTTGGTGTTTCTCTGAGAGAAGGTTTCGCTGGCGGCGGTGAAGACGGAGACCTTGTCGAGGATGCGCTCTGCGGCGTTGTGGTTGACTTCGGCCGCGGCGAGCATCCCTTTCTCGTTGGGGACCAGGGCTGAAAAGACCGGACGGCGTTCGAGGTGCTTAGGATCGGCGGCGAGCGCGGCGAACACTTCGGCGGCATCCCCGAGCTGCGGGATCCACTTGGCGGAGACGAAGCTGGAGACCTCGACCTCATCGACGGAGGCCTCGCAGAGGCTCCGGATGAGCTTGATTTTCTCGGACGTGGGGATGGGTTTGGGTTCGTTCTGGAGTCCATCACGGGGGGCCACATCGGTGATGCGGATTGGCTCGGACATGCGAAGGGCATGCTAGCGGGATTGGCTGGGGTCGGCCGATCGGCCGGTCGATAGGCCGTTGGGCGCGGATAACCACCCCATGCAGCCAGGCTGGCCGATGGGGGGCAGTCCGGCCGATCGGGCCGGCACGCCCGCGGGTTCTCAACGGGAGTCTTCGCATGGATTGTCCAGGCTGCGACCACGCCCTCCAGACGGTGAGCTATGAGGGCGTCCAGATCGAGACGTGCGAGTCGTGCGGGGGAGAGTTCGTCTCCGGTGAAGAGCTGGCGCACATCGTGCGCGCCCGGGAGCAGGCTTTCACACCGCAGCAGATCGCCCAGTTCGACTCGTGCATGCCGGTGTTCGGGATTGCCGATGCCGATGCGACGACGCGGTTCTCGTGCCCCTGCTGCCGGGCGCCGATGAACCCGATCAACTACGCCGGCGACACGGGGGTGGTGGTGGATCGTTGCCCCTCGTGCAGCGGGATGTGGCTTGAGCACAGCGAGCTGGAGAAGGTGCAGATGCTGCTGGAGAAGTGGGAGGATGCGGCTCCGGCGCAGTTGCGTAGCGCTGCGGGCAAGCTCAACCGGGCGCGGGCCGAGGCGGCAGCGCGGACATCCAAGGCGTTCGGGGGCTCGCGGTTCTCGTTTGTCAACGCGATGGTGAATCGCCTGCTGGATGCGGCGTGACGCCGGTCAGGGCTTGTCCAGGATCCGTACGACGACGAGCGTCTGGTCGTCGATCTTGCGGGCCAGGCCCACGAAGCGGCGGACCTCCCAGAGGAGCTGGTCGACGATCTGGCGGGCGGGCATCCTGGGGTTCTCGGCGAGCAGACGGAGCAGGGTGGCGCGGAGACGCTTCTTGCCGAATTTTTCGCCTGAAAAGGTCGAGGCGTCGGTGACGCCGTCGGTGTAGGCGAACAGGACATCCCCTGGGCGGAGCTCAAAGAGCCCGCGCTGGTAGCGCTGGGAGGGATCGACGCCGACGACCATGCCGCCGATGTTGAGTTCATCGATGTCGGTGGTGTTGGGTGGGCGGTGGGTCGGGACATGCACGACCATCGGAGGCTCGTGGCCGGCGGAGCAGTAGGTCATCCGCAGGGTGGCCGGATCGAGGACGCCGTACCAGAGTGTGGCGAACTCGTGGTCGAGGGTGTCCCGGCAGACGGCCTTGTTGACGCGGCGGACGACCTCATCAAGGTCGTAGATATCCTCGGCGTGGGCGCGGAGCATGGCGCGGACGGCGGACATGAGGAGGGCGGCGGCGATCCCCTTGCCGACGACATCCCCGACGATGAGGCCCATGTGTCCGCCGAGTTCGACGAAGTCGTAGAAGTCTCCGCCGAGCTCGAAGCTGGGGTCGTAGGCGGCGGCGATGTCGAGGCCCTTGATGCTGGGGACGCCGCGCGGGAGCATGCGCCTTTGGACATCGGCGGCGAGCTGGACCTGTCGCTGGATGCGTTTTTCCTCTTCGCGAGCGCGCTGGAGGCGGGCCTGCTGGACGGCGACCGCGGCCTGCTGTGCGATTGACTTGAGGAGCCGGCGATCCCAGTCGCTGAACTCGCGTCTGCGGCGCTTGTAGAGGCGGATGACGCCGATGGGCCTTCCCTGGAAGACAAGGCCGGCGTTGATGAAGCTGACGAGCCCCTCCTGGCGTGCGCGCTCGGGGATGAGCACGCGATCATCCGTGGTGACATCCTCGCTGGTGACGGTTTCGCCGTGGAGGGCGAGCCGATCGAAGAGGCGATCCTTGCTGAGCGGGAGGGGGCACTTGAGCCAGTCGTCGGTGAGGTTGCGTGAGGCGGCGGTGACGAGGTCCTTCTCGTGCTCGCTGAGGACGCCGTCGGCATCCTCGGGGAGGAGCATGATGGCGCCGGCGTCGAGCTCGAGGACATCGAGGGCAGAATCGAGGGCGGTGTCGAGGATGGAATCGACATCCTGCGTGCGGGTGAGCAGAGAGTTGAGGCCGTAGAGGACGGTCAGTTCACGCAGGCGATGGCGGAGCTCAAGGCCGTGCTCGCAGAGCTCGGCGGCGGTGGATCCGATGAGGGAGATGACGTGCTCGAGGCGTGCGCGGGCGTCGGCGGAAAGCTGCGGGCGGCCGTCGGCGAGCAGGATCCAGCCGATGGTCTCGCCGGAGACGCGCAGGGGCAGCCTGGTCGCGGAGGTATCGGCGGGGTCGGGGAGGACGGCATCGACGACTTCCCAGGCGCGTCGGCCCTCGCCGGCGATGATGGCGCGGCCGGCGCGGTCGCGCAGCTCGACGCGCACGCCGGCGAGCCGGGTGAGTTCAGCGCACAGGCCCGCGAGGGAGCCATCGGTCATGAAGTCGGTGATCGAGAGAGGCCCTTCGGCGCGCGGGGAGGGATCTGGAGCGATCTGGGATCGCGATGCACCGGATGCGAGCGGAGGGGCGTCGGGTGAAGCGGAGTTATTGGGCGAAGTCGAACTGATGATCACGGAGGGATCATCGGTGGGCGGAGTGGTCATTTCGCCGGGGTCTCCGGCGGCTTTGCCTGCGGGGGAGCGGCGGGGGGTGCAACCTGCGGGCCGGCGGGCTTTGCGTCAGGTGCGGCCTGTGGGGGAGGAGCGTCGGGATCTGCGAGCCAGACTCCGCGGAGGAACTGGGCGACCACGGCATCGCGGAGGTCGGCATCGGGCTGCGCGGGATCCGAGAGCTTGTCGAGACGGTCGAGCCCCTCGGTGACCATGGCGGCATCGTCGGACTGATACCCGAGGTATGCGAGGAGGAGTGCGGCATCGCGTGCGGGCTGGCCGGTCCATCCGGCGGTTTCGCGCAGGCGGATGATGACTTCGTCGAGGCGTTCCTTGGCGGGAAGGAGCTTGGCATCGTACCGGGCCCCGGCGGCCTCGGGCCTGACGCGCAGGACGCTGCGGAGGTGGACGGCGGCGGTCTTGAACACCGCGCCGCCGATCTGGGCGTGGATGCTGGCGACCTGGGCGGAGAGCTCGTTGGGCCGGATGCCCGCGGCCCTGGAGAAGTTGTCATCGGCCAGGAAGTACTGGCCGCGGCTCATCTGCTCCTGCCCGTTCTTGATGTGCTCGGCGAAGATGTCTCGCAGGTCGGTGCCTGCGGGCAGGAAGGTGTCGACGATGCCGCCGGCCTCCCGGATCGCCCGCAGAGTCTGGACATCGATGTCGGGCAGCGTGGAGGTGCGTTCGGCGGCCGGCGCCTCGGCGCCTGGGGTCGCGGTGGGCTGGGTGGTGAGGCCCGGATCGGTGGCGGTGCGGTGCGAGCGTGCGGCCTCACGGAGGGCGCGCTCGGAGCTGGAGAGGATGACGCCGTGCTGATGGATGGTGTTGGATTTTCGCGCGAGCCAGTCGGTGCCGCCGACAAGCCCCTTGTTCTGCAGGGCCTTGTTGGGCGTGAGGTTGGGCATGGGGGCCGTAGGATCGACCCCGCTGAGCATCCGGTAGCGGAGCTTGTCAATGCTGCGCGAGAGTCCCTCGGGCCTGTCGGGATCGGTGATGCGGGAGCCATCTGGCGCGGGCGATTCCGGCGATATGGGCTTGGTGCGCGCACGCTCGGGGATGAGCGTGGGATCCTCTCGCTCCGGGAGCGCGGGCTGGGTCGCCGCGTCGGGAGAGACATCCTTGTCGGGCGTGGGTTTGCCGAACTTGTCGAGCCGCTGCAGCAGCTGGTCGTAAGAGGAAGAAGTGGAGGTGGAGAGGTCGATCGGCTTGGCGCCCGACGGGCGATCCAGAGCTGCACCAGTCGGGATGCGCGTGTCAACGGTGTTGTCGATCCGGGGGGACTGCGCGTTGTTGGGACGTGCAGCGCGTTCGGCTTCGCGAGTGAGCCTGTTGGAGTTTTCGAGGGCCTGGGATCCCAGCGAAGCGCCGGAGGGGGTGATGCTGGGGACGCCGGGGATGCCGACGCCTCTGCCCGATCGGTCTCTGCCGGTCAGTCCGCCGAGCGATTCGGCGCCGAGATCTCCCGGTCGACGGCCGGCCGAGAGTTGCGAAGAGCCATAGGAATCGGTGGCACGGGTGAGCGGAGATCTCCCGCCGGAAAGACCAAGGGAGCGCTGAGACGAGAGCTCCTCCTGGCGGAGTGGATCGGTGATCAGACCGTTTCGGCCTCGATCGCGTCCTCGGGTGCCGACCGCGCCGAGGCCGGTGAAATCGGGCGATGTGTCGAACGTGAACGACTTGCTGTACGAGCTGGAGGGGGTTTCGTACGTGCCCCGGAATCCGGATGCGCGGTTGGTGCCGGCGGTCAGGCTCTGAATGTACGAGGTTGTGTCCGATGCGCGAACGCCGCGATTTGCGAGGCTGGATCCCTGGGATCTGTTGCGGAAGTCGTTCAGATCGGAGGTGCCCAGTCCGCCGACGAAGTCGCCATAGTCTTGCGTTCCAAGATCCCCCATGAACGAGAAGCCGCCGCCGGCGCGCCCGAACGCGACGTTGCGCGCGAAGCGGAATGATGCGTTGAGGTCGCGACCCGCGAGGCCGCCGCTGTTGTAGACGCCAAGGTCACGCTCGAGAAGGCGGCCACCGCCTCCGCGGTAATACTGAGCGTCTGCGCTCGTCGCCAGCCCTGCGAGCAGCGTGATCGCCCAGGTTGCGCGCTGGATATTTCCACCTTGGTTCATGTGCATCCGATCGTTCCAACCACCTTGAGACATGATACCGCGCCATCGCCCTCGACCATCCCGGGTAATTACCGTACATGCGAGGGGCCGCTGCGCGGGATAGCCGTGTCTTTGTACGCCGTGGGCACTCTCAAGATCGGGAGATCAGGGTTTCATCGTCACCGATTCGCCCGAGAACACCCCCACTCCACCACACCCCCATTTGAAGCATTCCCGGGGATGGATCGCGCGTGGAACACGGGTGGCGGCTAGCGGTCCGGAGCGCGGGTGGCAGGAGCGGGCCAACCCAGCCGTTCGCTGACCAGATGGAGGGCTTGTTTGGAATCTGATTGGATATGATAGATCAGGCGACCAGACTGGCGGATCCGCCAGAAGACATCGCCATCGTCGTTCTCGAGTACGACGCTGGGATCAAACTTGGCATCGGGCCCGGCGAGCTGGATGACGACGCTCACCATGTGGCCCCTGGTGGCGGCCTTGGCATAAGCGACCTTGACGACGTATTCGAACCGGACGGAGCCTTGTCCGGTTTCGGTGACTGCCGGGGAGTACCTGGAGACGCGGATCTCATCTCCTTCGGGGAGCGTGGGTGCCTCGCCGAGGACGCGCGTCGCTTCGGCGATCGCAGCGCTGTAGTACTCATCGCGCAGGCTCTTGCTGGAGAGGTCGAAGCCGGCGGTTTCAGAGCGAGCCGACATGTCGATGTCGGCCGGGCCGGTGGATGTGTCGCGGGTCATCCTGGCACCGATGAAGCCGGCGAGCACGAGGGCTGCGGCGGCGGCAAGCCGGATGAAGGCAAAGCGGCGGCGGGTGGGTTGAATCTGTCCCACGGGGCCTGCGGAGGCCATTGATTCCATCACGAGGTGGATGCCCTCTTGCTCGCCGCGGAGGCGGAGGCGTGCGGCCTCACGGACGCGGTTTGCCATGCCTTCGGGTATTGGGACATCGCCCATGACACGCCTGCAGGCATCACGGAGGGTGCGTTCGGTGGCGATGCGTGCGGATCCTGCGGGCATTTCGTGGACCTGGCGTTCGACTTCGGCGAGATCCTCCGGGCGAACTTCGCCATCGGCGAGCCGCTCGATGAGGTGGGTGAGCGCCAGATCTCGCGTGCGATCCAGATCGGTGAGATCCGGGACTGCTGGGGGAGCGGTCGGGGGGGTGGGCGCGGGGTTTGTGCTGCTGTCGGTCATCGCGCGAATCTCCGGCGGGGCGTCATGGCCCGCCGGTGTGCGGTGCTGGTCCCTCATCTCTCTCTCCTCTCCACTTCCCCGGCCGCGGTTCGGCCTCGATCGATTCTTCCAATCTCCCTGGTTGTCCCTGTGCTGTCGTCGAATCCGAGGCTCTTCAATCTTGCGCGAAGCGTGCTCTTGCTCAGCGGGCTTGTACATCCGGCTCGGGTCTTGCGGTCAGTTCCGGTGCATCGCTCACGGTGGTCTTTCCCAATCTCCATTGATCGCGCGCCTGGGCATCGCCGGCGAGCGTTTGCAGGAGCGACTGTCTGGCGCGGAACAGCCGGCTCATGACGGTTCCGATACGGACGCCGAGGATCTCGGCGATCTCACGGTATTTCAGGCCCTCCACCGACCACAGGAGCAGGACTTCCCTGAACTCCGGCCCCAACTGCTCGACCGCGCGCTTGAGGCGATCATCGACGTGCTCCCAGTTCATCGTTGCACGATCAAAGACGAAACCAGGTTCTGACGGTCCGGCGTGTTCATCGACGGCTTCCTCTCCCGGTGCGAGGCGCCCCGACTCTCGTACGGCTTTTTTGATGTGGGAGAAGTAGGCGTTGTGGCAGATGACCAGCAGGAACGATTTGAGCCCACCGCCGTGGGGGTTGAAGGCTTCGACCGATTTGGGGCGCAGAGCCCGAACGAATACCTCCTGAGTGAGATCTTCAGCCCTCTCGGCGGTGCCGGTGAGGTGATAGGCCATGCGGTAGACGGCCTCGAAGTGCTCTAGGGCCTGGCGTTCGAATTCCGCGCGATCCACGGAGAACTCCTGGCAAAGCTATGAACGCCCGCGGCCGACCCGGTATTCCCTTGCTGGGGATATTGGCGGTGATCGTACCGTGCGGGGGAGCGGAGCGGAAGGGGCATGTGCCTTTCCAGACCGTCCGGGGGGTGTGGGGGTGGGGGTGGCCGGTGGATGCCCTGATGCCAGCCCTTGCCCTAACTGGACATACGCAGCCGCTGATGGTCGGTTCGGGGTCCTTCCAGCTTCCGAACTCTTTGATGCGTCCAACCTACAGTGCCCGCCTATGCCTCCAGCCCCCTCACCAGCGCCCCCAGCAGACGCCCCAGAGGCTCCGTTTTACGTCACGACGCCGATCTACTACGTCAACGACAGGCCCCATATCGGGCACTGCTACACCACCCTGATCGCCGATGTCGCCGCCCGTTTCGAGCGGCTGCGGCGGGGGTCGGGGAAGGATGTGTTCTTCCTGACGGGGACCGATGAGCACGCCGAGAAGGTGGTGGAGAAGGCGGCGGAGAACAAGTGCTCTCCGATGGAGTGGGCGAGCCGGAACGCGATCGAGTTCCGCAAGGCGTTCGACTTCATGGGGTTCAGCTACGACGACTTCGTGCGCACGACCGAGGAGCGTCACAAGGCGCGGGCATCGGCGTACATCGAGCGGCTGATGAAGTCGGGGGATATCGAGCTGGGGGACTACGAGGGGTGGTGGGATGTCTCGCAGGAGGAGTACCTGACGGAGACGGCGGCGAAGGAGGCCAACTTCGTGAGCCCGGTGAGCGGCAAGCCACTGGAGCGGCGCAAGGAGCAGAACTACTTCTTCAACCTACCCAAGTACGCGGAGCGGCTGGAGAAGATGATCATCGCCGATGAGATCCGGGTTCTGCCCGAGGCGAGGAAGAACGAAGTGCTGGGGCGGATCAAGACGGGGCTGCAGCGCGTGCCGGTGTCGCGGAAGATCAAGGATGGGGATACAGACTGGGGCATCCGCATGCCCGGGGATCCCTCGCATCGGGTGTATGTGTGGATCGAGGCGCTGTGCAACTACCTGACGGTGGTGGACAACCAGCTTGCGCCGGATACATCGAGGGCGGAGGGCGGTTCGCGGCGGCGATTCTGGCCGGCGAGCGTGCACCTGATGGCCAAGGACATTCTTTGGTTCCACGCGGTGATCTGGCCGGCGATGCTGATGGGGCTGGGTGAGAAGCCTCCCAAGACGGTCTACGCGCACGCGTACTGGGTGCGCGAGGGCCGCAAGATGAGCAAGAGCCTTGGGAACTTCATCGAGATTGAGTTGCTCGAGGCGTACGTGAAGAAGTACTCGCTGGATGCGGTGCGTTGGTATCTCTTGACGCAGGGGCCGCTGGGAGCGACGGATGCGGATTTCTCGCACTCGAAGTTCATCGAGGTGTACAACTCGGACTTGGCGAACGGGATCGGGAATTGTGCGAGCCGGGTGGGGAACATGATTGAGAAGTACTTCGGGGGTGAAGTACCGACTGCGATTGCCGATCCCAGGCATCGCCTGAATCAAATCGATGCGGTTCTCGCCGAGGATTTGCAAAGGAAGGAATTTCCCAGCAAGAGCTGGGCGTTCCATGTTCAGACGGAAAGCAGAGTGGTGTTGGATGTCTTCAAGAAACGATTCGACATGATCTCGATGGCTCAAAGAGCCATCGAGATCATCCGAACGGTTGACGGCTACATCAACACAACCGCGCCGTTCAAGCTCGCCAAGACTCTCGATGCCAATCCAGACGTGAGAGAAGAGCTTGCGACAATTCTCTATAACTGCGCAGAAGCCATCCGCATTGCAAGCGTATTGCTCTATCCAGTCCTACACACCGCGATGCCGCGTCTCTGGCAGGGGTGGAACTGGATGCTCCCCACCGAAGCGTCGCTGCAAGACATTTGTCAGTTTGGTGGTCCGCACGGCCTCAAGCCCGGGCAGAAGATCAGCAAGGGGGAGATTCTGTTCATGCGGGCGGACCCGGCGGAGGCGGCCCCGACGACGGTTTGACGTGCCTTCTATCATTCGTCGGTTCAGGAGGTTTTCGAATGATGCTCGACGACATTCGAGAAGCGCTGCGGCACAAGCCGTTTGTTCCATTCACGCTGCATTTGGCGGATGGCAGGTCAGCCCGCGTCAATCATCCTGAACTCATTCTCGTACCTCCTGGTAAGACGCGCACTCTTGTGCTCGCGACGCCTGCCGGTCGCATTCGTTTGATCGATGCGCTTCTCGTAGTAGAGATTGAAGTCGACGAATCCAAACCGCGATCCCGTCGGGCCGGCTGATCGTGGTCATTCTGCGCACACACCTTGATCCTCTTCACGCCCAGCGGGTGGCGGCGCTTCTTCGCGAGGAGGGGATTGTCGCGCGGGCGTTCGACCCGATCACGATGATGGGCGGGTACGACCTGCGGCCGACCGGGGCGATGGTGCTGCTGCTGCGCGAATCGGATCGCCAGCGCGCCGATCAATTGATCAAAGAGTTTGAGGCGCTGCCTCCGGCGGTCGTTGATCCGGAATCGCTGGAGGCTGCGCCGGATTTTTCGCGGCTGGATGATTCGGTGAGGGTGGCGTGTCCGGCGTGCGGGAGCGGGATTCGCGTGCGGGAAGATCCCGAGCGATGCCCATCTTGCCGGGAGCCGGTGGATGTGGTGGCGCTGGCAGTGGAGCAACTGGGGCCGGAGGCGATCGCGGGGTGCTACGGGGAGCCGGCGATCGACGAGTACGACGAATTGGCGGATGTGCCGTGCCTGTTGTGCGGGTATGCGCTGATCGGGTTGCCGCGAACGGGTGTGTGCCCGGAGTGCGCAGCGCGGTATGACAAGGATGAGGTTGTGCAGCGATTGCTGGGAGATCTGGGTGTGGTGGGGGGAGTTGAGCAGGCGGGAAATAGAAGTGGTAGATCACAGGCAGGATGCCTGTGCCACGAGATCGGGTAGAGAGAGATGGGTAGTCAAGGCTTGACCTCTTCGCCGCCCTTGTCGACGTTGTCCTTGGTGAAGAGCTTGGTGCCCAGGATGATCTTCTTCTGGACCTCGTTCTTCTTGCCCATGAGCAGCTTCATCGCCGCATCGATCGCCTTGTCAGCGCCGTTGGGGTATTCGAAGGTCGCGTTGAGGATGCCCTTGCGCACGGCCTCGACGCCCTCGTGAGGAAGGGCGTCGACGCCGACGAAGATCATTTCGGCTTCGCGGCCGGCATCCTTGGCGGCGTTGTAGGCGGCGATCGCGGCGGGGTCGTTAGCGCCGTAGACGAGGTTGATCGAGCCCTTCTTGGGATTGCGGGAGAGGGCCGCCTGCATCTTTTCGCGGGCGACATCGCTGAGCCACTCCATGTCGGCGTCGTAGACGATCTTGATCTGCGTGTCCTTGATCGCCGCGCGGAATGGCTCGGAGCGATCGGCGGCGGGCGGGCTGGATGAGAGTCCCTTGAGCTCGACGACGTTGCCCGAGCCCTTGAGGGTTTCCTTCACCCATTTGCCGACCTGGGCGCCGATGAGCTTGTTGTCAGCACCGATGAAGCAGGTGAACTTGTCGCCTTCGAGACCGCGATCGAGGATGATGACGGGGATGCCGGCGTCGAAGGCCTCGGCGACCGCGGGGGTGAGGCTGGTGTCCTTGGGGGAGATGATGATGAGATCGACCTTGGCGTTGATGAACTCCTTGACGTGGGCCATCTGGCGGGATGCCTCGTTCTGGGCATCCTTCATCTGGAGGTCGATTTCCGCGTGCTTGGCGGCGTTGGACTTGATGTCCTTGTCCATCTGCTCGCGCCAGGGTTCGCCGCGGTTGCACTGGCTGTAGCCGATGTGGAAGGTCTGTTTGATGCCGCCGCCATCGGTCTTGGCGGGCTGTGGGGGTTGGGCGATGCTCAGGCTTGAGAGGCCGGCGAGCGCGAGCAGGGAAAGGCATGCACGGCGGGAAAGCGGGTTCATGTGGTTCTCTCCGATGGGATGGACAGTCTACCACGGAGCGGCAGTAGGCAGTAGGCAGTAGGCAGTAGGGAGTGAGGAGTGGGGTTCATGCGGACTTGTCGCGGCGGCGAATCCCCTGGGCGAGCACAGCAATCACGATGATGGCGCCGGTGATCATGAGCTGCTGGGGGGTGCCGACGCTGTTGAGATCGAGGATCTTGCGGAGGTAGCCGATGGTGAGGCAGCCCAGGAGGGTGAGGAGGATGCCGCCGCGTCCACCGGCGAGCGATGTGCCGCCGATGACGACCATGGCGATCGCGGTGAGCTCGTAGCCGACGCCGCCGTCGGGGTTTCCCTGGCGTTCGAGTGCGCAGAACATGACGCCCGCGATCCCGGAGCAGAGGCCGCAGATCGCGTAGGCGAGCAGCTTGACGCGGCGGACGGGGATGCCGGAGTAGTGTGCGGCCTGTTCGTTGCCGCCGATCGCGTAGATGCGCACTCCCAGGACCTGGGTGCGGAGGAGGATGAGCGTGCAGGCGGCGATGGCGAGGAAGATCGGGATGTGGATGGAGACGGCCAGGGGTCCGATGGGGATCTTGGTGTTGAGGGCTTCGATCAGGGGTGGGTAGGGGAACTTCTGGACCTTGACGCCGTCGGTGAGCCACTTGGCAGCGCCGCGAGCGGCGGCCATGAGTGCGAGCGTGGCGACGAAGGGCTGGATGCGTGCGAAGGCGATCAGGGAGCCGGAGATGGCACCGGCGCCGATCCCAACGAGCAGCGAGAGCGGGATTGCCAGCCACCCTGTGAGCGGGGGATCGCGCTTCAGGATCAGGAGCGCGAACACGACTGCGCAGAGGGCGACGACGGATCCGACGGCCAGGTCGATGCCGCCGGTGAGGATGACGATCGTCAGGCCGCAGGCGAGCACACCCATCGCGGCGTTCTGGTGCCAGGTGTCGGTGTGTGTGGACGGTTCGAAAAAGACGCCACCAGCGTTGAAGATGCTCCCGAGGGTGAGCATGAGCACGAGCGCACCGACGGCGGCGAGCACATCACGCCGCGGGAGGAATCGCTGGGTGAAGGATCGCCCCATCGGGGTGGGTACTCCCGCGCGGGTGGTTTGTGCGCTGCTGGGTGGAACTTACTTGACTGGCGGGGTGGCGGGTGAGAGGACGATGCAGTCGAGGCCGAAGTATGTCTTGGGCGGGGCGGCCTTCTCGTTGGCACCGGTGATCTGTGCGTGGAGGAGGAACTTGCCATCGACGGGCTCGAAGGCTCCCAGGTCGATGGCGCCGGTGGGCTTGGCGACCCCGGTCTGGCCGCTGAAAAGATCCAGACCGGTGCCGGCCTCTCCAGCGGCGGGCTTGCCGTTGATGGTGAACTTGACGATCGCGTAGTCCCAGCTCCTGGTGGCGTAGAGGGTGAGGCGATGAGGGGCGTTGCCGGGGGCGGGGATCTCGAGATCGATCGAGGCGCCGGGCTCCTTGGCGGTGATCCAGAGCTGGCTCTCGTTGCTCCACTTGTTGCGGCCGAAGCTATCCATGGTCTGCGGGTTCGCGGTGGCGTTGTTGATAGCCTTCACCACGATCTGCTCGCATTCGAGGGCGCCTTCGATCTTGAAGGGGGGCAGCGGGGGCGGGACGGGGAGGATCCCGATCTTGGCTTCTTCGGGCTCGGGCGTGCGGTTGTGGGTGGCGCCGGGGATCGCGTAGAAGAAGGTGGAGGCGGCGAACGAGGCATCGCACTCGACCCAGTGCCAGATCTCCATGTCGGTCTTGATGGATGATGTGAAGGGGATGCCGTCGAGGCTGCGGGTGCGGAAGACGGAGCTGTAGCCGCGGGTGGTGTTGGAGGCCTCGCCGTCGGAGCGTGTCTGTCCGTGGAAGGCGTGCTGGAACTTCTTGGGGCTGGACCAGGCGTAGCCGTAGTAGTCCTCGGTGCCGGTGCCGAAGTGGGATGGGAAGGCCTCGCCATCGACGTAGATCTTCTCATCCCCCTCGCCCCACCACTCGGGGACGGGGTTGAGGATCGAGAGGCAGTCTCCGACGTAGACACCTTTGCCCTTGATCTCGATGTAGTTCCAGTCGGTGCGGGGCTGGGTGTGGATGTTGCGCTGCTGGCGCCAGTTGGCGTGGAAGTGCATCGAGCGCTCATCCCAGTCCCAATTCGAGGAGCGGTGGGCAAGCTCGATGGAGACGGGCTTGGTTCCAAGGTTCTCGATCATGACGACGCCGCTCTGGCGATAGGGCATGGTCCAGCGGCTGATGAGCTGGTCGGTGTTCTTGGTCGCGGTGTACCAGGAGTCAAATGAGTTGAAGCCGACGCCCGAGCAGAAGAAGTCTCCGGCGGGGCACCAGACCGTTTCTTCCCCATCAAAGCCCATGCGCACAATGACGTTGCGCAGTGCATCGTCCATGTTCGGGGCCCGCACGTTGAGCCAGAGGCGGTTGATCGCCGAGGGGCCGGGGGGGAGCTTTTTGGTCACGCTGGCGCCGGGGGCCAGGTCTCCGCGATAGAGCATCACAGGCTCGTTGGCGGTCCGGGGAGGCGTGGTGAGGGCGGACTGGACGACGGAGATGTTGGGGGAGAGCTTTTCGAGGTCGTCGGCCTGGAACGACCGGATCGCAGTGCCCTCCTCGTAGGTGCGGTAGTTGATCTGGTAGTAGAACTCGCCGCTGTCGCTGGTGACCTTGCAGTGGCTCGCGTAGGGGATGGGGAGATAGAGGTTGCAGCCGTTGGAGTAGATGCCCGAGAGCGGGGCCTCGATCTTCCCAGTGCCGCCCAGGATCGCCTTCATCGGCGCTTCGAGCACGGGTTCTGGCTTGTTGTCCAGGTAGATGCGCAGGTTGCCCTTGGGATTGGCGGACCAGATGCGGACGATCGCACCCGGGCCGGTGACATCCATCATCACCCATTCCTTGCGGCCGTTGTTCTCTTCGGTCCGCAGGTACTGGTTGTAGTCGGCGTTGGCGAACCAGGTCTCGGAGTTGGAGATGGTGGTGGAGGCGCGGTCGTAGCTGGAGAACTGCTTGCAGGTGTAGGCGGGGGAGGGGAAGCGGGCGATCGCATCGCGATCGATGAGTTCTTCGAGGAGGGACTGTGTGGTGATCGCCGAAGTCTGGGGTGGGGCGGGGGTGTCTTGCGCTGGGGCAATGCCGCCCGCGAAACCGACCGCGATCGCCGCCAGGCCTGAGAAGAATCGTGACCGCATGCGCAACTCCTGGTATGAGTCGGGAGTTTAGCCGAATCCGGTGGCGCGTACATATGGATGCCGGTCTGAGGCGCGGTCTGGGCTGGAGCTTATCCCCAGCTCGGAACATCCTGCGGCTCGGGCTCAGGTCGGCGCTGTGGCCTGTGCTCGCTGGCGGTGAAGGCCCGGAGGAGGCCGCGTTCGGGGTGGGCGCCGTCGGGGACGGGGCCATCGACCTCGGGGGTGCGGCGCAGGAGCATGAAGATGCCGGCGATCACGAGGATGCCGGCCATCACGCCGATGCCGATCTGGGCCGAATCTCCGGAGTTGCTGGGGCCGACGAAGACATGGCCGACCCAGCCTGCGAGCAGGGTGCCCAGGGGCATGAGACCCAGGGCCATGGTGTTGCAGATCGCGAGCACCCGTCCGCGCATGGCATCATCGACCAAGAGCTGCATCGCCGCCATGGATGAGTTGAAGGACCAGACCCAGAAGACACCGACGAAGAACATGCAGGCGCCGGCGAGCCAGACGGAGGACATCATCGCGAACAGGCCGATGGAGACACCGCCCCCGAAGATCGAGAGGGGGATGAAGTGGTGCATGGGGTACCACTTGGGGATGCGGCGGGCGAGCACACCTCCGGTGACCGCACCGATGCCCATGACACCCAGGAGGACGCCAAAGGTCGCCTCCTCGCGGTGGTAGACATCACGGATGAAGACCGGGAGAAGTTGGATCAGGGGTGTGGCGAAGATCGCGAAGATGACCAGGGCCAGGAAGGCGGCGCGCGGGCCTCGGCGATGAAATACGAAGGAGAGGGCCTCGGCGATGTCGTGCCAGGCCTCGCCGAGGACCGATCGCTCCCCTGCCTTGCGCGGTGGTGCGGGTGAGTCGGGAGTGCGGGCGACCGAGATCAACACACCCAGGAAGCTGAGAGTGTTGATGATGAAAAGCCAGGTCGGTGTGGTCGCCGAGAGGATGAAGCCGCCCAGGGCCGGACCGATGACGCGGGCGAGGTTGAATTGGATCCCCATGAGGTGGATCGCCTCGGTGAGTTCGTGGCGGGGGACCAGGCGCGGGGTGAGGACCTGCGAGGCGGGGGCATCGAATGCGATCGCGACGCCCTGCAGGCCCGAGAGGATCATGAGGACCAGGGGCGTTGCGATGTTGAAGGCGCTGGCGAACACAAGCGCGAGGGCGATCAGCATCATGAAGATGCGCGTGAGCAGAAGCATCGTCTTGCGGTTCATGCGATCGGCGACCAGTCCGCCGACCATGCCCAGGAAGAGGGATGGGAGCAGGGCGACCGTGGTGAGGTAGCCGAGCATGATGGTGGCATCGGGGTGGCCGGCATCCTTCCAGGCTTGCGACATGGTGATGGTGGTCATCACCCAGCGGATACCGACGTGCTCCATCCATCCGCCGAGGCTGGAGCCGAAGCTGCCGATCCAGACGTTGCGGAAGTGGGCGTGGCGCAATACTCCCCAGCGCTGGCGCTTGCCGGCGGGGAGAACTCCGTTCATCGTGCTGGCGATCGGGTGGCCGCACTCGGGGCAGGCGGCGGTGGCCTCGAGGCCCTTGAGGTCGCAGGCGCAGCCGTTGCAGGCGAGGCGATCCGGAATCGCGCCGGGCATTGGCGCGGGGTGCCCTCGCGAAACACCCGTCCGCGCAGAGGCATCCTCCGTTGTTGTGACGGGTCCTTCCATGGGATCGCGATGGCCTGTGGAGTCTCTTTCCGCCTTCCGCCGTGGCACGCGGCCCACCCGTATGCCGGAGTTACGGTAAGCGAGGGCAATGGTATGCGGGTGGGAGTTGTGCGGATGCTCGGTCGGGTTCACGCATCGGTGGCGGGCTTGTGCGATGGAGATGCGGCGGGCGGATTGGCGAACCGGCATTGGCGGACGCCGATGTAGACGAGGATCTCAAAGACCAGGAGGCCCAGCACGTAGGATCCGCCGACGATGCCCGCCAGTGCTGCATCGCCGGTGGAGTAGGTTGCCGTCCCGGAGCCGCCACCGCGGGCGAGCAGGCGATCGAGGAGGCTTGGTCTGCCTCCCGGCGCTGCCCAGAGAATCGCCATCGCCATGAGCGGGACAACAGCGCCGACGACCCAGCCGGCCGAGGCGTGGGCGCAGATCTGCCATGCGGCGATCGGGGTCAATCGCCAACCGCGTCTCTTGGCGAAGAAGAGGATGCCGCGGCACTCGATCGCGGTGAGGGAGAGCAGGATCGCGGCGATCAGGAGGGCCTGGGTGGGGAATACCAGTGCGTAGGCGAGCAGTTGGATAAGGGGGCCTTGGGCACGTGCAGCCCGCGCGGGATCCCCGACAAGGGTGCCGCTCCATGGAGCGACGAGGAGCGCGCCGGCGAGCGGGAGCGTGGCGAGCATGAGGGAGAAGATCCCGCGTTTCTCGATCGCCAGTTGGCGGAACCGGATCTTGGGATGACGGATCGTGCCCCAGTGTGTCAGCCACCAGTTGGTGAGGCTGCGCTTGCGCTGCCAAGGAGAGCCGGGGCGGGCGGAGGAGAGCGAACTGGAAATCGGTGTGCCGCATTCCGGGCATGCGCCGGCGGGGCTTTCCAATCCGCCGAGCGGGTAGCCGCAGGATTCGCACAGCAGATTGGCATCGATCTGGTCAGGCATGCGGCACCGACATTGGTTCGCCGCGATCCCGCGGCTGATCGAGCGGACGCTCGATGCGGAGCTGTGCGGGTCCGGTGATGAGGCGGGCATCGCGCGAGAAGAAGAACCAGTTGAGGATCCAGCTGAACATGACCAGGAAGCGGTTGCGGAAGGTGATGAGGAAGGCGATGTGGATGCAGCCCCAGAGGAGCCAGGCGAGGAAGCCGCCGAAGTGGAGCTGGCCGATGACGGCGACCGCCTTGGCGCGGCCAATGGTCGCCATCGTGCCCTTGTCGTTGTAAATGAACGGTTCGCGTCGTGGGATAGGGCCGGGCTTGCCGTCTGGAGTGGGCCAGGCGAGGGCCGCGAGTTCGCGGGCGAGCGCGCGGCCGGCGTAGCGACCCATCTGGATCGCCGCGGGGGCAACGCCGGGGACGGGCTGGTTGGTGTCGGGTGAGCGGATCGCGGCGATATCGCCCGCAACCAGGACTTCGGGATGCCCGGGGATGGACAGATCGTGGTTGGCGAGCACGCGGCCGGAAGGGTCGAGAGGGACGCCGAGGGTGCGGGTGAGTTGGCTTGCCTGGACTCCGGCGGCCCAGAAGACGTTGCGGACGCTCAGGAATTCATCGCCGATGCGGATGCCATCCGGGGAGATGTCTGTCACGCGGGCGTTGAGGCGGACCTCGACACCCATGCGTTCGAGGTCGTGCTTGGCGCGGTCGGAGAGGTTGGAGGGGAAGGCGGTGAGGAGGCGATCGGCGCCTTCGAGGAGGACGACGCGTGTGGTGGTGGTGTCGATGAAGCGGAAATCGCGCGGGATGGACTGGGCGGCGATCTCTTTGATGGCGCCTGCGAGCTCGACGCCGGTAGGTCCGCCGCCGATGATCGCGAAGGTGAGGGCAGCGCGGCGAGCGGTGTCGCTGCCTTCGTACTCGGCGGATTCGAACGCGAGCAGGATGCGCCGGCGGAGCTCGGTGGCATCCTCGATGGTCTTGAGGCCGGGGGCGAGCGTGGCCCAGTTGTCGTGCCCGAAGTAGGAATGGGTGGCGCCGGCGGCGAGGATGAGGTAGTCGTAGGAGATGGCGATGCCGTCGGGGAACCGGACTTGCCTGGCGGCGAGGTCGATCCCGGACGGTTCGGCGAGCACGATGCTGGTGTTGGTGCTGCGCCTGAGGATGCGGCGGATGGATGTGGCGATATCGGCGGGTGAGAGGGCGGCGGTGGCGACCTGGTAGAGGAGGGGCTGGAAGACGTGGTGGTTGCGGCGATCGATGAGGAGGATGCGGGCTCTGGATTTTCGGAGGGCTTTGGCGGCGGCGAGCCCGGCGAAGCCTCCGCCGATGATGATGACGCGGGGCGGGTCGGGGCGTGGGCCGGTCATGGGCTGACTTTATCAGTGGTCGGAAGCGGTGGAAGTTGCCGCCTTGCCCGCGCGACGGTGCGCTCCAGCCAGACGGCTTCCTGCACGCGATGGGGAGTGGAGCTTATGAGATAGAGCACGGCCAGCGCCAAGCCCAGGCCCATGACGCTCCAGGGCGCAGCAGTTCCGTTGACGAACCAGGCGATTACTGACCAGACCGGGCCGATGGTGCAGAGGATGAGCATTACAACCAGGTTTGTGCGATCGTTGTGGTGCTTGCGGATGAACTTGGGATCCCACGATGAGGTGCGGCGCTCGAGGTGTTCGAAGATTCGGCGGAGTGAGAAGAGGAATGACCAGATCAGGGCGGTGGCGATCAGGCGCGGGAGCGTGTGCAGCGGAGGCGTGATCGCCGGGATGAGCCGATCGGCGAGCAGGATGAGGGCGGGAATCACGGGGCCGATCCAGCGGACGATATTGCGGTGCGCAGGGGGCGGGGCAAGTCCGCCGGGGGGCGATTCCGAAATGAACCAGCAGGCGACGATGTAACCCACCGCGCACAGCGGCAGGAGCACCATGTAGCCGACCATGAGCACGACCTGAAGGCCATCGAAGATGCTCTTGACGATCGGCTCGCCCGACACCCCTGCGATCAATCCGACGATGACGGAGAGAACCAGAACGGTGAGCATTCCGAGGACAGGCCAGAGGAGCGAGGCGTGGAAGAGGTGGAGACCGCGGCTGATGCGCAGAACCCAGGGCAGCGGGGCGTGCCGCAAGAGGTTGCCCTGCTGGGACGACTGGGCGAGCGGGGTTCCGCATTCCGGGCATGGTTGGGTGTTATCGAGGCCCGAAAGGTCGTATCCGCAGTTGATGCAGATCGGGTTGGGGTCGAGTAGTTCGGGTTCTTCGTGGAGGGGAGTGGGGATAGGGACGGGGGTGGACATGTGAGCCAGTGGTTGATCGCACCACCTTGGCCGCGGCGGCCAAGGCGGTGGCACGTTACGGAATGAACATCCGGGCGGCGAAACGGTCCTGTTCCCGGGCGAAGTCGATCGGTGGTGGCGGAAGCTCGATGTAGCGCGGCGGCTTGCCGAGAGCCTTCTTGATCTCGCGATCGAATCGGCCGGGGAGGCAGAGTTCGCGGGTGTTGGTGGAGGCGAAGATGGCGCCCTTGGGTCGAAGGAGCGACGCGGCTTCGTGGATGAGTTTGGGGTAGTGTTCGGTGGAGGACCAGGCGGGGATCTTTTTCTTCTTGCTTGCGGTCGAGAAGCTTGGTGGGTCGAGGATGATGAGGTCGTAGGTGAGTTTCTTTCGGCGGGCGTAGCGGAAGAACTCGAAGGTATCCATCTTCGCGAAGCGGTGGGTGTCGGGGAGGGTGGGATCGATGCCGTTGTGGGCGAAGTTGCGTTTGCCCCAGTCAAGGTACTTGGGGGAGATGTCGACGCTGGTGGTGAGGGCACCGGCGAGCGCGCAGGAGATGGAGAAAGCGCAGGTGTAGGCGAAGGTGTTGAGGACTTGGAGTGGAGGGGTGGCAGCGCTTCGGTCGGCGGCATTGGAAGTACGAGGAGAACCCTCCCCCGGCCCCTCCCTCCGGGAAGGGAGCCAAGAGGCGAGAAAGCGGCGGTTGTCGCGCTGGTCGGAGAAGAGGCCGGTGGAGAAGCTATCGAAGAGGCGGACCTCAAATCGGCAGTTGCGCTCACGGATCACGATCGCTTCATCAAGAGGTTCCCCGGCGGCGGGCGTGGGGTCGGTCAGGACCACGGGAGCGTTGCCGCCGAGGCGCGAGCGGTCCTTGGCGAACGGCTTGAGGTAGATCGCGGTTACGCCCAGCTCGGCGGTCTGGGCGAGCAGCTCCTTGGCGGCCTTCATCACCTGGAAATCGCCGGGGACTCGGCCCTCGTAAAGGATGAGCACGCAGCCGGGGCCGTAGCGGTCGATGAAGATGCCATCGATGCCATCGGCAGCGCCGCCGAAGAGGCGGAGGGCTTGGATCGCGTCATCTCGCAGCAGGGGGCTTCGACGCTTGATCGCGGCGGCGAGCAGATCGGAGAATGGTCGTGTTGCGGTGGAGGCGGTCGGAGCGATGGGAGTTTGGAGATGTGGGTGGGGCATTCAAAGGCAGAGTCTTTACCACAGAGGCACAGAGAACACAGAGAAAACCAATTCTCACTGTTTCATCCTCCGCGATTTCTATGCCTCCGTGGCGAGTCTTTCCGTCCTAATTCGTATCGAACTTCCAGGATGTCTCATAGTCGCGGGTGAGCGGCATGTTGAGGACTGAGGCGCGGACCATCTCGACGGGGATGCTGCCCTCGGTGAGGATTCGGTCGTTGAACTGGCGTTCGGTGAATCCCTGCTTGAGCGCTTCATCGTGGAGGGCGGTGATCTGGAGGCCGCCCATGAGGTAGCCGACCTGGTAGAGGGGGGAATAGTCTCCGTCGATGTAGCGGCGGACTTCGCTGGTGGCGTTGTTGCGTTCGTGGCCGACGCGATCGACGAGGAATTCGACCATCTCGGGCGGGGTGATCTGCCCGAGATGGAACTTGAGGCTGACGATGATGCGGGCGCCCCGATGCATGCGCCAGAAGAGCATGCCGATGCGGTCCTCGGGGCTCTTGGCCCAGTTGAGGTTCCAGAGCTTGATCTCCCAGGCCAGGCACCAGCCCTCGACGAAGAAGGGGGTGCTGAAGATGCCGCGATAGGGGCGGTAGCGCTGGGCCATGTAGCCCTGGAGGTGGTGGCCGGGGATGAGCTCGTGGGGGACGACGATGCGGGAGAAGTGCTTGTTGTTCCCGCGCATCACCTGAAGCTTGTCCTCGAAGGACTGCTGGTCGGATGCGTAGCCGACGCCGATGTGGAGGCCGCCGTAGTACTGGAAGGGCCAGAACTTCTGGCGATCGGGCGTGATCATCTCCAGGCGCCACAGCTCGGCGTTGAGGTCCGGGATGGTGATGAGGTCGTTCTTCTTCAGGAACTCGATCTGCTCCCGGACGATTTGGGTGCAGTAGTGGGTCTGCTCTCCGGGATCGACATAGCTGTTCTTGACCTTCTCAAGGGCCTTCTTCCAGTCATCACCGAAGCCCATCTCGGTGGAGGCCTTCTTCATCTCGGCCTCGCACCAGTCGAACTGTGCCTGGCCGATGGCGATCAGTTCCTCGGGGGAGTAGGCGATGAACTCGTTCTTGAGGTCGGCGAGCAGGGTTTCGCGGCCGATGGGGTCGCCGATCAGGGGATCGGAGTCTTCACCCTTGAGGCCGGCGACCTCCTTGCGGAGGTATTCGGCGTAGTCGGCGATCGCCTTGTCGGCCTGCTGGTAGGGCTTCTCGACCCACCAGGAGAAGCCCGGGTCGAACTGGTTGTGGTACTCGTACCACCCGCGGAGCGAGCCGCGGAGGGAGCCGGCAGCGCTGGAGGTGCGCTGCGCGAGCACGGGGGTGGTTGAGATCGGGGCATCGTCGGCGTTGCCGGAGTCGGCGGGCTTTTCGCCCTTGCGGCTCTTGTCGATGCGTTCACGGAGCTTCTTGATCTGGTTGGGGATCGCGGCGATCTGCTCGGCGGCGTCGCGGGGATCTATGCGCTCCATGCGCCAGCGCTGCTCTTCGAGGTTGCAGATGGTGCGACGGAAGGGCAGGAGCGGATCCATCTCGTTGAGGCGCCGGCGATCGAGCTGGCTGTAGGCGATGCTGTTGCGCAGCTTGTTGCGCATCAGGAGATAATCGACCCTTGAATCCTGGGAGAGTGCATCGAAGTCGATCGCGCTGAGCTGGGCCTGGCGATCGGTGTAGAGCTTGTTGAGGCGATCGAACCGAGATTCGGACCAGGTGATGTTGTAGAAGCGTGAGATGTCGGAGGCATCCTCGGCGTAGAGCTGGATGAAGCTGGGGAGGAGGTTGACCTGGGCTTCGGTTGCTCGCGCGCTCTGGGCGCTGGGGCGGGCGGTTGGCGTGGAGGCTGTGCTTGGAGAGTTTGGGGAGACCGAGCTTGGCTGCTGGGCGCTGGTCGGTGTGCTGGGGGCAGCAAGAGTGGTGAGGGAGATCGCCAGCGGAAGGGCGAGCCGGGATGTCAGCGTGCGGTGTGGGGGGTGCATGGGTGAATCCTACAGGATCGCGGGGATCGCGTTGCGGGTGTGGTCGGCGGGGGGCCTGTACGATACCGCCCAACTTTGCAGGAGGTATCCATCGTGCCGCAGCAGTATGACTGGCTCATCGTGACGGCGGCGAGCCGGGCTCAGGCGCAGGGGTACGAGGCTCAACTCGGCTCTCGGCGAGCGGCGGGGGTGCTGGATGCGTTCGGGCGGGTGCTGGTGGTGCCGGACCCGGGGGATCGACGGGTGGGATCGGGGGGATCGACGTTGGCAGCACTGACGGAAGTGGTTCGGCGACGGGCCAGGGAAGCGCAGCGCGGAAGTTCCGGCGCGATCGCGGATCTGCTCGCCGGACAGCGCATCCTGATCATCCACAGCGGCGGGGACAGCCGGAGGCTGCCGGCGTACGCAGCACAGGGCAAGGTCTTCGCGCCGCTGCCGTGCGATACGGAGTGGGGCCGGCAGGCGGATCTGTTTGATCTGGTGTTGCAGGATTCGATGACCGTGCGGCTGCCGGATGTGGGCGGTGTCTTGATTACGGCTGGGGATGCCCTGCTCGGGCTGTCACGGCACCGGGATGCGATCTCGGCGGGGCTGCGCGGAGATGGGTTGGAGGGTCGGGCGGGGGGCGTGGGGGTGGGGGGATTCGTGGGGGTTGCGTTCCCGACCGATCCTCAGCGCGGGGCGCGGCATGGGGTGTACGTGCTGGATGAGGTGGGCCGGGTTGTCGATTTTCTTCAGAAGCCCTCGATCGAGCGGCAGCGCGAGATGGGAGCGCTGGATGCACAGGGGCGGACGCTCGTGGATACGGGAATCGTGTATGCCGACCCGCGCACGGCAGCGCAGTGGTTGGAGGGGGTTGGTTTAGAGCTGTCCCCACGCGGACCGGTGATGTCGGGGCTGCTCGCCGGGATCATCGGGGGCGGAGCGCTGGCGATCGATCTGTACCACCATGTGCTGGCAGCGCTGCCTTCGCGGACGGGGATCGCGGAGTACCTGGGGCAATTCATCGCCGGTGAAGATCATCGCCAGATGCTGCGGAATCTCTATTCCGTGCTGCACGGGATGCCGCTGCGGGCGGTGGTGATGCCGGATTGCGATTTCCTGCACATCGGTTCGACGCGGGAGATGATTGGGCTGGTGACCGCCGATGCTCGCGTGCGCAGGCCGAGGGTGGGAGTGGGGGGGGTGGGGGTCGGCGCGGGGCAGGTGTGCATCTACAACTCGCCGCGGATGCCGGGCGGCGCGGGCGAGGGGCCGGGCACAGGTGCAGGCACTCCACAGGCGAAACGCGTGAGGGGTGAAGCGGGGAAAGGCAGGAAGCTGCGGGCTGTTGTCGAGGCGTGCGATGTCACACGGCTTTCGCTGGGCGGAGAGAACATCGTGGTGGGTTTGCCGCGCGAGCTAGAGGGTCGCGTGCATCTGCCGTACGGATGGGGGCTGGCAGCGCTGCCGATCGGAAAGCAGGACTGGGCGTGCATCCTGTTCGGGGATGGGGATGACTGCAAGACACCCATCGATCGCGGAGGAACGCTGGGCAATCGGCCGCTCGCGGAGCTGCTGCATCGCGGGTGTGCGGACGGAGATGTGTGGGGTCGTCGGGGTGGGGGTGAGCGGTCGCTGTGGACAGCGCGGCTGTGGGGGATCGGATCAGCGAGCGAGGCGTTTGATGCGGTTGCGTGGTTAATGGATGAGAATCGTGAAGCGCCGGGGAGCTGGACGAGGATGCGGCGGATGTCGCTGGCGGATCTGCTGCTGGCGGTCAATCACGGGCGGTTGATCGAGCATCGGTCAGCGCTGCTGCGGATCGATCGGCTGGCGCGGCTGGGTGAGCGGATCAAGGGGGATTCGTGGCTGCCGGCTTCCGAGATCGCGGCGGATTGCAGGACACCCGCGGAGCGGCGGGCGGCGATCCGCGTGGTCGCGGAAGCCATTGAACGTGCGGATCCGATCGGCAAGGCGCGGCTGCACACGCTTGCAGCGGAACTGGGGAGCGGAGCCGCGGCATCGCGCGAGCGTGCGCGGGCGTTTTCGGCAGTCGCCGATGCCGTGAGGATGGATTTCAAGCTGCCAAGTGTGTCGCCGCGACTTGGCGTGTTGCCTGACCAAGTCGTGTGGGTGACGACGCCGGTGCGAATCGACCTGGCGGGCGGGTGGTCGGATACACCGCCGATCTGCCACGAGGTAGGTGGGAGCGTGGTGAATATGGCGATCACCTTGAACGGGCAGTTCCCGGTGCAGGTGATCGCCCGGCGAGCCGAGGCGCCGGTGATCCGGCTGAGCAGCGTGGATCTGGGAAAGACGGTGTCGTTCTCGACTTCGAGGGCTGTGTGCGAGTACCGGGATCCGCACGATTGGGCCGCGTTGCCAAAGGCAGCGCTGGTGCTGTCGGGGATCGCGCCCTCGGATGGCTCGGTGAGCCTGTCGCGCTGGCTCGAGCGGTTCGGGGGCGGGCTGGAGCTGACGGTCTTCTCAGCACTTCCGAAGGGATCGGGGCTGGGGACAAGTTCGGTGCTGGGGGCGGCGATCCTGGCGTGCCTGGATCGCGTGGTGGGCCGCGAGAAGATCGATCACGCCTCGATCATTCATCGCACGAGCCTATTGGAACAGATGATGAGCACCGCGGGCGGTTGGCAGGACCAGGCCGGGGGGATCACACCCGGGATCAAGATCAACCGGACATCGGCGGGGAAGAACCAGATCCCCGCGATCACCCCGATCCCGCTGGTGCAGCGGATGGCCGATGAGCTTGGGGAGCGATCGCTGCTGTATTACACGGGGTATCGGCGGCTGGCGAGGGACATCCTGCAGAACGTGGTCAGCCGGTACCTGTCGCGTGATCGCGAGGCGGTGCGGACGATCCACGAGCTCAAAGCGCTCGCCGAGCGCATGCACGCGGCCCTGCTCGCCGCGGATGTCGCGGCCTTTGCGGCGTGCGTTCGTCAGAACTGGGAGTTCAAGAAACGGCTGGACCCCGGATCGACCAACGCGCGGATCGAGGGGATCCTGCGGCCGATCGAGAAGTTCCTGTCGGGGTACGAGATGCCGGGGGCGGGTGGCGGCGGGTTCCTGTACCTGATCGCCAAGGATGCGGCGGCGGCGAACCGCGTGCGGAGCGCGCTGGAAAGGCGGCGAACGAATCGGTTGGCGCGGTTCTTTGATGTCGAGGTGGATGGGCGGGGGCTGGCGGTGTCGGTGTTGTAGAAACCAACAGTCACCGCTGAGACATCGAAGTGAAGGTTGAGAAGTCCACGTATGGTGAGTCACAGTGCCGAGCGCCGTGGGTGCGGGCTGATTCATGCCGAGGGCTGGATTTCAATACACTACGTTCATGACACCAGAGGCTGCCCCGAAGATCGCGGTCGGACCTGCCAGGCAGCGCATCGATGCGATTGATGCCTGCAGGGGGCTTGCGCTCCTGGGCATCTTCATGGTGAACATTGCGTTTTTCTCCGGGCCGATGGGGGAGGTGATCGTCGGGGAGCCGCCGGATGCAGCGCTGGGGATTGGGGAACGGGCGGCGTGGTACATCACGGGGATCTTCTTCACGGGCAAGTTCTATCCGCTCTTCTCGATGCTCTTTGGCGCGGGGCTGATCCTGCAGATGGAGCGGGTGGAGAAGGCGGGGGGCCGGTTCGTGCCGCTGTACCTGCGGCGGCTCGGATTTCTGCTGGTGGTGGGCCTTCTGCACGCGACCTTGCTTTGGTATGGCGACATCCTGTTCATCTACGGGATCGCGGGGCTGGCGCTGCTGCTGATGCGGCGGCTGGGGCCACGGACGATGCTGATTGTCGCGGCGGGGTTCTTCCTCTTCACGATGCTCTTGACGGCGGGGGCGACGGCGCTCTCGGCCGGGTCAAAGGAGGCGGATCAGCCGCCGGCAGCGGAGGTGTCCCAGGAGTCGTCATTGGCGGGATCGGAGGCCGGAAATGGCGCCCAGCCGGGAGAGGAATCGGAGAGCAAGCCTGTATCGGCGCCCGCGGCCGAAACCGAGGCTGAAGCGGATCCCAAGACTGCCTCGGAGTCACCAACAGGCGCGGGTGGAAACGACACGGCGGATGACAAGGCCAAGCGGCCGCTCTTCCGCATGTTCGATGTGATGCAATCCGGGAATTTTGAAGGACCGATCGACAGGGCTTGGGTGGAGGCCGAGCGAGATGCCTATCGCAACGGCGGGTTTTGGGCGGCGATGCTCATGCGGGGGATGACGTGGCTGGGGATGCTGGTGTTCTGCCTGTTCGGTTTCGGATGGCACGTGCCGATGATGTTCCTGATCGGGGCTGCGCTATTGAAGATGGGCTTCTTCACGGCGGAGAAGATCCACTGGCACAAGAGGTTTGTGTGGCTCGGGGTGCTGGTGGGGCTGCCGATCGCGGTGTTCTCGGCATGCACATCGACGATTTTCGGATCGGGGTTTGTGCGCGAGTTTGTCGCGGTGGGAGGAATGTACATCGGCGGGCCGCTGTTGGCGCTGGCGTACATAGGGGTGATCACGCTGCTGGTGCATCGCGGGAGCCTGCGGCCTGTGACGGGAGCGCTGGCCCGGGTGGGGCGGATGGCGCTGACGAACTACCTGATGCAGACGGTGGCGGCGACGTTCATCTTCTATTGGTGGGGGCTGGGGCTTTTCGGTGAGGTTTCGGGGGCGGCGTGCGTGGGGATCGTGGTGGGGATTTATCTCGTGCAGGTCGCCTTCAGCGCGGTGTGGATGAGGTTCTTCCTGTACGGGCCGATGGAGTGGCTGTGGCGGAGCGTGACGTATTTGAGGGTGCAGCCGTTGTTGCGGGGAACGGGGGATGGGAGGGCGGAGGCGTGAGAGGGTGAAAGGGTGAGTGGGTGTGGGGGTGAGGCGCGCGTGGTGGGGGTTTTCAATACACTGCGTGCATGACTGATCCTGATACTCGGGCGGAGTTGGTGGGGGGAGTGGGGCCGGTGAGCCAGCGGGTGCACGCGATCGATGCGTGCCGGGGGCTGGCGCTGCTCGGGATCTTCATGGTGAACATGGATTTCTTCTCCCGGCCGTTCGGGGAGATGATCACAGGGGCCCCGCCGGAGGGCTCATCGAGCCTTGACACGGGGCTCGCCTTCGTCATCAAGACGATCTTCACGGGCAAGTTCGTGGCGCAGTTCTCGATGCTGTTCGGGGCGGGGCTGATCCTGCAGATGCTGCGGGTGGAATCGCGGGGGAAGTCGTTCGTGCCGTTGTACCTGCGGAGGCTTGCGTTCCTGGGGGTGATCGGCCTCATTCACGGTGTGTTCATCTGGATCGGTGACATCCTGATGATGTACACGCTCGCGGGGATCGCCATGCTTCTGCTGCGCAAGTGCAAACCGAGGACGCTGCTGAAGGTGGCGGCGGGGATCTTCCTGTTCACATGCCTGCTCCAGACCGGAGCGCTGGCGTTGCAGTCGATGATGACTCGTGGACCACAGGGGGCCACTGAGAAAGAGCCAGCGCAGACATCTGCGCCGGCGGGTGAAAGTGGGCGGGATGCGAGTGAGGGGGGTGATGGGGGCGAGGCCGGTGATGAGGGGAAGGAGAGCCCGCAGGCCGAGCCTGATGAGCCGGGCGATGGCAAGGCGTCCGACGACGCATCGGCCGCGGGGACAGCGGCGACGGAACTGCCGGTCAGCGAGCAGACGCTGGGCAAGACTCCGGTGGAGCGCCTGATCGCCGGGCTGAGCGAGGGCAAGATCCAGGATCCATCATCCGCGGAGTGGAAGCAGATCGAGACTGATGTGTACCGCAACGGCGGGTTCTGGTCGGCGGTGGCGCTGCGGCTGATCACCTGGGCGGCGGTGCTGCTGCCGGCGTACCTGCTGTTCGGTTATCTGCTGATGTTCATGTCGTTCTTCTTCCTGGGGGCAGCGCTGCTCAAGCTCGACTTCTTCTCGCAGGCGCGGACATCGTGGCATAAGAGGCTTGTGTTCGCCGGGCTCGCGGTGGGGCTGCCCATGTCGATCGCATCGGCGATCGCGATGCCGGACAAGCCGACGTTTGATGGGCCATCGGTGGCGGCGGTGCTGGGGTTCAGCGTGTCGGCGATCCTGATGGCGGTGATGTACATGTCGGGGATCGCCCTCTTGACGCATTCGGGGCGTTGCGGCGTGCTGGTGAAGTGGCTGGCGACCACGGGGCGAATGCCGCTGACGAACTACCTGATGCAGTCGGTGTTCGCGACGTTCATCTTTTACTGGTGGGGGCTGGGGATGTTCGGGATGTCATCGCAGACGATGAACGTGGCGATCGTGCTGGGGGTGTATATGTGCCAGATCGTGATCAGCAACCTGTGGCTGTCGCGGTTCCGGTTCGGGCCGACGGAGTGGTTGTGGCGGACGGTAACGTATATGAAGGTGCAGCCGATGCTGGTATCGTCTGCTCGGCACGATGTCGCCGGCAGTTAGAACTATGTAAGGGTGCTTCGCGACTTCTCACCGCTCTTGGCGGACCGGGCCGATAGTTGCCGAGCTATGGGTAAGTCCGTGAAGTCATCTGCTGCCTCCAAGCCCGCCTCGGCGGGTGTGTTGGTGTTCCGTCGGATGGTCGTTTTGATCGTCCTGGCGATCTGGACGTTCGTGATCGCGAGCCTGATCGGGTTTGACCCGGCGGATCCGCCGAGCCACCTGGTGTGGCCTCCCAACGAGCCGGTCGCCAACTGGTGCGGGCCGGTGGGAGCGCACATCGCCTATGGGCTGTACAAGCTCTTGGGCCTTGGTGTGTGGGTGCTGATGCTGGTGGGGGCGATCGGGATCCTGTCGGCGGCGGCGGGCCAGCGGGTATCGCACTGGGTGGTGCGGGCGTTGGGGCTGTTGATGCTGACGGCGGCGGCGAGCGGATTCCAGAGGATCGTGATGCCCAACTCGGGTCCGTTTGCGAACCTGCCTGGCGGGCTGGTGGGGGTTGCGGGTGCGCAGCGGTTGATCGATTCGCTGGGGCCGGTGGGGACGATTCTGTCGCTGGCGATCATGGGTGTGATCGGGGCGATCGTGGCGATGGATGAGTGGGTGACGGCGCTGGTGGGCTGGATGTGGCGCCGGGGTGCGCCGGCAGCGCTTGCGGCGGGGAAGACGGCGGGGGCAGCGGCGGGGTCGATGGCATTCGAGGCGAGCAAGTCGACGGCGAAGGCATCGGGGGGTGCGTTGTCGACGTTGTGGAAGCGGCTGTTCCCCGGGCGAGCGGTGACGCGGCTGAACGATCTGGATGATGATGCGATGCTGCGGTCGGGGTTGGTTGGCGCGGGGAGAGGTGTGGGGGGTGGGGGTCGGGATTCGGGCCGGCGCCGGCGGAGCGCCAAGCTTGCGGCGGTTGCCGCGCAGGAAGAGGAGCTGTCGGCGGAAACGGTGGGTGTGACCGATCCGGATGAGGAGGCTGCGCGGATCGTGGAGGAGAAGCCGACGAAGAGGAAGAAGAAGGAAGAGTTGAACGCGGAGGTCGCAGAGGGCGCGGAGGGACGCGGAGAAGAATCGGAAGAAGAGGGGGATGAGGCGGCCGAGGTTATCGTCGAGAAGAAGCCGTTGAAGGGGAAGAACCGGCCGACGAAGTATCCGACGCTCGCGGATGCCGCGCGGATGGATGATGAGGGAGTCGAGGGGGCGACGGAAGCGGATGACGACGACAAGGATCTTCCCGGGCCGGCGCAGGTGTACACGGAGGCGGAGCTGCGGGCCAAGATCGACAAGCTGCCGGTCTTCTTCAACCAGAACAACAAGCAGGTGGCGACCGATGCAGACCTGGCGGGGATGCAGGCGGCATCGAGCCTGGATGACACCACGTACACGGGCGGGAAGCCGTACCAGTTCCCGGGGCTGGACATCCTGGAGCAGCCGGAGGAGAACTACAACTCCAAGCTCGAGAGCTACGTGCGCGAGCAGGCGGTGGCGCTCGAATCGGCGATGAAGCAGTACGGGATCGACGGCGAGGTGGTGGGGATCGAGTCGGGGCCGGTGATCACGCTGTATGACGTGCGATTGGCGCCGGGGACGAAGGTCTCGGCGGTCTCGGCGGTGTCGAGCGACATCGCGCGGGCGCTCAAGGCGGTGAATATCCGCATCGTTTCCAACCAGGTGGGTCGCGACACCATCGGCGTCGAGGTTCCCAACGCGCAGAAGGAGAAGGTCAGGCTCAAGGAGCTGATGAGCAAGACCGAGTACTTCTCTTCGATGAAGCTGCCCATGTTCATGGGCAAGGATGCATCTGGGGAGCCCCTGATCGAAGACCTGGCGAAGATGCCGCACATGCTGATCGCCGGCACGACAGGCTCGGGCAAGAGCGTGTGCATGAACACCATCATCATGGGGTTCCTGTACACCAAGAAGCCCAGCGAGCTGAAGATGGTGCTGGTGGATCCCAAGATGGTGGAGATGTCGCAGTTCAAGGACATCCCGCACCTGATGTGCCCGGTGGTGACGGAGATGGCCAAGGCGGCGGCGATCCTGGAGTGGGCGTGCGTCAAGATGGATGAGCGTTATGAGCTGCTCGCCGAGGCGGGCTGCCGCGACATCTCCAGCTACAACGACCTCACCTGGGAGGAGATCAAGGAGCGGTTCAACTGCAAGAGCGATGAGGAGGCAGCGCGGATCCCGCGGAAGCTGCCGTACATGGTATTCATCATTGATGAGCTCGCGGACCTGATGATGACCGCCAAGGAGGTCGAGAGCCACATCATCCGGATCGCTCAGAAGGCGCGCGCGGTCGGCATGCACCTGATCCTGGCGACCCAGCGGCCGCAGGCCAACGTGGTGACGGGCCTGATCAAGAGCAACATGCCCTGCCGGGTCGCGTTCCGGGTGGCATCGGGGATGGATTCGCGGATCGTGCTGGATCAGAAGGGTGGGGAGCTGCTGCTGGGCCACGGCGACATGCTGTTCCTCAACCCGCGGACCAACAAGCTGGCGCGGGCGCAGGGGACGCTCGTGGATGACCACGAGATTCGCCGCGTGGTGCGGTTCATGCGCGATGTGGCAGCGCCGAGCTTTGAGCGGTCGCTGATGAGCCTGCGCAGGGCCGAGCAGACCGATGAGGAACGGGCGATGCAGAGCGCCAACAACTCGTCGGCGAGCCTGGCGGCTGCGCAGGAGGATCCGCTCTTCCCCAAGGCGGTGGAGATCGTGCTGGAGACCAAGCGCGGGAGCGTTTCGCTGCTTCAGCGAAGGCTGGCGATCGGGTACACGCGGTCATCGCGGCTGATCGACCTGATGGGGATCGCCGGGATCATCTCGGACCACAAGGGATCGGTGGCGCGTGATGTGCTCATCACGCAGAGCGAGTGGGATGCGATGAAGAAGCTCGCGGCGGAGCAAGGTGTGGATATGTCGGGTGAGGTGCAGGGGGATCTGTTTGCCAGCGGTGGAGCGGTGGAGGGAGCGATCGCGGATCGGGCGGAGGAGCCGATGATTCCTTCGGGGCCGGAGAATGTGGTTGAGGTGGCGCCGCAGGTTGGGGCTGCGGGCAGGTCGAAGTCATCGCGTGATGTTGAGGAAGAGGCTCCTTTTGTGGCGGATGAGGATGACGACCGGCGCGAATAGTCGGAGCCGCCGGCTTCAGCCGGTGGTCGATGGGGTGTCGAACGTCATAGGTCGTTGTACGCACCGCGACCGACGGCTGAAGCCGTCGGCTCTGAACGTTGCGCGATGGGTCAATACATGTCTGTGAGCCAGGGTGTTGATTCGCAGAAGATGTTCGCGGCGAGCAGGTCTTTGGGTGTGCCGTGGGCCCAGCCGAGGATCGCGGCCTGGGTGGGGGTCACGAAGCCACAGTAGATCGAGGCGAGCGCGTTGATGGTGAGCTGGATCGCCCCCGAGCCGCCGGGGGTTGCGGTCGCCTTGCCGTTCTCGACGGTGATGATGAACTTGCCGTTGTTGGCGGGGATGAGGGGATCGGAGACATCGAAGTGGACCTCGCCGCGGGTTGTGGGATTGAAGCCGCGGGCGGCGATCGCGGATTTGAGATCGAGGATGCGATTGAGGTGGGTGTCCTTGACGCTCATGCGGTGGCGCTGCTGGGGGAGGAGGAGGAGCGCGGGGTGCGTGGGGCCGCCATAGAAGCCAAGATCCTCGGCCATGGAACCGAAATCGGCGAGCAAGCCAAGGAGGCGGCGAGCGGCCTCGGGTGTGGTGAAGACCAGATCCGAGAGTTCGAGGTTGTGGCGGCCACTGTCAGGCCGGCGCTGCTGGCTCAGGTAGAAGTAGCCATCGAGGCCGCCTGCGGGGTTGCGGACTCCAAAGGGGGAGAACTCGGTGCCGCGGAGGTTGCGGATGCGTTTCCAGATGTAGTCCCCGCGATCGAGGAAGCCATCGTGGACGCGGGCCATCGCGGCGTAACAGGCGTGGATCCCGGGGATGTCGGTTTCGGAGAGGGGTTCGACCGCGCCCGCGCGGAGGCGCTCGGTGATCCAGGACATGCCGATCTCGATGCGGAAGCGGTGGGCGGCCTGCTCGAAGCCGATCTGACGATAGAGGGTCTGGGTGGAGGCGTAGAGGCCCGACAGGCCGAAGCCATCGGCGGCGGCTTCCTGCATGGCGAGCTGCATCATGCGCTTGGCGTAGCCGTTGCCGCGTGATTCGGGAGGGACGGCGACGGCGGCGATCCCCAGGAGGCTGACGGACCGGCCGCCGAAGTACTGGCCCATGGGGATGCGGACCAGGCATGCAACGGGCTTGCCCTGATCCCGGAGGATGCGGAAGTTCTGGTGCCCTGCACCCTCGATCCAGGTGATCGCCTGGTCGTGGGCGGAGGTGAAGGCGTGATAGATGAAGCGGGCGATCGCGTGGATGTCGGCGGTGTCGTTGATGCCGGTGAGGATCGGGTCTGGCATGGGCGGATTGTTGGCGGGGAGGCAGGCCGCGGATTTCGCGGATGACGCGGATCTGAGAAGAGTTCACCACGGAGGGCACGGAGAGCCACGGAGAAAGGCGAAGACGGTGTAAAGACATTGTGATGTTCGTCCGCCTCAATGATCTGTCCCTCTCTGTGGCCCTCTGTGCACTCCGTGGTGAGTCTTGCTTTTTGTGCCATCCGAATCGCGATTGAGGTAAGATCGTCGCATGCGCGATCCACGCCTTGGCAAGCTCGCGGATGTGGTGGTTCTGTACAGCACGCGTGTGAAGAAGGGGGATCTGGTCACGATCGTGGGGGACACTGACTGCATGGCGGCGGTGGAGGCGATCTTTGAATCGACGCTGCGCGCTGGGGGGCATCCGAGCTTTCATCCCAAGTGCGACAGCCTGCACGAGATCGTGCTGCGGCATGGGAACTCCGAGCAGATCACTCATGTCTCGCCGTTCGAGGAGCATCGGCTTGCCAACTGCGATGTCCTGATCGTGCTGTACTACTCGCGGAATACCAAGTACTTGGGACGGGTGGACCCGGCGAAGATCGCCAGCGCACAGTCGGCGCGGCGCGAACTCTTTGCGCTGTCAACGCGCCGCGAGGCGGCGGGGAAGCTGCGGTATTGCCTGGTTGAGATCCCTGGTCACGCGGCCGCGCAGAACGCGGAGATGTCGCTGACGGATTACGAGGAGTGGGTGTATCGGGCGGGGTTCTTGCACATGGCGGATCCGGTGGGGCAGTGGCGCAAGCTGCACGAGCAGCAGCAGCGGGTGTGCGAGTATCTGGGGAGCAGGAGCGCGCTGCGGTTCACCGCACCGGCGTGCGATGGAGCCGGCGGGGCGCGCCGGCATGACGGGACGGACTTGACGGTGAATGTCTCGGGTCGGAAATGGATTAGCTGCGCTGGGGCGAGCAACTTCCCGGATGGGGAGGTGTACACCGGGCCGCGCGGGGTGGAGGGAGTCGTGAACTTCACGTTCACGGTGAACTATCGCGGGGTGGATGTCGAAGGGGTGCGGCTGAAGTTCAAGGCGGGGCGTGTGGTGGAGGCGAGCGCGAGCAAGAACGAGGAGTACCTGGTCAAGATGCTGGATCTGGATGAGGGGGCTCGCGGCGTCGGCGAGATCGCGATCGGGACCAACTACCAGCTCGATGAGACCTCGCGGAACACGTTCTTTGATGAGAAGATCGGCGGGACGTTCCATCTGGCGGTGGGTGGCGGGTTTCCTGAGACGGGGAACACCAACGAATCGGGTATCCACTGGGACATGGTGTGCGATCTTCGGCCGGGGAAGGCGTTTGCGGGGAGTGCCGGTGGGCTGATCGAGGCGGATGGGGTCGTGATTCAGCGGGATGGGAGGTTCTTGATGGAGGGGTGGCCGGGCTGAGGACGCGGAGATGCGGGGACGCGCACACGCGGGGACCGGAGACGAGTTCAAAAAAGCAACACGCGCAGCCGCTTGGGCTGCGCGTGCCACTCTCCCAGAAGATGAAAAGGGGCTTGGGTTGGGTGCATCCCCGTGAAGCGTGTTGCACGGGGAGATGCGTTGCCCTTGTTGGGATTGTCAAAAGCTCAAAGCTCAAATCGCAAAGCTCAAACAAGAGCTCGCGGAGTTGGTGGTTTAGCGGTCGGCGGCATCGTCGGGGTTCTCATCGGCGGCGGGTCGGCCCTGCTGCTCGAGGAGCTTGCGGAGGTACTGGTTCTCCCGGCGGGTCGCCTCCAGATCGAAGACCAGGTACTTGATGCTCAGGCGCAGGTAATCGAGGGACTCCTGGAGGTCGGCGATCGTCTTCTTGACCCTGTCGTGGCGGGCGACGGTCTCGCTGGCGAGCCGCTCCAGCGGGAGACGCTGGCCCTCGGGGAGCTTCTGGATCTGATTGATGAGATCCCCCAGGCGCGACTGGAATTCCTGCTCGTTCATAGGTCGGTCCTTGTCTTGGGTTGTGGCGACCTGTCCGCTCCGCAGACATCGCACGGGGAGCCGCTCGCCGGCCCGATCCCGTGCTGGTTGTCCAGCCAGGCGGCCGGACTGGGAACAGGAGGAACAAGAGCCGCGCCGATCCCGGCTGCGCGCGCTGCCACGGCGCGCCAGAGGCGAAGCGTCCAATAAAACATGGGATGGGAGTGTGTGCGCTGGGATCGGGCCGGAGCTGGGCGCGAGGGGAACCCGTCAGGCCCGGTCGGGATGTGCGGGATGTTGCGTGGAATCAACGTCCATCGTCGGCCCGACGCAGCGCCTGCCGAGCGCCGGGACGGGCGGCGGAGAGCACTTCGGGGACGAGGCTGGGCTCGAGTTTGCGGGCATCCTTGGTGAGTCGGCGGAGGTGCTGGTCGACGTTGGCGATGAATCGCTGGTAGAACTGCTCGAGCTCGTGGCGGCTGAAGCGGGAGAGCGGGTCTTTGAGACCTGTCTGGCGAGCCGCCCAGTCGAGGAGCCCGCCAGGGGTTTCGCCGTAGAGGTAGAGGTCGAGGGTGGCGAGGATTCGTTTCTTGAGGCTGACGAAGGGATCGGTCGCGGGTTCGGGGACTTTGGTGAGGGCCTCTCGGATGGAGGATTCATCGTGGGCGGCGAGCAGGGGATCCTCGGGGATGTGCTCGGGCGCGGTGAAGAAGTCCTCTGCCGCGCGGATGTCGGCGAACGCGGTGGAGAGGGTCTTGTTGCCTGCGCGGTCGAAGCGGACGGTGAGGCGCTGGCATGGGCTGCCATCCTGGAGGGAGCCATCGGCGGCGATCACGCTTCCGACACCCCATTCCGGCTTGCCCGCGTGGCGAACCTTGTCGCCAAGCTTCCATTCACGAGTCATCATGTCCCAGGTCCTACATGAAATACCGCAATGGCTGACCATGCGGCATCCCTCCGGGGAAACCCGCAAGCAGACAGAAGCGGCTTAGAACAAAGCCGGCAGACTCACTTGAGCCCCCTTCCAGAAAGGAAGAGAGCATGCCGTCCCGGGTGAGGAAGCCTCGGCTTCAAACAGCGACCATGGCTCAAAGGCCCCGAAACCGCCCATGCGGTGGAGGGGGGATTTGACCCATTTTGCGGTCGGTCCTGTGCAAAGTCGCGGCCCGAGACCCGAGCCGGCCGCCCCGATTCTGAGGGAATCGTGCGGATGTTGAGGGGAGCCTACCATAACCCCATACTGGACGCAAGCGTGTCGGGCGGCAATCCTTTGGCCCTTCCCCGGTCAGTCTTGGGAAGAAGGATGTGCAAACGGCTCCCGGGATCGGGAATAGGCCCATCGTATCTGAAGTTACCAACCCCGACCCCCACATCCCCCACCTCGCCCCACATTACCTGGAATACCCAATGATCGAAGCCCTGAAGAGTGATCACATCGTCGAGAAGGTTGGCGGCCGGTTCAAGCTGTGCGCCCTGGTGCAGCGGCGGCTGGTGCAGTTGATGGAGGGGGCTCGCCCGCTGGTGGAACGGAACGGCCGGTCTGATCTCGAGGTGGCGATCGAGGAGATCCTTCAGGAAAAGATCACCCTGGATTTCGATCCCTCGACGCTGAAGGTGAGCCATGACCTGGCGGTTGCAAGCAGCATTGAAGACTGAGTAGAAGGCACTGGGCATCGGGCGCTGGGCACTGGTGGAAGAGCGAGTGCGGCTTGGATGCCCCGGGTGCGGCTACTTCTTTTCGCGGTGTGTTTCGACGAACTGAATCATGAGCGAGCCGAATTCCAAGCCGGCATCCTCCGCGGCGGCGGGTGTGCCGGGCGGGGTTGACCTGCGCGCGGTGAACGGTAAGAAGGTGCTCGTGTGCATCTGCGGCGGGATCGCGGCGTACAAGACCGCGACCGTCGTGAGCCGGCTGGCGCAGGCGGGGGCCGAGGTGACGGTGGCGATGACGGAGGCGGCGACGAAGTTTGTCGCGCCGCTGACGTTCCAGGCGCTGTCGGGTCGGGCGGTGTACACCTCGACGTGGGAGCACATCGAATCGCAGGATCCGCAGCACATCGCGCTGGCCTCGCGGGCGGATATCGCCGTGGTGGCGCCATGCACGATGGATTGCCTGGCGCGGTTGGCGACTGGGCGAGCGGATGATGTGGTGACGCTGATTGTGTCGGCGATCGATCGGTCGAAGACGCCGGTGCTTTTGGCGCCGTCGATGAATGCGGTGATGTGGGATCAGCCGGCGACCCAGAGGAATATCGAGACGCTGCGCGGGGATGGATTCGAGTTCATAGGGCCGGGTGATGGGTGGCAGGCGTGCAGGACGGTGGGGGCGGGGCGGATGAGTGAGGCGGAGGAGATTGTGGGGCGGGTGATGGGGATGTGTGCGGGGCGTGGGTGATTCGGTGGGCACGCGTAGCTTGGAAATGGTTTGAACGCAGAGGACGCGGAGAACGCGGAGGTAGAACCAAGGATCAATTGGTCTTGCTCCGTGATGGGGATTGCGTTCCGCAGGGGCGGTAGGCAGTTGGGGGAGGACGGTTGGGGGTGGGGGTCGGGTCGGAGAATCGCGTAGAGACTGTTTCAGAATCCTACCCGATCTCGTGGCACAGGCATCCTGCCTGTGTTCTACTGCTCTGCTACTTCATTCTGAAACAGTCTCTTAGAGAACATTCCTTTAGTTGATTTAGTTATTAGGGATCGGTACATGTAGGGGATGATGGCGAGCTTTCGACGAACGGGCGGGATGAGGCGCGAGGGCTTTACGCTGATCGAGCTGCTGGTGGTGATCGCGATCATCGCGATCCTGCTGGCGATGATGCTGCCGGCGTTGAGCAAGTCGAAGATGGCGAGCCAGATGACGGTATGCACGGCGAACCAGAGCCAGCTCAACAAGGCCAACATCCAGTACATGAACGACAACAAGGATGTGGTCGCTGATCCCGGCTGGCTGTCGAAGATGAAGCCCGTGAACAAGAAGTACGCGAGCTGGCTGTATAAGGGGAACGCGGCGGGAGGTCCGGATCAGGTGATCAAGGACAAACTGGGCGCTTCGACGGGGACATTCTGGCCGTATCTCTCGGGAGAGCCCGGGCAGGCGAACGGCGCGATTCAGAAGGTGTACCGCTGCCCCTCGCACAAGGCACCGTTCAAGGGTCCATACACGACCGACAACCTCACCAGCTACCTGATGAACGGCGGGGTGATCGGGTACGGATACCAGGGTCCCAACGGCAAGATGTACTTCTCATCGTTCCGCGCGGATCGCTTCCGGCCGGATGTGATCCTGCTGTGGGAGGCGTGGACGAAGTCGAGTTTCAACGACAGTTCCAGCTATCCGCACGAGGATCGGCTGACGGACCGGCACGGGCCGGGGGCGACGGTGGCGCTGCTGGATGGCAGTTGCCGGTGGATGTCGCGCGTCCTGTACGATGAGGAGCTTGCCAAGGAGCCGGGCCGGCTGTGGTGCAGTCCCGTGAGGAAGAACGGCGGGGATTAGGCGCTAAGCGCGCGAGAGGGCATCGCGTGGGCGGGCCGGCCGGTGCGCAGTGCGACTGGCCGCGATGAGGCGCTCGGGGTGGCCTTGATTGTGTTCACGGCTTACATCACTTCATCGATCATGCGATCGAGGGCGATGTCGAGCTTGCCATCGATGTCGTAGGTGCCATCGGCGAGCTGTCGCTGGATGCGATCGACCAGGCCGGCGCGGATGCCGGCGGGGCGATCGACGGGATCCGGGTTTCTGCTGAGCAGCGTGGCCATGTCCGAGACCTCCAGTGTGTCATCCGCTCTTCGGACGGGTGATGCCGGTGCGGGCGGGCGGGACTCAGAGTGCTGGCGCACCGAGACCGTGACGGATCCTCGACCCGGGATCGCCGCATTCGTGGCCGAAACGTTCATCAATTTTCCAACCTCCGCGCGCGAACACCCCGCTCGAATCCGGACGCGGCCCACTTTCCCTTCCGGCCCGATCAATCGCCGGGAGGGACCCATTTACCGCCGTGTCCGAACGTCAAGCTGGCGAGGGTTCGCTCGCGATGGTTGTATCGGAGACGCGTGAGGGTGGGCATCAAAGAAGCCGGATCTTTTGAGGTTTTTCTAAACTATTGGAGGAAAAGCACTTGCGGTGTGTAACCGCCTGTAACGGCCGGCAAGTCGAGCCAACTGCTTGGGAATATGCTCCTTGTGGATGAATCGCCAAAAAGCGGACGTTGAGACCGGACGAGCAAAGCCCGCCGGGGGGGCGGTGTTGTGGCTTTGGTTGATCGCCGCGGGCGTGGCCGGGGGGTGTGCTGGGGATGGCGAAGGTGATCCCAAGCCGGTGGGGATGACGGATGTTTTCGGACGGCGGGTCGTGGATGGGAAGGTGGTTGAAGGTGGGGCTGGGGGTGGAGGGGGTGAAGAGCAGGCAAGCGGATGGGCGATCTGCCTTGGGGCGTTCAGCCCGGACCAGGATGAGGATGAGGGTGGGGGCGGAAGGTATGAGGCGGCAGCGCACACGGCGATGTTCCGGGCGCAGGCGATCGCCGGGCTGAACGGGGCGTACCTGGAGAAGCGCGGCAACGGGTTGGTGCTGCTGTACGGGAGTTACGAATCGGGGACGGCGGGGGAAGCGCAGCGCGATCTGGCGTACGTGCGATCGCTCGAGGTGAACGGGATGCATCCGTACGAGGGTGCGTTCCTTTCGCCGCCGGGATCGACATCGGGGACGATGCCTGATTACGACCTGGGGACGGTGAAGGCACGGCGCGGGACGCGCAAGCCGCTGTACACGCTTCAGATCGCCGTGTACGGCAGGCCCGACGATGTCGATGCATCGAAGGAAGATCTGGCGCAGTTCCGGGAACTGGCAGAGAAGGCGGTGGTGGAGCTTCGGCGCGAGGGAGAGCAGGCGTACTACTACCACGGGCCCAATCGCAGCAGCGTGACGATCGGCGTGTTCACGGAGGATGATGCAGGGTTCGGCCAGCGCGTGCGGATGGAGGGGGCTGCGCTGACGATCGCACGGCAGAAATTCCCCACCAACCTGCTGAACGGCGAGGCGGTGCGGGAGCGGATCCGGGGACGCGGCGGGGATGCAGCGAGCGATTACAAGGTGCAGGCATCGCGGTTGGTAGAGGTGCCGGAGTAGGGGAGGCGGGACGCGGAGATGGGGAGACGCGGGGATGGAGAGGCGGTGAATATCGTGTGCATGCGTTGATGGGAATGGCTGAAGCCTTGATTCGGGGAAGTCCGTTGAAACGGACTGAGATTGCAAGCGAGCCGTGCTGTGTGTGGTTGCTTGTCATTCACGGCTGAAGCCGTGGCCTATGAGCGGGCAAGGCCGTTGGAACGGCCTGAAATACAGCCACATTCGATAATGACGCTCTCTGTGTGGCGCTGCCTGTGCATCATTTGATCAACGATGAGATGTGATCGAGAGCTGACCGTCGGTGGTCCAGCGGAGTCGGATGTGGCCGTGCGTGCTGGTATGCAGGATTGTGGGATCTTCGGGTTCGGCGGAGTATGGGGGATGTTGGTTGCTGCAGATGTAGAAGCGGGCGTGGGTTTCGCGGAGGAGCTGCGCAAGGCCGTTTTCGGTGGCGGCGTTGGCGGCGGCGAGCACGGTATCGGTGGTGATTGGGGTTGCGGGGGCATCGTGCGTGATGAGCAGGTGCGTGGATGCATCGGCGATGTTGATGATGCGGGCTCGCAGATCCTCAGCGCCTTGATCGAACTCGATCGCGAGCGTGTCTGAGATCGGCAGGCGATCCCCGGGGTCGATGGGTGTGATCGCGATACCGCGGGCTTCGAGTGCGCGGAGGAAGGCGGCGTGGATCCCGCCGGGATCGAGCTTGGCTTCATCGAGGAGCGATTGAGGCATGAAGGTCTGTTGCAGATCGACCGCGCGGGCGATGTCGGGGAGGGATGAGAAGCAGCGCGGTGATTTGCCCAGGATGATCGCCGTCGGGATTCGCCAGCAGCCGAGATTGCGGATGGTCTCGGGGATGAGACGCAGACCCAGGCCGGGCTGGGTCGAGCCGGCATCGATGAGGATCGCGGTGGTTCGGTCGTCTGTCCGGGCGCGGATGAGCGTGCTGTCGCCATCGCCGACGGCGAGCGCATCGGCGGTGAGCGTTGTGCGGGGTGGGAGACCTTGTGAGTGCCAGGATGTCGTGGCTGAGATCGCGAGCCAGATGATGACGGCGGCGGTCGCGAGCCAGGCACGCACATCGCGGAGATGGCCGCGTGTGAACCAGTAAATGAGCGTGAGTGTTGCGGCGAGCATCCAGGGGAGGCCCAGCGGCGGGATGCGGAGGCTCGAGAGGGGGAGCTGATCGAAGAAGTCGGCGAGCCTGAGGATGATCGCGGCGAATTGCTCGAGAAAACCGGCGAACGATTGGGAGATCGGGGCGGAGAGTTCGGGGGCGAGCAGTGAGGCGAGTGTTCCCAGGAGCATCGCGGCCAGCCCAGCACCGAGGAGGATGGAGCATGCGGGGACGAGGATGAGCGACGCGGGGAGCGTGATGGGAGAGGCGATCCCGGTCCACCAGGCGATCAGCGGAAGCGAAATTGACCAGCAGAGGAGCGTGGCGGTTGAGAAGCGCGAGAGGTAGTCGAATGTTGAGGTGATGATGGTTCGGCGTCTGGGGATGAGGCCGCGGAGGCGCGGGCGGGTGAGCCGACGATGCGTGCGCTCGGCGAGCATGAGGAGGGCGATGCAGAGTCCGAAGCTGAGGATGTATCCGAGGGAGAAGGCATCGACGGGTTTCCAGAGTGCAAGCAGGCTCGCGGTCCACAGGAGCGTGCAGATGGGGTCGTAACGTCGGCCGAGTGCGCGGGTCGCCAGGAGTGCGAGCACGCAGACGACCGCGCGGAGGACGGGGGCCGAGCTTGGCACGATGATCGCATAGGCGAGGATGACCAGCGTGATCGCGAGCGATTCGAAGCGGCCGGGATCTGTGGCGAGGCGCAGGAGGCCGCCGGTGAGCATCGTGAGGATGACGATGTGGTAGCCGGAGATCGCGAGGATGTGGATAATGCCGAGGCGCGTGAAGCGCTGCTGGATCTGGTCTTCGCGCTGGTCATCGAGGCCCAGGACCAGGGAGCGGAGGAGTGCGCGGGCTTCCTGGCGGCGCAGCGAGGCGGGATCGGCGGGGTTGAGCCAGTCGTTGGGGTTTGAAATCAGCGTTTGCTGGGCGGTGTGGATGAGTGTGGCGCGTGCGGCGAGCAGTTGGCGATGGATGCGCGATGGGAGCGATTGCTCGCCGGGGGGTGTGAGCGCGATGAGCGCGGGGTTGTCGGCGAGCAGGGTGCCCGCGTGGCCTTCCTGTGCGGCCCATTGGCGAGCATCGAACTGGCCGGGGTTGGCGGCGGTGGGGATGGGCGCAGCCAGGCCCGTGATGGTCACGAGATCGCCTGCGCCCGGTGCATCGCGGGATGATCCGATGGTTCCGCGATCGATTCCATCGATGCCGCTGATGCGGGCGCGGAGGATGCCGGAGACGGGGATCCAGCCATCATCGGTGAGGATCTGGTGGATGGCGAGCCGGAAACGTGCGGCGGGTGTGTAGGGGATGAAGGGGGCGAGCTCTCCGCGGGTGGTGTTGGAGACATCGGGGCGATCGAGGATTCGGCCCTGGACGGTGAGGATGGTGGTCTGGTACGCGCGTGATTGGAGGAGGCTGGCGAGCGAGTGGGCGGGGGTGGAGATGCGGATGGTCCACCAGGCTGCGCCGACTGAGAAGACGGCCAGTGAGAGGGCGACTGTGCGGATGAGTCGATGGTTGAAGGGGATCGCCAGCAGCGCAGCGAGCGCGGCAAGCGCGAAGAGGTGTGTGGGGCTGAATGTGTTAGAAGGAAACCGCCGGATCAGGAGCATTCCGCCGAGCAGGAGGAAAAGGGCAGAGGCAGCGCGCTTGCGTGCGGCGTAGATGCCGGCGCGTTGGTCGTTCTCCCCCATGGTTCGAGCTTACGAGAAAAAGAAAGTGCCGTGCGTGGAGCACGGCTCTTCGATGGCTGCATTGTCTTGAACCTAGAGCGCTTACGAGCCGCCGGAGACGATCTGGTCATCGAAGGCCTTGGCGACATCGAGGGTGGTGGGCTTGCCGGCATCGTCGAGCCGGAGTTTGTTGGGGCTGCCTGGATCGACGAAGTTGTAGCCATAGTCCATGGCGTTGTTGAGGAACTGGGCGCGCCCGCGACCATCGCCCTTGTTGAGGTAGATGCCATCAGCGCCGGCAGACATGATGGTGATCTTGCCGCGTGAGGCGGTGGGGATGATCTGGTTGGCGGGAGTGGCGGCGGTGGGCGAGCCGAGGTCGGATGGGCCAGCGAGGCTGCCGAGAAGGCCCATGAGCGTGCGGGCGCGTTCTTCGGCCGAAGCGCCACCGGAGCCGAGCAGGCTTTCGGCCTTGGCATCGGTGTTGAGCTTGCCGAGGCTGTTTGCCTCAAGGAAGCAGGCGTTGGCGTTCCAGTAGTGGCGTGCGGGGGGATCGTTGCCTGTGGAGGTGATGCGTGCGAAGTTGTTGGGCCCGCTGTTGCTGCTGTCGAACTTGATCCTGCCGACGACGGTCTCATCTTCGACCCAGATGACCAAGGGCTGGCCGAAGGCATCGACCAGATCGGGGAAGGTGGGCTTGCCGTTGTCGCTGTCACCGGAAGAGCCGGCCTGCTTGGTGGTGGTGGCCGAGGCGTTCACCTGCTGGATGAAGTACTTGGGATCGGGGGTGAAGTAGCCCTTGCCGTTGCGGGTCGACTGGCCGATGAGGCCGGTGTCGATCCAGCAGGCTTCCTGGGAGATGCGGCTGGAGGATGAGCCGCCGAAGGGGTGGACGGCGATAGCGCCGGTTCCGGGGTCAGCGCCTCCAACCTGGGCGATCCCGCTGCCGAGGTCGACCATGACATTCTCGGCCATGGACATGCCGCGGGTATTGCCGTTGTCATCGTTGCCCATGTCCCGGACCGAGTAGCGGCCGGGGAGTCGGCGTTCATCGTTCTGGAAGGAGAGCGATGAGTTGAGGATGTTGGACATGAAGGCTTCGGTGGCGGCGATCTTGGTGGTCTTGCGGACCTTGGCGAGCGCGGGGACCACGATGGAGATGACCAGCACGATGATGAACATGACGACCAGCAGCTCGATGAGGCTGAAGGCGGGGCGCTGGTTGGCGTGGGCGTTACGGGGGCGGGACTGCAAGGAAGAGGGCTGGCTCATGACATACTCCTATGTGCGCTCCGTCATTGGCGATGGCCATCAGCATCTCAGCGCCAGCAGCATGCCGGATGCGACCTATTGTTCGGTTTTTGGACGGCCAGCGGTCTATGGGCGTCCGTTGGGTGCTGGACGTGACTGGGCGCACGCTGTCGCACGCGTCCCCCGTGCGACCGCCCATCAGATGTTCGATACACGGCCGGGGTGCGGTTCCTGCGAGTCACCGGGAACAGCGCTCGTGGCGGGGTTCTCGGGAGGACCCGTGGGGTTCACGCCCGGTGCGCGAAGGGTCGCAAGACCCTGCACGTATCATACCAGAACGAACCAGCCCTGGTTCTTTCCGGTGGGGAATCCGGTCGATAGAGCGAGGGCGGAACGGGTGGGGATGGCCCTGATTTGGTATGTTGCCAGTCGGGGGGCCCGCCAAGGCGGCCCGGTTTGGGAAGGGAGTGCTTGAGAGCCTGCGTGACATGAAGACCGCCAGACCCATTCTTACGCGGATGTCGGCCCGGCAGCGGGATGAGCATCTCAAGGCCGCCGCCAAGTCGTTGCGCGATGGGCACTTGGTGGTGTTGCCGACCGAGACGGTGTACGGGGTGGCGGCGAGCGCTGCATCGACGGCGGCCCTGGATGCGATGGAGGCGTTGATCGAGGCGGGTGAGCAGCAGACGGGCCTTCCGACGCCGGCGTTGACGGGTCACACGCTGCACGCGGCGGATACGGATGACCTGGAGGCCCGGCTGGCGATCTCGCACCCGATTCACAGGCGGCTTTTTGCGCGGCTGGCGCCGGGTCCGGTGCGGTTTGCGATCGAGAAGTCGGCCGAGGACATCGCGCGGATAGTTTCAGGCCTGGGAGCCCTTCCGGGCGTCGTGGACGATGGTCGGACGCTGTACGTGCGTGTTCCAAACCACTCGGCGACCCAAGAAGTGCTCAAGTCCGTCGGCGTGCCGATTGTGCTGCGGCGGCTGTCGCTGTTCGGGTGGGGATCCGGCAAAGATATCGGGCTGCTCTCGGAGGAGGGTGTTGCCGAGCGAGCGGGGATTTCGATGGTGGTTGATGACGGAGCGACGGCGACCGGGAAGCACTCGACGACCGTTTATCTCAAGCCCGCGGGCGGGTTCTCGGTGGATCCGGGGGGGATGTTGACGGAGGCTGAAATCACACGGCAGGTGGAGCGAAACGTGCTGTTTGTATGCACGGGCAACACCTGCCGGAGCCCGATGGCTGAAGGGATAGCGCAGTCGGTGCTCGCGGAAGTTCCAGCGCTGGCGGTGACGACGCGGGTGCATTCGGCGGGCATTTCGGCGGGCGCTTCACAGGCCGCCACTCCCGAGGCGGTGCAGGCGCTCTCCGAGGCGGGTGTGCGCGGCTCGGCGGGGCAGGGCCCGCTGGCGGGCTTCCGATCCCGGCAACTGACGAGGACGATGGTGGAACAGGCGGATGTGATCTACGCGATGACGCGGGGTCACGCTCAGACTGTGATCGCCAAGTATCCGTTCGCTGCGGATCGCGTGGTGCTCCTGGATCCGGCGGGGATGGATGTGCTGGATCCGATCGGCGGATCGATGGATCTGTACCGTCAGACGGCCAGGCGGCTGGGTGAGTTGATTCGTCGCCGCCTGGCGGAATTGGACCGCTAGGGTCATCCCAGGCGCTCTTCCAAAAGCGGGTGCGGGATTGCTAGAGTTGACCGATGGCACACCGGGCAGGCCGGTGCGCTGCGGAGGCCTTGAGCATGCGGATTGCCTTGGGAGCGGATCATCGCGGCTCGTCATCCATCCGCCAGGTGGCGGACATGCTGGCTCGTGATGGACACCAGGTCGAGATCCTGGGGGACCAGAGCGGGCAGCCGTGCGACTATCCGGAGCCGGCGTTCGCGGTGGGCAAGGCGATCTCGGAGAAGCGTGCGGACCTGGGTGTCCTGCTGTGCGGCACGGGCATCGGGATGAGCATCGCTGCGAATAAGGTCAAGGGTGTTCGCGCGGCGGTGGCGCATGACGAGCTGACTGCCCAGCTTTCGCGCAGCCATAACGACTCGAACGTGCTGTGCCTGTCGGCGGACCTGCTCGGCCAGCGGCTGATCGAGAAGATTGTCTCGACGTGGCTGGGGACGGAATTCAGCGGTGGGCGGCACGCCCGGCGGATTCATAAGATCATGGCGATCGAGCAGGGGAAGGATCCGGCGAGCGTTCAGGAATGAGCAACCGGCCTGGTGTCGGGAACAATTGGCGGGATGCGGGCGTTATCTTGACTTTGGGTGGGGGGTATCGCACAATGTGTCGATGAAGCCGTGAGCGGCGTTCTGCCCGGAGCTGGATTTCGAAGCTCCGCCGCCCTGAGAGAGGGGCTTCTTCCTGACAAGATCTCGCGGGTGGGTCTGCGAAAGACCTCTTTGCCGTCCGGAGCTTGTCACGAGTGGGCGTCGTGAGCGGGGGACTGTCTTGATCGGGCGCGTGCGATGGGCGCCGTTGGGTATTGCCGCGAGCGTGGTGTGGTGCGCCGAGGGCGCTTTTCCCAATCACCTGTGGCGAAGGCCCACGACAAAGATCGATTCCGGGCCGGGTTGTGACCGGCCGTGTGTTTGGAAGGGGTTGGCAGGAAGGAATCGGGTTGAGTGCTTCCCGCGATCGCGGGGCTCACATCATGCGGGGATCTGATCGCGGCGTGGGCTTGTGCCCGGCTGAGATGGCAAGTCGGCAGCGCCCGGATGAGGGAGGCTGTCGTGGATCCCGAGAGGTTTTGGCGGTGAAAGCGGGTTGACCGGGCGCTTGCAGCGCTGCCGGCCTCATGCTCATCACGGGCCGCATGTTCGGATTGATCGCGCCCGTTCCACGTAAGGAACCGGTGACGCTTGGCCGCGATGGATCCCTTTCGACGGGATCCCGCTCGCGGGGACTGATTGCGCTTGGGAGCTTGTCCAGCCGCGGCGGGTGAACCGTCCGCGCGAGCGCTGTCTCAAATGCGGAGGCATGGCTGAAAGTGGGACCACGGCGTTCACGACGGGGCGGACGGAACCAGGGAAGCAACTCTGGCGGCCAGTATTACCACGGCCCGAGAGCGGGCGGTGGTGGTGGTGGAGGTGGGGGTAGCGGTGGAAGTGGTGGCGGTGGTGGGGGTGGAGGCGGCGGCCGCGGTCATCGCGGTGGGTATGGAGGTGGGGGTGGAGGCGGTAGTGGAGGTGGTGGTGGCGGAGGTGGGGGAGGTGGGGGGCGATACAGGTCGAATGGGCAGCCTGGCGGGCATCGCCGGGGCGGTCCGTTCCGCAGCGGGGGATATGGTGGGGGCGGCGGGCATGGCGGAGGTCGTGGCGGGGACAGGGGCGGCGGATACGGTGGGCCGTTGCGGATCACCGAGCTCGAATCGCTGTCTTTGGATGGCCTGGCGCCGATCAAGCCGTTCGAGGAATTGACGAGCATCGATCCACAGCCACGGCTGACGCTCGAGTACCCGGGGTGCCCGGCCTCGTGCCGGCTGATCGATCTGTTCTGCCCGATCGGACGCGGCCAGCGCGGGTTGATCGTGAGCCCGCCCAAGGCGGGCAAGACGACGCTGCTCAAGGACATCGCCGGGTCGATCCTTCGGAATCACCCGGAGATGGAGGTCGTCGTCCTGCTGGTGGATGAGCGGCCCGAAGAGGTGACGGATTTCCGCAGGACGTTCGCGCCCAGGCCGGCGCGGGCGATGGCGGCGGGAGAGTCAGCGCTCAACGCGTTGCTCGAGGCCGCGGTCGATCCGGTGCAGCAGATGCCGTTCAACCCGGCGCGCGTACGGGTGATCGCCAGCAGCAACGACCACGATGTCGACACCCACGTGCAGGTGGCGATGCAGACGATCGAGCGCTGCAAGCGGCTGGTCGAGTGCGGCAGGCACATCGTCGTGGTCCTGGATTCGCTGACGCGATTGGGGAGGGCGTTCAACAACAGCCGCAGGTTCGCCAGCAGCGGCAGGACTATGACGGGCGGGCTTGATTCGCGGGCGCTGGAGATTCCCAAGCAGCTCTTCGGGAGCGCTCGCAACACCGAGGAGGCGGGCTCCTTGACGATCATCGCCTCGTGCCTTGTCGATACCGGCAGCGCGGGGGACCAGGTGATTTTCGAGGAGTTCAAGGGGACGGGGAACATGGAGCTGATTTTGGATCGGAAGATCAGCGATCAGCGGCTGTTCCCGGCGATCAACCTGGCGGCGAGCGGGACGCGGAAAGAGAACCTCTTGATGAGCGATGCGGAGCTGAAGACGATGACAGCGCTGCGCCGGCGGCTGATGACAATGCATCCGCCGCAGCAGGTGGAGCAGCTCTTGGCGGCGCTAAAGAGGTTTCCGACGAACGCGGCGCTGGTAGGGAGTGTGGGGTAGGGTGAGGCCAAAGGGCAAATGGCAAAGGGCAAACAGGACGGGGCAAGGTGCGGAGTGTCGTTCAGGCGTTGAAAGAGGCATTTGCTCCTGAGCCCTTTGTTCCGTTCACGCTCAAGCTGGCGAGCGGGCAGGATGCTCATTTCCCGCATTCTGAGGCGCTATTGGTTCCGCCTCATCTCCGCTCGGTCGCGTTGTGGGAGGATGGGGGCTTTCGTGCGATCGACCTTCTGTTGGTTGAGGAGCTTCGGCTCGGCCGGGAGCGCAAGCCGCAGCGGCGAGCGGGGTGAGGGCGGGGCGCCGTCGCAAGGCACGGGTGAGTGTGGGAATGATCGCCATCGATGGGCCGGCACGCCGGGTCAGGTCGTGCATCCTGTAGGGCCTGTGTGTGCAGCGCAGATCCCCTTTTCCGCGCCCTGGGCAAAGTTGGACCTTCGGACGACCGATAGCGCCCCATAGGGAAAGCTGCACCTTCCAGGCAGCCCGAGTTGCTCGCCTGCGCTGGAGGTTGTGCCGGGAGGCTGATTCATGTCCGGGACCGCGACCCTTTCGACCGCCGACACCAACCCGATCAATCGCCGCCAGCACGAGCGCTTCACGGTGAGCCCGATGTACTGCCCGGTCTCGCTGCGGCCCATCACCGAGGACCGGTTCAGCTACGAGGGCCACGCCTACGACGTCAGCGAGGGCGGGGTGATGTTCGAGATGGACCAGGGTTTCGAGCCGGGCACGGGTGTGGCGCTGCAGATCACGCTGCCGGGGGATCACCCCCACGAGCTGGATTCGGATCGCAGCATCTACGTCATGGGGAACGTGATCTGGATGGATGATTCGGAGCCGGGCCCCGTGCGGATGGCGATCGCGTTCACGCGGTTCGCAAGGTTCGGGGACCGGGAGCGCCTGCTCCGGGGTCTGAGCCGCGGGACGTTGATGCGGCGAGCGGCTTGAGAAAGCCTAAAGCAGCAACGCTCAGTGCAGCAAATGCAAGCCGGATGACAGCCGCCATCGATTTGGGCGGTGGTGTGTATTTGAGCTTTGCTGCTTTCTCCTCCTACCCTCCCCCGTGTTCGTAGACCAAGCAATCATCACGGTCCGCGCCGGCACCGGCGGGGGTGGTCGGGTTTCGTTCCGCCGCGAAAAGGGGGAGCCCAAGGGCGGCCCCAACGGCGGGGATGGCGGCAAGGGCGCCGATGTCGTCCTCCAGGCGGAAGATGGCATGCACACGCTGTATGACTTCCGCGGGGTGCCGCTGGTGGAAGCCCCGCACGGGGAGGATGGCGGCAAGAAGCAGTGCCACGGCGGGGATGCACCTGACATGGTGATCAAGCTTCCCGCCGGGACGCTTATCTACAACGATGAGACCGGGGAGCTGATGGCGGACCTGAAGCCATCGGACCGCATCGTGATTGCCAAGGGCGGCAAGGGCGGTTGGGGCAACGAGCACTTCAAATCATCGACCAACCAGACGCCGCGGAGGGCGACCCCGGGGGCTGAGGGTGAGAGCTTTCGGCTGCGCTTTGAATTGAAGCTGATCGCCGATGTCGGGTTCGTCGGCCTGCCCAACGCGGGCAAGAGCACGCTGCTCGCCGCGCTGACGCGAGCAACGCCCAAGATCGCCGATTACCCGTTCACGACGCTGTCGCCGCAGCTTGGGATCTGCGAGCTCGATGCGATGCGACGAATCGTGATGGCGGACATCCCGGGGCTGATCGAGGGCGCTTCCAAGGGCGCGGGGCTTGGGCTGGATTTCCTGCGGCACATCGAGCGGACGCGCGTCTTGGTGCACCTGCTCGATGCCCAGCCGCCGGATGGATCGACGCCGGCGGAGAACTACCGCACGGTGCGACACGAGCTGACGCAGCACTCCGAGGAGCTTGGGAACAAGCCCGAGCTGATCGTGCTGAACAAGGTGGATCTGCTCGATCCGGATGAGGCGGGCAAGGTCGCCAAGAAGCTGGCGCGGGAGCTGGATGTGGATGCCAAGCAGGGGATGCTGGCGATCTCGGGGGCTGCGCACACGGGGCTCAAGCCGCTGCTGGAGCGGTTGTGGGTGATGCTGCATCCCAAGGGTGGGGGGGTGGAGAATTGGAAGGCGGTTGGTGGGGCGGCGGAGACGTGATCGTGCGGCATGGCGCCGATCAGCCGTCGAGCTCCGCTTCCACCTCATACTCATCCGGTAATCCGTAGTGCCGCTTGAGGACGATGTCGGCGGCGATCGCCAGCTCTTCGGGGGTGGCATCGCGCAGCTCGAAGAGGCCGACATCTTTGCGTACGGCGTGGTCGGCGAGCACGTTCATTCCTTCTTCGATGAGGAGCTGCGGGAGCGGGATGTCCTCCTGGAGGAGGTTGAGAACACGGCCGGAGATCTGGAGGTTGAATTCGCGCTTGGAGCCGTGCTCTTTGGCGCGGATGTCGATCCAGCCGGCGCTATCGGCGCTGGTTTCGTGATGCTTGACGATCGCGGCGATCAGGGCGGAGATGGGGTGCTTGTAGAGGTCTGAGGGGCTTTTGAAGATGATGCGCTCGGGGGCGAGTCCGCGGATGGTTCGTTTGAGTCGGTTGATGAAATCCATCGCGGAGATGGTATCGCGGTCAGCGCGGCGGCTGGGTGTCGATGGGAGAGAGCAGGGCGAGCCACTCCAGGTTTCCATCGGCTTTGCTGCCGCCTCGCAGCGGGGAGCGCGTGAAGCCGTCGATCGATACACCCATCGCGGGGAGTTGGGCGAGCACGTAGTCGGCGATCTGCTCGGCGAGATCATCGGGGAGGATGCCTCGGGAGCCCTCGGCTTTGGCAGCGAACGGGGAGTGCTTGGCTTCGTAGTGCGGTTTGATGAGGGTGAGGATCGCGGGGGTCGGTGGGCCGGTGATGGGAGCACCGACTTGCTCAGAGCCGCAAGTCGGTGGCACGGGTTTGTGGATGGGTTTGAGCCACTTGAGCGCCACGGGGATCAGCGACTTCTGCGGGGTCCAGCCGAGATCGACGACGACGAGGTCGACGGGCGCGGGGGGTTCGGTGTGCAGGGCGTTTGTGCGCTCCATCACCACCACGCGAGGATCCTTGCGGAGTTTCCAGGCGAGCTCGCCGTAGGCGGTGTCGATCGCGTAGACCTTGGCAGCGCCGGCCTGGAGCAGGCAGTCGGTGAAGCCGCCGGTGCTGCAGCCCAGATCGGCGCAGGTCAGTCCCGTGACATCGACATTGAATTCATCGAGGGCGTGGCGGAGTTTGGCACCGCCGCGGCTGACGTAAGGGCCGGTGCTCATGCCAGACCCCTCCCCGAGGGAGGTGCCAGGGATGGGTTGCGTGTGGCAACAGCAGCCGTGATGTGAAAACGGTTGCGTACAGGCAGAGATGCTGACGTCAGGGATTCGTGAGATGAAGGCTTGGGGTGGATGAAGGGAACCCTCCCCAACCCCTCCCTCGGGGAGGGGCTCTTCAAGGCTGCGCGGTCGGGATGCCTACGACGGAGATCCCGACCTCATCGGCCAAGTCGAGAACCTTCTGCTTCTCGAGCATGATGACATCCCCGGCGGCGAGCGCCAGGCAGCCTCCGCCATTGGCGGCCATGTTCTCGATGGTCTTGGTGCCGATGGTGGGGACATCGGAGCGGCGATCGTGGCCGGCGCGGGCGCCCTTGCAGAGGGTCCAGCCCTTGGCTTTGCAGATGTGTCCGACGCGTTCGATCATGCGGTCGGTGCCTTCGACGGCCTCGACGGCGACCACATCGTGCTCCCGAACGACCATCGCCTGTCCGATGTCCAAGCGGAGGATCTCGGTGAGCATGGGCCAGACGAACTCGACATCCCCCATCTGGGCGGGGGTGGGCCGGCGCTGGGTCATCACGCCCGGGGTCGCGATCTCATCCGGGATCGAGGAGGTCGAATCCAGCAGGGCGACCCCGCAGCGGTCGAGCTCCTCGGCGATCGCCGAGAGGACGGCATGGGAGCGGTGGTCCTTGCGGAGGTGGCGATACCAGGCGACCACGGTTCGGATGTCGGGGATGTTGCGCACGAGCCTGAATGGATCGTGCATGATCTTGGCCTTGTCTACGCGACCGACCATGATTGCGTGGCGGACACCCATGCGGGCCAGGATGCGCCCCCAGGTGCCGACCTTGAGCACCCCGACTTCCCGGAATGAGGAGCAGAGGACGGGGAGTTCGGCTTCGTACTGGCGGAAGAGGCCCAGGGCGTGGACAGGGTGCCCGGCATCCCGCAGGCCGCGGGCGACCAGGACCGGGAGCTGCCCTCCCCCCGCGATCAGACCGACGGGGGTCGGCGGAGGTGGTGGATCGGGCAGGATCGTGAGTGCGGACGCAATCATGTCAGCGTGTCAGACTCCCCCGGCAGCCGGAACTGGTCATTATCGGCGATTGTTCGAGCACAGGATCGCAGTTTTCGCACGTGGCTGCATTCCCTGGCGGGAACTAACACCCTCAAACCTTCCTCAGGCTTGCACTGATCCGACTCCCAACCCCTTTCACAGATCCCGGCGAGAACGCCCGAAACGTGAGAGTCGGAGTATACCCGGTTGAGCGGGTTCATGGGCATCGATAGGGATTTGACCGGGGTGGGGTCCGGGCGTTTGGCAAGCCGATACAGAAGAACGATGGCAAGCGACCAGGGCGATTCAGCAGGTTCTGAGCCCTTGAGCGGGCTGGATGTCACCGAAGGTGGGGGCGCTGGTCGCGGTTCGGGGGGCCGGCAGGGTGATCGCCCGTTTCTTCGGGTTTTCTTCCGGTGCGCCAACCAGTACCTGCGTGTCTATCGCACCGTGGATGGGACGGGCTACCGAGCGATCTGTCCGTTGTGCAGAAAGCGGATGAACTTCATCGTGGGGCCGGGTGGGACCAGCGAGCGGTTCTTCGAGGTGAGTTGTTGAACTCTGGTGGGGGCGGGCGGGGTAGCGTAGAGCGGGGTGGTTGTTGGTAGTCCGGCGGGCCGATCCATCATCTCTATAGTGGTCCCATGCTCGCACCAGGCGCATCGGCGTACACCATTGCTCGGCCTACGGGTCAGTGTGCTTCCACGGGGAAGCCGATCCCGGTGGGTGAGCGGTTCACCGCGTGCCTGGTCGAGGTGGAGGGGGAGCAGGAGCTTCGCCGCATCGATTTCTGCCAGGAAGCCTGGGACCATGGCACCCGGCCCGTTGAGGGTCGCGTGTTCGCGGCGTGGTCGAGCACGATGGCCGAGCCCAACTCCAAGAAGCGGCCGCTCTTGGGTGATGATGAACTGGTGGATATCTTCGAGCAGCTTGGGACTGCCGTCGAGCATCGCCAGCAGGTGTTCAGGTACCTGCTGACACTGGCGCTCGTGCGTCGGCGCATGCTCAAGTACGAGGGGATGAAGGGGTCGGTGATGATGGTTCGGCCGCGAACACCGGCGGGTTCGGAGCCGGCAGCGCTGGTGGAGGTGGTCGATCCGGGGATGGATGAGACGGCGATCGGGGAGGCGATGGAGGAATTGGCGAAGGTGATCCCGCTGGATGAGCCGGCGGCGGGTAGTGGGGGTAGTGGGGGTAGTGGGGGTAGTGGGGGTAGTGGGGGTAGTGGGGGTCAGGCGTGAATCGGTATTTTGCGGCGATTGCGGGGATCGTGGCGGTCATCGTGTGCGCGGGGCTCATCGGCTGCGCGGATCAGAACAAGGTTGGCGAGGAGCCGGTCGATGTGGAGCCCGCGGGGCCCCCGCTTTCACCGGAGGCGATCGCATCGGCGTACAACCCATCGGTGGTGAAGGTCGATCGCCTGTGGGCGCGCACGGAGCTGCGCATCACCGGCACCGATGACAAGGGTGAGGCGTTCGATGAGACCGCCGAGGGGCACTTCCAGTTCATTCGCCCCCGAGGGCTGGCGCTGACGGTCAACAAGCTGGGTGAGACGTATTTCTGCCTGGGATCCAACGACACCCAGTACTGGTGGATGGACCTGCGCAAGCCGCGCAACGCGCTCTTGGGGGATCATGCCAAGGCCTCGCCGCGGATCGCCGCGCGCTTCGGGGTGCCGGTGCATCCGCTGGATCTGATCGACCTGATGGGCATCCTGCCGGTGCAGGCCAAAGGTTCGCGGACGGCCTGGTCGAAGGATGGCAGGCACATCGTGCTGTCGGGTCCGAGCCGGTGGGGTCGCAAGGAGATGTTGTTTTCCTCCGATGGACGCACGCTGATGGGCGTGCGGCTCTTGACAAGCCGCAACGAGCTGTTGTGCGAATCGGAGCTGGGGGAGACTTCGCCGGTCGAGTTCCGGGAAGCGCCGGATGCGACCGCGATCGTGCCCGTCCGCATCACGCTGCACATCCCATCGCGGGGGACGGAAGTGTCGATCCGTCTGTACGATCCGCAGAATCGCGGGGCCGCGATGAAGAAGACGGTGTTCGATCCGCAGGCGCTGCTCTCGGCGTACAACATCGAATCATCGCGCGTGCGGCTGATCGACCAGGAGCCATCCGCTACTCCGGCCCGCACCATCCCGCCCACCTCCCCCTCCGCCGCCACGCCTGACCGTGATTGACCTTCGAAGCAGCTTTGCATGTTGAGAACGATCCGAACTCTCCTGAGATCCGCGCGGCCGATCGCGTGGGTGTGCGCGCTTGCAGTGATCGGCACATGCATCGCGCCGGCGCTGGCGGCCCCGCAGTCAAGCCTGGCGCCCGTGTTGCCGGGGGCGGGGAGCCTGGACAGCCCGGACCTGGGGCGAGCCGGGACCTCGCACGGTTGGATGGTCGTGCAATCGGGCGACACGCTGGCGCTGATCCATATCCCGCCGCGGACCAGCGCGCAGGCCGGCGCATCGGGAGTGCTCGCCGCCGGGGGCGGCAGCGTGCGGCTGGTGATGCCGCTCGAACGCTCCCCCGAGGGGATCGCGGCGATCGATGAGCGGGTGTACCTGGCGTTTGATGTCCGCGACTCGACCGGTCAGTTGATTCAGCGCGAGGTGCGCTCGGTCGCGGCGATCCGTTCCGGGCTTGGGGCTTTGTGGAGGTTCGAGCCGGCGGCGGATCTCTTGACGCACCCTGTGTTGCCGACGTCGGGGCGGCTCTTGGGGATGGGCGCGGCGGGGCAGACGCTGGTGGCGATCATGTCGGAGCGATCCCGGCGCGGGGAATCATCGCCGGTGATCCACGCGCTCGATCAGGATCGCTGGCGAGAGGCGCAGTTGCCGGATGAGCTTGCCGGGTTGATCAGCGGGCAGCCATCGCCGCTGCGCGTGGTCTCGATGCGAGGCGGAGTGGGTCTGGCGGTGGCATCGTCGCGGGAGCGGCTTGATGTGTGGGTGGGGCAGGTGCGGTTTCCGAGGCCAACCTCTTCGCGGCGATTCGGGGACTTTGATGATGGACCGGTGCTGACGCGACCGGCGAACCCTCGGCCGGTCGAGGCGCCGCCGGAGGAGGCTCCGGAGTGGACATGGACCAGGCGATCGCTGAGCCTGGATCCGGCGCAGGTGGATGTGATCGCGGCCGGAACACTGCTGGAGTGCTCGGGGGCGCTGGTTTGGGTCGAGCCGATCCCCGGGGGTCGCGTGCGGCTGACCGAACTGACCGAGGCGGGCTCGTTCCCGATCGCGACCATTGATGGTGTTGCTCCTCCGGTAACCGCTGCCTCGCTCGATGGGGATGGCCGGATCGCCCTGGTCTGGTCACAGCTTGATGAGCCTGGGAGCGAGGATTCACCGCTCAAGCCCTCAAGCCCCAAGCGCAGGTACGAGGTCCGGGAGATCTCCGCGCACACGGGACGGGTACTGTACGCGGGGCCGGCCAAGAGCCTGGGGCCTGTGAGCCCGACGGACCTGCGGCTGCTCTCGACCGCGCTCTTGGCGACCATGGGGGTGGTGTTGCTCCTGGTCCTGCGGCCGGATCCCAGCGATGGGGTGGTCACGATCCCGCCGGGGTTTGCGCTCGCCGAGGCGGGGCGGCGGTTCTTTGCCGCGCTCGCGGACACGGCGATGGCTCTGTGGATCTCGTCGGTGCTGTGGGGGATCGACATGGGCACGATCCTCTCCCCGGATGGGATGATCGGGGGGGAGACGTGGGTGGTGGTGGGGTCGGGGATAGGGATCGCAATCGTGATGGGGACGATCGGCGAGTGGAGGACGGGCCGGTCCCCCGGGAAGCTCTTGACCGGGTGCGAGGTGATCTCGATCGCTCGCACGGGGCTCGTGGGAGAGGCCGGGCATGTCCCCCGGCCGGGATTCTGGCGTGCCCTGGAGCGGAATGTCCTCAAGTGGCTGCTTCCGCCGATGGCGATGCTGGGGTTGTTTGACCAGCAGGGCCGGCACCGCGCGGACATGATGGCCCGGACGCTGGTGGTGGTGCGTTGGGAAGAGGATCAGGACCAGGATGAGTCGTGAGTGCTGAGTCCTGAGTCGTGGGTCGTGTGCCGATTGCGCAAACTTGGCCCGTCGGGGTGAAGACAAGCCCCTGGTTTACCCGATAACTCCACCAAGTCGCGGCGGATGTTGCGCGTTTTTGTGAATGGGCGGGCCTCCGGTGCGGCTTGAAGTCGGGATGGCTCCTTGTGCGGAGCACGGTCGTCCGCGGCGGGTCCGGGGCATGGATGCCCCGGTGCGGTGCGATGTTCCGTCCTCGGGGCGGATCCGGGAAGGCGGTCGGTGCCGGACGTGTCGGACCAGGCGGCTCCATCTGATGTCAAGGCCGGGTTGTCAGGGGCTGATCCTGCGCGCAGGCCGTCGTTGCGGCTGGCCTGGCAGATCCCGGCGATGGCGATCGGCCTGGCGGGCCTGATCGGCGGCGCCCTCTACGCCTTCAAGACCTCGCCGCTTCCCGACTTCCCCGGGGCGATGGATGTCGCCGAGTCGATGCTTGAGAAGGGTGAGCACGAGCGGGCGATCAACTACGCCAACGAGAACATCTATCCGTACGTGTCCCAGGGGGTTGTCGGGGTTGAAGAGATCAAGCGGTATCACCTTCTGCTGGGCCGGGGGATCGGCCGGGCGCAGCGCGACCAGTCGCTCAACGTCGAAGAGAACCACCGCAACCTCTTGAACTCCTACGAGGAGGCCCAGAAGCTGGGTGCAGCGCTGACGCCCGAGGATCTGGTGGAGATCGCCGGGGCGGAGCTGGCCCTTGGCGACCTGGATGCGGCGATCGAAAAGGCGAACCAGATCCCCGCCAGCGAGCGTCACAAGCGTGATGCGATCACCCGCAAGGTCATCGAGCGGACGATCCACGGGCCCAAGGCCGAGCGCGGCCGAGCGGTCGAGATGCTCGCGGGGATGCTCTCGGACACGCAGATGCCCGTTGCCGATCGGCTGTGGGCGCTTGCCCGGCAGTCGGAGATCCTGATCGACCAGGGATACCCGGAAGAGGCGATCGACAAGCTGCTGCGGGCGATGCCGCGGTTGCCGGCAGAGCAGGATTCGGCCGAGGCGGCGGCGATCGGAGAGCTGTACGTGTGGCTTGCGCGGGCGTACATGGATATCCGGGACTTGCCGGCGTCGGCGATCCAGCTCGAGCGAGCGGCGGAGATCCTGCCCGAGACTGATCCGCTGATGGCCAAGGTGGACCTGATGGCCGCGGGCATCCTGGAGAGCCGCAACGAGCTCTCGGAGGCGCGGGAACGCTACCAGCACGTGATCTCGGCATTTGCCGACTCGCCCGAGGAGCTCGAAGCGCTGCTGGGGCTTGCCGGTGTGTACGCCCAGCGCGAGGAGCACCAGGAGGCCGCCGATACGTACGCCGAGCTGGTGACCCGCTTCGTCAAGGGCGCTAAGCACGCGCGGGTATCACCGGCGACCGTCGGCCAGAGCCTGATGTCGCGGTTCCATGAGCGATTCGAGGCCGAGGATGAGCAGACCGCCCACCGCTACGCGACCATGGCCGAGGATCTCTTTGGATCCGAGCAGGCGCCCGATGAGGTGATCCTGGCGCAGGCGGAGGTCAACCGCCGGCTTGCCGTGCAGACCTCGGGCGGGCCTTCGAGCGTGCTGGCGAAGATGGATATGGATCCGTCGACGCTGTCGCAGGTGCAGCGGTATTATAAGTCGGCGGGACGGTATTTCCGGATCATGGCCGACCGGTCGGTGGTCAGCGACCAGGCGGCGTACCTGACAGCGCTGTGGTCGGCGGCGGACTGCTTCGACCGCGCGGGGGACCGCGAGGGGGCGATCGCGGCGTTCGATGAGTTCAGCAAGAGCGCACCGGAAGATCCCAAGCAACCCGAGGCGGTCTTCCGGCTCGCCGAGGCGTACAAGGCGATCGGGGATCTGGAGCGGGCCGCGGAACTCTATCGCACGCTGATCGATTCCAGCGAGCGCGGCAACAAGACCGCCGCCGGGCCGTACGCCGATGCCAGCTACGTGCCGCTGGCGCAGACATACCTCCTCGACAACGACCCGGCCAACGACAAGGAGGCCGAGGAGAAGCTGCTGGAGGTCGCCAGCGGCCGCCTGGGCGGGACCAACACCGAGAGTTTCCGCGAGGCGGTCATCGAGCTGGGGAACCTCTTCTTCCAGACCGCGCAGTACGAGCAGGGGATCGAGCGTCTGCGCGAGGCGCTGGCAAGGTATCCGGACGATCCGCGGGCTGGGCAGATCCGCTTCCGGCTCGCCGAGTGCGGGCGGATGTCGGCGACGGCGATCGAGAAGGAGCTGGAGGAAGCGATGCCCGAGACGCGCCGGCGGGATCTGATCGCGGCTCGGGAGGAGCGGCTGCGCGATTCGGCGGCGGCGTACGAGCAGGTGCGGCGAGGGCTTGAATCCAAGGACTCGCGGCGGCGATCGGCGATGGATGAGCTGATGATGCGCAACGCGAGCTTTTACGTGGCGGACTGCGCGTTCGACCTGGGGCAGTACGACACGGCGATCCGGCTGTATGACGCTGCGCGGGAGAAGTATCCCAAGGATCCGGCCTCGCTGGTGGCGATGGCGCAGATCGTCAGCGCTCATCTCAAGCAGGGGGATGTCAAGCGTGCGGCGACCGCGAACGAGCGGGCCCGGCGGTTCTACGCGAGCCTGCCCGAGAGCGCATGGGAGGATCCCAACCTCCCGATGACGCGGCGGGAATGGGAGCGATGGCTGGAGGCGACGGCGGAGCTCGGATCGCTGTCGGAGGAGGGGAAGAAGTCGGGTCGGGAGAGCGGCGGACAGAACAGTGGCGGTCAGAGCGCGGCGGCGGATGAAGGCAAGGGCGCCGGCTAAGGGATCGATCGATGGAGCGCTGGAGGATTCAGCGCTGGAGCTCGAGTCAGGATGACCAACGGAAACCTTCGGCACCACGATCAATTGCACTCCGGGATCGCCTCCGCGCACGGCATGCCCGGGGTGGCGGCGGTCGAACGCCTCCTGGAATCGCAGCATCGCCTGCACGTGGAGCTGCGCGACCTGAGCCTGCGCCAGTCGGCCCTGATCAAGGCGGAAGAAACCGATGAGCTGCTCACCGTCCTGGGGGAGCGAGAACGCATCATCGGCGGAATCCAGGGGATCAACGACTCGCTCTCGGGCGTGCGGGCTCGCTGGAGCGAGTTCATCGCGGGGCTGGATCCGGCGCAGAAGTCCAGGATCGCCGAGCGGGTCATCGCCATCACGACACTGATCGAGGCTGTTGCGCAGCGTGATCGTGAGGACCGGGAGCTCCTGCGCGGCAAGTGCGATCGGGTCGCCGGTGAGCTCAGCGGGCTGGATCGCTCACGCAGGGCCGCGGCGGCGTACGGCCCGGGCAAGGGCGGATCGTCACCCCTTTTCCAGGATCGGGAGGCATGATGCCCGGGGCCGAGCAGATACAACACCCGCAGATGCAGGCCGGCCTGACCGGGGGCCTTGCCGCCGGCGGCAAGGTCTCACCGACGGACCTGGCCGAGTTGATCGGCGCGTTCAACGAGGTGACCGCTCGCCTGCAGGGCACGCACGAGCAACTGCACGCCCAGGTGGCTTGTCTGTCGGCGGAGTTGCGGTCGGCGAACGAGCAGCTCGAGCGCTCACGCAGGCTCGCCGCGCTGGGAGAGATGGCTGCCGGGATCGCCCACGAGGTCCGTAACCCGCTTGGGTCGATCCGCCTCTACGCCCGCATGCTCGATGAGGATCTCGAGGATCGCCCCGCCGAGCGCGAGACGGTCGGGAAGATCGACCGCGCTGCCAAGGGGCTGGCGGGAATCGTCGAGGACATGCTGATGTTCGCACGCGAGTTCAAGATCCGCCGGGAGCCGACATCGCCCGCGGGGCTCTTTAATGCGGCGGTCGAGGCCTGCAGGGAAGATCTGGTCCCGGGGCTGGAGTCGGTGGGGATCGTGCGGGCGCCGGGAACGGATGAATCGGATGTGCTGCTGGATGCCGATCGCGGGCTGGTGATCCGGGCGCTGGTGAACGTGGTGCGAAACGCGATCGAGGCGATGGTGGAATCGGGGTGCCGCCATCGGCGGATCACGCTGGGCCATCGGTGTGCGGCAGGGGAGCCTTCGGTGTGCATCCTGACGGTGGCCGACAGCGGCCCGGGCGTTCCCGCGGAGGTGATCCCGCGGATGTTCAACCCGTTCTTTACGACGCGGCAGACGGGGACGGGGCTGGGATTGGCGATCGTGCATCGGATCGTCGAGGCGCACGGGGGGCAGGTGTCGGTCCGCAACATGTCCGAGGGCGGGGCGTGCGTGGAGCTGCGCCTGCCGGCGGTGATCGCGGATCGGAACGAATCAACGGATGGTCCGGAGTTCGGGTCTCTCAAGGCAATCACCCGCGCCGATCAGCGCGGGATCGCGGAGGTTCGCGCATGAGGACGGTATTGGTCGTCGATGACAAGGAAATGATGCGGGACAGCGTCGCCGGAACGCTTCGGCGGGCCGGGATGGAGGTCATCACCGCAAACGATGGGGCCGCAGCACTGGAGGCGATCGCCCAGAAGCGGCCGGATGCGGTGATCACGGACCAGAAGATGCCCGGGATGGGCGGGATCGAGCTACTCGAGAAGATCCGGCAGATCGACGATGAGCTGCCGGTGGTGGTGATGACCGCGTTCGGCTCGATCGAGACGGCTGTCCGCGCGATGCGGCTGGGGGCGTTTGACTATCTCACCAAGCCCTTCGAGGGGGATGAACTGCTCATCACCGCCAAGCGGGCGATCGAGCACGCTGCGCTGCTGCGCGAGCACGCGGTGCTGCGGGCGACGGTCTCGGCGAGCGAGCCGGCGCGGACGGGAGATGGCGCTGCTGGGACTTCGCGCGAGTGTCGCCGGGGCGTCGATCGGCTGATCGGATCATCGGTGGCGATGCGCGATCTGCGGCGGCATGTCGCGGCGGTTGCCGGATCCCAGGGGACGGTGCTGATCTGCGGTGAGTCGGGCGTGGGCAAGGAGGTGGTGGCCAGGGCGATCCACGAGAGCAGCGGCCGGTCCTCGGCGGCGTACCTGGGGGTCAACTGCGCAGCGCTGTCGGAGTCGCTCCTGGAGAGCGAGCTCTTCGGCCACGAACGCGGGGCGTTCACGGGCGCGGAGAAGATGCGCAAGGGCCGATTCGAGCTTGCCGATGGCGGCACGCTGGTGCTGGATGAGGTGTCGGAAGTTCCCGCCCAGATCCAGGCCAAGCTGCTGCGGATCCTTCAGGAGCGGGCGTTCGAGCGCGTCGGATCGAGCATCACCATCGGCGTCGATGTCCGTGTGGTCGCCACCAGCAACCGGGACCTCCAGAAGTCGATCGACCACGGCCAGTTCCGTCAAGATCTGTTCTTCCGGCTCAATGTGCTGCCGGTGCATGTCCCTTCCCTGCGCGAGCGTCGGGAGGACATCCCCGAGCTGGCAGCCCACTTCGTCGGCCAGATCGCCCGACGCGAGGGACGCGGGAACGTCGGCTTTGATACCGGCGCGGTCGATCTGCTCCAGCAGTATCACTGGCCCGGGAATGTGCGCGAGCTGCAGAATATCTGCGAGCGGGCGGTGGTGCTGACGGCGGAGGTTGCCGGCGGCGGCGGGGCGGTGACGGTCGGGGCGGAGGTCATCGAGCCCTGGCTGCGGACGGGTTCGTTGAGCGGCACGTTCCCCGGTTCGAACGGCACTTCGGCGTTCCACGGCACAAGCAACGGCTCGCTCCCGGAGATCAAGTCCCTGCATGGTCCCGTCAACGGCTTGAACAACGGGCTGACCAATGGGGTGGGCAATGGGGCTGCCAACGGGATTGCAAACGGTGTGCATGCCAGCCACCGCACCCTTGAAGAGATCGAGCGCGATGCCATCGTCCAGACGCTGGTCCGCCATAACGGTCATCGCCAACGGACGGCAAGCGCCCTGGGGATCGGAGTTCGGACCCTGGGCCTCAAGCTCAAGCGCTGGAAGGAGCTGCACCTGGTCGAGTCCAACCTGTAGTTCCAGTTCACGCTTCTCCTTTACTCGCTGACCCGTTTGCCCCCTCACTTGCCTCCTTGGCCTGGCCTTTGCGATTCACCCCTTCACCCGATGTTCATTGACGACATCACCAACTCAGGCGCGATCCCGGTTCTTGAAGCCTCGATGCGCTTCGCGGCCCAGCGTCAGCGCATGATCGCCGGCAACATCGCCAACATCTCAACTCCGGACTACCGCCAGAAGGATGTCTCGGTGAAGGGCTTCGAGCATGAGCTGGCCCGCGCGGTCGATGCCCGCCGTGACCGCTCGGGCGGCGAGAGCGGCAGGCTGGAGTTGCGCAGCACGCAGGAATTGCGCATCAAGGATGGTCCAAACGGGCAGGAGATGACACTTTCCCCGCGGACCTCATCGGGCAACATCCTCTTCCACGACCGCAACAACCGGGACATCGAGCGGCTGATGCAGGACATGGTCGAGACCGCCGAGACGTTCCGGACGGCATCTGAGTTCATGCGGGGGCGGTTGTCGCTCCTGAGGTCGGCGATCGCCCAACGGGCGGGGTGATGGTGAGTGATTGACAGACCCCTCGGCGGCCTGATTTCGGAGGTTTGATGTACGGCACGTTGGATATTTCGACGGGTGGAATGATCGCCCAGCGGACCCGGATGGCGGTGATCGCCTCCAATATCGCCCATGCCCACACGGTCCTGGATGAGAACGGGAACGTAAATCCCTGGCGGAGGCGCATCGTGCAGTTCGCCCCCGGGGATCCTTCGGCGGGCTCGTCCGAGGCCCGCTCCCTGGGTGTGCATGTCGCCGACATCACCCTCGACGATGCCCCGTTCAAGCTACGGGAAGATCCGGGCCATCCCCATGCGTACAAGGATGGCCCGTTCGCGGGGTATGTGCCCGAACCCAACATCGATCCGGTGACCGAGCAGGTCAACGCGATGGAGGCTGCGAGGGCCTATGAGGCGAACCTGGCCGCCGCCGAGGCGACCAAGCAGATGATGGCATCGGCCTTGCGACTGCTCGCGTAGAGAAGATGAGGGTTCCGCTGCGGGCGGGCCGGAGTGAGCGATGACCGATCCACTTGGATTGATCCGACCGACAGATTCGACCGGCCCCGCCGCGGGCCCCGTCAGGGGGTCGGCCGGTGGTCCCGCGGTTCCGGGTGCCGAATTCAAGGATGTCCTGCTCGAGAACCTCAAGAAGGTCAACGAGCTTCAGCAGGATGCCACCAAGGCGATGGAAGACCTGCACACGGGTCGCCGCACCGACTATGAGGGTGTGATCATCGCAACCCAGAAGGCCGACACGGCGTTTCACATGCTGCAGGCGCTGCGGAACAAGGTGATGGAGGCCTACGACGAGATCAAGCAGATGCGGGTGTGAGAGAAGGCGCTGGGCACTGGGCATCGGGCACTGGTGCGAGCCGCTTTGCTTGCTCGTACCGCATTGACCTGATTACAAGCGCAGTGCCTGGCTGAGTGCAAGCGGGCTGAATGAAAGCGCGGGGTGTGCGCGTTGTCGCGGGACGACATTGCGCATCTCGGCAACCCTTTCAAGCTCCGGTGACCCGGTATCCGAAATGAGCAATTGAGGCCTGCGCGGGCGATGTCTGCCGCGCTGGCGATTGCACCCGCGCAAGGAGTGCGCGAGAGCCGGTGTTCTACCGGTGCCGGGATTCCCGGTTTGCGGCATGGAGGCCCGCCACGTGGCTGCGCTCGAACGCGTCATCAACCAGGTCACCGTCTTCACGGGCAGGCTCACACCCACCCACAAGCTCTTGATCGCCTCGGCGGTGATCATCGGGGTGCTGGCCTGGTTCCTGGTTGCCCAGTACTCATCAAAGGGTTCAACGCAGACGCTCGCCGTCGGCGGAAGCCCGGAGGAGCTGGGCCAGCGGGTGGCGATCCTTCAGAACGCGGGGATCAACGCCCAGATCACTCCGGCGGGTATCACCGTCCCCAAGGGCAAAGAGGCCGAGGCGATGGCCAAGCTCGGCGAGGCCAAGCTCCTGCCCGCCGACACGCAGTACCTCTTCCGCAACCTGCTCGAGGGTCAGAACTGGTGGTCGAGCCGGGAGCAGAACAACCGCCAGTACATGCTCGCCCTGCGCGGGGAGCTGGCCCGCCAGATCAGTCAGTACGCCGGTGTCCGCACGGCGGTCGTGAACCTCGATGTCCCGGAGGTGCAGGGCCTGGGCAGCGCGGCGATCAAGCCGACGGCCTCGGTCAGCGTCCAGACGCGGGATGGCTCAGCCCTGGCGCAGGGAACGGTCGATGCGATCGCCGCCCATGTCGCCGGCGCGGTGGCGGGGATGGACATCGAGCGCGTCCAGGTCATCGATGCCTCGAGCGGCCGCTCGCGCAAACCCTCGGCCAAGAGCGAGATGCTGTCGACGACGTACTTGGATCATGCGAACAAGGTCGAGATGCAGACCCGGGAGAAGATCTCGGAGCTGCTGTCCTACATCCCCGGCGTGGGTGTCGCGGTGACGGCCCAGGTCGATGTGACGCAGGTGACGGCCCGCGTCGAGAAGGCGATGAACAAGGGCGAGGGCACGGTCTCCCTTCCCAAGCGCAGCACCAGCCAGACGACCGCCCAGAACGAGAAGTCGGCATCGGGTGAGCCGGGTCTGCGGTCCAACACGGCGGCCGACATTGCACGGGGCGGCGGCCCGGCGAGCGTGCTGGACCAGTCGCAGGAAGAGAACGAGTTCGAGAACCGCGTGGGGAGCCGGACCGAGAGCATCGTCGATCCGCGCGGGATGCCGACGCGGTTGGCGGTCTCGGTGAACGTGCCGCGCGGGTACATCGTGTCGCTGCTCGACAAGGAGAAGGTCGCGACGGATCCTGCCGCTGCCGCCGGCGGCAACGCGCCCGCCGTGGCGGCCAGCGCGCCGAGCGATGCCGATATCACCCGCAAGTTCGATGATGAGAAGGCCAAGATCGTCGCCAGCCTGACGCCGCACGTGCGGACCGCCGATGCGCAGGGGCAGTTGGTCGATGGGGATGTCGTCGTCTCGATGATCGCCGCCGATCTGCCGCCCACGCCGGTGAACGGGGGCGGCGGGCTTCTGGGCACGATCGGGCTCGGCGGTGGAAGTGGGGGCGGCTTCTCGCTGGGCGGAGGCATGCTGGACACCGTCGTACTCGGCCTGCTGGCGGCGGTGGCGCTCTTCATGATGATCTCGATGGTCAAGAAGTCAGCCAAGCGGATGGAGCTGCCCACGGCAGAGGAGCTGGTCGGAGTGCCGCCGACGATCGAGATCAAGGGTGAGACGATCGGCGAGGCGGCCGAGGGCGAGATGGCGATGTCGGGCATCGAGGTCAACGACCAGGACATGAAGCTCCAGAAGATCCTGGAGAGCGTCGGGGAGATGGTGGAGGAGGATCCAGACTCGGCGGCCAAGCTGCTCAACCGCTGGGTGCAGGTGGAGGAGTAGGAAAAAAGCTCAAAGCTGCAAATAGATCGCAGCACTCAGGAATCGCAGCACTCAGGACTCTCGCTTGACTCGCAAGCCCAACGAAAAACTCCCCGACGATCCGTCGCAGTTGGATGGCATGACCAAGGCGGCGATCCTGCTGCTGGCGATCGGCACCGAACGGTCGGCGATGATCCTCAAGAAGATGGCGCCGGATGCAGTGCAGGAGTTGACGCGTGAGCTGGCGAGCCTGGGCCGGGTGCCGCGCCCGCTGCAGGATGCGGTGGTCGAGGAGTATTACGGGTTGTCGATGGCCTCGCAGTACGCAACCGAGGGCAACCTCGACTTTGCCAAGCAGCTGCTGATGGAGTCGATGGATCCCAAGGCCGCCGAGAAGGTGCTCGCCGGCATCCAGGTGCAGGTCCAGAAAACACCCTTTGCGTTCCTCCAGCGGGCCGAGAGCGAGAACCTGCTGACGTTCATCCAGGATGAGCACCCCCAGACGATCGCCCTGATCGTGTGCCACCTGCCGCATCACAAGGCCGCCGAGATCCTCGGGGGCCTGCCCATGCAGAAGCAGATCGAGGTCATCAAGCGGATCGCCAACATGGAGCAGACCAACCCGGAGGTCATCCGTGAGGTCGAGAAGGGCCTGGAGAGCCGGCTGGCGAACATGCTTGCGCAGAGCATGGAGAAGGCCGGCGGCGTGCCGACGGTTGCCGAGATCCTGAACCTGGCCGACCGCGCAACCGAGAAGGCGATCCTGGAGGGGCTCGAGTCCGACGATCCGGACCTGGTCGAGCAGATCCGGCGGCTGATGTTCGTCTTCGAGGACATCATGCTGGTGAACGACAAGGGCATCCAGGGTGTGCTCAAGGAGGTGGACAACGAGGAGCTGGCGCTGGCGCTCAAAACGGCATCCTCGGACCTTCAGAACAAGATCTTCAAGAACATGTCCGAGCGGGCGGCCCAGCTCATCAAGGAGGACATGGAGTTCATGGGTCCGGTGCGGGTCACGGATGTCGAATCGGCACAGCAGCGGATCGTCGACATCGTGCGCCGGCTCGAGGAATCCGGGGATGTCATCATCCAGGGCCGCGGTGGAGATTCGGACCTGGTCGTGTAGCGAAGCGGCGGGTGGGCCAGGCGGGGAGGTCGTGGAGGAGATTGGGGGGTTGGCGGAGTGCGTGCGTGATGGAGCGGCAACGTGAACCAAAGGCCCACCGGATATGGCGCTGATACGAAGAGCCGATGCACTGACCGCCACCCGCGATGCACTGGTGCTCGACCTGGGCGATCTTGCCAGGCAGGGCGAGGCGATCATGCAGAATGCTCGCCAGCGGGCTTCGGGCGTGATCGAGGATGCCCTGCGCGAGCGCGACAAGCTGCTCGGCGGCGCCCGAGAAGCCGGTCGTACGGAAGGGATTTCGATCGGCCATGCCGAAGGCTTCGCCAAGGGGCGTGAGGAGGGCAAGACCTCCGCGATCGCGGAATCCAAGCAGAAGATCGCCGCGATCATCGCCGCGTGGACCGCTGCGCTCGAGCGGTTTGCCGCCGAGCGCGACATGCTTCTGGCCGAGGCGCGCCAGGATGTCCTCCAACTGGCGCTCGAGATCGCCGCACGCATCACGCGGCGAACGATCGCCGCCGATCCCACCATCGTCGCGGAGCAGATGGAGGCCGTCCTCTCGCTGGTCGCCAAGCCGACGCGGGCCCGGATCCTCGTACACCCGGAGGATGAAGCGCTCGCCAAGGACCTCCTACCGGGGATGCTCCCCCGGCTGGTGAACATCCGTCACGTCGATATCACTGCCGATCCCGCGGTCGAGCGCGGCTCCTGCCGCATGCACTCCGACGGCGGCGCCACCATTGATGCCGACATCGCGATGCAACTCGACAGGATCGCTCAGGCACTCGTGCCCGAAAGGAAGCCGCCCGAGGGCAGGTCCGAATGAGCGCGGCGACCCACGAAGCTTCGATGGTCCCGGTTATCCCGCTGCTCGCGGGCGCGCGGGAGGTCCTGCGTGGCTTCCAGCCGTTGCGGGCGGCCGGGGTCGTCACGGCCCTGCGCGGCCTGACGGTCCTGGTCGATGAGCTGCCCGTGCCCGCAGGCTCGCTGGTGTCGATCCGCGCCCGGGGAGGTCATCCGCACGCGGCCCCGAAAGTCCTCGGCGAGGTCATCGGCTTCACGCGCGAGCACTCGGTTGTGATGACGCTGGGAGACACCGCGGGCATTCGACCCGGCGATGAGGTCGTCGGGGAGCAGATCACCCAGACCGCACTGGTGGGCGAGAGCATGCTGGGCCGCTGCATCGATGGCCTCTGCCGGCCGATCGATGGCGCTGGCCCCATCCACGGACGCATCCCGCTCCAGCTCACCCCGCCGCCCATCGGCTCCCTGAGCCGTCGGCGGATCGTTGAGCCCATGTACACCGGCGTGCGGGCGATCGACCTGTTCACCACGCTGGGCGGCGGCCAGCGCATGGGCATCTTCGCGGGCCCCGGCGTCGGCAAGAGCACGCTCTTGGGAACGATCGCGGCGCGGTCGGATGCCGATGTCAACGTGATCGCCCTCATCGGTGAGCGAGGCCGGGAGGTCAAGGATTTCATCGAGCACAGCCTCGGACCCGCGGGCCTGGGCCGTTCGGTCGTCTTTGTCGCGACCGGGGATGAGTCCCCGCTGATGCGGATCCGCGCTGCCAAAGCGGCCTGCACGCAGGCCGAGTACTTCCGTGCCCGCGGCAAGCGCGTCATGCTGATGATGGATTCGATCACGCGCTTCGCCCACGCCCAGCGCCAGATCGGCCTGTCGGTCGGAGAGCCCCCGGCGACCAAGGGATACACACCCAGCGTATTCGCGCAGATGGCGCTGCTCTTGGAGAGGGCGGGGGCGATCGAGGGGGGCGCTAGAGACGAAGAGACAAAGAGACAGAGAGACGAAGCGGCGACTTCTTCCACTCCGTCTCTTCGGGACTCCGTCTCTGCATCTCTTTCCGGCTCCATCACCGGCCTCTACACCATCCTCGTCGAGGGTGATGACATGACCGAGCCGGTCGCGGATGCAGCTCGCGGCATCCTGGATGGTCATCTGATTCTCTCGAGGGCGCTCGCGCAGAAGGCGCATTTCCCGGCGATCGATGTCCTCGACTCGGTCAGCCGGGTCGCCGACGATGTCTGCGAATCCAAGCACATGGATGCCCGCCGCCAGGTCGTGCGGTTGCTCGCCCTCTACAAGGAAGTCGAGGACCTGGTCCAGATCGGGGCCTACGCCCGCGGCGCCAAGCCCGAGACCGACATCGCGATCGATCTGCACGATGACATCATCCGCGTGCTGCGCCAGGGCAAGGCCGATGCGACACCCTTCGACCAGGCGCGGGAATCACTCATCAAGATCGCCCAGCGGTCCGTCGAGCTGCTCGGCAAGGGCGCCAAGGGCCGCAGGTAACCCAGGAGTCGATTTCGCGTGGCAAAGTTCATCTTCAAGCTCGAAGCCGTCCTCGATCAGCGGATCGCCATCGAGCGTCAGAAGCAGCTCGTGGTTGCCCAGATCGAGCGGGAAAGGCTCGATGCCGAGGAGGACATCCGGGCCCATCAGCGGGCGATCGAGCGCGAGCGCGATGAGCTGCGCGACATGCTCGCCAGCGAGCAGGCGGCCGTCGATGAAGGCGAGTTCGGCGGTCGTGTCGTCAATCTCGCGGGAGCGCGGTTTCAGGCCGCGGCGGCGATCCGTTTGACGGCCCGGGCCCAGCAGGCGGTCCTCAGGCTCGCGGGGATTCATCGCCGTCTGGATACCGCCCGGCTCGATCTGCTGCACGCGGCGACCCAGCGCAAGGCCGTCGAGTTGTTGCGCGAGAAGCAGTACGGGGCATGGCGGATGGAACAGAACCGCAAGGATGCGGCGGGGATCGATGAGATCGCGATCATCCGCGCCGGCCGCGCCGATCGCGACCGGGACGGCGATGCGGAAACCGGCGATGGCGCTGCCGGGCGCCCCAGTGCCGCCCATGACGAATCGGAGGCCGCATGAAGACTCTCCTCACCGCTCTAACCGTGATCGCGATCGCCAACCTGCTGGCGATCCTCGGCTTCGTCGGCTGGCTCGCCGGTACGGATCGGCTCGACCGCGCCCGCATCGACAAAATCCGCACCATGTTCGCCGAGACGATCCCGGCTCAGAACGCGCGAGAGTCCGACGAAGCGGCCAAGATCCAGGCCGCCGCCGCCGCCCAGGAGCAGGCAAAGAAGGATGCACGGCCGCCCTTGACCGCCTCCGAGCAGCTTGCAGCGCGCGTCGAGGCGACCGAGATTGATCGCCAGCGCGCTGAGCGCCTGCGCCGGGAGATCACCGACCTTCAGAAGGGCCTGGTCGAGCGCGAAGCACAGGTCGAGAAGCACAAGCAGGAACTGGAGAAGGAGAAGGCCGAGTTTGTAAGGATGCGCCAGGAGGTGATGGCGACCGAGTCCGATGCACAATTCAAGAAGACACTGACCATCCTCGAGGGGCTCAAGCCCGCCGAGTGCAAGACGACCCTCAAGGAAGTCATGGCGGCGACCCCCAAGGGGCTGGACCAGGTGGTGTCGTACCTCAACGCGATGGATGACCGTGTCCGCACCAAGGTGATCGGAGAGTTCATCAAGGAGGATCCCAAGCTGGCCGCCAATTTGCTGGAGCGTCTGCGGGTGCGTGGCACGGAGGTGCCGCCGCCGGTGGAGACGCTCGCCAATGGTGCGGTGGGATCCAGCAAGTGAATCTGTCGTATCCGGGCGATTGATCGCCCCGGGTGATGTGCCATCCGGCAACGGTGGCGATGGCTTCCAACCGATGCTCGCCGCGTCGTCCGATCCTCCCAAGAAGGCAAAGACCGCCCAGTCCGCGCAAATCGAGCGCGACTCCCGCGCCGAAACCGCGGTCGAGGGGCTTGCGGGCATCGATGTCGCGATGCTTGCCGCTCACGAACTCTCGCAGCGAGGGAGTGTCAAGCCGACGGTGAACAAGGCGATCAAGGCTGGCCAGGAGCGCAGCGCTGGCTCGCAACACCGACAGCCGGCCACCGCCCAGTCGACGGATCAGCGGTCGGGTGAGAGCCTCGCAAGCGCCAATGCTGACCCAGCGACATTGGCCGAACCTACCGGACGGAAGCGAGTGGCTGCTGAGCATCCGCGTGAAGCGAGATCCGGATCCGCGGTTGAACAGTCTCAGGGCAACCGCAGCCGTGACGGTTCCACTCCGTCCTCATCACCAGGCAGCGCCTCACGCTCGTCCGCATCGGGGACTCAGCCTTTCCCGGTACAGGCACCGCAGCGCAGCCCAGCGACGAACCAATTGCCGGTTGCGGTTGGCGCGATCCCCGCGGCTCCGGCAACACCCGGCCTCGCAAGCCAGTCGCTTGCCAAGCCCGCGACCGCAGCCACCACGGCGATCACCGGTGTTTCGGGGGCTGGAAGCACCGGCAGGGGTTCCGCGCAGGCGACCCTTGCCAGGCTCGCCAACTCGCGCGGCGGGATGCACTGGGCCGGGGAGCAGGCTCCCGAGTCGGCCCCCGGCGTACGAGGACAAGCGATGCGCGGGATGTTCGCGGCCTTGCGAACAGGCGGTGATGGGGAGCGTGCAGGATCGGTGACCATGCGGCTGATGCCCGAGGTGCTGGGAGATCTGAAGGTCTCGATGAGCGTCCGGGATGGTCATGTACGGGCGGCGTTCACTGTCGCGACCGCCGAAGCGCACGCTTCGCTGACCGAGTCGCTGCCGGAACTGCGCCACCGGCTGGAAGAGCGCGGCCTCATCGTTGACTCGATCCAGATCGAGCATCGGCCATCGGAGGAAGGTTTGGCAAGCAGTTCGCGGAGCGAGTCGGGGCGCCATGCAGCGCATGAAGGCCCTTCGGGCCAAGACCCGGGTCTGGCCGACAGGGCCGGGGAGGATTGTGCGGGGGATGGGCGTGGGGCCGGAGGGCGTGGGGGTGGCGGTGGAACCGCCGATGGCAGGGATCGCGATCCGGAGGGTCGTGATCGCCGGGTGCCGGAAGCTCTGATCGCGGAGGCGATCGGGGATCCAAGCGACATCACGATGTCCAGCGCCGGCCGGAGGCTGAGCCTGGACCTGACGGCTTGAAGGGATCCGAGCGCGGCCGATGCAATCCCGCGCTGCGGAGGGAGTGCGCCATGAGTCTGGTCGATTCCTTGGGTGGAAGTTCGAGCACGGGAGGCACGCAGGCCTCCGCGTTCAGTTCCCTGGACAGCGAGGACTTCTTCAAGCTGATCCTGACCGAGTTGACGCAGCAGGATCCGATGCAGCCCAACGACACCCAGGCGCTGCTCGATCAGCTTTCGACCGTCTACAACATCCAGTCGTCGATGGACCTCTCCAAGAGCATGAGCACGCTCATCGATCGCGATGAGCTGGCCTCCGCCTCGGGGCTCATCGGCATGTATGTCACAGGCCTGAGCGAGGACACGCAACGCGTCGAGGGGATGGTCGCCGCCGTCACCAAGACCGACCAGCACGGAGCGGTGCTGATCCTTGAGGATGGGACTCGCGTGCCCATGGATGAGGTCGATGGCATCGTCCGTGCCCTTGAGGAGGATGGCCAGTGACCACCACCGCCAACTCGGCAAGTCCGGGCCCGCTTGATCTGCTCAAGACTCTCGGCGGCACCGGCAGCGCTGCCCGTGCCCGGGCGTACGCCGAGCCCGACCGGCTCTCGACCGGGGAACTGACCCGCACCGGCACCTTCGCCGAGCTGCTCGCCAAGGCCCGTTCGGGCGAGATCCAGAGCAACGTGCCCATCACCATCGCGCGCAACAGCGGCGTCGAGCTCTCCCCCGATCAGCTCCAGCGACTCTCGGTCGCCGCCGACATGGCGCAATCCGCGGGCGCCACGCGCTGCCTCGTACACATCGACGGCCAGTCGTTGATGCTCGATGTCGGGGCTCGGCAGATCACGGGCAAGGCATCGGCGAGCCCCGGCGAGGTCATCACCGGGATCGATGCCGTCCTGGAAGTCCCGGCCGCCCCGGGCATGCCGACGCTTGGGACGCTTGGCGCCAATAAGCCCCGCACCCCGGCGATCCCGATGGGCATCAGTCCGTCACTCCTGGAAGCCCTGACCGCAGCCTCTTGATCCTCTCCGCTTCGTCTCTTCATCTCTCCGTCTCTGCTTTCGCGAAGGTCTCCACATGGCATCCACGACCGCGATGTTCACCGCTCTCTCGGGAATGACCGCCAATTCCCGCAGCCTCGATGTGGTCGGCAACAACATCGCCAACGTCAACACGACCGCGTACAAGTCCAACCGGCTCCTGTTCTCGACGCAGTTCAGCCGCACCTACAGCGCCGGCAGCGCTCCCAGCGACACCACCGGCGGCACCAACCCGTTCCAGGTCGGCCTGGGCGTGTCGATCGCCGGCACGCAGCGCAACTTCACCGGCGGCACGATCTCGGCGACCGGGGATTCGCGCGACCTGGCGATCGAGGGGGATGGCTTCTTCATCGTGAACCGCGGAGGTGAGCAGCTCTACACCCGCGCCGGTGCCTTCCGCACCAACGCCACCAACGACCTGATCTCCATAACCGGGGATCGCCTCCAAGGCTGGACGGTCGATGCCAACAACAACATCATCGAAGGGGGCCTGGTCAACCTGAACATCCCCCTGGGCACGATGACGCTCGCGGAGGCAACCGAGAACGTGCGTTTTTCGGGCAATCTCAACGCCAGCGGAGCGCTGGCCAGCCAGGGATCGGCGATCCGGATCATGGGCACATCGACCACGGGCATGCGGGCGATCGCGACCGCCAGCCCGCCGCCCGGGCCTGGCAATGTGCTCGAAGCCGTCACCCGGCTCATCGATATTGAGGATCCGGCCCAGCCCGGCAGCGGCACACCGATGCTGAGCGTCGGGCAGTCGCTCTCGTTCACGGGGATTGAGAAGGGCGGCAAGACGCTGCGCCCGGCCGAGCTGGCGATCGATGCCACCACGACTGTGCAGGACCTCAACGATTTCCTCACCGATCTCTTGGGGATTGACACCGCATCGGGGGCAAACCCCGACGGCGCCACCCCCGGTGTTGCCCTCGATCCGGTCACGGGGATCCTGACCGCGACCGGCAACGTGGGCACCGTGAACGACCTGGAGATTGAGGCCTCCGACATCCAGATCCTGGATTCGGCCGGCGCGTTCGTGCGATCACCGCTCCTCACCGACAAAACCGCCAACGCCGATGGCGAGGCGGTGCGTACGACGTTCATCGCCTACGACTCGCTGGGCACTCCGGTCTCCGTCGATGTCGCGATGGTCCTGGACGGCCGCTCGAGCACCGGCACCACCTGGCGATACTTTGTCGAATCTGCCGACGATACCGATCCATCCACCTTCATCGCCTCGGGCACGCTGGAGTTTGACACAGTCGGTCAGCTCGCGACCCGGGATCCCATCCCGATTACCGTCGACCGCGCCAACACCGGCGCTCAGACGCCGCTGACCATCGATCTCTCGTTCGCGGGGGATGAGGACAACGTGACATCCCTGACCGACGACAGCTCGGCGATCGCCGCAACCTTTGCCGATGGCTCCCCGATCGGCACGCTGACGTCGTACGCGGTGGGAACCGATGGCGTCATCATCGGCTCGTTCACCAACGGCCTGACCCGCACCATCGGCCAGGTCGTGCTCGCCAAGTTCCCAAACTCCGAGGGTCTGGTCGATGTCGGATCCAACCTCTTCCGGGTTGGATCCAACAGCGGCACCCCCCTGATCGCCGCCGCCGGCACGCTGGGTTCGGGTCGCCTGGTTGGCGGCGCTCTGGAGCTCTCCAACGTGGACCTGAGCCAGGAGTTCATCAACATGATCCTGGCCTCGACCGGCTACTCGGCCTCCTCCCGCGTCATCCGGACCACCGATGAGCTCATGCAGCAACTCCTGGTCCTGGGCCGGTGATCGATTCGATGGTTGAGGCGCATCTCGGGGTCAAGTGGCCCACCCCTGTTCCCGATAACTCCTCTACCGAGGCGGTGCTGTGCGCACAGCCCGGTCAGCCCCAGACGATGGGAGAGGGAGCCGGCGAGATGGCGAGCACTCCGACACGCGCGATCCGGACCGTCTGCACCGTCGGCCGCCTGCTGGCGGTCGTCGGCCTGCTGCTCGCCGCGGCGACGATGGCGCGGGCGATCGCCGATCCGGCCCGAATGAGCACCTTGACCGCGGGGGCGGTCCTGGGCGTCATCTTCCTGGCGTTCCTGGCCGACCGTTTCCTGGGATCGGTGATGGATCGGATCGACCGCTTCAACCCCGGCTCGGCGACGGGCCAGCCCACTGCCGACGCGACGGAACTTCGGGATGCAGCCTGATGGTCCGGTAATGCCCGGCCCGGGCCGGTCCTTCGGTCTGTGACAGACGGCAGACACCTTCAAGTCGTCCCAGGGCATCTGTTCAGGCAAGCCTTGCCCCGCGAACGCCGACGCAAGGCTGGAAGCCCATCCGTGCGCTCACGCAGGATGGTCGCGGCTGTCCTGACCGATTCCCCCCACCTCACAGGCGGAGCACATCGTGGCCGACAAGGAAAAGAAGGATGAATCGGCGGAGGCAACTGCGGCAGGGGCCGAGGCTCCCGCCAAGAAGAAGTCTCCGATTATGACGATCGCGATCGTTGCGGTGGTGATGATCCTGGAGGCGGTGGGGATCTTCGCGGTTGTCGGCATGACCGGGCGCGGCGCGGGTGATGCGGCGGCTGCGGGCCTCGAGCATGAGGGCCACGACGATGCCGACGACCTCGTCGAGCTACCCCTAGTCTCCGACCGGTTCCAGAACTTGCAGACGGGCAAGACCTGGATCTGGAACGTCGAGATCGTCCTGAGCGTCAAGAAGAAGAACGAGGCGGCGGTGACCCAGGCCGTCCAGGCCAAGTCGGCCGAGATCCTTGAGGGCGTCTCGATGATCTTCAGCCGCGCTCAGCTCAGCCAGCTCAAAGAGCCCGGCCGGCAGACGATCAACCGCCAGATCATCGCCTACATCAACCGCATCGTCGGCCCCGATGCCGAGGACCACCCCCGCATCGACAGGATCCTCTTTCCGAAGTTCGTGGGCTTCGAGGCGGATTGAGCAGGTTTCCAGAGAGCAGATGGCCAGGGGGCCAGATTCAAGGCATTGAGTACTGTGCCGTTGCTGAATCTGGCAATCTGGCCATCTCGCCTTTGCGCTTCCCCACGCGGAAAAGTGCTGTCCATTCAAGGCCTTGTCCGATCGGAAGCGACAGGCGGGAGGATCTCGCCATATCGAGCCTGCGGCACTCGCGCACAATCTGCGCAAGCGCCCGGGGGGCTCGGAGGAAGTCAGGATGACGGACCGCAGATCACCACATCGATCCGCCGAGCCGCCCGAGGATGGGGGCGGTGGCGAACCTGTGAACTCGAATCAATCCCCGCCGCCGTCCGCCGATGCTGAGGGCGTCAGCGATGACCAGGCGGCTGCGCTTCAGAGCGCTGCCGATCAGCTCGCCGGACTGGCCGAGGAGGCCGCGGCGGGGGCGATCCCAACGTCTCCTCCGTCTTCGGTCGTCAAGCAGGGGGCCGGCCGGACGGCGGCGACACCTCAGCAGTTCGACATGCCGACGTTCGAGCAGACCCGGCAGGCGCAGGCGAGCAAGGCGATCGATCTGCTTTCGGATGTCAACCTGAATGTCAAGATCGAGCTGGGGCGCACCCGGATGCTCGTGAGCGATGTCCTGCGGCTGTCAGAGGGGTCGGTGGTCGAGCTCGACAAGCTCGCCGGCGATCCGGTGGACATCTACGTGAACGACCGGCCGATTGCTCGCGGGGAAGTGCTCGTGCTCAACGAGAACTTCTGCGTGCGCATCAACGAGATCCTGACTCAGAAGATCGAGCCCGGCAAGGCCGCGGGCTAAGCAAGCAAGGAAGCGGGCGGCGGAGCCGTCTGGAAGTCCCCAGCCAGGAAGGCGCGATGCGGTGCAAGCTCGGTCGGATGCTGCCGGTGGTTGTCGGATGCCTGCTCGCCGCGCCGTGGGCGAACGCGGGTGATCCGGCACACTTCATGGGTCCGATGCCGGATACGGCTCCGGCCCAGCCGCTCCAGCTCCAGCCACCAGTGCTAGAACAGGTAGCTGCCGAACCGGCATCCCCCGTGAACACGGGTGAAGCGTCTGCCGAGGCGACACGATCGCCTCCGCGACCGGATGCGGCTTCGAACCAGCCGGCGAACACCGGCGCTCCCGAAAGGCCCGCGAGCGAGCTGCGAACCCTCGGACCCGCGCCGCGAGCGGCGGTCGATGCAACCGGGGCAGCCGCCGGCGTTGCGGCCAAGGTTGATCAGTCGGGCGCAGCACTGAACGAGAGTTCCCTTGGCATCGGGCGCACAGCGCTGGCGCTGGTCGGCGTCGTCACGCTTGCGCTCCTGCTGGCCGCGGCGTTCCGGGCGATCGTCGCCCGCAGGGGTGGGATCGCCATGGCGCTGGGGCCTGGGGGCAGAGCACCGGCGGGAGTCGTCCATGTGCTGGCGCGATATCCCCTTCAGCGTGGCCAGCTCCTGGTGCTGATGAAGGTCGGCCCGCGAGTGCTGCTGGTCTGCCAGTCCAAGGCGGGCAGGCTCTCGGCGGCGGGCATGACCACGCTCGCCGAGTTCAGCGATCCCGATGAGGTTGCGCAGCTTGTCCGGCTGACCGCCGATGGCTCTGCTGAGTCGGCGGTGGGCAAGTTCAACGCGGTACTGGAGCGAGCGGCAGCGCTTCCCGTGCCAGGGATTCCTTCCCGCCCGGCAACCCGGAACACCGAGTTCGAACCTCCCGCCCGGGTTGTTTCGTCGGAGTCGGGCGATCGTGCGGAGATCTCCGGATCTGCCGATCGGCTCGCGGGAGAGCAGGCTTCGCGGGCGATCCGGCGTACGACTCGCAGCGCTGGCGGCTTCGCAGCGCGGCCCGAGCCATCGATCACGTATTCAAGCCCCGATCAGCCGCAGACACCTCACACGCACCACGTGCCGCACGGGATGGATGGCGCGGAGATGCTCCGCCAACGGCTGGCCAAGCTTCGCTCGGGCAATGCTCGCGGGGGGCAGGCGTGAGCGTCATCGCCCGCCACATTCTCCGAGTGATGGTGCTCGCAATGCTGCTGGCGAGCACCGTGACGGTTGCGAAGGGCCAGGGCTACGGCCCGCCCGTCAACGGTGTGCCCCGGTCCATCGATCTGCCGGAGCTGAAGAAGCCCACCGTGCTGACACCGGCGGACCTGCTGGTGAGCCAGGAGCTCAACCCGCTGGTGATGCTCGATTCGGCGGCAAGCGTGCTGCCGGGCGCTTCGACGCCGAATCTGCCGACGCCTTCCACCGGTTCGCAGGGCTCGCGCTCCGGCGGGCTCTCATCGGCGATCAACATCCTGGTGGTCCTGACGGTGCTGTCGCTGGCGCCGTCGATCATGCTGATGACGACGTGCTTCATGCGGATCACGATCGTCCTTGGGATGCTCAAGCAGGCGATGGGCACGCAGTCGATCCCGCCACCGCAGGTGACGATCGCCCTGTCGCTGTTCATGACGCTGCTGGTGATGGCGCCGACGATTGATCGCATCAACGTGGAGGCGATCAAGCCGTACCGCGCCGGTAAGATCACCAACTACGACCAGCTCTGGGAGCGAAGCAAGCAGCCGGTTCGCGACTTCATGTTCGACCAGATCGAGGCGACGGGCAACTGGTCGAGCCTTTACATGGTGCTGAACTATCGCGGGGTGGACACCAGCCGGCCCGAGAAGCTCACCCGCGCCGATGTCGACATGATCTCGCTCATCCCGGCGTACATGCTCAGCGAGCTCAAGGTCGCGTTTCTGATGGGATTCCGGGTGTACCTGCCCTTCTTGGTGATCGACATGGTCATCAGCAGTTTGCTCATCTCGATGAGCATGATGATGCTGCCGCCGGTGCTGGTGAGTCTGCCCTTCAAGATCCTGCTTTTCGTGCTGGTCGATGGCTGGCAGCTCATCGTCGGCAGCCTGATGACTAGTTTCGCACAGCCCGACGGCGCCATCCGGGCTTCCAGCCAAGTCGCCGGACTCTTCTTCGGCTCATCCGCCGGGTTTGCCTGACTTCGCGCCTTTCACCAGTCCCAAGTGCCCATTCCCTAGCGCCCTCTCCTCCTCCCATGAACTACGACCAGGCATCCGTCGAACTCGTCCGCCAGGCGCTGATCATCACGCTCAAGATCGCCGCGCCCGTGCTCGCCGCGGGCATGCTCATCGGCCTGGTCATCAGCGTTCTCCAATCGGTTACTTCCATCCAGGACCAGACGATCGCCACCGTCCCCAAGATCGTCGTCATGGTCGTGGTCGCTGTCGTGCTCGCCTCCTGGATCGCCCAGCGCCTCATCGAGTATTGCATCGCCCTGTTCAACCTCTCCGCCCCCTACACCCACAGCGGCTAACTCCCACACCCCCACACCCCCATCACTCGCTCACTCGCTTCTCCCTTGAACCACTCTTGTTCCCCGGCCTCGACCATCTCCTCTCCCACGCCGTCCCGTTCGCGCTCGTGCTCGCACGGCTCGCAGGGCTCTTTATCTTCGCGCCCCTGCTCAGCAGCATTGTCATCCCCATGCGGCTCAAGGCGATCATGGTGCTTGTGATGGCGGTCGCCACGTATCCGCTGTTGCCCTCGGTGATGGTCGGTCCCGGCGACATGGACATCTTCACGCTCGCCCCGGCGATGGTGATCGAGTCGGGCCTGGGCGCGGTCATCGGCATCCTGGCCGCCGCTCCGCTCCTGAGCCTGGAGATGTCGGGCGTGCTCATCGGGCAGCAGATGGGCTTCGGGCTCGCCAAGGTCTTCAATCCGGAAGCAAACTTCGACACGGATCTGCTCGGCCAGATCCTCTTCTACATCGCCGCCGGCGCGTTCCTCTCCGCCGGAGGGCTGGAGACCATGTTCGGATCGCTCATCCACACCTTCGAGCGAGTTCCGCTCGGCGGTTTCCAGGTTGCCCAGACGCCGCTGGACCTGATGACCGGCGTGATCATCTCGGGGTTCGAGCTCGCCTGGCGGGTCGCCGCACCTGTCACCGGCATGATCCTGCTGCTGGTGGTCGTGATGGGCATCCTGGGCAAGACGATGCCGCAGATCAACATCATGTCGGTGGGGTTCACCGCCAAGATCCTCGCGGGTCTGGCGATCCTCACCGCCTCGCTCTACGCATCCCAGGGCGCGGTGTGGGATGAGGTCAACGCGGTGCTGGGGCAGGTTGTTCGATGGGTCGGGGGGCTGGGATAGGAAAGAAGGCGCACCACAGAGGCACAGAACACAGAGAGAAGGCAATGAAGATGTGGATTAGCCAGCGGACATTCAGGCTCTAACCAACAACGTCTTTTCCCCCCTCAACTTTCCTCTCTTGTTTCTCTTCTCTGCGCCTCTGTGGTGAATCTTGCGTTGCTTGACCGGGCAAGGAGGCTCGCGAATCGATGGCTGATGACATGGGAGAACGCACCGAGGCGCCGACATCCAGGCGTCTGCAGGAGAGCCGTGATCGCGGCAACGTCGCCAAGAGTACGGACCTGTCCGCGGCGATCGAGTTGTCCGCGGCCGTCATTCTCCTGGCGATCTTCGGCGCTTCGCTGGTCGAGTCGCTGGGCGGGGTCATGCGCCGGGTCTTCGAAGATGGCTGGCAGGCCGGCGGTCCCGATGTCCGCAACCTGGGCGCCCTTCTGGTGATGATCTGCTGGCAGGCCGCGATCGCGGCTCTTCCGATCATGTGTCTCATGGTGCTGTTCGCATGGCTGGCGCAGGTCTGCCAGTTCGGATGGATCTTCACGCTCCACCCGCTGCAGCCCAAGCTGGATCGCCTTGACCCGATCAAGGGCGTCGGCCGCCTGTTCGCCACCCGCAACATGATGAAGACGCTGGTCAACTTCGTGAAGCTGACCGCCGTGGGCGTTGTCTCGTGGCTGGTGCTCCGGGGAGAGGTTCACCGGCTGGCGCTGCTGCCGACGCTCTCGTTCATGGGCGTCGTCAAGGCGATCATTGAGCTGCTGGTGCAACTGGCGATCTGGCTTCTGGTGATCCTGCTGGTCATCGGCATCATCGATTTCATGTACCAGCGCTGGCAGCACACCAAGGACATGCGCATGACCAAGCAGCAGGTCCAGGATGAGCGCCGGGCGATGGAGGGGGATCCGCAGATCAAGGGCCGGCGGATGCGCATGGCCCGGGAGATCGCCATGCAGCGGATCGGTCGCAGCGTCCCGGAAGCCACCGTGGTCGTCACCAACCCGACGCACTTCTCGGTGGCGATCCGGTACGACGCCGACACGATGCGTGCCCCGCGCGTGGTCGCCAAGGGTGTGGACTTCATGGCGATGCGGATTCGGCAGGTCGCCGGGCTGCACGATGTCCCGATTGTCGAGCGCCCGCCCCTGGCTCGCGGCTTGTACTACGGCGTTGATGAAGGGTGTGAGATTCCGGCCGAGTTCTACCAGGCGGTCGCCGAGGTGCTTGCCCACGTCTACCGGCTCGAAGACGAGGAACGCCGGGCACAGGATCAGAAGAACGCAACGGTGCAGAGCACCCAGGAGCAGGCGATCCCGGCCTGAGCGTGACGGATGCCAAAGAAGGTGGCCAATGCGAGTGGTGGCGGTGGGGGCGCGGCGAAGGTTGCGCAGCCGGCGCCCGCGGCAAGCTCTTTGCCGGTCCCGAAGCTCCCCGGCGGCGGCCTGAGTCCACTGATGCCTTCCTGGGTCCAACTGATCCACAAGCATCGCGGGTTGCTCGTGCCCATCGGGGCGATCCTGCTCCTGGCGGTGCTGCTGGTGCCGCTGCCGCCGGTGCTCATGGACATCCTGATCGCCCTGAACATCAGCCTGGGGCTGGTGATCCTCTTGACCACGATCTACATGGATCACCCGCTGGATTTCAGCGTGTTTCCATCGCTGTTGCTGGCGACCACGCTCTTCCGGCTCGTGCTCAACATCGCTTCGACACGATTGATCCTGACCGCCGACGCCGCGACCCCGCAGGAGGCGGCGATGTCCGCGGGCAAGGTCATCATGGCCTTCGGGGAGTTCGTCGCCGGCAACTCGCTCTTTGTCGGCATCGTCGTGTTTCTGATCCTGGTCATTGTGCAGTTCGTCGTCATCACCAAGGGCGCGACGCGTATCAGCGAGGTCGCCGCCCGGTTCACCCTCGATGCGATGCCCGGCAAGCAGATGGCGATCGATGCCGATCTGGCCGCCGGCATCATCGATGAGGCCGAGGCACGCCGCCGGCGGGAGCGGGTCGCACAAGAGGCAGATTTCTTCGGCGCGATGGATGGCGCCAGCAAGTTCGTCCGCGGAGATGCGGTCGCCGGGCTCATCATCACCGCCGTCAACGTCGCCGGCGGGTTTGCGGTCGGCATGATCCAGCGCGGCTGGCCCCCCGCAGAAGTCGCCGAGGTCTACACCAAGCTCACCATCGGGGATGGCATCACCGCCCAGATCCCCTCGCTGGTCATCTCTCTTGCCTCCGCCCTGATCGTCACGAGATCGGGTTCCAAACAACAGCTTGGGGAGGAACTGACCGGCCAGCTCATCAGCCAGCCCAAGGGGCTCTACATTACCGCCGGATTCCTGGTGGTGCTCTCCGCGACCCCGCTACCGTCGGTCCCGCTGCTGGCGACAGCCGCCGTGCTTGCCGGCACGGCGTACTTCATCGGCCGCAACACCGTGGCCATGGCCGGGGAGCAGGCCAAGGTCGAATCGGCGCCCAAGCCCGTCGAGCCGCCCGCCGTTGAAACCCTCCTCAAGGTCGACACGATGGAGCTGGAGGTCGGCTACGGGCTGGTTTCGCTCGTAGATACCGCTCGTGGCGGGGATCTCATGGAACGGATCGCCGCCGTTCGTCGCCAGCTCGCCGCCGAGATCGGGCTGGTCATGCCACCGGTCCGAATCCGGGACAATATGCAACTTGGGGCAAGCGATTACCGCATCAAGATCCGCGGCACCGTGGTCGCCGAGGGCCAGACACGAGCCGATCGGCTGCTGGCGATCGATTCGGGGATGAGTTCCGGGCCTCTGCAAGGCGACAAGACAACCGAGCCGGTCTTCGGCCTTGAGGCCTGGTGGATCGATCCGGATCTGCGTTCCCGCGCTGAGGCGATGAACTACAGCGTGTACGAGCCCTCCCGGGTGCTGGCGACCCACGCGACCGAGATCGTTCGCCGGTTCGCCGATGAACTGCTGACGCGAGATGAGGTCAACAACCTGGTCGAGGGTCTCAAGCAGCGGGCTCCCAAGCTGGTTGAGGAGGTCATCCCCGCGATCGTCAAGCCCGGGGAGCTGCAGAAGATCCTCCAGAACCTGCTGCGCGAGCGGGTGGCGATCCGGGACTTGGAGACGATCCTCGAAACGCTCTCGGAGTGGGCAACCAAGACCAAGGACACCGAGGTCCTGACCGAGTACGTCCGCAACGCCCTCCGCAGGGGGATTTGCACGCAGTACGCCCAGCCCACCGACAAGGGCAAGCTCAAGATCGTCTGCGTCACGCTCGACCCGTCGATGGAGGATCGCATCAATGCCTACGTCGAGCGTGGGCCTTCCGGAACGACGATCAACATGCCCGCCCGAACCGCCGGCAAGATCGCCGAGCAGATCACCGCGGCTCTCCAGCGGGTGGTTACGGCGGGATACCCGCCCGTGGTGATCGCATCGCCCACCGTACGGGCGATCGTCCGCCAGATCGTCGAGCCGAACCTGCCCACGGTCGTGGTCCTGGGATACAACGAGATCGTTCCGGCCCTCGAGGTTGAGTCGATGGGCCTGGTGATGCCGCCGCCGGAAGCAGCGCCCGCGCGGGAGCCGGTCGCCGCGGCCTGAACTCCTAACTCTCTCGTACTCCAGCGCACAAACCGCCTATCCCGATACCCCAATGGTGAAATCTGCGCGTTCCAACCGATAAACGATTCTCCCGCCCGTGCGTTCTCCGGTCGGGTGGTCTGCATGGAGTACGGACCCGCTCGTTTTTCAGGGATGGCCAAGGATGGCGATGCCGGCTCTCAAGACGTTTCGTGGATCGACGCTCAGCCAGGCGCTCGCCCAGGTCAGGCAGGATCTGGGCAAGGATGCCGTCATCGTCAAGACCCGCAGCTACCGCGCCGGCGCGGTGATGGGTGTAGGCGGCAAGCCGGTCGTTGAGATCATCGCCTCGGCCGGTGCATCCACCACAGCCCCGCGATCCACCGAGGCCAAGTCCCGCACCAGGATGCGGACAGCGCTGGCCGGGATCTATGACGATGTGCCGCAGCGACGTCGAGCGGTGGAGGTTCCCGTACCGGCAGCGGGGGCCGCGGATGCCCCGGCGATGGCATCGGCGCCTGGTGTACATCGATCTCGCCTGACGGCGTTTCCGGTAGATCCGGCCCCCATTGATTCGGCGGCGAACGAATCGCTCAGGGACGAGATCGGGTCGATCAAGCGGATGGTGGGCCAGCTCCTGCGTTGCTCATCCCAAGGCATTCGCCAAGAGACCCCGTCACACGATCGACCCTCCGGAGCGGCGATCCTTGATGTCGGTGGCATGCCCGAGCCCCTCTTTGCCCAGTACACGCGCCTCCTGGATGCCGGTGTCGAGACGAGCCTTTCCGAAACGCTGATCGCCACCGTTCTTGAGCAGTTGGCCGCCGCTCAGCTCTCCGAGGCCAAGCACGTGCGGGCCGCGATCCTCGAGCAACTCGCCTCCCAGATCCCCTGCCTGCCGATTGCACCTCGCACGGACGGCCCCAAACCGCTGGTGATTGCCCTCATCGGACCCACCGGCGTCGGCAAGACCACCACGATCGCCAAGCTCGCCGCCGAGCACGCCCTCCGCGCCCGCCTGCGGGTCGCGCTCATTACCGCCGATAGGTACCGGATCGGCGCGGTCGATCAGCTCCAGGCCTACGCCGAGATCATCGGTGTCCCCATGCAGATCGCCGGTACCCCCGATGAGATGGCCCGCGCGGTTGACCGCGTGCGGCAGTGCGACCTGGTCCTCATTGACACCGCAGGCAGGTCTCCCAAGGACAACCAACGCGTCGATGAACTCCGGGCTGTTGTTGATGCCGCCTCGGCGGATCATCGCCTGCTGGTGTTGTCGGCGGCGGCTTCGGAGGCGGCGATGCGCCGGGTTGCGGGTCGATTCGCGGCCCTCCGGCCCAGTGGCCTGGTCCTCACCAAGCTCGATGAGGCTGCACACATGGGTTCACTTGTGAATCTCCCCCGCGCTGCCCACCTGCCCATCTCACACATCACCACAGGCCAGGATGTCCCCGATTTCATCGAGCCCGCCCGCCCTGACCGGCTCGCAGGCATCGTTCTCGATGGGGAGGTTGCTGCGTGATGCCTGTCCCCAAGCCGATCGCCCGATCCGCTGATGGCCAGGATCAGGCCGCCCGCCTGCGGGACATGGCGAGCCGGTTGCAAGGCCCAAGGCTGGCGGGTGACACCCATCCGCGCCCCCCGGTCGTCTGTATCTGCTCCGGCAAGGGGGGGGTCGGCAAAACCATGCTCGCCGTCAACCTCTCGATCGCTTTGGGAGAGTCAAGAAGATCGCCACTCCTGATTGATGCCGATGTCGGGACGGCCAATGCCGATCTGGTCTGCGGACTTACCCCCGCGCGACGGCTGGATCGCGTGCGAGGCAGCCCCACGCCCGAAGGCATCCAGTCGGTCGCGATCCCAGGTCCGGGCGGCATGCGATTGATCCCCGGCATCGCCTGCGATGGCTGGATCAACGATTTCACCCCACGTGAGTGCGCTGGTCTGCTCGATGCGTGCGGCCAGATTTCCCCAGCTCCGCAGTTGGTTCTGGTCGATGCCGGCGCGGGTATCGGCGCGGGCGTCATGAGCTTTGTCATGTCCGCCGACCTGGCCGTCGTGGTCGTCACCCCCGAGCCCACCTCGCTCGCCGATGCCTACGCGCTGATGAAGGCGCTTCACTTGACCAGCACTCACGGACATCACGAGACTCATGTCCGCTTGGCGATCGTCGTGAACGAGGCTGTCGACCGTGCCGAGGCCGGTCGCGTCTACGCAAGGCTTTCTCAGTGTGCTGAGCGTTTTCTTGGGCGATCGCTGATCGGACTGGGCTCGATCCCGCTCGATCCTGCGGTGGGGCTTGCGGTCCGGAGCCGGTCCCCGCTGCTGCTCTCGCACCCCCGATCCCCCAGCGCGGAGGGGGTGAGGCGGGTTGCGAAGGGCATCGAGGCAATTCTTGCGCTGCCCGATAACACGCGCGGGGTGCGTAGCGGGGCGGCACGGCTTGTGCGGAGGTTGCTCTTCGGGAAGCCCAAGACAGCCTCGTGACGCCCGATAACCGGAAACGAGAGAGCGAGATTCAAGATGTGCTGGGGTGATTGACCCAAACGGGCCTCGGGGCGCTCGGGATTGTAATTGTGCGCACAAACGCGGCCGATAGAACCGCGGTCTGGCGGACGGTCTTGTCCGCAACGAGTGGAGATAGGGAACTCACTGAGTGTTCAGAACGACGACAACCATCGCGGCGGTGTTTGGCCTTACGGCGTTCGCCGTGTCCGTCGCGAGCGGGTTGCTGTCCGGGATCTCTGGCCCCACGGTCTTGGGCCGGGCGATCGCGGCGATGATGCTGTGCTACGTGATCGGTCTGTTCGTCGGTCGCGTGGGTGAGCACGTCGCCCGTGAGCACATCAAGATGTACAAGGCGGCTCGCCCGATTCCGGGCGAGTCGGTTGCTGGTGGAGTCGTCGGGGGTGGCGCGGGAGCAGCGCTGTCGTCTGCCGGTGGCACGGACGCCGCCGAGGGTCAAGCCGTCGTGGTTGGCTGATTCGTTGCAAGTGGCGACACTCGGGTTGCGATCGAAGGCCGGATCGAATAGACTCTCGCCGCCGGGCAAGGATCGCCCGGCAGCGCGCGTCTTCGCGAGGGCCTTCGAGCCGACAACTTTTTCCGACGTGACGCTGCAAGGTCAAGGAGTGGACCGATGGCAGCTTTGAACATGCTGTCCCGGAAGGGAATTCGCGGGTCCGGCAGGTACTCGGCTCGTCTTGCCGATGCCCCCCGGGCCCGGAGCAAATACGATGACATTCCGATCCAGGAAGTCTGGGAGGAATACCACCGTGCCCCCACCGAGGACATCCGCAATTACCTGATGGAGAAGTTCCTCCCGCTGGTGCGTTACAACGCCGAGCGGATCCATCAGAAGCTTCCTGATGAAGTCGACATCGAGGATCTCATGCAGGCCGGCACCTTCGGCCTCAAGGATGCCGTCGACGCCTTCGACCTCGAGCGGAAGGTCAAGTTCGAGACCTACTGCGCCCCGCGCATCCGCGGCGCCATCCTGGATGAGCTGCGGTCCATGGACTGGGTCCCCCGCCTCGTGCGGCATCGCACCGCCCGCTTCGAGGCCGTCCGCCAGCAGCTCGAGATGCAGACCGGCGAGAACCCGACCGATGCGGAGGTTTCCTCACGCGTCGGGCTCGAGGGTGAGGAGTTCGACAAGCTCAAGAGAGACGGCTCACCCGTCAGTGTCCGCAGCCTCACCCAGCGCTGCTTCTCTGGCGACAACGGCAAGGATGTCCGGGAGATCGATGTCATCCGGGATGAATCCCAGGCCAACCCACTCAGCGAGATGGCTCGCCGGGACCTGAAGGAATTCGTCACCAAGGGTCTCAACCGCGCCGAACGCCTCATCGTCGTCCTTTATTACTACGAGAACATGACGATGAAGGAGATCGGGGCAACCCTGGCCCTCTCCGAGTCCCGCGTCAGCCAGATGCACAGCTCCATCCTGCTGCGGCTCAAGGCCCAGATGCAGCACCGGATGCGGGAGTTGGAGCCGGATCCGGAATAGCATGCGGTACCGATGCGATCGTCAGCGAAGGCGGGCCCTTGTCCGCCTTTTTTCATTGGCCTCACACGTGCCGGTAGGTCTGCAATGATCTGGCGACGCGCCGCATGCATATTCCCACCCGCGCCTACATCGCCCTGGGTTCAAACCTGACCTCCGGCCTCGGAGATCCGCGATCCCACATCCAGGCAGCGCTGGATGCACTGGCCCGGCTTGATCGCTCGCACCTACGTGCCGCCTCGACCATCATCGAGACCGACCCCATCGGCCCCCAGGACCAACCCCGCTACCTCAACGCCGTGGTGGCGATCGATACCACGCTCGAACCTCGGGATCTGCTGGATCGGCTGCTTGAGATCGAGCGGTCTCGCGGCAGGGATCGCACGCGGGAACAGCGGTGGGGGCCTCGGACACTCGACCTGGATCTGCTTCTCTATGGGGATCTCCAGATCCAGGAACCGGGCCTGATCGTGCCGCATCCGCGCCTTGCCGAGCGCCTGTTCGTGCTTGCTCCGCTCGAGGAACTCGCGCCGGATCTTGTCGTTCCCGGCCTGGGCCAGACCGTCGGTCAACTGGCAGCGCGGCGGCGATCGGCCCTGTAAGATTGCTTCATGGCCCGTGCCTCCCTCAGGACCTCCTTCTGCGTGCCATCGGCACGGGCGTTCGCGGCGATCCTGATCCTGTTCGCCTGCGGAGCAGCGCCGGCCGCGCTGGGCGGCGGGATTCACTTCCAGCCAGCCGACCCTCCGGCTCCCGAGAAGGCCGACCCGCAGGAACTCTCACCTGGCGAAGTATGGCAGCGGGTCACCGCCGCCTACCGCGCTGCGCCGTTCGCCGAGCGCATCCGCATCGGCATCGTCAAACCCAAGCCTCTTCCAGCGCCGGACGAACCATCTCAGCCGGATGCCGACAGGCTCGCCCTCGAGGATTTCCTGCGAGCTTCCAGCGGCATGGATGAGCAGCGTGGCGTCCTGTTCCTCAGGGTCGCACCGCTCACCCCCACAACCCCTACAACCCCCACGGCTCCCGCGCCAACCGCGGATCCACAAGCCCCAATCTCGACCTGCCTCAGGCTTGAGATGGGGGATCTCCGCATCTTCGGGGAGCCCGGTCGCCTGCTCGCAGTGCGAGCCAGCGTCCCCGGCGGTGTGGTGATGCGCACCTTCGATGGCCCGCTGACGATCGGTGAGCTCGAGCGCCTGATGCCACCTCTGATGCTCCCGCAGTTGGCGATCGCGATCGGGGATGTAGCGAATAGGGATCGGTTTCTCCCGGGGCTGCCGGCCGTTTCGTGGCTGACCTCGCAGCGTGCCAAGGAAGGCTCCCATCCCGTGCTTCTGCTCCGGGGAACGGCGGGTGATGGTTCATCGCAGCGCAACATCGAGGCCGCGATCGATGAATCAACGTTCCGGATCGCCCGGCTCAAGGTCGGGAGCACCAACGCGGATGAGCCGACTGATGGATCGGCGGCGACCAGCCTGGAGCTGTTCATTACTCCGATCGAGCCCGGGGATCCGGCATCTTGGCGCATCGAGACCGAAGGCCGGATCGCCGTCACAACGCTCGCCGAGCTGCGCTCCGCGCCGCCGGTTGCTCCTCCGCCGCCGAACATCTCGATCAAGGCCGGGGATGCGCTGCCGCAGTTCTATCTCTTCAATGCTCAGACCGAGACCTGGGCCAACGAGGAATCGCCCGCTGGGAGGTTCGCGGGGGTGGTGCCCGAGGATGGTCAGTTCCGCATTGCGCTGGTGGTGTTCGTACCCGTCGGGGATGGCCCCCAGGGTCGGGAACTGCACGAATCCCTGGCCCGGGTGCGCGAGATGATCCACGAGGCGATCGGGGATGAAGCGGCGAGCGTCGGGATGTATGCCGCCGGTGTGGCGCTGGGTGAGCTGGATCGGTTCGATGATTCGCGCCGGCGAGCGATGCGCGACTGGTCTCTTTCCGATCCGCTCAATTCCGCGCCCGGCTCGCGTTCCATTCCTCTGTTGTGCTCTCCGGCTGGTGCGGGGTTGCTCAGTCGCCTGGGCGGTAAGGGCCCGGTGATCGTGGTCACCGACCAGACGCTGACGGTGCGTGATGTGATCGAGTTGCCAGCCGCGGCGGATGCGGCCGCGGCTGGCCAGAGGCTCAGGGCGGCGATCCGTGCCGGGTCATGACCTGGAGATCGACAGCGTCGGGGCACGCAGCGCGACCCGAAAGTCGCCGGTCTGCATGACCGGCAGCGAGGTCTGGCCCGTGCGGAGCATGACGTGGATGTACGGAATGCACATCCCGCACCCGCCGCCGCAGCCGGTCAATTCACGCAGCCCGGCGGCATCGATGCCGCGCTCATCGGCAAGCTGCTTGAGGCGCTCGAACGTGATGTCGTGACACACACATCGATCGACTTGCATGCTCGAATCCTCACAACCCGGAGCGGAACAGGCGGAATTCAGCGGGCGGCTGACCACGACGCCCAATCCGGAACATAGCAAGGATCGTTCGTTGTGCCAATCGAGGCGATATAAGTTGAGGAACCAATCAACCAATTAGGGTTTCCACGGATGGTCCCGGTCGAGCCATCGGCGCGAGCCGCCGCGCAATCACCCAGCGTATCCCGCTGTCGAGAATGCCGAAAGGCGGTCGTTGGAGAATCGTTGCGGCTCCATCCCGAACCATCGAACAGCATCGGCGGATCCAGCAGCGCGGTGTTTGTGACCGGCGTGCTCGCCAGCAGCGCATCGGCGAACACAAGCAGATCGGTTGGTCGTGAAATCTCGAAGGTTCGCCGCCACGGACGGAACCCGATCTGCTCTCCCCACCCCGGCGTCTTGGCCGGGGAGAGGTAGTATCCGTTATATCCGTATGTGCTTGTCGGCTGCTTGGCTGGGCCCTGAGCTTTGTAACTCCCCCAAGGCTGGCTGGGGCACTCGTAGGCGCTGCGGGCGCCCAGCGAAGCGCTCAGGTACGGTGAGAGGAACCCGCGAGCATGATCCACCTGCTTGGAATCGTTGGTGCCCCACCAATAGATGGGTGTTCCCGAGCCGATGTCCTGGACCGACCAGTACGCCAGCGGCATCACCCGGTCCTTGAAGTCGTGGGTGTAGAGGAACCAGCCGGCGAGCATCTGGCGCTGGTTGGACATGCAGGCGGTCGTGCGAGCGGCCTGTCGCGCGGAGAAGAGAGCCGGGGTGAGCAGGCCCACCAGCAGCGCGATGATCGCGATCACCACCAGAAGCTCGATGAGCGTGAACGCAGCGTGCTGCGGCCGTCGGTGTTGAGCGAGATCCCGGGGGGTCATGGCCGGCCCCCCGCAGCGCCATCGGACTCGTGCTCGCGAACGAGCTTGATCACGATCTGGTGGTCCAGCTCATCAACGACACCGTTGAGATCTGCATCGCGCTGGCCGCGGTTCTGCTCCCAGGCATAGAGATCATCGATATCGACCAGGCCATTGCCATCGACATCGGGTTGCACCGGTGGTGGGCCGAATGCGAGCAGGCCCCCAGCACCGACGGTGTAGATATTGGAATCGGTCCACGCGGGTGAAGCACCCGCGCCCTGGAAGTGATTCAGCACGAACGAGCGGTCCATCGGCCCCGATGTCGGGGTCACCGGCGGAAGGAGGTTGAGGTCGATCCCGTACAGATCCGGGCAGTTCGCCGAGGCGCTCCCCGACAGCGGCAGGACACCTGTCAGGAGGTGATGGGTGCGTGCATTGGCGATCGGCTGCTGGTTCCATCCCCCCAGCGGCAGGAACTCACCGACATCGATTGACTGATTTGCGTTGCTATCCACCCAGGTATCGGTGGCGGAGTTCCAGACCGCGACGGCGGTTGATCTCTGATCCACGAAGATCTCGATCGTGGGCACGGTGCCGAAGCCGGCGATCCCACCGGAGAGCACGATCCGGCCGTCATCCAGCGCGATCGGTACCGAGGCCGTCCGGTTGCACGGGATCTCCCACACGCCCGATCCATCCTGCGCGTTGATTTTCAGCAGCCGGGATGCATCGAGGCCGCCGAAGAAGTCGTAGCTCGCCGCGTACAGCCACCTCCCGCTCTCATCCGTGCGGGTCGCAAGCCCTCCGAAGAAGTTGTGCCCGACCTCGGTGAACACCCACAGCGGCGCGGGCGGAGTGATCGCCCTTGCATCAAACGCCAGGATGCTCCCGGCAACATCAAGTTCTCCGACGACCGCGCAGTAGACCACTCCACCCACGTACGCCGGCGAGTTTCCCGAGCTGCCGCCGATCGCGATTGACCACACGATTCCGCCCGGGGCGAAGGGATTGGCGATCCCGAGCTGGGGATCGATGTTGATGCACGTCAACAGGCCTTCGGTTCCGAACCCATCGTACTGCGTGATGAAGAGGCGATTGGAGATCCCCAGATCGCCGGTCACCAGCGGCGAGGCGTTGACGATGTTGCGCGGAAGCATCGTGCTCCACCTGGGAGTTCCCATCAGCAGGTCGAAGGCTGCCACCGACTTGCCGCTTGCCGCGATCACGGTCTGGTTGCGCTCATCGATCACCGGGACCGACCACGAATCGGCCACCGGCGCAGTGATCGGCCGTGACCAGCGGATCTGGCCTGTTCTGCGATCAACCGTGTACAGCGAGAACTGCTTGATTGCGGAGATCGTGACCGAGCCGATCGCAAACACGCAGTCGCGGGAGCAGACCACTCCTCCCTGTGCGATGAAAGTGATCGCCCGGTTCTGCTGGTCGTGCGACAACGTCCAGCTCGGCATCACGATGCTCGGCATGCTCGCGAGCGATCGGCCGGCGCGATCTGGCGTGCCGGCGAGCATCGGCCAGGAATGCTCGGGCGCGGCGGTCTGCGCCTGAGCGTGAATGCACAACCCGGCCAGGCACAGCGCAGCGGCGATCCGCGCGGGAGGCCCAGGGCCCCGCGCGACACGATGCCGCCCGTGATCCCGTGCCTGTGTGATCACCGCACGCGCCTCCGTCCGTTCGCAAGCACCCCGATCACGAGACACACCGCCGATGGCGCGGAGGGCACCACGTCCGACACCGCATCGATCTCGATCGAGTACGGGGCATCCGAGGTGTTGGAGATGCGGATGAACGAGATTGCCGGCAAGCCGACCAGCGCCAGGTCGATTCCCGCTCCGCCCCCCGAACCTGCATAGCCTGCCTTGAGGTCATCAAAGGTGCTTCCCCACGGGCCGAACGCCGGGTTCACGGGCAGGTGGAAGTCGCTGGGGCTGGCGCCGCCATCGCTCCCGAACGGATCGGTCGAGTCGTTCCAGCCCATCGTGGGGAAGAGACCATCGGCGATCGCGCCGCTGACGACCTCCCAGGCGATCCCATCGGCGCTTACCTCGACGATGCCGCCGGGATTCCAGATGTGCTGAGCGATCGGTGAGAAGTCATCGGAATAGAAGAACGAGTTTCCGAACACGAGCAGATCGATCCCGAACGGGTTGGCCGGGTCATCGGCCACGGGTGTGTCGAAGGCGAGCGTCAGGTGCCCACCCTTGCCGATCGAGACGACCTCAGAGGATTGGAACGGCGGGTTGAAGGGCGTCACGCGAAGATCAAACCCGGACGTGCGCGTCGGCGAACCGATCGCCGTCGTCGGATCCACATACCCGGCAGCGGCATCCACCCCCGCGTCATACGACACCCACGCGCTGGCGAACTGGCCGGCATGTGCCGCCACAGCGCTGCACCCGACCCCGACCCCCACCCCCAGCATCGAAGCAACAACACAACGCCTCATGTCAACTTACCCCTCTCACCGCGCGGGATCAGCTTGTAATCAGATCAGCGCGGTGAACCTCGTCCCGATAAGCGCGCGGGACGGCTTCCGGACCAGCGGCACGTGTGCCGAATGCACACGGAGACGCCGCAAATCTCGACACCTGCGAATACGGGGTTGAACGCCGGGAGATCGCCGACCGCGGGGAAGCGCCGGGGCGGCCGATCGCCGGCAGCCCGATGTACGCGAGGGCGCCGAGCACCGGATCTCCTCATGGCACATCGCCACAAGGGCCGGCGTGTCGCTGGCAGGTCTTCCGGCTCAGGGCTCGGTCCGGCACGCCTTCCCGACACGCTCGCGAGGCCCAAAGGCCCGCGAAACCCGTCAGTGGCTCTCCGCGAAGGCTTTCGCGGAGATCGGCCGGACGTCAACACCCTTTACGGCGGCGCGTCCGCGGTGGAATCTCACCACGCTTCCCTTTTCAGCCCGCCGAGGATCGCTCCCAGGACAGGCACCTTCGACGCGATTAGATTATCGAAGAAAAAAACCCGGTCAAGGGACCGGGCCGGGCAAATCGCGCGGAATGTGCGGGGCTCAGCGGCGACGGCGAGCGATCGCAGCGCACAAGCCCAGAAGTGGCAGGGTCATGGGCGAAGGGATAGCCGTGAACGAGCCGGTGAATTCGCCGTGGCATTCGGAGAAGTTCGTGCCCGAGGCGGTGACGCTGGCGTTGGCGAACATCCAGATGTCGTAGATGCCGGTGGGCAATTCGAACTGGTGATCCTGCGTGCCATCCCCGATGGCGCTGATCACGTTGCCGCCGCTGTCGGTGATGACGACCTGGGCGCTGCCGCCGTTGGAGCCGGAGGAAGCGCCTTCCAGCCGCCACATGCCGGTGGTCGTGATCTCAAAGCGCATGCGCAGATCGGCGTACGCTGTTCCTGAGCCATCGCCGATGAGCAGGATCGGGTTGCCCTCATCATCGACGATCTGCGTCTCATAGCCGGAGCCGGCGGTGTCGGTCCTGGCCGAGAAGGTGATTCCGTTGGTCGTGATGTCGGAGGTCTGCGATGCGGAGCCGCCTCCCGAGCCGCCGCCGTAGGAAGCCGAGGCTCCGGTGAAGTCGGACCAGGGGCCGGTTGACGGTCCGTTGATGAGGCTGTCATCCGATGCGACCTGGTTGCCGTTCTCGGTGACCGTGCCGACGCATTGCAGCACCCTGCTGGAGCTGATGATGCTCAGGCCCGCGTGGGCGAGCCCGGCCGAACCGACCATGACCACAACAAACGCCGCGAGGCGCGATTTCTGACGAATCGTTGCCAAAGTGTCTCTCCCATGTCCCCGCGAGCGGTTGCCAGCCATTCGCATCCGAGGGGCGGATAGATCCAGTGAACCGGAGCCCTGGCGGACTAATAATCCACTCCACACCCCCGGATTCCCCTGGATTCATCACGCATGCGCGTGATCCATCCGCTTCCTTCCGATCCGGCTCAACCGCGAGTGCCACACCGATGGGTCTGTTCTCACGCAAGTCCAAGCCTTCGCCTTCCCCGATCGCCGCGAACCGCCTGCCCGGGGCTGGCGAACCGCCATCCTCCGGCGGTCCTCTTGAGGGCAGGATCCTGGAGATCGGCACCGAGCTTCTGAGCCGGGCCCGCAACCACAAGGCCGGGCTCCTGTCGGCGAAGTTTTATTCCGACAAGCTGATGGAGTGGTCGATGAAGGACCAGGCCTTCAAAGTCCAGTTCTTCCGCTTCGTCGATGCCTTCCCCACGCTGCGAACCACCGATGCCGTCTACGAGCACCTGATGGACTACATGTCGCAGCCGGGTGTCACACCCCCGGCGGTCATGCAGGCGGGCTTCAAGGCCGGCGGGCTTGCCAAGGGCATCTTCGTCTCGACGATGACCTCGCAGATCAAGGGCATGGCCGAGAAGTTCATCGCCGGCACTGATGCGGCCAGCGCCTTGCCGGGCCTCAAGAAGATGTGGAACGATGGCATCTGCTTCAGCGTCGATCTGTTGGGGGAGACCTGCCTCTCGGATGCCGAGGCTGATGCGTACGCGAGCAAGTACCTGGATCTCATCAACAACCTGCCGGGCGAGGCGGCGACCTGGAAGGCCGATCCTCTTCTCGAAACCGACCACCTCGGGCAGATCCCGCGGGTTAACGTCTCGATCAAGATCTCATCGCTGTCGGCGCGTTGCGATCCCATCGATACCGAGGGCTCCCTCAACGAACTGATGCGGCGGCTGCTCCCGATCCTCGAGACCGCCCGGGATCGCGGCGTCTTTGTCAACTTCGACATGGAGCAGTTCTCGCTCAAGGACTTCACCCTCGAGCTCTTTCAGCGCTGTTGCGAGAGGGTCAACTTCCAGGCCGGGCTTGCCATGCAGGCCTACCTCAAGTCCGGTCCCGAGGATGCCAAACGCATCTGCGACTGGGCCCGCGCCAAGAAGCGCCTGGTCAGCGTGCGGCTCGTCAAGGGCGCCTACTGGGATTACCAGACCATCCACGCCGAGCAGATGGGCTGGCCCTGCCCGGTGTGGGCCCAGAAGTGGCAGACCGATGCGTGCTTCGAGCGCATGGCTCAGATCTTCCTCGATGCCTGCCCGCGCAACACAGGCGAAGCGAGCGGTGGGGGGGTCAAGCTCGCCTTGGGCAGCCACAATGCCCGATCGATCGCGGCGACCCTTGCTCACCTTGATGCCCGCGGCCTCCCGCGCAACGCGCTTGAACTCCAGATGCTCCACGGCATGGCCGACCAGCTCAAGTACGCGGCGACCGAGATGGGCCTGCGCATCCGCGAGTATGTGCCGGTCGGCGAGATGATCCCCGGGATGGCGTACCTCGTGCGGCGCTTGCTCGAGAACACCAGCAACGAGAGCTGGCTCAAGGCCGGGTTCATGGATAACGCGGATCCGAACGTGCTGCTGCGAGCGCCGGGGCCGGTACCTCCGCCTTCCTCTCTAATCTCAAATCTCAAATCCCCTTCTCCTTCCTCCTCTGAGTCCTCCGCACCCTCCGTGTTCAATTCTCCTTCTCCGGCAACCCCTCAAACCGACTTGCTCACCATCGCTCCCGAGCGGCACAAGCTCTCACCGGCGATCGAGGGCCTGGGCAACAGCCGCGCCTTCTTCAACGAGTCATTCCGCGACTTCTCCGATGCCAAGCAGCGCTCCGCCTTCGCCGATGCGATCGCCCGCGCCACCGTCCCCAAGATCAGCAACGACCGCACCCCCGACCAGGCGCGCGACATGGTTGCCCGCGCCCACGCCGCCTTCCCCCTCTGGCGCGACACCGATGCACGCACCCGCGCCCGAGTTCTCATCCTCGCCGCCGAGGCGATGCGTCGCCAGCGCGATGCACTCTCGGGCGTCATGATCAAGGAGGCCGGCAAGACCTGGCGCGAGGCCGATGCCGATGTCTGCGAGGCGATCGACTTCTGCGAGTATTACGCGCGCTTCGCGATCCCCCTCTTTGATCGCCAGCGCCTCGGCCGCTTCATCGGGGAGCTCGATGAGCAGTGGCACCAGCCCCGCGGGGTCGCGGTGGTCATCAGCCCGTGGAATTTCCCGCTGGCGATCTGCTGCGGTATGACGGTTGCAGCGCTGGTCACCGGCAACCCGGTCATCGTCAAGCCCGCGGAGCAGACGCCTGGGATCGCGAGCATCATGCACCACATCCTGATCGATGCCCTCGATCAGGTGCTCGCCACGGCTCCCAAGTCTTCACGCGGCCAGCTCAAGTCCGCGGATCTCATCCACTTCTGCCCCGCACCCGGCGAAACGACTGGCGCATCGCTCGTGCGTGATCCCCGGATCGCCCTGATCGCCTTCACCGGCAGCATGCACGTGGGCCTCGATATCCTCAACGCCTCGGCTCCCCCTTCCCCCTTCACCAGTGCGCAGTCCCCAGTGCCCAGTGCCTTCAAGATCCCCATGCACGTGAAGAAAGTCATCTGCGAGATGGGCGGCAAGAACGCGATCATCATCGACACCACCGCCGATTTCGATGAGGCGGTGCTGGGTGTTCGGCACTCTGCGTTCGGCTTCCAGGGCCAGAAGTGCTCGGCGTGCTCCCGTGTGATCGTGGTCGATCCCGAGGGTCCCGATGGGGCGGCGATCAAGCTGTTCACACTTCGGTTTGTGGAGGCGAGCCGTGCGCTGGTGATCGGTGATCCGGTCAACCCCGGCACCGATGTCGGGCCGGTGATCGATGCCGAATCGAAGGCCAAGATCACGCGATACATCGAGCTTGGGAAGAAGGAATGCCGCCTGGAGCTGTCGCTGCCGGTGCCACCGGGGCTTGAGGAGAAGACCGGCCGGCACTTCGTCGGCCCTCACATCTTCGGGGCTGTGCCCGCCGACCATGCGCTCGCGAACGAAGAGATCTTCGGGCCTGTGGTGGCGATCATCCATGCGAAGTCCTACGAGCACGCGCTCGAGATCGCCAACTCGACTCCCTACAAGCTCACCGGCGCCGTGTACAGCCGCAAGCCATCGCACCTGGATCTGGCGAAGCAAGAATTCCGCGTCGGCAACCTGTACTTGAATCGAGGTTCGACTGGCGCCCTGGTCGCTCGCCAACCCTTCGGTGGCTTCGGCATGTCCGGCACGGGCTCAAAGGCGGGCGGGGCGGAGTATCTTCTCAACTTTGTGGAGCCGCGGACGAGTTGCGAGAATGCGATGCGGCGGGGGTTTGCGCCGGAATTGTAATGTGAAGCCGGAACCCTCGGCGGGAGCTCAGGAACGCGCGTGCCGCTTCGGCGCAACGTCGCGAACAAGCGACTACCGCGGCATTTGTTAGACCGGCTTCATGGCAGATACAAGGACTCAAACGCAGGTTGAGGATTGGGTGCGCCGCGAGTGGTTGCCGGCAAAGTTCAACGAGCAGTTCTATCGCGAACGCTTGCCCCTTCGGAGCGGCGGCGTATTTGACTGTGACGCCGTCAACGCCGACAAGTCGATTGCGGTGACGATTTCCACAAGCGCTAGCAAGACAGCAAGTGGAAAGAACGGCGTTGCGAAGATGAACAAGATCCGATCAGATGTGCTCTTTCTTACGATGGCAGAGACTTCAAAGCGTTTCGTGGTCCTTACCGATCGCAGCATGTACGACCAGTGCATGAAAGATCGCATCGCAGGCCGACTCCCGTTAGAGATTGATTTCTTTCACGCCGTGTTGCCTGCGGAGCTTGCGGCAAAGCTTGCGATTGCTCAGCGGAGCGCGTCTGACGAAGTCCGTCCCAAGTAGCAAGTAGCATTCCCGAGCGAGCGGATGGATTTCAGATAATACGATTCGCACTATCCGACGGAACCCGGCGCCGGCTGCATCCCCATTCCCATCCGACCGTGGGAACGGTCAATCCGCGCGCCCGGAGCCCCGCCATGCTCATTCCGCTCCTCCTCGCCCTCACCGCCCAACCCGCCGCCACGCCCGACCCCATCGAAGGCAAGTGGCTCGGCACCGTCGGCTTCCCTCAGGATCGCGTCCAGATCGGTTTTGACATCCACCCCAACGACAAGGGCGAGCTGATCGCCACCATCACCCAGCCAGTCCTCAACGTCTACAACATGGATCTCCCCGGCACGATCACCCGGGATCCCGGGAGCGGTGCAGCGGACACCGCCAGCTACACCGCCAGCGGCTTCGGCCTCACCGTGATGCTCAAGGATGGCAAGCTGGAGGGCACGCTCAGCGGGGCCAAGGTCCCCATCACGCTCGAACGCACCGACTCACTCCCCGCCGAAGCGCCCATCCCCGATCTGCCCGCCGGCCCTGGTCCCAAGTGGAAGCTCGCGTTGGGAGCTCCCATCTACGCGCCGGTCGAGATCCGGGATCACATCGCGTATGTCGGCACCACGGGTGGAGTCTTCCAGGCGATCAGCATCGGCGAGGGCAAGCTCGCCTGGACGTTCAGCGCCGGCCGGCCCATCCATGGCCAGGCGCTCGCCACCGATTCATCGGTCTTCTTCACCGCCGACAACGGCCATGTCTACCGGCTCGCCCGGGATAGCGGCAGGGAAATGTGGCGATACGACCTTGGGGATGCCCAGATCCCGCGCATCCTTCCCCATCCCGGCGTTTACGAGTATGACTACCGGGCGCCGCGGCCCGTGCTGATCGGTTCGACGATCTTCATCGGCGCTGCCGATGGTGGATTCCACGCGATCGATGCGGCGAGCGGCACGCAGTGCTGGCGCATCCAGGCCCGCGGCCGCATCCGGGCCGATGCCGTCCCCAGCGGGAATCACGTGCTCGCCGCAAGCTGGGATGGCACGCTGTATGCCCTCGATCAGGAGACCGGCGCGTTCGCATGGACGTACGACACCAAGGGGACAATCACGACAGCGCCGACGGTCCATGACAATCGAATCATCGTCGGCAATCGCGGCAGTGTGCTGCGATCCCTCAACCGCATCGATGGAACTTCGCAGTGGCGTCAGCTTTTCTGGGGCTCGTGGGTCGAATCGGTCGCGGTCAGCCCCGCGCCCTCCGATGGCCGACTCTACATCGGCTCATCGGACCTTCGCCGTGTCACGTGCTTTGATCCCGCGGATGGCCGGGTCATCTGGCGAACCGATGTCTACGGCTGTCCCTGGGGCACACCGGCGATCACGCAGAAGCGCCTCTACACGGGCGCGGTGGGTTCGGCGGGATACATGATCCGCCACGAACCCGGCCTGCTCGCACTCGATCGCGGCACAGGCGCCATCGTCTGGAGATGGGTGCCACCCGCCAATGGTAGCGCACTCCAGACCGGGTTCGCCGCGGGGCCCGCGATCGATCACAGCAACCCCGATGGATCCACGCTGGTCATCGGAGGCATCGAAGGCTCCCTCTACGCCTTCCCGTGCGAGTAGAGTCTTCTTGTTTGCCCTTTGCCGCTTGAATCCGCATCATCCACAAGAATCCGCGTCCGGCCTTTCACGGATCCACCGTCACGATCGCCTCCGCGGGCAGGTAGTTCTCCTTCGTGCTCGGGAACAGCTTCTCCGTGTACACGAAGGCATCCAGCTGCCGTGACCAGTCCGTCAGCATGTCGGAGTTCCCCAGCGGCCGCGCCGAGATCGACCCCCGCAGCCAGTGACCCTCGGGCTGTCCGCGGAGCGGGACAAACATCAGCTGTTTGCCGGTCGCCTTGCACATCGCCTCCAGCGATCCCGCCGGCGCTGGCTCGACCGGCCACGTGTATCTCCCCATCGTCACCAGCCCCGCCCGCCCGTCATGCCCGACGAATCCGACGATGTACATCTGCTCCTTCAACGTCGCATCGGCAACCTCACCCATCGTCACCACATCCTGGTAGCTCATGCCCCAGTCCGCCGGCAGTTCGATCGCGGATGCCTTCCGCACCAGATGCATGGTTGCCGCCCACAGGATGATCTTCCGCCCCTTGTATCGCTCGTTCGCCAGCCAGATCAGGTTCTCTCCCATCCGCCGGTCGCGCAGGTTCGGATCCTCCCTCAAGACGACATCCCGCTTGGATTCCCTGTACTGCGCCATGCACTCCAGCGAGATGATCGCATCGTCGGTGGCTCGCCGCATGAACTCGACCTCGGCCGCGCCGTGCTTGCCGACCAGCTTCTCGTGCCCGGACTCAAAGAGCGGGGGCAGGCGCTTCCACTGCATCTGCAACTCCCGGATGTCCGCGCCGGTCGCGTGCTGCGAGAACGCCCTGCCCGTTCCAAGCGGCACGAAGGCGGACCGCAGGTCCGCCGGCAGCATCCCCGGATCCGCCGCATCAAAGAACTCCACGATCCCCGTGAGCCAATGCGGCGGCTCCGTCGCGGCCGAGAACTGATGGTCGAACCCTGCCATTTCCAGCGGGCGATCGGTCTTGAAGGTCTCCCGGCAATACCGAAACACAGGCTGGGCCTGCGCGCTCAGCGTCCAGATCGCAAACGCGCCGCGCTGGGAAGCCTCTACCACCGGGATGGATGCATCCGCCAGGGCCCGGTCCATCTCCCGGCATTCGTACAGCCCCGATTCCCACGCCAGGACATCGAACCCCATCTCCTGGTGCAGGAACTTGACCAGCCGGCACTTGGCCAGGAACGTCGCGCCATCACCGTGCGTCTGCTCGCCCAGCGCCACGATCCGGGCATTCCCGATCGCCGCCTTCAGCGGCTCGAGATCATTGAAATCCTCCTCCTCCGGATCGATCGATCGTAAGGGGATCGCGTGCTGGCCGAGCCAGGCGATCCTCTCCCCGTCGGTGCGGCTCATCACCTTCGGAGTCTCCGATGGCTGTTCCGCGGGTTGGCAAGTGTGGCAGCAGGGCAGGATGAGCCAGGCGACCTGACCAATGAGCGAGATGGCCGACATGGAACCTCCACAGCGATCTGCTGGCTGAACCTTCTACTTACCTATGCATCGCCCGGTTCACTATCTTGCCGCGCTGTCGGCCAGTTCCACGAATTGATGACCCTTGACCCGCCGGCCGGGATCCGCACCAGGTTCGCATCCCGGTCTGGATCGACGCAACCCCACGTTCCCGGGCGGCGAACCGAGAAGGAGGGACTGCCGGATTCCCGTTGTGGGCGTCCACCCCGGCCATATTCTCCTGGAATTCGTGAAACCCAATACTTGAAAAATACAACAAAAGTTCAAATAATGACACGGATGCCCCCCGACACCTCCACCACCCCTCCCAGCCGCCGCGGCGCGGAGATACCGCCCGACATGGCCGCGCCCGGGCTCATCACAGAGCCCCGCCAGATCCGCGCCCTGGTCTCTCCCGTCCGCCAGGAGATCGCCGATGCCCTCCACTCCGCCGGGCCCCTGTCCATCTCGCAATTGGCGAACATGCTCGGCCGGCCCGCCGATGCTCTTTACTTCCATATCCGGCTTATGGAGCGCGTCGGCCTGCTCTCCCGTGTCGGAGAAGTGCCGACCGGTCGCCGCGCAGGTGCTCTGTACGACGTCATCGCCCGCCCTTTGCGCATCTATTACGACACCGCCCGACCCACCGTCGGCCGGGCGATCATCAAGGTTTCGGGCTCGATGATGCGGCTTGCCCACCGTGACTTCGCCCGCGCCTTCAAGGATGGTCTGGTCAAGCCCGAGGGTGAGCACCGCAACACCTGGAGCGGCCGGGCCAAGGGCTGGGTCACGCCCGATGAGCTCGCCGAGATCAACCGCTGCTGGAAACGTGTGCTGGGGATTCTTCAGGATGCGCGACCCCGCGAGGGCGCGCAGCTGCACGCGGCGACCTTTGTCATGACGCCCGTGCGGGAGAAGACACGCGCCAAGGCCATGCCTCGCAAGGCGGCAGGGCCCTCGCGCAGAAAGGAATCGTCATGAACCGTGCAACGAACCATGTCACCCGCCCCCTCGTCAAGGCATCCCTTGCGATCGCGATCATCTGCGGATCCTGCCCGATCGCCGCCGATGCCCGTATCCCCCGTACCCCCCGCACCCCCAGCTCCGCCTACTACACCGAAGCAATCCCCGGACCGGACACCGCCGCCGAGGCGCTCCAGATCGCGCGCAAGGGGATCAATTACCCCGCGCTCGCCCAGCAGTCCAGCGGCATCGTGATGCGCGGCTCGAGCACCGCGCTGGGCCTGGCCGGTGATGCCAGCCTGCTCTTTGCGCCCACCGGCGAGTTCATCATCGAGGTCTCCGCCCGCATCCCCATCCTGCAGGCCTTCGATGGAACCACCGTGTGGGAACGCACCGAGACGGGGATCCCGCGGATCGCCTCCCTCACCGAGCGAGATTCCCGGCTCGTCAGCGCCGAGTTCGTGACCGGACTTTGGCTCTCCCCCAAGACCGGCCTGACATACGAGCTGGATTCCAAGAACACCTCCGACTCCCAGATCGCCCTCACCTACACCCGGCCCGGCACTCCCATCCACGGCGCCATCCAGATCGATTCAGTCAGCGGAGAACTCCGCAAGGTCACGATCGCCGGCGGGGTCGGAGAGGAGGCGATCGAGTTCACCGACTACGCCGAGTTTGCCAGCGCCAAGCTGCCGCGCCGCATCGTCGAAAGCAACGAGGCAGGCCAGCCCACCACCTACGAGTTCAAGGAGATCTCCGCGGCCCCGACCTTCATCCGCAACCCCTACGCGCCCATCCTTACGCTCCCCACCGATTTCCGCTTCGATCCGGCCGTTTCAACAAAGATCGATGTCAAGCTCGCCCCCACCCGCCATCACCTCATCAAGGCGCTCGTGAACGGCGAGGATCTTGGCTGGTTCATTTTCGATACCGGCGCCGGTTCCGAGTGCCTCTCGACCGCCGCCGCAGAGAAGCTCAAGCTCGAGAAGGTCGGCAACGTTCCCGTCCGCGGCGTCGGCGGCACCGTCGAGGGCCACTTCTACCAGCCCGCCTCACTCACCGTCGGGCCACTCACCATCGACAAGCCCACCATGGTCGGCATCGATCTCTCCATGCTCAAGCAGTACATGGGCGTCGAGATCGCCGGCATCATCGGCTTCGGCGTCCTCAGCCGATCGGTCGCCGTTATCGATGAAAACATCCACTCCATCGAACTCCACGATCCCGCCACGTACAAGCTCGCATCGGGTGAGTGGACCGACATCCTGCTCTACGGTCGCCATCCCGCCGTCAAGGGCAAAATGGAGGGCCACGAGGGCTACTTCCGGCTCGATACCGGCGCGGCGAGCAGCTGGATCACGGTGCATGCGCCCGCCGTCGAGAAGTACAAGATGCTCGAGGATCGCCAGGTCGAAGAATCCATGATGGGCGGCGTCGGCGGGCTGATTCCCGCCAAGTCCGGGATCATCAAGACCATCGAGCTGGGCGGCAAGACTTTCGAGAACATCCAGGCAACGCTCGCCCTCCCTGGCAAGGATGCCATGAACGATGCCGGCACCCTCGGCAACATCGGCGGCAAACTTCTTGAACCCTTCATCTTGGTCTTCGACTACCCGCAGCAGCGGATGGCGTTCGTGCCGAGGCCGGATGAACCCGCGCCGGCCGACGCCAAGCCCCCGGCGACCAAGGCCGACAACTGATTCATCACGCAACACCATCGCCGCCCCGGATATCCACGGACATCCGGGGCGGCGTCATGCGCAAATCCTGACGCCGCGTCTCCGTCACTCCGTCACTTCGAAAAAAAGAACCGGGCCTCCGCCCGAAGGCGCAGGCCCGGCTTCCTATCTCTGCTGGTCCGCGGAGCCCTTTCGGGCACCCCCTTCCGCGAACCGTTCTCCTGAAACCTCGTCTGCTGAGGCTCGTGTGATCTGGATCAGTGTCGTTCCTGGCCCAGAAGGTCGATCGAATATCGCAGCACCGGCGGGCGCTCGATCCCCGTCACCACCTGCCAGAACGGTTCATCGTGTCCATCATCCATCGCCCAGCTCTGGAACTGGCCCTTGGGATCCTCGGCGTACAGATCCAGCGAAGGACCGCCGACGAACACCGACCGATGGATCAGGAGCAGATCGTCATCGCAGTACTCGGACTCGGCCGCGACACCCGCGAGCGCATCGACCAGGCGGCCGAAGAGCTTGCGGTTGTTCGCCAAGAGGTGATCCGCATCGTGCCAGATGTAGTACCTGTACTTGCTCGCCGGCTTTCCCCGGAACGTGTGCCGGTGTCGCAGGAGCGAGGCGATCCCCGAAGGGCCATCGATGCGACGCTCCAACGCCGGCCCAGGGAGGGCCTGCTCGAGCTGATTGCAGAAGGTGTCAAGGTCTCCGATGAACCGTCCGTAGAGATTGCAGACCTCGGCATCTCGCAGGCTCCCGAGGAAACGGGCCAGCGAGGATGCAAAGTGGAGCCTGCGACGCGGGAAGTGCGAGACGGCGACCAGGTGGTGCTCATCCAGCAGCTGCGTAATATCCGCGTGCCAGTCCGCAATGGCGAACGGCGACTCGGGCTGTCGCGACAAGGCGCTCATAACTACTCCGCCCATCATGGGCTTTACCCCCGACTTCCCCTCGTGCGAGGCTACGACACCCCGCACAGCCGGTCGTCCCTTCCCGGCTTTCCTGATCGGAATGTGCCTCAAAACCGGAATAAATCCACCCCGGCTCCCACCGAAAGCACAAATTTGTGTGTTTCGAGGGCCTTCAAGCCCTTGACAACCTGCCCCAAACCCGTTCAGGACTCTGCAACGCTGAACGGCCACACCGTCAAGTACCTTGGGATGTCGGTCGGGGTGCTGGGCCTTGCAAGGTCCAGCGAACATGTCAGGTTGCGCTTGGCTGATCTGTCGGCGGCGGGGGCGGCTGATCCGATGGCGGTGTTGCTGCTTCCTCTGGCGCTACGGCCGCCGAGATTACGCGATCGGTGTCGTTGAGGGTGACGACTCGGACACCCTGGGAGCCGCGGCCGACCTCGCGGATGGAATCGCTGGCGGTGCGGACGAGTTGGCCGCCCTTGGTGATGACGACCAGGCCATCGCCGGGGTGGACGAGGAGAGCGGCGACCGAGCGGCCGTTTTTCTCGACGACCTTGATGTCGACGCGACCCTTGCCGCCGCGGGACTGAGAGCGAACGGAACCGTCCTCGGACTGGACGCGATACTCATCGACGGGGGTGCGCTTTCCGTAGCCGTGCTCGGTGATGGTGAGGAGGCAGGCGGTGGTGTCCTCGGTCTTGCCTGGGTTGTTCTCATCATCGCCGGAGCGGGTCATGGCGATCCTTACGACACCGATGACGCTGTCGGAATCGGAGAGCTCGATGCCCTTGACGCCGGCAGCGCTACGGCCCATGAGTCGGGCATCGCGTTCATCGAAGCGGATGGACATCCCATCGGCGGTGATGAGCATGATGTCGTCGTTGCCATCGGTGAGGGTGACATCCAGGAGCTGATCGCCCTCCTTGAGGCCGACGGCGATCAGGCCGGCCTTGGAGATGTTGCGGTAGTCCTTGAGGGCGGTGCGCTTGATGATGCCGCCCTTGGAGGCGAAGGTGAGGTAGTTGGAGCCTTCCTCGAAGTTTTTCACGGCCAGGTAGGCGCAGGTGCGTTCACCGGGCCTGAGGTCGAGGAGGTTGACCATGGCGCGGCCCTTGCTGGTGCGCGACATCTCGGGGACCTCGAAGACCTTGATCTTGAAGACGCGTCCGGTGTTGGTGAAGCAGAGGAGGTCGTCGTGGGTGCTCGCCACGAAGAGGTGGGAGATGAAGTCGTCATCCTTGGTGTCGGAGGCGCGGATGCCCTTGCCGCCGCGTCCCTGGGAGCGGTAGGTGTCGAGGGGGACGCGCTTGGCGTAGCCGGCGTGGCTGATGGTGAGGGCGACATCCTCGCGCGGGATGAGCTCGGCGATCGCGATGTCGGCATCGGCATCGTCGATGCGGGTGCGGCGCTCGGCGAGCTTGCCGGTGCCGTAGCGTGAGCGCATCTCGAGGCAGTCATCCTTGATGATCGCCCGGACGCGTGACTCGCTGGCGAGGATGGCTTCGTAGTCCTCGATCTCGGCGATCAGTGTGTTGTACTCGCTGACCAGGCGTTCGATCTCGAGGCCGACGAGCTGGATGAGGCGCATCGCCCCGATGGTCTCGGCCTGGATGCGGGTGAGCTCGACTCCGCCGGTCTCCTCGGCGGCGGCGAGCGCGTTCTTGAGGCGCTGCGGGAGGGCGGCGTAGTGCTGGTGGGAGTGGGGGATGCGGAATCGGCGCTCCATGAGGCGGGCGATGGCCTCATCGCGGGTGCGGCTGGAGCGGATGATGCGGATGACCTCATCGATGTCGCAGACGGCGTAGATCATGCCCTCGTGGATGTGGGCCTTTTTCTTGGCCTCGCGGAGGAGGTAGGCGGTGCGGCGGCGGATGACCTCGCGGCGGTGGTCGATGTAGAGGTTGATGAGCTCGAGCAGGCCGAGGGTTCGCGGCTGGCGGTTGACCAGCGCGATGTTCATGATGCTGAAGGTGTCCTGGAGGCTGGTGAACTCGTAGAGCTGCTTCTCGACGACGGCGGGGTCGGCGTTGCGCTTGAGCTCGATGACGATGCGGGTGGGGGCCTGGCGGCCGGATTCATCGCGGACATCGGAGATGTCGGGGATCTTGTCTTCTTCGTAGGCCTCGACGATCTTCTTGAGGAGGAGTTCCTGGCTGCTGTTGTAGGGGATCTCGTCGATGACGAGCTGCTGGCGATCGTTCTTGCCCTCGATGGGCTCGATGCGGCAGGTTCCGCGGACGGAGATTCGGCCGCGACCGGTCGCGTAGGCCTCGATGATGCCGCGGCGGCCGAGGATGACGCCTCCGGTGGGGAAGTCGGGGCCCTTGATGCCGTGGAAGGTGACGGCGCCGGCGTCGTCGGTGATGTCGGACATCAGCTCGGCGAGCGTGATCTGGGGGTTGTCGAGGGTGCGGATGATGGAGTCGAAGATCTCGAGGGGGTTGTGGGGTGGAAGGCTGGTGGCCATGCCGACGGCGATCCCGATGCCGCCGTTGATGAGGAGGTTTGGGAAGCGTCCCGGGAGGACGGTGGGCTCGAGGAGTCGATCGTCGTAGTTGGGCTGGAAGTCGACGGTGTCGAGTTTGAGGTCGGCGAGCATGTCCACGGCGGCGTGGGTCATGCGGGCTTCGGTGTACCGCATGGCGGCGGGGGGATCGCCGTTGATGGAGCCGAAGTTGCCCTGGGGGTCGACGAGGGGGACGCGCATGCGCCACTTCTGGGCCATGCCGACCATGGTGGGGTAGACGATGGCTTCGCCGTGGGGGTGATAGTCGCCGGAGGTGTTGCCGGCGATCTTGGCGCACTTGAGGTGCTTTCGTCCGGGGCGGAGATTGAGGTCGTTCATCGCGACCAGGATTCGGCGCTGGGAGGGCTTGAGGCCATCGCGGACATCGGGGAGGGCCCGGTCCATGATGGTGGACATCGCGTAGGTGAGGTAGCTGTCCTGGAGTTCCTGGCGGATGTCGTGGTCGAGGACGTGACCGCCGGGGGGTGTGGTAGGGGAATCTGAAGGGAATCCGTTGCCGCTGTCGGGGCGGTTTTGGGCTTCATCCATCGCGGAAAAGTCCTTTCGAGCCGGCGCGAAGAGGGGCCGGTTTTCGTGGCTGGAAGTATAGGCGAGCGGGGGGCAAAAATCACGCCTTGTGCGGATGTGGTTGGATCAAAAACATACAGAGAATATAGGGGTTTTTGAGCTGCGACCGGCATTGGAAGTCGGACGGGAGAAGGGGCTTGTGGGCGGGGGTGAATCTGGTAGGCTTGGGAACCGGCGGTTTGCGCCGCTCGGCTCTGTATGAGGGGTGCGAGGAGTTGCGATGAAGAGCTGCGTGATGGTGGCGGCGGTGTGTCTGTCGGCGACGGTGGGCAGGGCGCAGGTGTACACCGTGAACCCGGACTGGTCGTCGGGGGACATGCAGGTTGCGACGGGCGGGGCGCTGGTGGATCTGAACCTGGATGGGTGGCTGGACCTGGTGGTCGCCAACGGGAACGACATCTCGCGACAGCGGGTGGTCGCGTATTACAACACGGGGGCGGGGACGTTCCAGTCGTCGCCGGGGTGGCAGTCGGCGGACATCGCGTACAACGGGCACCTGGACATCGCGGATGTGAACGGGGATGGGTGGCCGGATATCGGGGTCGCGGTGTTGTTGCCGCAGGGTGGGAAGAGCGCGAAGGTGTACTTCAACAACAACGGGACACCGAGCACGACGGCGGGTTGGCAGTCATCGATCGGGCCGGACACGTTCGGGGTGGCGTTCGGGGATATGAACGGGGATGGGCGGCCGGATCTGGCACTGGCGAGCGGGGATGCGTATGACAACATCCCGGCGATCAATGTGGTGTATGCGAACATCGGGACGACGCTGGCGGCGAGCCCGACGTGGCAGACTTCATCCGCGCGGAACTACAACAACTGCGTGTGGATCGATGCGGACAGGGATGGTCTGCTGGACCTCGCGATGTGCGGATCGAACAGCCAGACGCATATCTACCGGAACACGGGGACGACGCTGACGGCGACGCCGGCGTGGGCGACCTCGGATGTGGCAGCGCAGTTCTGCCTGATGGCGACCGCGGGTGATGTGACGGGGGATGGGCGGGTGGATCTGATCACGGCGGACAACAACCAGATCTTCGGGGGATCGGGGCGGTTCCGTCAGTACAACGGGATCGCGGCGGGGTTCTTCAACACGGCGGCGAACTGGACGTATAACGATGGGTTCACTTCGGCGGTGACGCTGGGGGACATCGACAACGATGGGGATCTGGACCTGTGCACGGGGGAATGGTTTGGAAGGACGCGATACTTCCTGAACAACGGAACGGGGTTCGCGGCTGCGGCGACGTGGATGAGCAACACGACGAGCACGGTGGAGAAGCTGTGCCTGGGTGATGTGGATCGCAACGGGCTGAAGGTGCGCGAGGCGGTTATCGCGCCGGCGGGCTCGAGGAAGCTGTTCTACCTACCCAAGCAGCCGGTGCAGCAGGTGCTGAGCGTGGTGCGGGATGGGGTGCAGCTCCTGGCGAATCAGTACGTGGCGAACACGGATCTGGGGTGGGTGGCGATCGATGCCGCGCCGGTGACGGAGGTGCGGATCGCGTACGTGGAATCGCGATCGCTGGATCTGGCGGTGACGAACTGGGATGACAACAAGCCGAACTACTTGTTCAAGAACAAGCTGACGCCGCCGTGCCCTTCGGACTTTGATGACACGGGGTTTGTGGATACCGATGACTTTGATGCGTTTGTGCAGGCGTTCGAGGCGGGCTCGCCGACGGCGGACTTTGATGTGAGCGGGTTTGTGGATACGGATGACTTTGATGCGTTTGTGGAGGCGTTCGAGGAGGGGTGTTGAGAAGAGAGGCATCAAGGCATCGAGGCGAGGGTTGATATGGAGGCGTGCGACTGTGGGGGATGGGCATGACGGCGAGTGAGTTCTTTGGGATGGTCGGGCCGCTGTTTCCGGGGCTGGAGGCGGTAGGGGCGACGCTGGCGCTGGGGGTGATCTGTGCGGTCGTGCTGACGCCGGCGGAGAAGTTGGCGCCGGCGCATCGGCAGCCGTTGGTGTTTCGCAGGGAGCTGTGGCTGGATATCGCGTACTGGTTCGCGACTCCGCTGCTTACGCGATGCGTTACGGCGGCGGTGCTGGCAGCGCTGGCACTGGTGGTGGTGCTGTGCATCGGGCCTTCGAACTTTCCGAAGGAGATCCTGACGCAGGGGTATGGGCCCTTGGCGCGGCAGCCGGTGTGGCTGCAGTGTCTTGAGATCCTGATCCTGACGGATTTTGTGGACTACTGGACGCATCGCGGGCTGCACATGGGATCGTGGTGGAGGATCCACGCGATCCATCACTCGCCGGAGGAGATGAACTGGATCTCTTCCTCGAGGGTGCATCCCTTGAACGATTTGATCACGCGATCGTGTCAGATTCTGCCGATCGTGCTTTTGGGGTTCTCGGCGATCTCGATCGTGACGGTGGTGCCGCTGGTTTCGTTCTACGTGATGTTCCTGCACTCGAACGTGCGGTGGGATTTCGGGCCGTTGCGATGGGTGCTGGTGAGCCCGGCGTATCACCGGTGGCATCACACTTCGGATGCGGAGGGGATCGACAAGAACTTCGCGGGGATCTTTCCGATCTGGGATCTGCTCTTCGGGACGGCGTATTTCCCGCGGGGAGAACTGCCGAAGCGGTATGGGCTGGTGGGGTACCGGATCCCGGAGTCGTTCGGGGTGCATGTGATGTATCCGTTCAGGGGGGTGCCGGGAGAGCCGGAGAGAAAGAAGTCGCGGAGAGACGGAGAGACGGAGAGACGGAGACACGGAGACACGGAGACACGGTGAGACGAAGTGACGGAGCGGTGGAGAGGTAGAGGACTGTAGATTCTGAAGCTTTCACTATGCCTTATCCCGGAGGACAGGGAGCCGAGGGAGATTGGCGCTACATTGCTGGTGAATGGATCAGCGGTTTGCGCAGTTTCCGAGAGATTTGGCGAACCGGGCTCGGTCGGTGCGGCTGGGCGCGATGGCTGTGCCGACGCTGCTGGCGCATCCGGACTGGGAGAAGCCTGCGCCGGTGATGTTCTGGATGCACGGGCGGACGGTGAACAAGGAGCTGGATCCGGGGCGATATCTGCGGTGGGTGCGGGCTGGGATCGCGGCGATCGCGATCGACTTGCCGGGGCATGGTGAGCGGTACGACGAGGAGATGCAGTCGCCCTTGCACACGCTGGATGTGCTGGAACGGGTGGTGGGCGAGATCGACCTGGTGCTTGCCGCGCTGAAGTCATCGCAGCACGGGGAGTTGTTTGATCAATCGCGGATGGGGATCGGTGGGATGTCGGCGGGGGGGATGGCGGCGTTACGGAGGCTGTGCGATCCGCAACCCCCACATCCATTTCGTGCGGCGGCGGTGGAATGCACGACGGGTTGGCTGGAGGCGTTGTATTTCCCGGAGAAGGCGGGGGTTCCGCGAGCGGAGCGGTGGATCGTGGATCATGCGCCAGCGCGGGTCGCGGGGCTTGATCCGATGCAGCACATGGGCGGGATGAGGCCGATCCCGCTGCTGGTGCTGCATTCGGAGGCGGACATGGTGGTGCCGTGGAAGGGGATGGCGGTGTTTGTTGAGCGGCTGAAGAGACATTACGTGCAAGCGGGCGCGGATGCTGCGATGATCGAGGTGATGACGTGGCCCCAGACGGGTGCGCCGCAGGAGCACGCTGGGTTCGGGCGGGTGGCGAACGATGCGAAGAACGCGCAGGTGGAGTTCTTGAAGAGAACGTTGTGACGGAGAAGAAGGCATCGAGGCACCGAGGCATCAAGGCATCGAGCTCCCAACTGGGGTAGCGAGTGGGGCGCGGCGAGCGCTGGTGCTTTTGCTTCTGATCAACCTGTTCAACTACATCGATCGGTACATATTGGCGGCGGTGGCGCCGGAGATCGGGGAGGAGTTTTTCGGAGTGGGAGAGGGGGCGGATCCGGCGGCCAACTTCAAGCTGGGGCTGCTCAGCACGGCATTTCTGGTGACGTACATGGTGGCAGCGCCGGTGTTCGGGTGGATGGGAGACCGGTGGCGGCGGTGGGTGATCATCGGGCTGGGGGTGATTGCGTGGAGTTTGGCGACCGGTGCATCGGGGATCGCGTGGACGTTCGGGATGCTGCTGGCGTGCCGGGTGTTCGTGGGGCTGGGTGAGGCTGCGTACGGGCCGATCGCGCCCACGGTCATTTCGGACCTGTACCCGGTGTCGAAGCGGGGGGCGGTGCTGTCGTGGTTTTATGTGGCGATCCCGGTGGGGAGCGCGCTTGGGTATCTCTTGGGGGGTGTCTTGGCGAAGGCGTGGGGGAGCTGGCACGGGCCGTTCATCATCATGATGGCGCCGGGGCTGGCGCTGGGGGTGGTGTGCTTCTTCATGCGCGAGCCGGCGAGGGGGCTTGCTGATGGGGTGGCGGATGCGAAGGTGGAGGCATCGCGGAAGATGCGGCTGCGCGATTGCGCGGTATTGGCGCGGACGCCTTCGTTTGTCTACAACACGGTGGGGATGACGGCGATGACGTTCGCGGTGGGTGGGATCGGGTACTGGATGCCGAAGTTCGCGAGCGAGCGAGCGCCGGGCGAGATGGGGATGGAGAAGCTGGCGCACGTGAACATGGTGTTCGGCGCGATCACGGTGGTCGCGGGGCTGACGGCGACCATTGCGGGTGGGTACCTGGCGGACCGGCTGCGGGCGCGGTGGGGCGGATCCTATTTCCTGGTGTCGGGGATCGGGATGCTGATCTCAGCGCCGTTCGTGGTGCTGTCGCTGTATGCGCCGTACCCGATGGCGTGGTGGATGATGTTCATCGGGATGTTCTTTTTGTTCATCGGGACGGGGCCGACGAACACGGTGCTGGCGAACGTGACGCATCCGGGGATCCGGGCATCGGCGTTCGCGATCAATATCTTCCTGATTCACACGCTGGGCGATGCGATCTCGCCGCCGTTGATGGGATGGATCAAGGACCGGACGGGGAGCTGGGATATCTCGTTCTTCGTGTGCGCGGGGATGATCGTGGCGGGGGGGATTGCGTGGATGTTGGGGGCGAGGTATTTGAAGAGGGATACGGACAGGGTGAGTGGGGGGGGAGAGGGCCAGATGGCCAGATAGGAACTACTTGTCGGTGGCGTGGTGAGCCGCGCCGTTGGTTGTGGGTGTGGTTGTGGTTGGGGGTGTTGGTTGCGTCATCGTGGGGGGGGGGGTGGGGGTGGGGGTGGGGGTGGGGGTGACGACTCGGACGTGGCCGTCGGGGCAATCTTCGACGACTTTGAGGGCGCGGAGGGCGTTGAGGGCGGCCATCTGCTCAGCGCGCTTCTTGGATTGGCCCCACGAGGACTCGTAGCGCTCCCCGCCGAGCTCGACGGAGATCTTGAAGCACTTGGCGTGGTCGGGCCCTTTCTCATCGAGGACGCGATAGCTGGGGGTCTGGCCGAGCTCCTGCTGCGAGTATTGCTGGAGGACGGACTTGAAGTTCTGCTGGTGACCGCTGGCGGCGGCCTGTTCGATGAGTGGATCGACAAGGGGATCGATGAACTGGCGAGCCGCATCGATGCCGCCGTCGAGGTAGACAGCGCCGATGAGTGATTCGAGGACGGCGGCGAGCAGTGAGGCGGGCATGCCTTCGCCGTTGAGCATTCCCTTTCCGATGACGAGGAATTCGCCCAAGCCGAGCTGGCGGGCGATCTGGGTGCAGGTAGCGCGGGAGACCGCGAGCGACTTGATTTTGGTCATCTCGCCTTCGAGGAGTGCGGGGTAGCGTTCGAAGATGCGCTGGCAGACGACCAGGCCAAGGACGGCATCGCCAAGGAATTCGAGCCGTTCGTTGGAGTGGATGCGGGCCTCGACGAAGGAGGCGTGGGTGAGGGCGATGTCGAGGAGATCCGGGTTTTTGAAGGTATAGCCGAGGGCTCCCTGGGCTCGCGCGCGAATGGATGGATCCATGGGTTCTCCGGCGTACAGATTGGGCCGCCACGGTGAGGGTGTGGGGCCGCGGGGCGGGTGCGGGACGAAACGCACCGATCCAGGACGCGGAGGCTCGATGCTCGTCCTCCCCGGACGACGAGCTGCGAGCCATTGCGCACATGACCGGCTGTGCTGTCTCTTATCTTCGGCGGTTTTGGGCGCCGACGGGAGATGAAAGGCAGCGCTGGGGCCTTTGATCCCGTGCCGGATTGCGTGTGCAAGCGGCGGCGGGAAAAGAGGTTATGTCAGGGAGGCTACCAGGGTTGCGGGGGGGTGCCAAGGGGATTTTTGGACATCGGACCAGATTGGGGCCCGTCGGATGGCCAGATTGCAGAGAGCCAGCTGGCCAGATTGTGGGGGTGAGGGGGTGAAGTTGGAGGGGGTGACGTCGGGTGGGGAGATGGCTAGAATCGTGACCCTACCCAGAGGCGGGTGGGGGTTTGGCATTCAGGAAGCGAGTCGATTCAATGCATTATCCACACCGCATCAGCAAACGTAAGCGCAAGCGCAATCTGGGGTTCCGGGCGCGGATGCGGACGACCAACGGCCGCAAGATGATCAACCGCAAGCGGCGGGTCGGGCGTTCGTTGAACGTGGCGGATAAGAAGTACAGCTGAGAGAAGGCACTGGGCATCAGGGCCGGATGTGTTGGTGTGCCTGGGTGATTTGTGAATGTAATGACCGCCGCCGGCGAGGGCCGGCGGCGGTTTGTTTTTTGTCCAAGGCATCAGGCATTGGGGCAGGAAGCGATGGGGTGCAGAAGCGGGGGAAGGGGCCGGATGAGCCTTGGAGGAGAAGTAGAGCGGGAAGCCCCTTCCACCTCGCAGGGCCGGCACCTCCCCCGGAGTACCGGGCAGCGAGGAAGATTCAGTCGATCTTGCGGCGCAGGGTTTCCATGACGGTCTGGGAGAGGCTGCGCTCGAGGATGCCGGCGTTGACGTTGATTTCGGTGATGGCATCGCTCTTCTTGGTGAGCTTGATGTCAACGGTCTTGTTGTCGGCGGTCTTGGCGGAGACGTTGCCGGTGAGGGCATCGCGGGTCTGGCGGATGGGGGTGAACTGGAGCTCGGCGATCGCGGCGTTGGCGGCGGCGTAGGCAGAATCGAGGCTGACGGAGGCGGTGGTGGAGACATCTCCGGTGATGGTGTTGGTTTCGGGGGCGGTAGTTGTGGAGTTTGATGAGCCTGAGGTTGAGGAGCAGGCAGGGAGCGTGCAGGCAAGCAACGTAAGGGATGCAAGCAGGATTGGGCGGATCCTCATGGGTCGGTTCCTTTCCGATTCCTGATTCCGGCGTACGGACTGCGCGGGGATTAGAACTGGATGGGGATGCCTTCATCCTTGAGTTTCTGGATGAGCAACTGGAGTTCGGTGAGTGAGCGGTCGAGGCGCACCGCGGCATCGCGGAGGGAGTTGTAGAGGTCGGGGTTCTTGGCGAGCTGGCCGAGGGTGCCTTCGCCGCTGTTGATGCCAGCGGCGAGTTTCTGGAACTCGCCTGCGGCGAGGTCGATTTTCTGAAGGGTGGCGGTGGTCTGTGCGGTGAGCTGGTCGGCGGCGTTGCCGATCTTATCACCCTGGATCTGGATCTGTGCCTTGGCGGAGTCGGCGGCCTCGCGGAGGGAGGTCGAGGTCTTCTGGACATCGGCGATCGCGGTCTTCGCGGCGGCGGCGAACTCGCGGACATCGTTGTGGAGTGATTCATCGGCGAGCCAGGCGTTGGCGTTGGCGAGCGCGATGTCGATGCGCTGGACGGTGCTGGCGAGGTTGGGTGGCTTGCCGGCCTTGACATCGTCGATGGTTCGTGGCGCGAAGAAGTCTTCGGCGGCAGCGCCGACCTTGTCGATGCGATCGGCGGCCTTGCCGAGACGATCGAGGGGTGCGGAGAGTGCGGTTTCTACGCGGTTGAAGAGGCTGTCAACCTGGCGCGTGCCCTGAAGGTATTCACCGGGCTGGATGAGGTCTGGTGGGGCGAGCGAGGCGCCATCTGGGATCTGGAAATCGAGGACGGCATCTCCGACAAAGCCCTTGTCCATGTAGAGCTTGAAGCTGCGGGGGACGCGAGCATCTCCCTGGACCTTGACGCGGACGTCGACGCCGTGGAGGGGGTCTTCGTAGGCGTTCCTGATGGAGACGATGGTGCCGATGCGGACACCCTGGAGCGCGACATCGGAGGTGGGTCGGAGTCCGGCGGCCTCGACGATGCGGAACTCGAATTCGTAGGTCTTGGCGAACAGATCGCGGATCTCGCCGAAGATGAAGAGGAGGCTGCCGAGTCCGGCGAGTCCGGCGAGTGCGACGAGGCCGGTGAGGAAGTCTCTGGATGCGCCCTTCATGATGGTATCCGGGTGTGCGCTGGGGGTTGAGGGAATTGCAAAGAGGTTGATGGAGAGGAAGGCATCGAGGCAGGAGGCATCGAGGCATCAAGTGGAAGCGGGTTACGGTATGACATCGGTGAGGGCGGGGCGTTGGCCGATGGATGTGGATTCGGTGGCGGTGTCGTCTTCGCGGCTGTACTCGCCGCGGAGGAAGTGCTGGACGCGGGGGTCCGGTGAGCGTTCGAGGTGGGAGTAGGGGCCATCGGCGATCACCTTGCCGCCGGTGAGCATGACGACGCGATCGGCGACCTTGCGCGCGGAGGTGAGGTCGTGGGTGACGACGATGCTGGTGACGTTGAGCTGGTCCTTGAGCTTGATGATGAGCTGGTTGATTCCATCGGCGCGGATGGGATCGAGGCCTGTGGTGGGTTCATCGTAGAGGACGACGCGGGGCTGGAGGACGATGGCGCGGGCGAGCGCGACGCGTTTTTTCTGGCCGCCGGAGAGCTGCGAGGGGAGCTTGTCCTGTACATCGGCGAGGTCGACGAGCTCGAGGGCGTGGGCGGCGCGGTCCTTGCGATCGGCGGGTGAGAGGGTGGTGTGCTCGATCATGGGGAACTCGAGGTTCTCCTCGACGGTCATGGAGTCGAAGAGGGCGCCCATCTGGAAGAGGAGTCCGATCTGGAGTCGGACGGGCTTGAGCTCGCGTTCGTTCCACTGGTCGATGCGCCGGCCGTCGAAGTAGATCTGGCCCGAGTCGGGGCGGAGGAGGCCGACGATGTGCTTGAGCATCACGGATTTGCCGGTGCCGGAGGGGCCGAGGATGACGGTGGTCTGCGAGGGGTAGATGTCGAGGTTGAATCCGTCGAGGACGGTGAGGGGCGGGAAGGATTTTTGGACATCGACCAGCCGGATGAGGGGCAGGGGGGATCGATCGCCCCGGGGTGCCTGGGCGCGGGGAGATGTCGCGGAGGGCTCGAACGGGGCGGTCATCTGGGGAGTACCCTAGTCTGCGATGAATGATGCGGGCAATGGTATTCCGGGCTCGGAGGAGCACATGAGCCGGCGCGTGATTCATCGCGGAGCGAAGTTTGACTTCGAGCAGGTGGAGTATCGCGGGGCCGACGGCCGGGTGCTGGTGCGCGAGGTGGTGAGGCATCCGGGTGCGGTGGTGATCGTGCCGATCCTGCGGGGGGATGACGGGGTGGAGCGGATCGTGCTGATCCGCAACTGGCGGGTGTCGTTGGGGGATTGGCTATGGGAATTGCCGGCGGGGACGAGGGAGAACGGTGAGGCTCCGGAGGCGACCGCAGCGCGGGAGCTGGTGGAGGAGACGGGGTACCGCGCGGGAAGGATCCGGGCGCTGGGGCGTTTCTATACATCCCCGGGTCTTTCGGACGAACTGATGTGGGCGTTTGTGGCGGAGGATCTGACGCTGGAGAAGCAGAAGCTGGAGGCGGACGAACGGATCAGCGTTCACACCGTAGAGGTGGGAGAGGTGATGGGGATGATCGAGCGGGGGGGGCTGATGGATGGGAAGTCGGTGTTGGGGGTGTTGGGGGTGTTGGGGGTGTTGCGGGTGAGGGGAGAAGGAAAAGCGAGTGAGGGGTGAGGGGATGGCGAGTGTGGGATGAGTATTGGGGTCGGCGATGGGATTGGGGGGATTGGTGCGGATGGGGGCAACCCTCCCCAACCCCTCCCTCGGGGAGGGGCTTTAGAGGAAGGCGAGCGTGATGGGGATTGCGGACCGGCAGTATTACGGTGATGATGAGCGGGCCCGGATGGTGCATGGGGTCCGGCTGGTCTCGTTCAACACGTGGATCATCATCATCAACTGCGCGGTGTTCCTGCTGCAGGTGATGTCGCCATCGCTGGGCGGGTTCATCTTCAACTACGGGCACTTCTCGACGTATTTCGTGATCGATGGTCACCACCTTGAGTTCTGGCGGCTGATCACGTTCCAGTTCCTGCACGGCAGCATCATGCACCTGGTGTTCAACATGCTGGGGCTGTACATGTTCGGAGAGCTGGTGGAGCGGCAGCTTGGGTTCAAGAAGTACGCGGCGTTCTACCTTGTGTGCGGGATCTTCGGTGGGCTGATGTACCTGGCGCTGAACCTCTTGGGGACGGTGGCGGCTTCGGCGGGGGTGTACCGGATCCCGGGGCTGCTCTACCCAGAGGATGCCTCGACGATTCTGTCGAAGATCCCTCTGATTGGGGCATCGGCGGGGGTGTTCGGAGTGATCATGGCATCGGCGTTCATCGCGCCCAACGCGGTGGTGAATCTGCTGATCCCGCCGATCCCGCTGAAGCTCAGGACGTTCGCGTATGGGTACGTGGGGATCGCCTTCATCTCGGTGCTGATCGGGGCGAGAAACGCGGGCGGGGAGGCTGCGCATATCGGCGGGGCGCTGGCGGGGTACTTCTTCATTCGGCGAGCACATCTGTTGACGGATTTCTTTGATGTGTTCACGGATTCGAGGAAGAGCGGGACGGCGAAGGCGCGGCTGCAGCCGGCGCCGAAGCGTGGTGGGGGTGGTGGCAGTGGGGGTGGGGTGTTGAGCAAACTGACGGGTCGCGGGGTTCCGAGCCAGGAGGAAGTGAACCGGATCCTGGACAAGGTGCGGAATGAGGGGCTGGCTTCGCTGAGCGAGCGCGAGAAGGAGACGTTGAGACGGGCGACGGAGGCGGAGCGCGGAGGATAAGGAACTCAAAGGGCAGGTTACAATGTGCAAATGAGGGACCGAGTCATCGGTCCTTTTTGCTATCTGGATTGTTCGAAGCGGCGCTGGAGGCGGGTCCAGATCTGGCGGATCGCGGCGGAGGATTTGCCCATGCCCTGGGCGATCTGGTCCCAGCCCATGCCCGAGCGGCGGAGGCGGATGAGCTCGAGCTCATCGGCGTTCAGTTGCTCAATCGCGTTGGCGGCGGCTTCGTTGCCGGTGGCGAGCATGCTTGCGGTGGAGTCGGGGGCTGCGGGATCGATGGGTGCATCGCTTGCGTGGGCGCTCTGGGAGGCGTTGAGCGCGGCGGGGTTGTGGCCGCCGCCGCGTTTGACTGCGCGGTCGTGGCGGGCGAGCTCGGCGAGCTTGGTGCGGACGATCTGCTGGAGGTAGCCGATCAGGGCGGGCTCGGTGGGAAACTCGAGCTATCCATCCCGGAGATCGCCGACGAAGGATCTGGCGAGCGACTGGCACACATCGATGGATTCGCGATGGCGGCGGAGGGCATCGCCCATGCCGGAGCGGACGAAGATGGTGAGGAGGCGGAGGGGTTCTTCGAAGGCGCGGTCACGCGCGGCGGGGTCGGCATCCTGTCGCGCGGTGGTGAGCAGGGAGGTGAGCTTGCCGGAGGTGGCCATGGGGCACCGCTCCAGCGTACCGGATGAGGCGGGCGGGGCCAGGTGTGGCGGAGGACAGTCCTGGATCCTCGGGGTTTTGAGTCCTGTGTCGGGGGGGCATGACAAAGGACTCGGGACCATCGGACTCAGGGCTGTTTGGCGATCAGTACGAGAAGTTGACGGAGGGGTCGGTGCTGCCGGGTGGGGTTCCGCCGGAGGAGCCTCCGATAGAGCCGGCGGTGGCGGCGTTGACGACGTAGCAGACGTTTCCGGAGACGATGGAGTAGTTGGCGGTGGTGTTTCCGGAGGCGGTGTTGCGGATGATGATGTTTCCGACGCTGTCGACATCAATGCCGCGGAGGTTTTCGCGTGCGTTGTTGCCTTCGATGCGCGAGTCGTTGCCGAAGACGCGGATGCCGGCGGCGGTGTTGCCGGAGCAGTTGTTGCCGAAGGCGACCGTGGCGTTGGTGATGGTGATGCCGTCGGCGCCGTTGTCACGAGCAGTGCAGTGGGTGATGATGGACCCGTCGCCGATGTCGAAGCCGCCGGCGGTGTTGGCGACGCTGCTGCTGTTGGTGATGGTGAGGCCGAAGGTCGCATCGAAGCCGGTTGCGCCGTTGGTGTACGCGGTGCAGTTCTCGACGGAGCAGTTTTCGTTGATGGTGTATCCGTTGCCGGTGTTCTCGCGGGCGGAGCAATCGCGGAAGACGGTGCCGTAGTAGGTGACGAAGCCATCCTCGCCGTTGGAGGTGGCGCTGCAGTTCTCGAAGATCGCGTTGCCGGTCGAGACGAAGCCCTCTGCGCCGTTGTTGCTGGCGGTGCAGCTCGAGAGCACAGCGCCCAGGTCGACGCGGCAGCCGGCGTTGCCGTTGCCGGAGAAGTGCATGTTCGTGAGGATCGCTCCGAAGTTGTCATCGGTGATCAGGTTCATGCCATCGCCGCCCCAGTTGCGGACGATGCCGTTGGAGATGGTGACGTCGTTGCCGTTGGCGGTGGTCCTGATTCCCTGGAGGCTGCCGTTGACACCGACGACGGAGAAACCGCGGAGGTCGATGCTGACGCTGCTGGCGGCGATCTCGAGGCCGATCTTGCCGTTGGCGCCGGTGAGCTGGCCGGTGAGGTAGTAGGAGCCGGGCTTGATGATCTTGAAGACGGAATCGGCATCGCCGGGTGTGGTGGTGGAGTTGATGGGGGTGCGGGGCTCGACCTCGGTGAGGGTTCTGTACGTGGAATCGATGGGGCCGGCGGGCGGGTCGAGGGGGCCGGCGTACGTAAGGATCGAGGCGGTGATGATGGTGGTGATGCAGATCGCGATGGTGGCGAGCAGTGTGGAACGGTTCATGTTTCAGGATCCTCTCCGCGTCGATGCGTGAAGGCAGCATACGGAAAGGGGGGTGATTCAGGAAGGGTTAATTGCGTAATCGAGTGCGCCGACCGGGCACAATCGGGGCCGGTACACTGGGATTCACCGCGGGGGGGCCGGTGGTGAATCCGTGCCGGCGGGGGCTTGTATCACCGATGATGGGCGGGGCTGGTGAAGGGGTGTGCATCATGATGAATCGGGTATGCGGCGTGGCGGTTGGTTTGGCGTTGGCGGCGGCGATGTCTGCGATCTGCGCGTGCGAGCCGCAAGGGGGACTTGGGGGTGGCGGTGGATCCGCGCGTGGAGGGAATGCGCCGCCCCCGACCGCCGGAGATCCCGCGGAGAGTGGCGGGAATGCGGCGGATGTCTACATCGAGGTGTACGACACGCTGGGCAAGCCGTTGATGGACTCGATCGCCAATGGTCAGAACGTCGATGCGAAGCTCGCGGAGCACGCGGGGGATATCGAGCGGATGGTGGTGGCGAGCGGATGGAAGCGGTGCGATTTCGGGGTGAACTGGTCGGAGGGTTTGAACGCGATGATGCCGCACGTTGGGAAGATGCGCAGGGTCGCGAGGATTCTGAAGGCGGATGCAACGCGTCTGCTGGCGGCGGGGGATAAGGATGGGGCGGCCAAGCGGATCGCCGCGTTGCTGCGGATCTCGGATCAGCTGACGCGGGAGGGCAAGGCGAGCATCGAGCTGCTGGTGGCGACGGCGATCGCGGCGATGGCATCGGAGTTCGTGGTGTCGAACCCATCGCTCGCGGAGGCGGCGTGGAAGACGGATATCCAGCAGGCGATCGCGGAGGTGCAGGGTGATGGGCTGCTGAACTCGGCGGCGGTGATCAAGAGCGACTTTGAGATTGCCGCCAGGTCGCTGCGGGAGGGTACGGTTCCGGACACGAGCGAGATGGGGGGCTGGAACTGGGCGACAGTGAGCCAGTCGGAGCGTGATGCGCTGGCGGACAAGCTCGATGCGATCAAGGAGGAAGCGGTGAAGGCGTGGAGCGGCCCGGGCGCGGCGGGTGCGCTGGCGGGGCTTGGTCAGCGGGCCAAGGACGAGGGGATCGGAGAGTTCGTGACTTCGCTGGACAAGTTGCGCACGTCGATGGATCGGCTGCGTGGCGACCTGGACAAGGCCGGGGCGGTGCTGGCCAAGCAGTGACTGGCCGGAATCGCGGCGGCGTTCTGACGCTGAAATCAAGGGTCGGGGGCGGTGTCAGTAGTTGAAGTTGTCGTTGGGATTGGTGGTGGTGAGGGTCGCCGAGTTGTTGAGCGGGGCGACCCGATTACCGCCAACGATGCCGCCGTAGTTGTTCGCGGTCCCGTTGCAGATATTGCGTCGGACGATGGAGCCGCCCCCGAACGAGATGACGATTCCCGAATCGCCGTTGAAGATGTAGTTGTCCTCGATGAGGTTTCCGCCGCCGCTGAAGCTCAGGTTGGGGTGCAGGTTGCCGGCGGCGGTGCCGTTGGTGTCAAAGGTGCAGCGCTTGACGGTGGAGAGCGACACGCCCATGCATCCCTGGTTGACGTTCAGGTGGATGAGGCAGTCCTCGACGACCGATCCGTTGCCGACCGACAGGCCGATCGCGCCGTTGGCGACGATCTGCGAGTTGCGGATGACGGCGTTGCCGTTGCCGTTGATGCGGATGCCATCGCTGTCGTTGTTGCGGACGGCGGCGGAGTCCACGGCGGAGCCGGCGCCGAGATCGAGCCCGCGGGCGGCGTTCGCTTCCGCGCGAAAACCGGCGATCGTGACGTGTGCGCCGGACGCTTCGACGCCGTCATCCCCATTCTCGAGGGCCGTGCATCGGGTCAGGGAATTGCGGATGGCGGTGATCTCGAAGCCGGACTTGCCGTTGTAGATTGCGTGGCACTCCGCGAACTGCGTGTTCACCTGGCCTGCGATGGTGCGGAAGCCGCTGGCGGGGGTTGAACCGCGGCCGTTGCTGCGGGCGATGCATCGTGTCAGGACGTTGTCGTGGCTCTGGAGCAAGAACCCTCCGGCGCCATTAAACTCGGCGTTGCAGCCTTCGAGCGTGACGCGGTTGCCGTTGGCCTGGAAGCCCACGCCGGCGTTTGCCGCCGAGACGCAGTCCAGGGCGCGGCCGCCGGTGGAGACCTCGAACCCGTTGATCGAGTTCGAGCGGGCGATGCAGCGCGTGAAGATGATTTCTCCTCCCGGGTTCTCGAAGCCGTTGTCGTTGCCCGATGCGGTGCATTCGGTGAGAGTCGATCCGTTCGCCGCGGAGAGCACAAAGCCATCACGGATGTTGTCCACGCAGCGCACGCGCTCGAGGGTCGAGTTGGCGCCCAGCCAGATGCCGTCGAGGGTGTTGCCGGAGATGACCAGATCCTGAATCGTTCCGGCGGAGGTGTTGGACATGAATACACCTCTGGCCCCGTGGTCGCGGATTGTCCCGTTGCGGATCGCCACGCCGCGGCGCGGGTTGGGGACGTTGATGCCGTCGAAGGAACCGGCAGCGCCGGTGAGTGCAAAGCCGTTGAGGTCGATGGTGACGTTATCGGACTCGACCTCGATGGTGTGCTTGCTCGCAGCGCCGGCGAGGTTTCCTGTGAGGTAGTAAGACCCTCGTGCCGCGATGCGGTAGACCGAGTTGCCATAACCGGGGGTGTTGGTCGCGTTGATGGCGATTCGGGGCTCGACCTCGGTGAGGGTCTTGTAGGTCGGGGCGATCGGGCCCGCGGGCGGGTCGAGAGGACCGGCGGTGAGGATGGCGGAAGCGGCCAGGAGTGCGGCCGAGGCGATCACGGTGCAAACAACCGGGGTACGGCTCATGATTGTGGTTCTCTCTCTCTCTCTCTCTCTCTCTCTCTCTCTCTCTCTCTGTGCTGGCGTACGTAGAGGGGTGCGTCCGGCAAGGAAGGAAGGGTACCAAAATGCCGCGGAAGAACAAGGTAAATCGGGTGCGCAACTTGGACCGGCACAGGTGTGCAATTCCGTGGGACGAAGTCGAGTCGTTTCTCGTAAGGGTGTCTTACCTCCAGCGGCCGGCGTTTTCGTTCCAGTATTCGAGGATGGGTTCGGCCCGGCGGCGGAGCGAATCGACTGATTCGGCTCGTTGCTGTGATGTCGCCTGGCTCCAGAACGTGTCGGGCTTGGCCTGGGTACGGGCGATCCTGCACGCAGCGTGGTACGCAGCGAGCTGGCGAGCGGTGGGGGCGGCGGTTGCATCCGCCTGGGGGAGTTCCTTGAGAAGGGTTTCGAGGGCGGCGGCTTCAGCCTGTGCGAGCGCGGCGATCGCATCCTTGTCGCCGCTCGCGGCGAGGTTGAGGAGTGATTCGATGCAGGCGGGGGTCGCCATGGCGCCGAGCATGGAGGTGAGTTTTCTACGCTCGACCGCGGTGAGGTCGGGGCGATCGAGGAGGGCGATGCAGTCCTTGTCGGCGGAGAGGATTCCGAGACGCCAGACGGTCTGGACAGCGCGGCGGATGTCCTGCTTGGGGGCTTCCTTGGAGGCAATCACGGGCTGGAGTTGCTGGGTGTAGAGGTCATCGAGGTATCGGCGGAGGGCGGTGTGGAGCTGGACGGCGAGCGCCTGGGGATCGGCGACCTGGCCGGGGTTGATGGTCTCGATGACCTTGCCTTCGGGTGAGAGGATGGCGATGTAGAGGCCGTGGTCGGCGGGGAGGCCGAGCTTTCGGGCTTCCTCCATGACGCGGGAGTTGCTGCGGCTGAGGCGTACGGGGATGAAGCGTTTCTGGGCGAGCGCGACGACGGCGGGATCGCGGAAGGCGTGCTCCTGTGCATCGCGGAGGTCATCATCGTCGAATGCTTCTTCGCGCTCGGTGATCCAGAACATGAGGGGCATGGACTGCTCGGCTGCGCGGTCGATGGCTGCGCGGGCGCTCGATTGCCATTGGATGGGGTTTTGGGCGACCGAGTGCGCGGCTTGAAGGAAGGTCAGGAGTGTGATGGCAAGCAAGTGACGAAGAATCATCGGTGGGCTCCTGGGTGCGCTGAGCAACGGTAGTAACCTGCCTGGGGGGGCGAGCGCGGTGGCGATTTAGGCGCTGACTTGTTCGTCCGCCCTCCGGTCGGCGGCATCGTTCAAGCTAGTTACCAGGGGCAGGAGGCCCCTGGCAACATTCGCGGGCCCTCCGGGCCCAAGAAGGCGGGCAAGCGCAGCGATGGCACCGCCAGCGCTTGCTGACTGCACAACTTCTGCCACCGTGATCTTTGCTTCACCGTACTACTTGCGCCACCACATGGCGCCGCCGTAGATGGCGTTGTCGCCGAGTTCCTCGGCGATCCGGATCAGCTGGTTGTACTTGGCGTTGCGGTCGGAGCGGCAGGGGGCGCCGGTCTTGATCTGGCCGCAGTTGGTGGCGACGGCGATGTCGGCGATCGTGGAGTCTTCGGTCTCGCCGGAGCGGTGGGAGAGGATGGAGGCGTAGCGGCTGCGGGTGGCGAGGTTGACCGCGTCGAAGGTCTCGGAGAGGGTGCCAATCTGGTTGACCTTGACGAGGATCGCGTTGGCGCAGCGCTCGCTCAAGCCCTTCTGGAGGAACTTCCTGTTGGTGACGAAGAGGTCATCGCCGACGAGCTGGATCCGGTCGCCGAGCTTCTGAGTGAGCTTGTTCCAGCCGGCCCAGTCGTTCTCGGCGAGGCCATCCTCGATGGAGCGGATGGGGTACTTGGCGCACCAGTCGGACCAGAGGGAGATCATGTCGTCGGAGGAGACGATGTCCTTGGAGCTCTTGAACATCTGGTAGCCGGTCTTGCCTGCCTTGTGAGCTTCATTCCAGCACTCGCTGGTGGCGGGGTCGAGGGCGACGAAGATCTGCTCGCCCCACTTGTACCCGGCCTTGGTGGTGGCTTCCTCGAGGAGCTTGAGGGCCTCTTCGTTGTTCTTGAGGTTGGGGGCGAACCCGCCTTCATCGCCGACGGCGGTGGAGAGGCCGCGGTTGTGGAGGACTTTCTTCAGGGAGTGATAAATCTCGACGCCGGCGCGGAGGGCATCGGCGAAGTTGGAGAAGCCCCAGGGTTGGACCATGAACTCCTGGAAGTCGACGTTGGAATCGGCGTGCTTGCCGCCGTTGAGGACGTTGAGCATGGGGACGGGGATGGTCTTGGCGCCCGAGCCGCCGAGGTAGCGGTAGAGGGGGAGGCCGGAGGCTTCGGCGGCAGCGCGGGCGACCGCCATGGAGATGCCGAGGATCGCATTGGCGCCGAGCTGGGCCTTGTTGGGGGTGCCATCAATCTCGAGCATGCGGGCATCGATGGATTCCTGCTCCCGGGCATCCATGCCGATGAGGTCGGGGGCGAGCCGCATGTTGACGTTGGCGACCGCGTTGTTGACGGACTTGCCGCCGTAGAGCTTGGCATCGCCATCCCGGAGTTCGACAGCCTCGTTCTCGCCGGTGGAAGCGCCCGAGGGGACGGCAGCGCGGCCGAAGGAGCCATCGTCGAGGGTGCACTCGACCTCGAGGGTGGGGTTGCCGCGGGAATCGAGGATCTGGCGGGCGTGGATGGACTGGATCTCGAACATTTGGGGGCTCCGGAAGACGGGAAGACTCACCACAGAGGCACAGAGGGCACAGAGAAGAAAGGCCAAGGGGGGGACGATAGGGGGGGTGGGGAGAGGGCCAGATGGCAGAAGGCCAGATGGCAGAGGGCCAGATGGCCACGTCAGGAGTAGAGGGGTGGTGGGTATGGGGGTTGGGAGTGGGGGTTGGGGGTGGGTGAATGCCTGAATGGGTCGGGTGGATGGAACCGATGAAGGTACAGGACGAAGGGAAGCACGGGCGCGTACTGTTCAGGCTCGGATTCATCAGCTCATGCCAACGACCCCCAAAGAGTTCGCCGACCGCATTGACGCCTTGAGGGGCCAGCTTGTGGAGCAGGGCCGGCGTGTGCAGCGACTACTAGAGGCGGCGTTCGCGGCGTTCTTTTCGCGGGATGAGGCGGGGGGTGTGGCGGCGATCCGGCTGGATGATGAGGTGGACAGCGTCGATGTGGCGATCGAGCAGGAGTGCGTGCAGCTACTGACCAGCGCGACGCGCGAGGGGGCTGCGCTTGAGCCGGTGCAGCTTCGGGCGGTGCTGACGATCGTGAAGATCAACAACGAATTGGAGCGGATCGCGGATGCGGGGGTTGAGGTCGCCGAGCGGGTGAAATCGGTGAAGCTGATCAGCGCGACGTTTCCGGATACGTGCCGGGTGATGGCGAACAGCGCGGTGGGGATTTTGCGGGACAGCACGGCGAGCTTTGCAAGCAACGATGCCCGGATCGCCAAGATCGTTCTTCAGAGCCAGCATGCGGTGACGGCGTTCAAGGATGCGGTGTTGCGTGATTCGGAGGAGCGGATCGCCAAGGGGGCGATGTCGGTGGATGTGGCGTTCCAGCTCCATGAGGTGGCGAGCCAGTGTGAACTGATCGCGGATCACTGCACGAACATCGCCGAACAGATTATTTATCTAACGACGGGTGCGGTGGTGAGGCATACGGAGGCGAAGTGGATCGAGGTGCCGGCGAAGGCGTAGAAAAGTCAAAGGGCACATGGCAAAGGGCAATAGGACGAAGAGACGAAGAGACGAAGAGACGAAGAGAGTTGAGACCGGTTGGCGGTCTTTTTTCGTTTTTGGGGAGAGTGCCGGTTTAGGCGGTTGCGATCACGGAGGCGATCGCGAGGTCTTCGGTATGGGAGAGGGAGATCGCCCAGGACTTGATGCCGAGGGACTGGGCGAATAGGGCGGCTTTGTTGTGGAGCTTGAGGGTGGGCTGGCCGGTGGGGAGGTTGATGACTTCGACATCGGTCCAGGCGATCCCGGCGGACCAGCCGGTGCCGAGGGCTTTGAGGGTTGCTTCCTTGGCGGCGAACCGTGCGGCGAAGTGCTCGTTGGTGCGGCCGGCTTTTTTGCAGTAGTCGGCTTCGGCGGGGGTGAAGCACTTGTTGATGAACTGATCGCCGTGCCTGGCGAGCATGTCGCGGATGCGGGGGATCGAGGTGATGTCGATGCCGTGGAACATGGTGGAAGTGACGGAGTGACGGAGTGACGCGGGGACGCGGGGACGCGGGGATGCGGGGATGCGGGGATGCGGGGATGCGGGATTGTCAGGGTATGGGGGGATTGGGAGGTTGGGCGGCGAGCTTGCAGTCTTGGGCGAGGTCGTGGGTGCCGGTGGTGGTGCAGGCTTGTTCGAGTTGGAGGAAGAGGTCTCTGCGTGTGGGGGCTGAGCGCGTGAGTGAGTGGAAGTCGGTGCTGATGCTGGTGGCGGCTCGACTGCGGCACGTGGCGGGGACTCGGTGGGGCCTGCGACGCTACCTGGACATGACCCGGCTGACCGAGCCGGCGCTGACGACAAACCCGACGTCCGCGGCCGCGTGAGCCGCGTCGCTGATGAGCCTCCGCCCTACGGGCTCCGGCTTATCAGCGGGATGGACCTTCCTGTAGAGATCCTCTTCTCGAATGTGCGCAACTTGACGGACACTACCGAACTATTTCGTCGGCCCTGCCGGGCCGGATGGTTTATTGATCTCTGCATAGTAAAAGCCATTTGGCCGGTCGGTCCGATGTTCTGGGGATGAGAACCAAGGGCACCCCGGCGGAGCTGGAGGCCCGGCGGCTTCGCGCGGCGGAGCTGCTGGGCCGGGGCA
>JADLBU010000004.1 GCA_020847535.1 Phycisphaerales bacterium
CGGTCACCGCATACCTCGACGCCGCCAACGATACGCCCACGCCCTTCCAATGGACCAAGTCCGCCGACGACATCATCGCTTCTGTCAAGAGATTCTGTCTGCATACTTCTGACTCAGACCACTAGTGGCCCGCATCGACATCAAACGCTTTGCCCTGGCGGTTCCACTGCTCGATGCGCTTCTGCTTCTCTTCCGTGCTGATGCCCTTGGAGTTGATGGGGAAGTCGAGCGGATCGACCATCTTCACCGAGAAGTCCGCGACCATGAGGTTGGAGCGGCCAAGGTGGCGCTTGCCGAGGTGGTGCGCCGGAAGCCCTGTGTTGGGGTTGATCGGATCGCGCGGGAAGAACGAGGTATCCCAATTGCCCGAGGCCGTGCTGTCGCCGATCGCAACCATGCGGTTCGGGAAAATAACCTCGGACTGCTTGGCTTCCTTCATGAACTTGTCGCCAGCAGGAAGCGGCTTGTACTTGCTCTCGGTGTGCTCCCCGAGGCCTCTGCCGGGCGCCAGCGTCCACTCAGCGCCGCCGCCGTTGTAGCCGTACCCGAAGAAGAGCTTGCTGCCGCTCAGGCTGTAGTTCAAACCGGCCTCGTCGAGGTCGGTGTAGCCCAGCTCAAGGCAGGACTGGGGCATCGACTTCGTGCCCTTCTTCAACACCCACTTGAATTCCTTGGGCGTGGATGGGCAGTAGAAGACATCGGCCGCCTTCTGGCCCTGACCCATGTACTGACGCATGCGCGGCGCCCACGCGATCCATGAACCGCCGGAACCTTCGAAGTGATCGCCGGGCCAGTACTCCTTGTTCTCGTTGTGATAGCCGAAGATTGCCAAGCCCTGCTGCTTGAGGTTCGCCTGGCTCACGATCATGCGAGCCGTTTCACGCGCCTGACGCAGATTGGGCAGGAGCATCGAAATCAGCAGGGCGATAATCGCAATCACCACCAGCAGCTCGATGAGCGTAAATCCTCGCAACGACTTCTTCATGACTACCTCGCAGTGGACAACCCAGAAGACCTGTGAAAAACGGGAGACTGGCCCCTGGCAGAAACCCGAGTATCGCACAAACACTCGATCACTGCAAGCGCTGCCTAGGGCAATATGACCCTAACGAATGCCGCAAAGCAAAGATATTTGCGACCAAGCCATCATAGCGCCTTGCTCAGAATCAGGCTGGTGTAGTTCGTGTACGGCCACTTCCAGGTTTCAATTGCTCGGTAGCCGCGCCGTTCGTAGAACTGCCTGAGATTGACATCCGGTTCCGCCATCGACAAGGCCAGTTCGGCGGCTCCACATTCCTTGGCCCGGCGCTCCACCATCTCCAGCAGCAGTCGGCCGATCCCCAGACCCTGAAGGTCCGGATCGACCGCGAACTGCGAGAAGCTGTCGATGTGCTTGTTCTGGAACCACGGCGGACCCTGGTCGGGCTCGACCTCGTGGAAGAGAATCGTGCCGACGATTCGGGCGGGTTTGCCCTCGGCCGCCGGAAGGATCGCCAGGAAGCACTCCCCGTTGATGCACCTGCGTTTGGTGGTTGCATCATCTTGGCGACCGGCGAGCGGCTGGAGGCCCATCGCCATCTGCCCCGCATACGCCCTGTGCAGCAGATGGGTGATCTCCGGGATGGAATCGTCCTTGTCGAGCAGCCGGATCTGAATGGCCGGCGTGTTCCCGGGCTTCTTGGCGGATGATGCGGCTGCGGACGCCGAATGGGGCGTTGGAGTGGGCTTGGCGGGCATGGGGGTCGAGATAGTAGAAGCCTCTTGCCGCAATGGTGACGGCTCTGAGCATCACGATATCCATGAATGAGCAACCGCTTATCCGGCATTCGCTTCCGGGCTGTATGATCGCAGGCTGTTCTGGTGGGCCTTTTCGTATCGCAAGGGACCGATCATGAAGTCGAGTTGGATGAAGTGCCTGAAAGCGACATGCTCCCGCACGGGCGGCACTCGCGCAAGCCTTGCAGTTTCGCTGGCGATCCTGGCCGGGGCCGCACCCGCGCTCGCCCAGCCGGCGGCACCGGTTCCGACATCCACGAGTCCATCGGCTTCGGGTGAGGAATCGTTCCTCCGCCAGTGGTCTCTGACCCGCGGCTTCGGCCTTGGAAGGCCCCGCAGCGTGACGGTAACACCCAAGGGTGATGCGGTGCTGTTCCTGCGCTCGGAGCCGCGCAGCGTCGTCCACAATCTGTACAGCTTCGACACCGGGAGCGGTCAGGAGAAGGTTCTCTTGACTGCCGAGCGGCTCTTGGGCGGGAAGGATGAGCAGCTCTCCGCCGAGGAGCGAGCCCGCCGTGAGCGGATGCGACAGAGCAACCGCGGGATCGTCTCATATTCACTGTCGGAGGATGGCAGCCAGATCCTGATCCCGCTGGGCGGCAAGATCTTCCTGTACGACCGTGCCACCGACAAGGTGACAAGTCCTCAGATCTCCCCGGGCACGATCATCGACCCGCGGTTGAGCCGCAGCGGCAAGACCATGGGCTGGGTGCGCGATTCGGAGCTCTGGATCATGCCGCTGGGAAGCGGGCAGGAGCGGCAGATCACCCGCAGCGCCGATGAGTTCCGCACCAATGGCACATCGGAGTTTGTTGCCCAGGAGGAGATGTCGCGCTTCGAGGGCTACTGGATCAGCCCCGATGACTCGCACATCGTGTACCAGCACACCGACCACACGGGAGTCGAGCGGCTCACGATCGCCGACCCGATGCACCCAGAGAACGCCGCCGAGAACCCGTTCTACCCGCGCGTCGGCAAGTCCAACGCGACCGTGACGCTCTTCTCGGTGAACCTCAACAGCTCGCAGCAGGAGGCGATCCGGTGGGACCGGGAGCAGTTCCCGTATGTCGCAACCGTCAAATGGACCAAGAACGCGCCATTGACCATGCTCGTGCAAAGCCGGGAGCAGACCCGCCAGCAACTGCTCGCCGTCGATCACACCACCGGCGCCACCACGCTGCTGATTGAAGAGACCGATCCGGCGTGGCTCAACATCGAGCAGGCCGTCCCCCGCTGGCTGGAGGATGGCTCGGAGTTCCTGTGGATCTCGGAATCATCGGGGGAAGCCAGGCTGGAGCGGCGATCCCCGACCGGATCACTCATCCGCGCGATCACACCCGCGGGCTTTGGTTTTCGTGGCCTCATCTCCGTCGATGAGCAGGCCAGGATCGCGTACGTCAGCGCCAGCGCTGAACCGACCGAGAGCCACGTCTGGGGCGTCCCGCTGGATGAGGGCTCATCACCGGTCGCGCTCACGCAGGGCCGCGGTCAGTTCGGCGCAAGCTTCGCCAAGGACCACTCAGCGCGGGTGATGTTCAGCAACACCCTGGATGGCAAGATCGCCGCCGGTGTCGAGCGAGCCGATGGCACGAAGGTCGGTGAACTCAAATCGCTGGCCGAGAAGCCGCCGATGACGCCCAATTACGAGATGGTGACGCTGCCGGGGCCGCATCATCTGAGGGCATCGATCGTCCGCCCTCGAAACTTCGACAAGTCCAAGAAGTACCCTGTATTGATGAATGTGTACGGCGGACCCACCGCCCAGACGGTCACGGCGAACCTCCAGGGCCAGCTTCTCAAGCAGTGGTACGCCGATCACGGGTTCATCGTGGTGTCGGCCGACAATCGCGGAACACCGGGCCACGACCGTGCGTGGGAGCGGATCACCAAGAACAACTTCATCGATATCCCCCTTGACGACCAGGTGATGGCGCTCAAGCAGCTCGGGGAGAAGTACCCGGAGCTGGACACTTCGCGTACGGGAGTCTGGGGCTGGTCGTTCGGCGGGTATTTCAGCGCGATGGCAACCATGCGGCGACCCGATGTCTTTAGGTGCGGGGTCGCGGGGGCGCCGGTCTGCGACTTTGCCGACTACGACACCCACTACACCGAACGCTACCTCGGCCTGCCCGACAAGAACCCCGAGGGGTACAAGGCGTGCAACGTGCTGACGTACTGCGGCGATCTGAAGGTGCCGCTGATGATCGTGCATGGGACCGCGGATGACAACGTGTATTTCATGCACTCGCTGAAGATGGCCGATGCCCTCTTCAAGGCGGGCAAGCAGTTCGAGTTCCTCCCACTGCCGGGCTTCACACACATGGTGCCGGACCCCGTGGTCAAGGAGCGGCTGGAATCCCGGATCGCCGATTTCTTCAAGAGGAACCTGGGGGAACCGCGCTGATCGCGTCCAATAGAGGTTCAACTTCCACATGACACCCACCATCGCGACCATCCGCGGCCGGGCGATCCGCACCGCGTTCACGATTCTGGCGGCGGGCGCCGCGGTTTTGGCGCCGGCATCCCCATCGCACGCCTGGGATGCCGCCGGCCATCGCCTGATCACCCTGCTGGCACTCGACCATCTCTCGCCGCAGATGCCCGAGTTCCTCAAGCAATCCGACACTCGTACCCGGATCACCGAGAACGCCCTCGAGCCCGATCGCTGGCGATCCGTTCGCCTCGGCCAGCTCGTGCATCTCAACAACCCCGACCACTACCTCGATGTTGAGGATCTGGAGGCCTACGGGCTGACGCTGCGCGACATCGCGCCGCTTCGATACGAGTTCATCTCCCAACTCGTGCTCGCCCGCGAGCGCGCCGGGGAGAATTTTAAGGGCCGACCCATCAACCCCGCCCGGGACACCGCCAAGACCGACCAGTGGCCGGGCTTTGCGCCCTACGCGGCCGCCGAGAACTACGGCAAGCTCATCTCGAGCTTCAAGGTGTTGCGGATCCTGGAGAAGCTCGCCGATTCGTCTCGCCAGGAGCAGGTGCTCGCCGAGCGTGGCAATGTTGTCGCGATCATGGGAGTGCTGAGCCACTACGTCGGGGATCTCGCCCAGCCGCTGCACACGACCCACCACCACCACGGCTGGCAGGGAGACAACCCCGAGGGATTCACGACCCGTTACACCTTCCACTCGTACATCGACGGCGGTGTGCTGGATATTCACGCCCTGACCTACGAGAGCCTGAAGGATGCGCACGTCATCGACCGGCCTGTGGAGACCATGAACCCGTGGTCGGCGATCATCGAGCACGTCGAACGCTCCCACGCGGAGGTCGTGCCGCTGTACCAGCTCGACAAGTCGGGTGAACTTACGAAAGAGCCGGGGAAGGTTCTCATCTCTGGTCGGCTGGTGGATGGAGCCTCCATGCTCGCGGCCCTCTACAACGCGGCGTGGCAGGCCGCCGAGCCGACGGAGAAGGACATCGAGAACTTCCAGAAGTACGACGGCTTTGTGCCTCCGCCCGCGGTCAACACGCCACCGGCCGCCGTCAAGTAGAAGCCTGTCGCTGCGGGTCGGCCTTGATGCGAGCCAGCACCCGGTCGGTCAATCCCGGAAACGCGACGGTTGCCGCCAACCCCAGCCTCACGAGCATGCTTGTCCAGACCTCTCCCCTGGGTCGGCGCAGACAACGCACCGTGGCATCGGCGACGCGTTCGGGTGTCTGCACGAAGAAGCCAGACCCCTTCGCATAGATGCGTGAGCCGCCGCTGCGCCGGGCGACCTCATCGAACAGCTCTGTCGTGGTGCGGATCGGGTGCACGGTCGAGACGTGGATGCCGTGCGGGGCAAGCTCGAGGCGCATCCCACGCCCGAAGTGATCCTGCGCTGCCTTGGTCGCCGAGTACGAGCACATGTACGGCAGCCCCAGCTTCGCCAGGCAGCTCGAGCACATCAGGATGTGCCCCTCTCGTTTGGCGAGCATGTGAACCAGCGCCGGCCGGATGACGTTGAGGCTCCCCCAGAAGTTGGTCTCGAAGATCTCCCGGATCTCCTCGTCTGGTGTCTCGTGCATCGCCCGCTCGTATCCGTAGCCCGCATTGGCGTACACGGCGTAGATCGATCCGAACGCCGAGACCGTCGCGTCAATCAAGTTCCGGCATTCTTCGGGGCAGGTGACATCGACCTTGACGGCGATCCCCTGGCCGCCGGATGCGCGAATCTGGGCGACCAGTTCATCGAGTCGATCGGTTCGGCGGGCGGCGACCGCGACAGGCATCCCCGCGGCTGCGCAGGCAAGCGCTGTGGCCCTGCCGATGCCGGCACTGGCCCCCGTGATCGCAATCGGCCGTCCGCGCAGGTTGATGGCGCTCATGGGGGGAGGGTATTAACCGCAGACGGGCAAACGCGCGTAGGCACCGCGATCAACCCCGCATCAATCGAGCGATGTCTCCGCGGTGATCCCCGGTCCCTTGGGTCGGTGGGCCAGCCACCGCAGCTCAGGCGTGCGGAGCGCCAGGGAAGCCCCCGCATACACAGCCACGCCGACAATCGATCCCGCGCCCGCGCGGAGCACGTAGTCAAGCCACCGTTGCGGCGCTGGCATCATCCAGAGCACCGCCCACACGACCCCCGCCATGATCCCCGTCGCAACCACGATCCGGGCAAGGCCCATCAATACATCACGGTTCAGGGATCCGGCGTGCAGTCGCGTGTGGCAGAACCTCCCGAGGATGCACGCCTGGATCGCCGCACAGATGCTTGTGGACCACGCCAGCCCGGCCTCGCGCAGGAACCAGATCAGCGTGAGGTTGAGCGCCAGGTTCAGGGCCACCATCCCGATCGCGATCCGCATCGGCGTTCGAGTGTCTCCACGGGCGTAAAACGCTCGGGCAAAGACGTGGTTGACCGAGTACGCCCAGACGCCAGGAGCAAAGCCGGCGAGCACCGCGGCGGCGCGAGCCACGCCGGCATCGGAGAATCCGCCATGCGTCGGGGCTGCGCCATCGACCGATGCCCGCCCCGAAGCATAAAGAGCAGCGACCACATCGTGATTCAACAACATCAACCCCGCGCTCGCGGGCAGGCCGATATAGAACGAGATCCGCAGCCCTCGCTGGAGCGTGTCGGCAAACCGCTCCCCATCGGCCGCGTGCCTCGACAGCAGCGGGAACACCGCGGTCGCCACCGCGATCCCGAAGACACCCAGAGGGAACTGGTACAGCCGCTGGGCGGCGGCGATGATGATGTTGGACGATTCATCCAGCGGGTAGGGATGTCCGAAGACCGTCGGCCCCACCCAGATGGGCCACATGGCGATCAGTTGATCGATGAACGTGTTGAGCTGCAGCGTCCCCAGCCCGATGAGCACCGGGATCATCGTGACCCACATGCGGTGAACCCGTTCCCTGGCAAGCTGGCGATCGGCTCGCCAGGATGCGTGCCTGCGGAGCAGCCACGCAAAGGTCGCCGCCTGCGTGATCCCCGAGACCGTGGTCGCGATCCCCAGGGCATAGGCGACGGCGGGAGAGCCTGCCTCACCGCGCAGCAGATGCCAGAGACCGACGGCGATGATGAACCCGTTGAGCACCAGCGGGCCCGAGGCCGCGGGCCCGAACTTGCCATGCACCTGGAGCATCCCGCCCAGGATCGCCGTCCCGCAGATGAACGGCATGAACGGCAGCATGATGATGATGAGCCGGATCGACATCTGGCGGTCCGGATCCGGAGGCAGGAGCACCAGCGCGGCAAAGAGCACAATCTCCGCCACCGCTGTCAGCAGGCCGGTCGCGATCCCCAGGCGCACAAGGGTCAGCGATGAGAAGCGGTCGGCCTCTTCGCGCCCCTCACGCTGGGCCTTGGCATATTCGGGGATGAACGCCGCCGAGAGCGCACCCTCGCCGAAGAGTCGGCGGAACAGGTTGGGAATGGTGAAGCCCGCCGAGAACGCCGAGCCCAGCGCGGTATCACCAAAGATCCGGCCGATCAGGACATCGCGCGCCAGGCCACCCAGCCGGGACAGGAGCGTCATCCCTGAAACCGCACGGATCGCGGACGCCAGGGCCGCGGCGTGGTGCTTCTGACCGCCCCCGTTTGAGGGAACTTGGGAATCACTCCCTGCCTGAACGTGATCGCGTGCGCCGTCGGCATCCATGCCGCCGCTAGGTTAGCGGCAACCGGGATCGCGTGTGCAATGGAGCAGCGGGCACGGGGACGATGGGGCCAATCATCGCCTGCGGCGGATCAGTACGATCCCGGCAAGCGTGAGCACGGGGACAAGTCCCGGCGAGGGGACCAGTGCGAACGCCCGATCACTGCCCGAAACATCAACCCAGTTGTTCATGCTTCCACCCAAGCTCTCATACGTGGCGTTGAAGGTCGATGTCGTGCTGTCGGCCCAGTAGAGATGATCGTTGGAACCAAAGTCGGCCGCCATGTGCAGGCCGAACCAATACCTCGTTCCGCCCTCCACACCCACCGATGTGTCGAAGTCAAAGGATGTGGAGTAACGGTCGTAGTTGGTTCTACCTTCCGAATCGGTGAGAACGTTCACAGCGCTGCCAGAGGCGAGCAACGGGCCGGGAGCGCCGGCGAGATCCTCGAATACAAACCAGTTGATCGAACGGTCCCAGGAGGCAAGCCGGTTGGTTGTGAACCACTGCATGGAGGCGCCCGTGAGCGCTGTATCCCCCGATAGCATGAAATCATCCGCCTGAATCCAGGCTGACACTTCCCTACCGGAGCCGTTCTGCGTATCGGCACCGCCGGTGGAAAACACCGGCTGGGCCAACGCGCACGTCGCCGTGAGGCTGACGAAGAGTGAAGCGGTGAGATGGGCGGTCCTTGCCATGTCTGGGATCCTGTGTTTGCCGACACCGGCGATCCGTGCCGGGTAGCCAAAGTATGCCAAACGGGAAGGGTTGCAGCCACCCCAAGGACGGATTCGCTCCCCCGAGTGATTGATCTGCACAACCCTTGCCAGAGATGCCCATTATGGAGTCTGAGGCGAATCAGAGTTATCGGTCTATACAATCTGGACCTTGGAAGGCAGGAATTTACATTAGCGGTTCCTAACTTACGCAAAATCATGAGAAATCGCGTGAGTAGGCAGAATTCCCCCCGTATTTTCATAGACGCCCGCGTTTCCGGCTGTTCGATCGTGTTGCGCTGGCGATTTCTGAACGTGGAGAGACGGGTCAATCCGGGTTAGTGGAATCAGGAGCGGGAATCAATCGGAGCAGGAGTGCTCGGTCGGAGGGGCAGGGATAGCTCACACAACGTGAAGGAGTGAGGGGTGGGTCGGGCGTCGCTGTGTGCTGAGAAGCAGCACACGCAGCGCGGACACGCGGGTTGGTTACCGCTTCAGGCGGGACGATCGTGTGATTCCCGAGCCAATGACGCCGCTGACGAGAGAGGTTTCCAAACCGCGTGCCCGTCGTAGCGCACGCGGATGAGTGGGTTCGTGCGGTTCGTTTCGTTTATAGGAGAGACACATGAAGACTGTTCTGTCGATCATCGCTTTGGCTGGAGCGGCTACGGTCGCCTCCGCTGTCGTCCCAACGACCAACGAGGGTGCCTTCCTGCTCAACGGCGACTTCGTCGCCGCCAGCGGCAGCTCGCGCTCTTCGTCGGGCGTGGGCAATCCCTTCCCGATCGTCATGCCGGCCATCACCGGCCCGGCCGTTCGTTCGTACGCGGTCTGGAACCACCTGACCAATACGCCCGGCGCCCCCTCCGAATCGACGATCATTCTCAACGGCTTCGGCGTCGCGGCGTACGCCTCCAACGCCGCCTCCCCCGACCTCTGCTGGGGTTACTCTCACACGGCGACCTATATCGCTGATGTCACCGGCCTGGTGATCCACGGCGGCGCCAACATGATCACGGATGCGACCGATGACCCCTTCACCGGCGCGCTGGGCGAAGGCGTCAGCCTCCTGACGGTCTACAGCGATCCCAGCTTGCCCCTCCAGAGCATCGATGTCTTCTGGGACGGCGTCCCCGGCTCGATCGCCAACAACCTGGTCGACGGAATCAACAACTGGAAGTTCAGCAATCCCTACCTCGGCGGACCGGCCCACGGCTTCACCAACGCCCTGGATGGCCAGGCCGCGGGTGATGATTTTGTCATCAACGGCGGAATCGCCAGCGGCCTCTACGGCACATTCGCCGTCGGCGATGCCTGGATCGGCAACGTCGGCCCCTACTACGACCACGCCGAAGGCGACTTCTCGCCCTTCATGGTCCCCGGCGACACGTTCATGGACATCGGTAGCCCCATCGCCAGCGGTGACTGCATCGGCCACACCTTCGGCGCGATCGCCTTCCGCGCGGTTCCGACCCCGGGCTCGCTCGCCCTGGTCGGCATCGCCGGCCTGGCCGCCGCCCGTCGTCGTCGCTGATCGCTTGCCGCAAGTGATCTGACAGTTCAGTACATTTCAGGCGTCCCGGCCCAGCGGCCGGGACGCTTTTTTTCACGGCAGTTGCGATCACGCAGGGCTCGATATCGTTTTCGCCGGATCAAGCACCAGCTACAGGCCCTCGGCCAGAACCTTGAGATTGGCTTGCATCAGGGAGACCCACTCCCCGGATCCCAGCGGGTCAAGCACCAGCACCTTCACACCCGCTGATTCGGCGATCCGCCGTGCACCGGCGGGATCAAACTGCGGCTCGACGAAGATCGCTCTGGAGTTTCCGTGCCGTACTGCCTCGACCGCCTTGGTGATCTGCCCGGGTGTTGGCTCCGCGGATTCCACCGGCCTGATGACCGCCGCGATCTTGAGACCGTATCGCTCGGCGAGCCTTCCCCACGCGCTGTGATGGGTGACCATGACGGCATCCCGATGCGATGCCAGGGCACGCCGATATTCCGCATCGACCGAATCGATGTCCCGCATCAGATCCTCTTCGGCCTTCACCAACGCGGTGATCGCCTCCACTGAATCCCCCCCACCGCTCTTGAGCGCTGCCCCGATCGCCCCCGACAACACCGGCACCAGTTTGCGGACCAGGGCCGGATCCAGCCACAGGTGAGGATCCACGGCGTGGGAGTGCTCATGCCCCGATTCATCATCCCCGTGGTCGTGCTCACCCTCAGCCTCGGGAGATACTCCCGCGGCGATCGCCATGCAGACATCCTGTCGCCGGCGGCTGCGGTTGTCCGCCAGGAACTTCTCGACCTGCGGCTCCAAGCCCAGGCCGACATACACGACGACATCGGAACCAGCCAGCGCTGCGATATCCGCCGGTGTGAACTCGTATCCGTGCTCGGATTGACCGGGGAGCATCAGAACTTTGATGTCTGATCCGGCCGGCGCCAGGCGATGTGCAAGCTCTCGAAGGGGCGGGATCGTGACGGTGATCTTGAGCGGCGCCGCGGGACCATCGCCGCCGCTTTCGGCCGCGGGCGGGCCGAATGCCAGCCTGGCGAGCACCAGCGCAGCGGCAATCGCAGCGACACCAACAACCCCCATGAGAATCCACTTTTGCCTCGTTGCGGCCTGTGCTCGGGCCATGATCGCTCCACCCGGCCCTCAGAATGATCGGCCGGCTTATTGAGAATGACTTCTCAGAAGAGCGTACGCGCGTCAAACCGGCGATGTTCGCACTGCGCCGGGCATATGGTGCCCCATGCCTCCCGGCCACGAAGACCACCGCCGCAACATCGAACGGATCATGCAGGGCGCGGTCAAGGCCGCCGACCCCGCCGAGGCGCTGCGGCTTTCCTGGAAACGAGCCTGGGAACGAAGGGATATCGATCTCGATGCCCGCCCACCGGTGCTCATCCTGGGCATGGGCAAGGCATCCCTGGAGATGGCCGCCGCGTGCCTGGAGCTCCTGCCCCACCCCGTCCACACGACCCTGATCGCAGCCGTCCCCGAGCGAATCGGCACAACGACCCTTCCCGCCGGCCGCGCTGGCCGGTGCCGAATCATGCCCGCCGATCACCCGCTTCCATCCAACCGCTCCCACGCATTCGGGCTCGCCGTGCAGGAGACCATCGCCGCGTTCACACGGGAGCACGGGGAGCGCGGCATCGTGATCGCCCTGATCTCCGGCGGCGGCTCATCCCACATGGCTCTCCCCGCCGGTCAACTCACCATCGACGACCTCCGCGAGGCCAACCGGCTGATGCAGTCCGCGGGCGCTTCGATCTCGCAGCTCAACTGCATCCGCCGCCACACCGAGGTACTCAAGGGCGGCGGGCTCGCCGCACTCGCGCACCCCGCTCGCATCCAGGTATTCGTCGCGTCCGATGTCATCGGGGATCCTCTCCATGTGATCGCCTCCGGCCCCTTTGCCTCCGATGCCTCCACGTTCGCCGATGCCCTGAGGGTCGCCGACCGCTACCGCCTTCAAGACCGCACCCCGCGCATCATCGCTCACCTCCGACAGGGAACGCTCGGACGTATCCCTGAAACCGTCAAGCCCGCAAATCCATCACTCCAGTTCACCCGTCACTGGATCATCTGCAACAACCAGACTGCGCTGGATGGCGCCGCGGCCGCTGCGCGGGAACTGGGCTTTGAAGTGCTCTCCTGCGAACCGATGCAGGAGTCGGCGGCCGGGGCCGAAGGGGAACGGCTTTCTGGAATTGCGGCGATGGATGCTCGCTCGCCGCGAAGCGTTCCTGCGATCCGGCTCATCGGCGGAGAGCCAACGGTTGATACCCGCGATGCCCCCAAGAGCGACGGACTGGGGGGGCCAAGCCAGGAGCTGGCACTCGCCGCCGCCCTGCGGTTCCGTGACCTGATCGCATCGCATGATGACGCCCGCGCCTCGCGAACCGTGCTCGCGGCATTCTCAACCGATGGAATCGACGGCCCCACCGACGCCGCCGGCGCGATCATTCCGGTGTCATCTTTCTGTGATCCGGAGGACCGCGGCTTTGCAGCGCGGGCGGCCCTGGCTCATCACGACTCGCACCGCTTTCTCGATGCCGCCGGGATGCTGATCCGCACTGGCCCGACCGGCGTCAACGCCAACCACATCGCCTGTGCGGTGGTCTATCCCCAACTGCCATGAGCATGAAAGAGCTGCGCAGTCCGGCGTTTACGCCGCAGCGAGGATCTCGCGAGCCTGCTGAATGAACTCGCGACAGATTCTCAGAAGCTCCGCGCGGTTCACCGGCTTGGAAAGGAAGCTGTCGCACCCGGCCTGGAGGCAGCGCTGGCGATCCGCGGGAGATGCGTGGGCGGTCAGGGCGATGATCGGCAACCGATACTGGGCCTCACGCAGGGCGCGGGTCGCCGCGTACCCATCCATGACCGGCATCTGCATGTCCATGAGGATCACATCGAACGGCCGGCCGTCACCCCTGGCCGTGATCGCCTCCGCGACCGCCTGCTGACCGTTGGCGACCACCATGACATCGCACCCCAGCTTCTTGAGGTTCAGGCACAGCAGCCGCTGGTTGTCGATGGTGTCCTCGGCGAGCAGGATACGGGCATCGCGCGAGGCTGAATCGGCATCGGTGACCGCAGCCACGGGGGTGGTCGCGCCGGAGGCACAGGAAGTCGGCGCTGTTCCCTCGACCGCGGTGGGGCCGCGTTCCCCGGCGGTGTAGGCGGGGAACGAGCGGAGCTCGACGCCCTCCAGTGAACCTGTCCGCAGCGTGAAGAGGAAGCAGCTCCCCTCCCCGGGGATGCTGGAGGCCGCGACGGTGCCGCCAAGCATCTCCGAGAGCTGTCGCGAGATGCTCAGGCCCAGACCCGTCCCGCCGAACTTGCGGGACATCGATCCATCCCCCTGCTCGAAGGGCTTGAAGAGCCGCTGCATGACCTCGGCATCGATCCCGGGCCCCGAATCGACGACCTCGATCGACATGAGCGGATCGGATTCGCTCGGGTTCCCCAGCAGCCGTGTGATCACCCGCACGCCACCGGTTTCGGTGAACTTGATCGCGTTGCCCACCAGGTTCATCAGGACCTGCCGGAATCGGGTTGGATCGGTCGTGATGCTCACCGGAATCGGCCCGGCGAACTCCACACCCAGCCGGATCCCCTTCTGGGATGCCTTGTCGCGGAGGAGGCTCACGACGTCGGCGATCAGCGCGGATGTCTCGCACGGCAACCGCTCAATCGTCAGCCGTCCGGCCTCGATCTTGGAGAGGTCCAGCACATCGTTGATCAGCGTCAGCAGGTGCTCCCCGCTGCGCCGGATCGTCCGGATGAACTCCTGGCGTGCCTCGGGAGTGTGGTGGGTCTCGAACAGCAGGTCGGAATAGCCCAGGATCGCCGTCATCGGGGTGCGCAGCTCGTGGCTCATGTTCGCCAGGAACGCGCTCTTGGTGCGGTGGGCATCCTGCGCTGCCACGCTGGCCGCCAGCAGTTCCCGGGTCTTCTCCTCAAGCTCCCCGGTGCGGACGGCGACCAGGTGCTCGACGCGGCGGGTGCGCTGCAGGTTCAACTCGATGAACGCGCACAGGAGGCAGGTCAGGACCGTCCCGGCCGCGGCGACGCCTGTGATGACCGCCGTCTCCAGGCCGATCTTGAACCGCCGGGTCGCGAAGATCTCAAGGTCCAAACTCAACTCATCGGTGATCCGCACCGAGCAGCGCCGCGTCAATTGGCCGTCCGAGTCGTCATCGATCGGCGCGGGCAGGATGGGGCGCGATGAGACACCGGCGATCCCTGCGGCAAGACCTCCAAAGTCCAGGTCCTTGACCGCATCCGCGAGCACAGGGTCGAGCTCGATGATGGAGACCAGCGCCCCGCGGAAGTCCCGCCGGCGATGCTCCATGAGCGTCTCGACCGCCCGCTGGTACACCGGCGCCACCAGCGCGATCGTCCGGCTGTTGGGGCTGACGGCCGCGGTTCGCGGGAGAGTGACGGCGACCAACCGGCCCGAGTCCCTGGCGGATTCCATCGCGTCGGACAGTACCGGCCACGCGGCCATGAACGAGGCAAAGCCCGTGGCCCCTGCCGAGGGCACGACGAACAGCCGCGACTCTTCCTTCTGCGTCGCAGGTCCGTCGGTCCCTGATGATCTAGTCTCGGCCGGCAGCGGCACCCACGCCCATTGACGAGTCCCCGGGTACATGAGATTGGCGTTCTGTATCAGACGCTCGAACTCATCAGGGCCGACATCGCCCGAGCTGTGATAGTGCGAGCGGACGTACAGGATCGCATCGCTGCGTTTGCCGATCGCCCGCTCGACCTGCGTGCCGTATGTGCCCGACCGGCGAGCAAATTCACGGGCGTGGATGTCTTCCTGCCAGACGCGAACAGTCCAGCTTGCAAGCCCGGTCAGGGCAAGCCCGATCCCCGCCGCCAGCGACACCGGGACTCGGCCTGTCATGCGTCCAAGCCCCGGCAGCGCCGGGGATCCCGCCTGGCGCGGCCAGGATGCCGACACCGCGACCAGCGAGGCACACGCAAGCAGCACGTACCCGAGCACCGAAACCCGCAGGATCAGGCTCCGCAGGCTCTCATCTTGGGCCAGCACCGTCGTCACGGGTGTGCGCACTGTCAGCCACGCCACGTGACGACCATCCCACGATGTCAGCTCCAGCGAGCTGGCGCACGAGCCATCATCGTCGGGCGAGGCGCTGTTCGCCAAGCCGTTCCTCTCCGGGGAGATCGTGATCGATGTACCCGTTATGCCGCCGATCTGCTCGACGATGCCCCCGGTGATGGGCCGGACCATCAGCAGGAACCCGGCGTGTGGCCCGGATTTGTCGGTGCGCCGGATCGGTCGCACCACGCCCCACGACGGCCTGCCGTCGGGCCCGGTGCATAGCCCGCCATGGGAGATGGATAGGTCGGTATCCGGGCCAAGGCCCACGACCAGCCCGGAACTGCCATCGTTGATCGGGAATTCGGTCGCCTCGCCGGCCTCGTGGTCATAGTCCGTCCGCAGGATCGGCTGGCCGTTGACGTCGTAGAGCCCGGCCCGGCTCAAGCCCAGCGAGGCAATCCCATCGGGCGCGAAGTTCTGCCGCCGCCACTTGTCGTCGGTAGGATCAGACGCAAACCCGTACATGTCATCCCACGCCGACCAGTCCTCCAGCGTGCGTCCGAGCTCACCCAGTTGCAAACTCATCGCCGCCCGGACCCGCTCGTGCGAAGCCTCGATCGCATCATCGATGGCCGACTGCCGCTGGGCATCCAGCCGGTTGATCGCCGCGCGTCCCGCAAAAAGCGGTATCACGATCAACACGATCGCCAGCATCGCCACCGACAACATTCTTCGTGAGTCGATTCGCAAACAGGCGGCTCCACCGGCGGAGAGAGGCATTCCCCCCGGCCCGGTCTATCGAGCCAATCACCCAGGTGCTTTGCTTGGGATTGCCACCGAACCCGCACTTGGCCCACCCTGGGCCGAACGACCCGCAGCGAACGTCCGAGAATGGCGAACGGCATGGGCGCGCACAACCTTCACGACAACGCCGTCACGCCCGGTCACACATCCAGGTTCTTGACCTCGAGGGCGTGGTCCTCGATGAACTTGCGCCGGGGCTCGACCTCCTCACCCATCAGGACCGAGAAGAGCGCATCGGCCTCGCTCGCGGTGTCCCATGAGACCCGCAGCAGCGTGCGGCGACTCACATCCATCGTGGTTTCCCAGAGCTGCTCGGCATCCATCTCGCCCAGGCCCTTGAATCGCTTGATCTCAAGGCCCCGCCGGCCCAGGGCGTGCAGGGCGTCGAGGATCTCCGCGGGGCTTGCGGCCTCGACGGATTTGCCGGACGCCTGCGGGAGCGCGGTCTGAGGCGCCTCGGCAAGCCCGTTCTGCTCCGCATCCTCGCCGCGATCCTCGGCCGCAGGTGCTGCCTGCTCGGTCGCATGGCTCCCTGAGAGCCACGCATACTTGCACGGGAGCTTCTCTCCCGTAACCGCCTCCCGCTGCACGCACCCGTAGTCCTCGATGTCGATCCCGAGTGCGGAGAGTTCGACAAAGAGGCGATCCAGCTCCCGGTTCTCGTGCAGTTCACGAATGGTCGCCGACACCGAGTGCATCGCCGCGGGATTCGCCTGGCCATCCCCGTTTGCATGGCCGTTGCCATTCCCGTTGCCGCTCGCCGCATCTGCAAGCGCCAGGCCGCGGCTGGCGATGATTCCGTGAGCCTGCTGATCCGACCACGCGTGTGCCTCGCCGCCGCGCCAACTGACGCGGAAGGTCGGGAGCCGGCGTCGCTGCTCGGGATCCTGCCCACGGGCCTGGAGCAGCTCGATGAACCGGACACCGCGGCGCTCGGCGATCTCGACAAGCTCGGTGAACCGCCGCAGCAGGCGGACCGCCTTGCGGAGCGAATCCCCTTCAAGGCGACGGACCTCGCGCCACGCCGATGCGGTTTCGGTGCGCGAGCCGGCGGGCGCTTCCCGGATCGCCAGCGTCGCTCCCTCAAGCCCCATGTCCGTCAACGCATCATCCATCACCCGCTCGTTGAGCACGTAGCGAGCCTTGCGGGCTTTGCCGGAGCCGCGAGCGACCTGGTAAAGCGGCGGCTGGGCGATGTACACATGCCCGCGACGAATCAATTCCGGCATCTGCCGGAAGAAGAACGTGAGCAGCAGCGTGCGGATGTGCGAGCCATCGACATCGGCGTCGGTCATGATGATGACCTTGCCGTAGCGCAGGCGGGCGACATCGAACTCATCCCCGATACCGCACTTGAGCGCGGAGATCAGCGTGCGGATCTCCTCGAAACCCAGGATCTTGTCGATCCGGGCTCGCTCGACGTTGAGGATCTTGCCCTTGAGCGGCAGGATCGCCTGCGTCTCGACATCCCGCCCCTGGGTCGCCGATCCACCGGCGGAGTCACCCTCGACGATGAAGATCTCGCTGCGGTCCACATCACGCGTCTTGCAGTCGCGCAGCTTGTGGGGCATCGAGCCCGAATCCAGGGCGCTCTTGCGGCGGGTCAATTCACGGGCCTTGCGTGCCGCCTCGCGGGCCTGGGCGGCGACGATGCCCTTGAGACAGATCCGCCGACCATCGGCCGGGTGCTCCTCCAGCCACGTGTCAAGGGCATCCCCGACCGACTGGGAGACGAACCCCTCGACCTCGGGGTTCAGCAGCTTCTCCTTGGGCTGGTTGTTGAACGTGGGATTCGGCAGCTTGACGCTGATGATTGCGATCAGTCCCTCGCGCAGATCCTCACCCGTCGGGACCGGATCACTCTCCTTGATGATGCCCGACTTGCGCGCGTAACCGTTCAGGGCTCGTGTCAGCGCCACCTTGAAGCCCTGCCCGTGCGTGCCGCCATCACGGTTGTTGATGTTGTTCGCGAACGTCAACAGCGATTCGTTGTACCCGTCGTGGTATTGGAACGCGACCTCGCAGACCAGGTTCTGCTCGGGCACTTCTTTCTTCACGTACACCGCAGGCGAAACAGCGTTCTTGCCCGCCATCAGGTGTTCGATGTACTCGGTCAGGCCCGTCTTGGCGTGGAAAGTTTCGCTGTGGATCTTGCCATCGGGCCCCACTCGCTCATCCACGAAGTGGATCGTCACGCCGGGGTTCAGGTACGCTAGCTCCCGCAGCCGGGTCGCCAGCGTCTGGAAGCTGAAATTGACATCCGGGAAGATCGTCGGATCGGGCCGGAATGTGACCGAGGTCCCCCGCTTGCGCTTGGAGCCCGCCGGGATCGCCCCCAGCGCGGTCAACTCCTGAGTCACCCGCCCGCGCTCAAACTCGATCGTGTACATCCTGCCATCGCGCCAGACCTCGACCCGCAAGTACTCCGAAAGGGCGTTGACGCACGAGACACCCACCCCGTGCAAGCCGCCCGAGACCTTGTACGCGGATCCCTCCTCACCGAACTTGCCCCCCGAGTGCAGCACCGTCAGCACCACCTCGACCGCCGGCTTGCCATCCAGCGCGGGGTTCTCATTGCGGATCGGATCGATCGGGATCCCGCGTCCGTCATCGACCACGCTGCACGACCCATCGGCCTGGATCGTCACCGTGACCGCCGAGGCATGCCCCGCCATCGCCTCATCGATCGAGTTGTCCACCGTCTCGTACACCAGGTGGTGCAGGGCAGTCAGGCCCGTACCGCCGATGTACATGCCGGGCCGCTTGCGGACGGCCTCCAGCCCCTCGAGCACCTTGATCTGCTCGGCGTTGTACGCGGTGTTCACCGAGCCGGGGACGCCGGTGGGAAGCAGGGGATCGCCGGCAGAACCGGCGGAGGGTGACCCGTTGATATCGTTGATGGGCGGCTTTTCCATACCAGTCATGGACATGGGGGCGAGGCTCTCAAAAAGGGCCAAACACGGGCAAGGGCCGGTTGTTCCAGCACTTGTCGGCGAACACACGACCTGTGGTGGTCGCGTGCCGGAAGGGACCAACGCAATGGTAGGTCCGGCCACGATGCAAGACCCCGTTTTGCACGTCAAATCACGGCAAAAAACACGAAAAATGACCCCCACAACCACCCCACGTGCCCACTCGAATTTCGGAGCTTATTCGGCATGACAATCGCCTGCAAAACCGGACCTCCGCGAAGCGATTATCATGCCCCGCATGACTGCCCAAGACCCCACCAGCCTGCATCTCAATCGCCGCCATTTCCTGGGTTCATCGCTCGCCGCGCTGGCCGCAGCGCCCGTGCTCGCCGCGGCCTCGCAGCCCGCGAGCAAGGATCCCGCCGTTGCCGCCGCTCCGCCATCACCACGCGATCCCAGCGGCTGCAAGGCACTCGGATGGGAGCTGGGCACCCAGGCGTGGACCTTCCGGGATCGTCCATGCGTGGAGGCGATAGACATCGCCAAGGTGCTGGGCCTGACCTGTATTGAGCTCTACCCCGGCCAGCAGTTCTCCAAGGATTCCAAGGAGCTCAAGGTCGGTCCGGAGATGACGGCGAGCCAGCGTTCTGAACTCAAAGGCAAGCTCCAATCCGCCGGCATCCGCGCCCATTCCTTCGGCGTCGTCTCGTTCTCCATGGATGAAAAGTCTTCCCGGGGGATCTTTGAGTTCGCCAAGGACATGGGGATGAAAGGGATCGCATGCGAGCCCTTCTTCGATCCCGACGCGACGCCGCCGGTCAACGCGTGGAAGCTGCTCGACACGCTCACCAAGGAATACGGCCTCTACGCCTCCTGCCACAACCACCCCAAGCCCACCCGCTACTGGTCCCCCGATGTATTCCTCAGCGCTGTCAAGGACATGGACAACAAGCTCCTGGGCGCCTGCGCTGATACCGGCCACTGGACGCGATCGAGCATCGCCACCGTCGATGGCCTCAAGAAGTACGAAGGCCGCATCTACGAGCTGCACTTCAAGGATGTCAAGGACAACATCGACCACCCCTGGGGCACGGGCGCGGGCGATGCCCGCGGCCAGATGGCCGAGCTCAAGCGCCAGGGCTTCAAGGGCCCGATATTCGTCGAGTACGAGCACGGCAGCGGCAAGGAACTCGAAGCCAACGTCGCCAAGAGCATCGCGTTCTTCGACCAGACAGCCAAGTCGCTCGCATAGCAGTATCAGCCGCCCCGCGGCTTCACCCACATGCACATCATGACATCGTCGCAGTAGGTGCCATCTCCAAGCACGAACTCACCCGCCCTGCGCGCCTCCTCGGCAAATCCCAGCCGCTCGTACAACGCGATCGCCCGCGTGTTCTTCGCGAGCACGCCCAGCCGGATCTTCTCGATGTGCGGGTGCCCCCGCGCCCACGAGATCATCGCGTTGATGAGCGCGGTGCCGATCCCCCGCCCGCGCCATTCGGCCGCGATCGCGATCCCGAATCGCCCCCGGTGCCGGATCCGCCGCTTTCCCGGCGCAGCAAAGTCGAGCGTTCCCACAATCGACTCGCCCCCGATCGCCACCAGCCGAAGGTGCTGCGGATCGCTCACCGCCTTCTCGATCTCGGTAGCCAACTCCTGCACATCACCCGAGGTCTCATCGAGTTCGACCAGCGAGAACTCCCACGAGGTCAGGTGCCGGTTCAGGGCGATCACCCCCACCGCATCTCCCCCTCGTGCGGTGCGGATCGCCACCGTCCCACCCTTGACCGGGACTTGTGCAGGCTCGATGTTCGCCACGCCCCTGGGCCCTCCGACTCCTCACGCCTACCAGCCACCTCACCCAGTCCGCCGCGTGCGGGCAATGAAGTCCGTGACCGCTCGCCGCCCCCCCGCCTGCGTCACCAGCCTCGCCACCTGCCCACGGTGATACGTCGAATGGTTGAAGACATGCGTCAGGATGTCCTGCACCCGGCTGATGTAGCCGACCCCCTCGCTGCTCCTGTACTCCACCTCGCGATCCAGCTCCGCGGGCGTCAGGCGCAGCAGATATTCGTGCCACTGCGTGTCGAGCTGCGCTGCCGATTCCACAAGCTGCGGCGGTTTCCACGCCGGAAACCAGTCCTTGGGCATCTCCGCCGGCGATCCCGCGACCCGGCCGAGCCACACCCGCCGGGCGATCTGGACGTGCGCCATCACCTGCAGCGCACGGGTGAACGCCGGCCCGGCCGTCTGATCTTCCGGCACGGTCTTGAGCGATTCGATGACAGCGCTGCTCGCCCACGTTTCATACGCGAGCATGCCGAGAAAGAGCGCGTGACGTTGATCGGTCATGTGATCAGCCATGGTGGTGTCCGCTCGCGGCGTTTTCGATGAGTCTGTTCATCTCGCGCACAGCCTCGCGCATCCCGGTGTACACCGCGCGGCTGACGATCGAGTGCCCAATGTGCAACTCGGCGATCTCCGGCAGCGCGGCGATCGGCCCGACGTTGTGATAGTTGAGCGCATGCCCCGCGTTGAACCGCATGCCGCAGGCGCGGATGAACTCCCCTGCCTCGGCGATCGTGTCGAGCTGGGCCTTGAGATTGGGCTTCGAGAAGTCTCCACCCGCCTTGGCGAATGCAGCCGCGTAAGGGCCCGTGTGGATCTCGCACGCATCAAACCCGGCATCGGCCGAGGCCTGGATCTGATCCGGATCGGCATCAATGAACGCAGATGCGACGATGCCCGCCGCCTTCAGCTTCGCGACCGCCGCTTTGAGCCTCTTGGCATCTCCGGCGACGTTGAGCCCCCCCTCGGTCGTGACCTCCAGCCGCCCCTCGGGTACGAGCGTACACATGTGGGGCTCGATGCGCCGAGCGATCCCGATCATCTCAGCGCTCGCGGCCATCTCCAGGTTCAGACGAACCTTGATGAACGGCCGCAGCCGCTCGACATCGTGATCCTGGATGTGCCGGCGATCCTCGCGGAGGTGGACGGTGATGATCCCCGCGCCCCCAAGCTCGGCCTCGTGAGCGGCCCGCACGGGATCTGGCTCATCCCCGCGGCGAGCCTGGCGGATCGTGGCGATGTGGTCGATGTTGACGCCCAGCAGTGGCATGGTCGATGGTATGGGATTCAGAGGCGAATATCTCTAACGCAGAGGACACGGAGTCCGCAGAGGGAAGAACCGATTGCTGGCACTTCCTATCTCTGTGACCTCCGCGTCCTCTGCGTTCAAGATATTCCTATCATCTCGCCGTGATCCTCCTCATCGACAACTACGACAGCTTCACCTGGAACCTCGTCCAGCGCTTCGGCGAGATCGACCGATCCCTGGTCCTGGGTCGGGACCTGGTCGTCGTCCGCAACGACCGCATCACCCCCGATGAGGCGGAGAAACTCGACAACGGTCACGGACCCTCTCACCTGGTCATCTCACCCGGCCCCTGCACCCCCAACGAGGCCGGCATCTCCGCCGAGATGATCCGCCGGTTCGGCGGTCGCATCCCCGTGCTGGGTGTCTGCCTGGGCCACCAGTGCATGGCCCACATGAACGGCATGACGGTGACCCGCCACGCGATCCAGATGCACGGCAAGACCAGCCCCATCTCTCACGATGGCAAGGGCATCTTCGCCGGCCTGCGCAACCCCTTCGTCGCCACCCGCTATCACTCGCTGGTCGTCCTCCCCGAAACCATCCCGCCGCCACCAGCCATGAACAACGGCGCGTACACCCAGGATGGCTGGATCACCTCCGCGTGGACAGACGAGCCCGATGAGCCCGATGGCGCGGGCGGCACCCGCCGCGTCATCATGGGCATGCGCCACGTGTTCGCCGACCCCGCCAAGCTCCCCATCGAAGGCGTCCAGTTCCACCCCGAGAGCTTCCTCACAGAGGAAGGCCCCCAACTCCTCAAGAACTTCATGGAACAAGGCTCCGCCCTCTCCCAGCCCTGACACTTCTTTCCTAACTCTCCCCATGCTCTTGCCTTCTCCCCCCGTCTCTGTCTGATCCGCGTCATCCGCGAAATCCGCGGCCGTCTTTTCTGTCTTACCGAGGCAAACCAGTGATCACCGGCTTCTCCCTGCTCGCCATCTCCAAGAGCATCTCCACCGCAACCCGCTTCGACGCGATCAACCCCGCAACGGGCGCACCCACCGGCATCGCCTACCACGCCGCAAGCCCCGATGAGGTCGCCGCCGCAGCCCAAGCCGCCGCAGCAGCCTTCGAGACCTATCGCCAAACCTCCCTCACCGACCGCGCAGCCTTCCTTGACCGATGCGCAGCAAACATCGCCGAGCTCGGCGATTTGCTTATCCAGACCGCCTCCAGCGAAACCGGACTTGCCGCCCCCCGGCTCGCCGGTGAACGCGATCGCACAGTGAACCAGTTCCGTTACTTCGCGAACCTCATCCGCGAAGCCTCCTGGGTCGATGCCGTCATCGACCACGGAGATCCCAACCGCACACCGATGCCCAAGCCCGATCTCCGTCGCATGCGCCGGCCCTTGGGTCCGATCGCCGTCTTCGGCGCTTCCAACTTCCCGCTCGCCTATTCCGCCGGCGGCGGAGATACCGCCAGCGCGCTCGCCGCCGGTTGCCCCGTCATCGTCAAGGGCCATCCATCCCACCCCGGCACCGGAGAGCTGGTCGCCGCTGCAATCACGCGTGCAGTGCAGCAGTCGGGGCTCCCCACCGGCACGTACAGCTACCTGCACGCCGGTGGGTCGCGCGAGCTGGAGGTCGGCAAGGAACTCATCACGCACCCGGCGATCAAGGCCGCCGGGTTCACCGGTTCACTCAACGGCGGCATGGCGCTCGCCCGCTTGGGCGCTTCGAGACCCGATCCGATCCCCGTCTTCAGCGAGATGGGCAGCGTCAACCCCGTCTTCATCCTGCCGGGCGCTCTTGAGAAGGACCACACCGGCCTCGCCCAGCGCCTGCACGCCTCCTTCACCAACTCCACCGGCCAGATGTGTACCTGCCCGGGCCTGGTCTTTGTCGTCCGCAGCCCCGCCGCCGAATCGTTCATCCGCTTGCTCGATGACCTCACCACCAAGACCGATGTGATGACGATGCTCTCACCCAAGATCCGTGAGAGCTTCCTCCGCAGGCTCGGTGAGATCGAGAAGATCCCGGCAGTCCGCCGAATCTCTGGCGGCCCTCACGAGCGGTCCACGATGCAGGGTGACCATGATGGAAACATCGGCGCCTTCGGCCGACCGACGCTTCTGATCACCGACTTCGCCGCCTTCAAGCAGCACCACACGCTCCGCGAAGAGTGCTTCGGCCCCGAAACCCTCGTTGTCGTATGCGACAAGGCCGACGATCTCATAGCCGCCGCCGGAATCGTCGAAGGCAGCCTCACCGGGACCATCTGCATCGATGCCGCATCGGCCTCCGACACCGCGCTTGCTGCCCGCATCCAGTCCACGCTCGAGCCCCGTGTCGGCCGACTCATCTTCAACGGCGTCCCCACCGGCGTCGAAGTCGCCAGCGCGATGGTCCACGGCGGTCCGTACCCCGCGACCAATCAGCCTCACTCCTCCGCCGTCGGTTCGCTCGCCCTCCAGCGCTGGTGCCGGCCCGTCTGCTTCCAGAATTGCCCGGACTCGTTACTTCCGGCGGAACTGAAGGAAGCCAATCCGCTCGGGATTCGTAGGCTTGTTGATGGCCGATGGGCCTGATCCAGACCAAGACACTCATCACAGAGGCACAGAGAGCACAGAGAGCACAGAGAGCACAGAGAGCACAGAGAGCACAGAGAAATCCAATACGACAGAGTGTTGAAACTCTGATCTTGCCGCTCTCCTGATTCTTCTCTGTGTCCTCTGTGCCTCTGTGGTGAGTCTTAGAGGACTTCTCGCGTTCGCGATCGCTGACTCGCGCGTTCAGCCCGCACGATACCCGTAACGGCAACCGCCTGCGCAAGCGTGGTCCCCGGCGATCTCCCATTCACAATCGCTTCCACAAACTCCGCCGCCTCACCCTCGTACCCCGCCCCCGTCGGAATCACGACCTCTTCGACCTTCCCATCGGCGATCAACCGCAGCGGCGGCGTTCGCGTCAGATCGAAATCCGCAACCGCGCGCTCAAACTCCACCAGATACTGCATCCTGAACGGAAACCCCGCACTCCCCAACCACGCCCCGCTCGCCGTCACGCGATTGGGCCCACCCGCCACATGCGAATAGTCGTACAGCGTCGTCACACCAAAGTCATCCCCCGATGACGACACCGCCGCCGGGGAACCAAACAGCCAGTAGATGAAATCAACATCGTGGATGTGCAGGTCGAACAGCGCCCCACCCGATCGCGTTGAATCCAGGTAAAACTCCGGCGCCCACGTCGGCCGGCTCCCGATCCGCGTGAACGAAGCGCTCACCACCCTCCCGAATCGCCCATCGGCGACCGCCTCCTTCAGCCACACCCACCCGGGCCAGAACCGCATGCACATCGCCGGCATGCACACCTTGCCCGCCGCGCTCGCCGCCTCCTCGATCCCGCGGATCGTCTCGACATCCAGCGCCACCGGCTTCTCGATCAAAACGTGCTTGCCCGCCGCCAGCGCAGCCATCGCCAGCACCCCGTGCGAATCGGTAGGTGTACACAAACTCACCGCATCCACCGCCGGATCCGCGAGCAGTTCCTGCGGCGTCGCGTACCCGCGCACTCCGGCAAGCAGATCGGCGCCCGCCGCACCCCCTGCTGCCAGGTTCCCCACCGCCATCCCCACGCCCTTGCGCCTCTGCTCATCCCGATCCGCGACGGCGAGGATCCGGCACGCAGAGCCGCGATCGGCAGCGCTCCGGAACGCCGCCAGGTGCGTCTGCCCCATGAACCCCATGCCGATGATGCCGATACCGATGGGAGCCGAAGGTGTCTTCGCCGGGGGTGTCATGTGCGCGACAATCCTTCCATCACACCAGCTTCTCAACCACTGCCTTGGCCTTCTTGATGTCCCCGATCCGGTCCTGCCCCGCCTCACGCTCGATCACCAGGTCGATCCCATCCCCGCTGTCCATCCCCACCGACTTGTACACGCCGAAGAACGCCTTCCAATCGACCCCGCCCGTGCCCACGGCCACTTCCTCGCCCCATGTCCCCGGCGTCTTGGTCGGGTTCGCATCCTTGATGTGAATCTGACGGATCGCCGGCGCCAGCGCCCGCATCGCATCCACCGGCTCACCCATCCCGTACAGGATCATGTTCGCCGGATCAAAGTTCACCCCCACCATCGTCTTCACCCCCGTGGCTCCGAGCGCGGAGTTGACCTCCGAGAGCACCCCCAGCAGCGTCCCGGCGGATTCCTGGCCTGTTTCAAAGGCGAGCCGCACCCCGTGCCCCGCGAACACCTCGGCGAACTGGCGCAATCGATCGATCATCGCCAGTCGCTTGGGATCCTTGGAATCGTGTGGCAGGAAACCGGCATGGAACGTCACCAGCGTGATCCCCAGCCTCTGGGCGATCCCCGCGCTCTCTCCAGCCGCCGCCAGGTTCGCAGGCCAGGTCGCATCCGGCGCGATCCCGCCCGTGACGCGGATCGAATCGAGCGTCGAATAGTCCTCTCCCACCGTGCCCATCATGCCCGAGAGGATCCCGATCCCCGCACCCCGGAGCGCAGCGACTGTCTCCCCCTCGTTCCACGCCCCCGTGCGGATCGGATCCAGCGCCAGTTGCACCGCCGAAATCCCGCACGAGCGCACCTTGGCGACCAGATCATCCGGCCCGCGGGGCTCGACCGACCAGGAGCAGACGCCCAATCGCACGGTCACGGTGCCGCCTCCGGTGATTTGCTGACATCATTGCGGAAGGTGAGCAGGAAGCCGATCAGGATGAGCAGCGCCGCAGCGCTGGGCACCGCCCAGACCATCTTCCAGTCCACGACATCGGCGCCACCCTCAACCCCGCTCTTCGTTGTGAAGTGATCCACAATCCGCGGGAAGAGCTGCGCCCCCACGAACATCCCCAGCCCCTGGGTCGCCAGCACCAGGAGCCCCTGCGCCTGCCCGCGCATCATCGTCGGGCACTTCTTTTCTACGTAGATAAACCCGGTGACGAAGAAGAAGTCGTAGCAGATCCCGTGCAGAATGATGCCCGCGAGAATCATCCACATCACGTGGTTGCCGCCGGCCCCATCCCACGCGCCCGCGAACAGCGCGTACCGCGCCATCCACGCCAGCATCCCGATGGCAAGCATCCACTTGACACCCAGCCGGGCAAAGCACAGCGGCATCACCAGCATGAAGAAGATCTCGGACATCTGCCCGAAGGTCATCTTGAAGGGCACATCCTGCACACCCGCCTTGCCCGCATAGGTCGCCGCGAAGCTGTAATACGCCGCCAGCGGGATGCAGATCAGGAACGAGGCGATGATGAAAACCAGGAAGTTCTTGTTCCCCAGCAGCTTGAGCGCATCAAACCCCAGCGCGGTCCAGAGCGAGAACGGCTTGCCGCGAGCCGGCGGAGGTGTGTGCGGCAGGAAGAAGCTGTAGAGCCCCAGCAGGATGCCCGAGGCCCCGGCGACATAGAAGAAGTGGGGCGCTGCGGCCCGCTGCGCCTCGCTGGCATCACCCGCAACCATCGACTTGGCAACCTGCCCCACCACCAGCCCCGCCACGATCCACCCGATCGTCCCCAGCACCCGCACCGGCGGGAACTGCTTCTCGGGGTTGGTCATGTTCGCGAACGCCAAGCTGCTGGTCAGCCCCAGCGTCGGCATGTAGCAGAGCATGTGCGCCAGCAGCACCCCGACGAATAACCAGGGAGATTCCCCCGCCGCCGACGGCGCCACGCTCGGGGCCAAAAGCAGCAGCGCACCCCCGACCAGGTGAAGCACGCCCAGCACGAGTTGGGTCGCAAAGAAGCGGTCGGCGATCATCCCCACGAATACCGGCGCCAGGATCGCCCCGATCGGCGCTGTCGTGTACGCGTTCCCGATCGTCCCCGGATCCGCGCCGCGATTGGCCAGGAACGGCCCCAGCGTCACGAACCACGCCCCCCACAGGAAAAACTGGAGGAACATCATCGCCGAGAGCTTCACGGTCGTCCCGGCGGTGCCGACCTGCCCGGGTCCATCACTGCCCGCCCGATCACTGGTAGTCGTCTGCATCGTCACCCTTCTCTTTGCGAGTCGCCTTCACAAACTCCGCTGGAGCACAAGGCAAAGATCGGCTAGATTCCGTTTCATTGAACAACCGACTGGGTTCACACCGCGGATCCGACCATCCGCCGATTGAACCAGGAGCCCGACATGCGTCCGATGACGACCTCAATCCTTGCCGCCTTTCTGACCGCAACCGCATGGGCGTCAAACCACCAGGAACCATCCAACCCCCACGCAGCCCCCAGCGAGGCTGTGAGCGATGGGGATCCTGCCCGCCGCGCGACAGTCTTACCGAACCGCTTCGAGTTTGCAAGGGTCCTGATGGGGACCAAGGCCACGGTGACCCTCTACGCCCCCGATGCCAACCAGGCCTCCGATGCCGCCGCCGCCGCCTTCGACCGGCTCGCCGCCCTTGACGAGGTCATGTCCGACTACCGCTCCGACAGCGAGCTCATGAGGCTCTGTGCCAAGGCCGGTACCGGCCCGGTCCGGATCAGCGATGACCTCCTGGAGGTTCTCTCGACCGCCGATCGCGTGCGCCTCGCCTCCGCCGGCGCGTTCGATGTCCGCGTCGGCCCCCTGGTCGCCCTCTGGCGAACCGCCCGGCAGACCGGCCAGCTCCCCGATGCCGATCACCAGCGCATCGCCCGCCAGCTCGCCGCCGGAGACCTCTCCCTCGATCCAGCCGCTCGCACCGCAAGCCTCTCACTTCCGGGCATGAAGCTCGACCTCGGCGGCATCGGCAAGGGGTTTGCCGCCGCCAAGGCCCGCGACCTCCTGGTCGCCCGCGGCTTTGCCTCCTGCATGGTCGCACTCAGCGGAGATATCGCCGTCGGCAATCCTCCGCCCGGCCAGACCGCCTGGCGATTGGATCTGGATGGCGGCGTCAGCCAGCGACAAGCCATCCTCCTCCCTCCGTACCACAGCGTCTCCACCGCCGGCGATGTCGAGCAATCCATCCAGATCGCCGGCGCCCGCTACTCCCACATCATCGATCCGCGAATCGGCATGGGCTCAGACCGCCGCGGCGCAGCCACCGTCATCAGCACCGATGGCGCGCTCGCCGATGCCCTGGACGATGCCCTGTACCTTCACGGCCCCGCCGCAGCACCCACCCTCCTCAACGCCTTCCCCGGAGTCATCGCACTGGTCGAAGAGAAGGCCGATGCCGACCGCATCGAACGATTCTCGACCCCCGATTTCCCGCTCGCCGACCAGCCCGCCGGCGCCATGTCCGACACTGGATGGCTCGATCCCGACAACGCCCCTCCCGCGGGCTTCACCGCCCTGTTCAACGGAAGGGACCTGACGAACTGGCAAGGCCTGGTCGATGGCCCACCAGTGGTCGCCGCGATGACCCCCGACCAGCGCAACCAGCTCCAGCAGCAAGCCAACGACGACATGGCCCAACACTGGCGAGCCCACAACGGCGTACTCAAGTTCGACGGCCGCGGCAACAGCCTCCAGACCGTCAAGAACTACCGGGATTTTGAGCTCTACGTCGACTGGCGAATCGAGAAAGCCGGCGATAGCGGCATCTACCTCCGCGGCTCTCCCCAGGTCCAGATCTGGGACAACCCCATCGGCTCCGGCGGCATCTACAACAACCGCCAACACGCCTCACAGCCGCTCAAATTCGCCGATCGCCCCGTCGGTGAGTGGAACCGATTCCACATCATCATGCGCGGGGATCACGTCACCGTCTTCCTCAACGATGTCCTCGTCGTCGATGACACCGTGATCGAAAACTACTGGGAACCCGGCCGACCCATCTACGCAACCGGCCCCATCGAGCTCCAGAACCACGGCAACAACCTCGAATTCAAGAACATCTTCATCCGGGAATTGCCCTCGATGCCCGATGCCGCCGATCACGATGGCTACCGCATGGCATGGTGGCGCGATGCCCGCTTCGGCATGTTCATCCACTGGGGCCTCTACGCGATCCCCGCCGGAGAGTGGAACGGAAAGCCCACCAAGGGCATCGGTGAGTGGATCATGCACGACCTGCAGATCCCCGCCTCCGAATACGAAACGCTCGCCCCCAAATTCAACCCCACCAAGTTCGACGCCGAGGCCTGGGTCAAGATGGCCGCCGATGCCGGCGTCCGCTACATCGTCATCACATCCAAGCACCACGATGGCTTCTGCCTCTTCGATTCCGCCCACACCACCTACGACATCATGGATGCCACACCCTTCAGGCGCGACATCATGAAAGAGCTCTCCGAGGCCTGCTATCGCCACGGCGTCCGCATGTGCTGGTACCACTCCATCATGGACTGGCACCAGCCCGATGCCCAGACCCCCGAGACCTTCGGTCCCAAGTACGTCCCCGTCCTCCGTGCCCAGGTCACCGAACTGCTCACCAAGTACGGCAACATCGGCGCCATGTGGTTCGATGGCGAGTGGGACCAGAAATGGAACAACGACATGGGCAAGGAGCTCTACGCCCTGTGTCGCCAGCTCCAGCCCTGGACCATCGTCAACAACCGAGTCGGCAAGGGTCGCCAGGGCATGGCCGGCCACACCGCCGCCGGTGATTTCCCAGGGGATTTCGGCACCCCCGAGCAGGAGATCCCCGCGACCGGCCTCTCCGGCCAGGACTGGGAATCCTGCATGACGATGAACGACACCTGGGGCTTCAAGACCTCCGATCACAACTGGAAGTCCCCGGAAACCCTTATCCGCATGCTCATCGAGACCACCAGCAAGGGTGGCAACTTCCTCCTCAACGTCGGCCCGACCGCCGAAGGCCTCATGCCCCAGGAGAGCATCGACCGGTTCGCCACGATCGGCCGGTGGATGAAAGCCAACTCCGACAGCATCTACCACGCCGGCGCCAGCCCCTTCCCGCACCTCCCCTGGGGACGCTGCACCTCCAAGCCCGGCACGCTCTACTTCCATATTTTCGACTGGCCCCTGGATCGCCAGCTCCACATCCCCGGCCTCCTCAACTCCATCCGCAGCGCCAAGCTGCTCAACGGCGGTCAGCCGATCATCGCGATCCGTGAGTCCACCGGCTGGAGGCTCGATCTCCCCCAGATCACACCCGACCCCTACAGCACCGTGATCGCCGTCGAGATCGCGGGCGCCCCCGCGATCGTCCCGATTCCCCTCCGCCCGGAAGCCGATGGCTCCCTCACGCTCAAGGCTCGGGATGCCGTCATCCACGGCTCTACACCCAAGCTCGAAGGCCCAGCGGACAACCTCCACATCGGCTTCTGGACCGACGAATCCGACACCATCTCCTGGCAGATTGCCGGCCTCCCGCCTGGCCACTACATCGTCGACTTAACCTACGCCTGTGATGATGAATCCAAGGGGGCCACCTTCGATGTCAGGATCAGCTCCTCCCAGCTCTCCGGTGAGGTCTTCGGCACCAAGGGCTGGAACACCTTCACCACGATCCCCCTCGGCGAGATCGATTTCACGGGCGGACCCGCCACCGTCACCGTCACACCCACTTCAAAACCCGGGCTCGGCGTCATGAATCTGCAAAACCTGCGGCTCGTTCCTGCGAAGTAGGTTCCGGCCCGCCACGAGCCCCATCAGCCGCACGCCCCGCGGGCTGCAAAGCTCCTCGCGGGTCACTACGCTGTAGCCGCTCACCGGCCCGATCCCCGGGTCCGCGAGCCGCTTGACGGGAGAATCCACGTGTTCCGACGAATCGCCAACCTGATCCGCGGCTTCCTCGGGCTCTTTGTCTCGGGCCTCGAAAAAGCCAACCCCGAAGCCCTCCTCGAAGTCGAGCAGGAGAACCTCCGCAAGCAGATCGGCCAGTACAACCAGGGACTCGCCGCCCACGCCGGGCTCGCCGAGCGCCTCATGTCCCAGGTCAAGAAGCTCGAGGTCGATGAGCGCGACCTCCGCGCCAAGACCGCCGCCAACCTCAAGGTCGGCAACCGCGAGGCCGCCGGCCAGATGGCCCTCCGCCTCCAGACCGTCCAACGCGAACTCACCGAGAACCGCGCCCAGCTCGAACAGGCAGAAAAGACCTACAAGGAACTCCTCTCCGCGCGCGATGTCTCCATCAACGCCGCTCGCCAGAAGATCGAATCCCTCAAGCGCGACCTCTCGGACCTCAAGGTCAAAAAGGCCATGGCCGAACTCACCGAGATGGCCTCAGGCATGGTCACCCAGATCGGCGGCTCCGGCGACACCCTCGATCGCCTCCACAACATGGTCCAGGAGGAGAAGGAAAAAGCCTCCGGCCGCCTCAGGGTCGCCAAGGACAACATGAACCTCGGGGATGTCCACCTCAAGGAAGCCGAGCAGAAAGCGCTCGCCGACCAGGCCCTCGCCGACTTCGCCGCCGCCGAAGGAATCGCCCTCGAAGGCGCCCCCGCCGCGACACCCGCCGCCAAGACCATGGGCCCGGGCGGTCAGACCGAATCACAAAGCCAGTAACCGACGCCCCTGCGTTGATAGCCCGAAGGGCTAATCGTTCATAGCCGGGGGTGGAGCGAAGCGACACCCCCGGAAAGCTCGCATCGGTCTTCGCACCCTGACGGGGTGCTCGAAACACTCACGATCACATGACCCCGCACGCTCACGCCGCCCACGCGCCGATATCACTCCCTCTACCATCCCCCGTGTTCGCCCCCATCGACGAAATCCTCACCGAACTCCGCGCCGGCCGCATGGTCATCCTCACCGACGATGAGGATCGCGAAAACGAGGGCGATCTCATCCTCCCCGCCCAGTTCGTCACGCCCGAGGCCATCACCTTCATGCTCTCGGTCGCTCGCGGCTACCTCTGCCTCTCGCTGACCGAATCCGATTGCGATCGCCTCGACCTGGTCCCCCAGGCCGCGATCAACACCACGGTTCGCGGCACCGCCTTCACCGTCTCCATCGACGGCCACCCCCGCCACGGCTTCACCACCGGCGTCTCCGCAAAGGAACGCGCCCGCGCCATCACGATGTTGATCGATCCGGCCTTCGGCCCCTCCGATTTCGTCCGCCCCGGCCACATCAACCCCCTCCGGTCCCGCGATGGCGGCGTCCTGGTCCGCATCGGCCAGACCGAGGGCTCGATAGATCTCTGCCGGCTCGCCGGCCTCTACCCCGCCGCCGCGATCATCGAAATCATGGGCGATGACGGCGAGATGGCCCGCCTCCCCCAGCTCATCGAGCTCGCCCGCAAGCACAACCTCAAGATGTGCTCCGTCCGCCAGATCATCGAGCATCGCCTCTCCCGCAGCGCCATCGTCGAGCGCCTCGATCCCAAGGGCGGTCGACCTCTCCGCACGCCCGAGGGCGATTTCACGCTCTTTGCCTTCCGCTCCCTGGTCGATCCGCTCCCGCACCTGGCCCTGACCACCGGCGGCATCGGCCGACTCTGCGATGATGGCACCCCCGTCGAGACCCCAGAGCCCACGCTCGTCCGTGTGCATCGGCGCGATCTTCTCGGCGACATCTTCCTCGATCAGGAGTCATCCCCCAACGGCCCCACCGGCTCGATCCTGCGCTCGGCGATGCGCCAGATTCACGAAGCCGGCCGCGGCGTCATCGTCTACCTTCGTCCCCAATTCATGGGTGAAGACTGGCGTCACCAGCTCCAGCGCCCCTTCGACCACTCCGACGATGATCGCCCCGAAAAGTCCGTCCCCGCCTCGATGCTCGAATACGGCACCGGCAGCCAGATCCTCCGCAGCCTCGGCCTCTCCAAGCTGCGCTTACTCACCAACAGCCACACCGATTACCCCAAGCTCGACGCTTTCGGCCTCGAAATCGTCGATCGCGTGCCGATCACCATCGACGACCCCGTTGCACAGCACAACCCCCAGCGCTGAGCCTGCCAATCCGCCGTGATCGCTTCTTCTTGGCCTTGTCTTCTCAGGCTGCTTCAGCGCCCTTGCCCGCGTGCAGGCCACGTCTTCAGCCGTGATTCAAACGCCCCGATGCGTTACATCCCGCGGATTTCATTCCCAACCCGTTTCAACGGGTTTTCCGGCATCCCGGCTTCAGCCGCCAATTGCATCCCCCGAACCCGCCGCGATACCCTTCCCCCATGAAGCTCCTCCTCCTGCTCGCCGTCGCCGCCACCATCACCGCCGCGCTCGCCCAGCCCAAGGGCCCCGCTTCCACCAACGAGCAGCCCCCCGATCCAAAGCTCCAGCCCAAGGAGCCCGACAAGGACAAGCACGAGTTCCGAGCCCTGGTCTTCACCAAGACCGGCGGCTTCCGCCACGACTGCATCCCCGACGGGATCGCCGCGATCAAGAAGCTCGGCGCTGAGAACAATTTTGCCGTCGATGCCACCGAGGATGCCGCCCAGTTCAACGCCGTCAATCTCGACAAATACTCCGTCGTCGTATTCATGTGCACCACCACCGAAGTCCTCGACTCCGACCAGCAGACCGCCTTCGAAGGATTCATCGCCAGCGGCCACGGCTACGCCGGCATCCACTCCGCCGCCGACACCGAGTACGACTGGCCCTGGTACGGCCAACTCGTGGGCGCCTACTTCAAATCCCACCCCCAGATCCAGCCCGCCCTCATCCGCGTCGAGGAACAGTCCCACCCCTCCACCAAGCACCTCGGCGAGGAGTGGAAGCACACCGATGAGTGGTACGACTACAAGGAAAGCCCCCGCGGCGCCTGCCACATCCTGATGTCGCTGGACCAGTCCTCGTACACCGGCTCGACCATGCAGGCCGACCACCCGATCGCCTGGTGCCACGAGTTCCGCGGCGGCCGAGCCTGGTACACCGGCCTGGGACACACCAAGGAGTGCTACACGGACGCCACGTTCCTCCAGCACATCCTCGGCGGCATCCGCTGGGCCGCCGGTAAGGCCGAGTGGAAGCAGGAAGAGAAGAAACCCGCGACCACCAACGACAACTGATCCCCTCCCCCATCTCGTCGCACAGTGCCACCGGCCAGTGCCTACCCACTCTACTTCCTTTGGCGGCAGGAGTCGCCGTTCAGCAGCCTTTTTCAAAGGCCTCGACGAACGCATCGTAATCGTCCGTGTCCACGAACCCCGAGCCGTCGATGTCCGCGCCGCCCGTTCCCGCCTCGAACGCATGCACGAACGCATCGAAATCGTCCGTATCGACAAACCCCGAGTAGTCAAAGTCCGCCGCGCAGATGGACCTCCGCAGCGCCTGCCCCACGTTGAGCACGCCCCCCGTCACACAACGCCCCTGCGCTGCCGCCACCGGCCGCACCGTCGCCAGGATCTCACCGCGGATCTGGAGGCAGCTCTTGCCCGGGCTCCGCCCCAGCACAAGCGCCGCCGCCCCGGCCACATGCGGGGTCGCCGCCGAAGTCCCATCACCCCACAGATACCCGTTGTTGATCCAGCAGCTGTACACGTTCAGCGCGGGCGCGAGCAGGTCCACGCTCACCGCGCCGTAGTTCGAGAACCAGGCAAGCGTGTCGTCGTTCGTGCACCCGCCAACCGCGATCACGTTGTCGTGCGGGAACGATGCCGGGTAGTACGGGGTGACATCGTTGTCCGTGGCGAAGTTCGCCGCCGCCGCCACGATCAGGTGGCCGGCCGCATGCGCTGCATCCACCGCATCCTCCAGCACCAGCGGCGATGAGGTGTACCAGCTATGGCTCGAGATTGGCGCCCCGTTGCTCACCGCGTAATCCAGCGCCGCCACCGCGCCCTCGATGGTCGCCTGGATGTTCCCCGAGAAGAACTTCAGCGCCATCACCTTGCATCGCCAGTTGACGCCCGTGATCCCCGACACGTTGTTCCCGCGCGCCCCGATCACCCCCGCGCAGAACGTCCCGTGCCCGTGGTCATCGATCGGGTCGTTGTCGTTGTTCCAGAAATCCCACCCGCGCACATCGTCGATGTACCCGTTCTGGTCGTCATCCACCCCATTGCCGGCGATCTCGCCGGGATTGGTCCACATGTTTGAGACCAGCTCAGGATGCTGGTAGCTCACACCCGTGTCCAGCACGGCGATCACCATGTTCGGATCGCCCGTGAACAGATCCCACGCCTCGGGCGCATCAATGTCCGCATCCAGGATCCCCGGATCACCATTGACCGTCTGCCCCGTGTTGTGCATGCCCCACAGCCGCGGGAAGTTCACATCGTTCGGGATTCCCGCCAGGTGTACGAAGTGATTCGGTTCCGCATACCGGACACCCGGCATCCCCCGGATCGCCGCGAGCGCCTCCGGCACCGGAATCCCGATCACAACGCTCACCAAGCCGGGAATCGTCCGATATTGGCGACGGATCTGACCGCAGGCCGCCGCGAACACCGCCTGTCGCTGCTCCGCGGTCGCCTCGGGTTCGAATCGCACCATGATCGAGACCGGATCGAAGTCTCCGATGGCCCCGGGCTTCTCTCCCTCCGCACCCGGAGGGTTCTCGAGCCCGTACGCAGCGCTGCATGCTGCGCCGAAGACCACGACCGTGATCCCGATAACCGTTACTTTTTCCATGATGAAAGTTCCCTCGCCCGCATGATACCGCGCGGACCGCAAACAACACTGAGGAATCTGCTTGGCAGCCCTGGGGTTGCAACGGCGAACACTCGCGGTTCAGCACCCGACCACAAACGCATGCACAAACGCATCAAAGTCATCAGTGTCTACGAACCCCGAAGCGTCGATATCCGCGTTGCCGCCTCCCGCTTCGAACGCGTACACGAACGCATCGAAATCGTCCGTGTCGACGAACCCCGAGTAATCAAAGTCCGCCGCACAGCTCACCCGCCGCAGCGTCCGTTCCACGTTCAGCACTCCGCCCGTCACGCAGCGGACATCGGCCCTGGGCACCGGCACCACCGTCGACATGATCACCCCGCGGACTTCCAGATAGTCGAGCTCCGGCTTCAGCCCCATCATCAGCGCCGCCGCCCCCGCCACGTGCGGGCACGCCGCCGGAGTGCCCGTGGCGAACTGGTAACTGCTGGTCCAGCAGCTGTACACGTTGACGGCCGGGGAGATCAGGTCCACCGTCATCAGCCCGTAATTCAGATACTCCGGCATCGAGTGGTCGTTGTCATACCCGCTCACAGAGATCACGTTGTCGAGCGCCGATGAGGCCGGGTAGCACGGAGTCTGGTCGTTGTCGGTGCCGTAATTGCCCGCCCCTCCGACCACCAGGTGCCCCTGGCTCCGCGCATACGCGACCGCATCCCCGAGCGGTTGCGAGAACGTGGCGATCCAGCTGTGGCTGGAGATCCTCGCTCCTTCCTGCACCGCGTACAGGATCGATCCAACCGCACCATCGATCGTCGCCTGGTTGTTAGCCGAGATGAACTTCAGCGCCATGATCTTGCATTGCCAGTTCAGCCCGGCGACTCCGGAGGCATTGTTCCCCACCGCCCCGATGATCCCCGCGCAGTACGTCCCGTGCCCGTGGTCATCCATCGGGTTGTTGTCGTTGTGGAAGAAATCTCAACCGCGCACATCATCGACAAACCCGTTGCCATCGTCATCCACGCTGTTTCCCGCGATCTCTCCGGGGTTCACCCGTGCGTTGGCCGCCAAATCCGGATGGTTGTAGTTCACACCGGTATCCACCACGGCGATCACCATGTTCGGGTTTCCGGTGTACAGATCCCACGCCTCCGCCGTGTCTATGTCCGCATCGGCAACGCTCGGGTCTCCGTTCACCGTCTGCCCCGTGTTGTGCATCCCTCACAGCCGGAAAAGGCCGGATCATTCGGAACGATCACCGGCTGCACGTAGAAGTTCGGTTCCGCATAGAGAACCCCCGGCATCCGCTCCAGCAGGTCGATGCCCTCGACCACCGGCACCGCGATCTCAAGGCTCGCAAGCCCGGGAACCGCCGGGAACTCCCGGCGGATCTTCCCCCCCACCGCCGCGATCGCCGACTGCCGCTGCCCCTGGCTCGCACCCTCCTCGAACCTGATCATCACCGCGCCGGGCTCAAAGCGATCCATGACCGCACGCTCGCCGCCCACCGGCTCCGGGGGTGCTGCGATCCCCATCGAAGCCGCGCCAATCGCCCAAGCCGTAGCGATCACTGAGAATCTCGGCATGACACGCTCCTCGAACCCATGATACGGGTTCGCCGAGCAGACATACCAGAGAATTCCGCATTGCATCCCCGCGTTTAGGCCGGCAGCAACCGCCCCACCATCGTTGGCCGGATCGGAAACGCCTTGTACACATCCCGCAGTTCATCCAGCGTCACCGCGTTGATCCGGTCAAGCTCACGCTCCAGCGGCCTGTACTCACCCAGGTGCAGCCACAGCCGACCGAGCCGGTGCATCCGGTCGTGCGGCCTCTCTCCGCCCAGGGTCGCCGCCGTGGCAAACTTGTTCCGCAGCCGCTCCAGGTCATCCTGCGTGATCGATCCGATCAGCCCATCCAGCTCCCGCTGCGTGTGTGACCAGATCTCATCGGCACGCTCGGGATCTCCCGATGCGTAGATGATGTACTCGCCCGTCCCGTCGCGGGCATCAAACGAGGCCTGCGCTTCCTCGGCGATCCCCGTCTCGATGATCGACCAGTGCAGGCGGCTGTTGTCGCTCGCCCCCAGGATCTGCGCGAGCAGCGCCGCCGCGTACCTCCGCTCATCATCGATCGCCGGCCCCGGCGCCATCGCGATCATGTACGCACGGCTCACCTTCGCATCCCGCAGCGTGAACTCCCCTCGCTGCGCTGCCGGCCGCGCTGAGTCCCGCGCTGCCCCCGTTACCTGCCAACCGCCGCACAAGTCCGTGATCTGCTTCACGCACTCATCAAAGTCCATCTTCCCCGCCAGCGCCACCACCGTGTTGTCCGCCGAGTACCGCGAGCGGAAATACCCCAGCATCAGGTCGCGTTGCAGCGCCGTGATCGTCTCAGAGGTTCCCAGCACCCGGTGCCCCAGCCGATGCTCCCCGTAGTACCGCGCCACCGCCTCCTCGTAGAGCACCCAGAACGGGTTGTCCCGGTACATGGCGATCTCTTCGAGGATGACGCCCTTCTCGGTGTCAAAGTCGCTGTTGCGAAGCGCCGGACGCAGCATCTTCGCGAGCATCATGTTGACATGCGAAAGGTGTTCCGGCAGGCACTGCGCGTAGAAGCAGGTCATCTCCGTCGTCGTGTACGCGTTGTTCTTGGCCCCGCGATCATCGAACGCCCGGTTGATGTCATCGGCGGTCAGCTCCTCTGTCCCCTTGAACATCATGTGCTCAAGGAAGTGGCTCACCCCCATCACCACCGGATCCTCATCCCGCGCACCCGTCTTGACGAAGAACCCCGACGCCGCCGTGTGCGCGCTGGGATCGACCTCCGCGATCACGGTCAGGCCGTTGGGGAGCCGGGCATGGTGGAAGCTGAAGGCCATGGTGGTGCGGGCTCTCCGTGTGCCCCAGTCAGTTCTCGGCGCAGAACCCGGCAGACTTCAGCCGGATCGGGCGCGGAGCATACGCAAGATGACACCGCGATGCCTCGGCACCCCGCCGCCGCCAGCTCCTCGATGTTTCCCAGCCCGATTCCCCCGATCGCCAGGTGCGGAACCGCAGCCGTCACCGCTTCCTCTAGGTACTCCCGAAGATAACCAGGACCGGCCAGTAAAGGTTTCTGTTTGGTAATCGTCGGGAACATCGGCCCGACCCCGCAAACATCCGCCCCGGCCGCAACCGCCAACCGCGCCTCGCTCATCGTGCTCGTCGAGACCCCCACCAGCAGCGAGAAACCCGCCAGCCTGCGCACACCCACGATCGGCAAGTCCCCCTGCCCCACATGCACCCCGCTCGCCCCCGCGAGGATCGCCACATCCGGCCGGTCGTTGACCACGATCGCAGCCCCGCCGGCCCTGCCAATCTCAACCAGCACCCGCGCCCGCCGCAGCAGCTCCGAGTCCGTCAGCGATTTCTCCCGGAGCTGGATGCAGTCCGCCCCACCCTCGATCGCCAGCTCCGCAACTCGCCTCCAAGCGTGATGCATGCACAGCGATTCGGTCAACAGCACGCACAACCGCCACTGCACGCGCCACGGGCAACCGATCGCCAGCACGATCCGCCTCTGCAGGTCGTACACCGCGTACCTGATCCGCTCAACCTCCCGCGCTTCATCACCGCTCGGCGATGCGATCTTCGCTGACTCCTCAATGACCCGCAGCGCCTCCGAGCACCTCCCCCCCGCGGCCATCACCACCGATCCAACCGTCGTTCGCCGGTATTCCTGCTCCGTCCCGATACCTGTGCCGACATCCCCCGGTGTATCTCGATTCGCGAGCAACCCGCCAGAATCCAGCCCAGGGTTCGACGCCGCAATCTGCACGGCAATTTCCTGCAGACGATGCCGCAGTTCCTTGCACGCGCTGCACAGCTCCCCCGAATCCAGCACGAAGCGCGCAACATCCTCCATCACCCGCAATCCCTCCCGGGCGCGGTTCAGGTTCGCATCCATCATCCGGGCAATCGTGTTCATGAACGCCTATCTCATTGCCGCCCTAATCGCCAATACACCACGCAACGCGCCAACACGCGCTTCAACAATATCGCCCAACTCGATGAACACCCCACCCTACCCCGCGATCCACGCAATCAGCAGGCCGACGATCCCGATCGCCATCACCACCGTCACCCCCACCACCGCAACCATTGCCTTCATCCCCACCGGCTCGGGTCGCCGAACCATCCCCAGCGCCCCAGGCTGCTTCCCACTACCGCTCCTGACCTCATCCTGAACGATCGCGATCACCAGGTTCGCATCAAACGGCCGCATCCCGCCCCGGATCGCCTCCCCCACCAATTCCTGCCGCTTCCGCGGCGCCAGGATCGCCGCCCGCCCCCCATCCAGCGATTCCCGCACACGCTGTGCAAACACCCACCGGGCATCATCCGCCGACAACGCCGCCGATTCAGCGTTCGCACGCGCCACCCTCCGTGCCCGCTCCTGCTCCACACCGGCCCCCACTCCCACGTTGCCAAAACGCAACACCGCCGGCGATTCAGCACCGCCATCGTTCACCAGCCGCAGCACGCGACCGTTCCCGGTTCTTGTAAATGACCGTTCCATCGACGCTGAACGTTAGGTGCATGCCACGTGCCAAAGGGGATCTGCGCACGTCCGTAACTTTTCTCCGGAGTTTGTTCGGGCCGAATCGGGTACACTCTGCCCCTGACAGGAGCCGATGGATCCCACTGGCATGAGTGAGCAACAGACCGACCTACAAGCACCGGCGGCCGGCGCCAATGACAAGCGACCCCTCCCGCCGCTGCTCGCGCCGATCACGCCCGCTCAGCTGACCCAGACGCTCCAGGCGCTCTCACGCAAGGGCAAGCTCCCCGGCTACGAACAGCCAGGCCCGCACGCCTTCCGCCTCAAGGCCTTCGGGAATCCGTTCGACCACTGGCTCTATGTCGCTGCCACCGAGCAAGGTGCTTCCACCCGACTGGACTTCCATCTCCGGCTCGCCCGCAAAACGCCCGGGATCTTTCTCATCGTCTCCATCCTGACGGTCCAGCCAGGCATGTGGCTCACCGACTCGATGCTGACCACCTACTTCCCTGCCTACGGCAACCACGTCAACACCTGGTGGTGGTACATCCCGCTCGTCGTGCTCCCCATGCCCTGGATCCTCTGGCGCATGTGGCGCAAGAGCACAAGGGCCGCACACGAGCACGCTCACGAACTCCGCGAACGGCTCGCCGCCACCCTCAAGCCCGCACCCAACGGCGTATCCAACAGCGTACCAGATACAGTCGTCCCGTGACCTGGGATCCCCACGAGATCCACGCCCACTGCCTGCAATCCCTGCAACAGGCATCCCGCCAGTTCGACGATGAGCAGCAGCCCAAGGGCCTCGATGCGCTCCCCGAGATCGCCATCCAGTCGATCCTCGCCGCAGGCCTCGAATCACGCGGCTGGATCGTCCTCCGGGAGCAGCACTACCCCCAGCTCCGGCGACCGCTCGCGGGACAATCCGCGCGGGAGCGCTGCGATCTGGTCCTGCTGCCACTCGATGCGCCGCAGCCCCACGATCCCGCATCGGGCTTCTGGCTCGAAGTCAAATCCGTCGGGCAGTTTGCCTATCGCCGCGGCATCCCCGGACCCAACCGCCAGTACTCCACCCAACTGATCGCCGCCCTCTGCAACGACCTCCAGAAACTCGAAGACGACCGCCAGCTCCGCGCCGGCGGCATCCTCGATGTCCTCTTCACCGCCGATGAAGCAACCGCCACCCACGACATCGCGATCGCCCTCTCCCGCTGCATCGACAAGCAACTCCTCCCCCCACCCCCGCTCCACGATTCCTTCAAACTCGCCGACCGCATCGGCAACGCGATCTGCTCCGTGTGGCTGACGTCAATCGGGGAGCGCAAGAACGCGAAATGACCTGAAGAGCGATCAACAGAAAAAGTGACGAAGAGACGGAGTGTCAAGAGCCTCTTCCCACTTCGTCTCTTCGTCTCTTGCCGCTATCTCGCCGGCACAAGACCCGCGATCTGCTCGATCGCATCCGCCGCCCCCGCCGAAGCCGAGTACCCGCGGAACTTCGACACCACCGCCGCCAGCTCGCGCCGCTGCCGCTCCATCCCGGCCGGATCCTTGAGCAGCGCGATGATCTCATCGGCCAGCTCCTCCCCTTCCCCGAAGTACGGCACCAGCTCCGGCACGATCCGCCGACCGGCGATCAGGTTGGGCAGCGTGAAGAACGGTGCTGAAAGGAGCCACGATCCCACCAGCGCATAGAACACGCGGCTGGCCTTGTACAGGATCACCATCGGACGGATCTGCTTGGCGACCTGCAGCGACACAGTCCCGCTCACCACCATCGCCAGTTCCGACCACCGGATCACCGCATCGGCCTGCCCCGCGATCGATCCCAGCGATTTCGGCCACCCGCCCAGCGATTCGGCCCGCTTCCGCAGCGAAGCCTCGACCGCCGGCGTGGTCGCCGCGACCATTCCCACAACGCCTGGGATCTCCCGCTCGATCCGGCGATACGCGTGCAGCATCGCCCCCCAGTTGCGTTCCAGTTCCTTGGGCCGCGAACCCGGCATCAACGCCAGACGCGGGCCCCCCTGCGGGAACGCGCTGGCGATCCGGTCAAGCTCACCGGCCTTGAGCCCGTGATCAAACAGCATGTGCCCAACATACCTCGCCGGGATCCGGCGCTTGGCGAACCACAGTTCCTCGAACGGAAGGATGCACAGCACCAGATCGCTGATCCGCCGCAGCTTCCCCGCTCGCCACGGTCCCCACGCCCAGAACTGCGGCGCCACCAGGTTGACCACCTTGGCGCCCTGCCGCTTGGCGATCTTCGCCAGTGGCGTGTTCGCCGCCGGCGAATCGACCGGCACATGCACCAGGATCGGCGTCTCCTCCACAAACTTTTTCACCCGCCGGTTCACCTGGAGATGCTCGAGAATCTTCGCCGGGCCCGGGATCCCCATCACCGCATCCTCACCCGTCCGCTCCACCAGGATCGCCCCCGCCCGCTCCATCTTCGTACCGCCCCACGCATAGATCGGCACCGTCGGGTGCCGCCGGTGCAGCTCCGCGATCACCGCGCTCGCGTGGTCATCACCGCTGGGCTCAAAAGCCGTAAACAGCAGCCCCGGCCCCCGCGAGGGTTTCGCACTTCCAGAGTTGTGCGATTGCTCCGCTGACACAGCTACCCATTCTAGTGGCACAGGCATCTTGCCTGTGTCTACCCCATCTCTTCTTCCCTCTAAAAACCCGCCTCCGTAAACCAATCCGAAGGCCGCTGATCCAGCGCCGTCGCGATCGCCAGCATCGATTCCAGGCTCGGCAGATGCGCCCCCCGCTCGATCGACGAGAGCTGGCTCACGCTGACCCCCGAATGCTCAGACAGGTCCTTGAGCGTCCAGTTCCGATCGATCCTCGCCAGCCGGATCCGCCTCCCAAGCTCATGACGCAGCCGATCCTGCGGCCGCTGGCCCAGCCCGAACGACCTGGCCGCCTGCCCGATCACGTTCTGCAACTCCCCGATCGAGAACGGCTTGGCCAGGTAGTCAAAGACATCCTGCTTGAACGTCTGCCGCATGCTGTCCAGGCTCGGGTACCCCGTCACCACGATCACGCACAGCTTCTGCCAGCGCTTGCGGATCTCGGCGAGCACTTCTTCGCCGCTCGAGAACCCCATCTTGATATCCAGCAGCACGATGTCCGGCAGCCGTTCCTCACACGTCCGGAAGAACTCCTCGGCCATCGTGCAGGTCCGCACCTCGTGCCCATCGGCCTCCAGCATCGATCGGACATACTGGAGGAAATCCCCATCGTCATCGAGGGCGACGATTGACAGCGGTGGCGGCGGTGTCAGCGCCCCGGCGGAAGCTGTCGCATCTGCGGTATCAGCCATGCAGGCTCAAGGCTATGCCCCCGCCCTCTCCTCGGCGCTCTGGGATGCCCTCGCCGGCAGCATGATCTCAAACTCCGCCCCGCCCCCATCCGCACGGTTCCGCGCCAGGATCACCCCCCCGTGCTCCCGCACGATCCCCTCGGCGACCGCCAGACCCAGCCCAGTCCCCTTGGAATCCAGCCTGGTGGACACAAACGGCTCGAACAGCCGCGGCAGCACCGACGGCTCGATCCCCGGCCCGTTGTCCCGGATCGTCATCGTCACCCAGGGCGCTCCATCCCTCGTCCGGTGCTCGGCCCCCACCACGATCCGCCCGGGCTCCTTCCGAACCCGGTCCCCGGGCATCTCCCGCAGCCGCTCCAGCCGCCCGCTCCGCACCGCATCCACGCTGTTGCGGATCAGGTTCACGAACACCTGCACCATCCGCATCGCATCGCAATCGACCACGATCTCGGGCGCCACCTGGTCCTCAAGCTCCATGTCCCGAGTCTGCCGGTCCAGCCGCACCAGCGTGATCGCCTCCTCCACCAGGTACCGCAGCACCACCGCCGAGCTGTGCGGCGGCCTCACCCTCGCAAAGTCCAGGAGACTCTCCCCCAGCCGCTCCAGCCTCCCCACCACCCGCACCATCAGCGCTGACGTCTCCGCATCCACACCCCGCTCCGGAGCCCGGTCCAGCCTCTCCACCAGCCCCTTGAGCACCGCCAGCGGTGTATTCAGCTCGTGAGCGATCCCTGCCGACATCATCCCCAGGCTCGCCAGCCGGTCCGCATCGGCCAGGTTCCGCTGCGCGGTCTCCAGAAGGTGGTTTTTCCGCTTCAGATCGACCGCCGCATCGTTCAGATCATCGATCGCCTCCGCCAGCCGCCGCTGATGCACCCGCAGCGCCAGCACCGCCTCGTTCCGGGATCGCATGATCTCACCCAGCTCATCGGCCGGGATGAATCGCGGATCGATCAACTCCTCCTCCGTTCGCTCCTCCCGCACCGCCAGATCCGCCGCCAGGAGCCTCCGGATCGGCGCATACACATGCTGCGGCAGGATGAACAGCTCCAGCGCCAGCGCCACCATCGCGTACACCGCCAACAGCGCCACGCTCACAAGCACGTACAGCCGGAGCACCGCACCCCGCGCCTCCTCGCTCCGGCCTTCCGCGACGATGTAATCCCCGCTCGCACCGCGCAGCCCCGGCATGTACAGCACCGCTCGCGGCGAAATCTCATCCTCCCCCGCCTCGATCGCCGCCGACCCCGCGACCGTCGCCCGCGCGGCGATGTCCTCACCAAGCCCCAGCTCGACCGGTGAACCCACCTGCACCGGTCTCCCCGCCGCCGCCGCCATCCTGGCCAGATCATCGGCCGACAGCGTCGGATCGTTCTGCGCTGCCCGGCCCAACAGGTCCAGCAGCATCCTTGCTTCCTGCAGCTCGGCCCGGTACACCACCTCCCGCAGCGCCGGCCGCACCGCGACAAGCAGAATCCCCGCCATCCCCAGCGAGAACAGCGTGTGCAGCAGCATCAGCTTCTTGCGGATCCGCAGCCGGGCAAAGAACCCGCGAGCCTCTTCCCCGCGCCTTCGGCGCACCAAGAGCTTCGGCAGCGCTCGCGGCGCTGGCACCTCATCGGTCACAAGTGGTGGGATCGCTTGGTCTGCCATGGCGCCTGCACGAACACCGCCCCCGAAAAGACCGATCGTATCAGCCGATCCTGCAACCCCCATCCTTCCGCCCCGAAGCCCAAACCCCGCGACGTACACTGCACCGTGCCCGCTGCCCCCACGCCTCCTCCACCGGCCCTCTCCTCAGGCTCCGCCCGGGATCGCGTCACCGAAGCGCTCGCCGCCCACGCCGCCACCTACCCCGACCTCTCCCCCCTCCGCCTCGATGAGCGCAACCTCGCCCCTCGCGATGCCGCCCTCATGCACGCGATCTACGACGCCGCGGTCCGCCGCTGGGGAACCATCGAATCCCTCATCTCAACCGCCGCCTCCAGGCCCGCCGCCGCCCTCGACCCCTTCGCCCGCGCAGCCCTGCTCGCCGGCGCTGCCCAGATCCTCTTCCTCGACCGAATTCCCGACCATGCCGCGATCCACGAATCGGTCGAATGGGCCAAGACCCGCCGCGGCCGCGGCGCTGCCGGCCTCGTGAACGCCATCCTTCGCAAGGTCTGCTCCTTCCGCGCCCTCACGCCGGCGGGTGAACGCATCACCCGCCCCGCATGGGATTGGCAGCGCGATGAGCTCCCGCTCTCCGATGGCCGCGCCCTCGAGCTGTCACAAGATCTGCTGCCCGAACCGGTTGCCAAGCGCCTCGGGATCGCCGGGAGCATCTCACCCTGGCTTGCCGACCGCTGGCTGGCTCGACTGGGCATGGAAGAAGCCGCTCGCCTGGCCTGGCACTCGCTCGCCAGCGCCCCGGTCATCCTCAACGCCATCCACGCCACCAAGCCCATCGACTTCCCGCTCGCCGCCGGGGGCGCACTCACCCTCCACCCACACCAAACCCTCGGCCACTACACGGTCGAAGGACCGCATGCAGCCCTCACCCAGCTCCTCGACGATCGCCCGGACATCTGGGTCCAGGATCCCTCATCCTCCGCGGCGATCGAATCCATCCGGGATTCCTCACTCGCTCCCGCCCTCATCCTCGACCTTTGCGCCGGCCAGGGCACCAAGACCCGCCAGCTCGCCGCCGCCTTCCCCTCCGCCCGCATCATCGCCACCGACACCGACAGCACGCGCTACGAGACCCTCTCCCGGCAATTCCACGCACACCGCCAGGTCACCGTCGTCCCACCCTCCCAGGTACGCCAGCTCGCCCCCGCCAACGCAGATCTCATCCTCCTCGATGTCCCCTGCTCGAATACCGGAGTACTCGCCCGCCGACTCGAAGCCCGCCACCGCGCCGGCCCGCAGCAGCTCTCACGCCTCACCCGTATCCAATCCCAGATCATCGCCGATGCCGTCCCCTTGCTCGCCCCCCACGGCCAGATCCTCTACGCAACGTGCAGCCTCGAACCCGAGGAGAACCACCTCCTGCTCGCCGATGCCGCCGCCCTCGGCCTTGCAATCACGCACCAGCGTTCCACCGCCCCCGCCGGCGGGCCGGGCCTGGATGCCACCAGCTACACCGATGGCTCCTTCTCCGCCCTCTTATCAAAGCAAACACCCGCCCAATGATCCGGATCGGCCCGCACCCCAGGGGTACACTCACCCCTCCACACCCCGGACCTCCCGAGGGGCGCGCTCAGGACCGTGACCGATAGAGAACTGCATGAATCTCCTGGACTACCTGACGATCAATAACATCCGCGCCCCCCTGCTTGCAGGCGACAAGCGAGGGGCGATCGATGAACTGGTCGATGTGCTCGCCGGCACCGGCCGTGTCCCCGATCCCAAGGCGCTCAAGGAGGCCGTCTGGGTGCGTGAGCAGACCCGGACCACCGGCATCGGCAGCGGCCTGGCGATCCCGCACGGAAAGTGCCCCGGACTCCCCGGCCTCATCATGGCCGTCGGCAAGCCCGCCAAGCCGATGAACTTTGAATCCATCGACGGCCAGCCCGTCAGGCTCATCTTCCTGCTCGGCAGCCCGCCCGAGAAGGGCAGCGATCACATCCAGGCGCTCGCCCGCGTCAGCCGCCTGATGACGATGGACTCCTTCCGGGAGCGCATGTACGCCGCCACCGCCACCGCCGAGATCTACGACCTCCTCAAGAGCCAGGAACGCCCCGGCTGAGAACGCTCCTATCTGCCTGATCTCGTGGCACAGAGCCTCCGGCCTGTGTCTACGCAATCTTTTTTTCTGTCGAGGACCATCCGGACCGCTGCGCCTTTCGACGCAGCGGCCCGAGCGAATCAGTCGTTCGGCGGCGTCAAAACATCGTGAGGCTCGGCGTTATAGAGGTTGATGGAAGTGTTCCACGTGCCGCTGAAGTTGGTGTACCATAGGTGGTATTTGAGGGCATCGGAGGCATCCACATCATTGTCCTGATCCATGTCCCCGTGGATCCAATTCGCGCCCGATGTCGTCCCCGCGTAGTCCGAATGCACCGCATCAAAGTCGGCCAGGTCGTTCGAGTCCACATCCCCATCGCCGTCAAAGTCGCGGCGGTTCGTCAGCGTGCCGAAGTCGTACACGCGCTTCATGCACTCGACCAGGCGGATCGAGCTGGTGTTCGTTGCTGAAGGGTTCGCGACATAGAAGACAAACCCATTCCTCGCCCAGTCCAGCAGCTCGACCGCGTCATCAGGCAGCGTGTACGGATCGGAGTAGTCGAGAATCGCGACCAGCTCACTCTGCCCTCGATCATCAACCGAATCGCTGTTGCTGTCGCCGGTCAAGTCCCACTCCGCCCACGCGTCGTTCGACTCCAGATAGCTAGGAAATGCCATCGCCGGCGCCTTGAGGACCGCTGGCATGTCCAGCAGTTCGCCCGGCAGCCACGGGAAAGCCTCCGTGCCCAGCAGGTGCTGCGCGGTCGTCTCCGAGCGATACGCCGGGCTGTGGGCGATCTCGATGAAGTCGTCGAATGCGTTGAAGATCAAATCCTCACCGTCATAGAACTTTTTGGATCCCGAGTCGAGCCAGAACCGGGTGATGCCCAGATCCTTCCACGGCCCGATGGTCTCGTACATGATGCACATGTCCACGTCCGAGAAGGGCGATGGGAACCCCGCGTACGGCCAGCCAGCGCACGGAAATGCGTAGGCGTCGGGATCGCACTGGGCATCTTCGACAATCCCACCGGCCGAAGGCTGCATGCACAGGGAGTCGGGCAGCGCGCTCTGGAAGGTCCCGTAGACCTCGACATCCACGTTGCCCTTGGTGGTGATCCAGTCCGCCAGTTGGTCCTCCAGCTCGGCTCGCTTGGCCGACGGCATCGGCAGCCATTGCGCGCTCGACACATACTGATGATTGAGAACCGAGCCCGCCGGAAGGTACAGGTTGAAGCGGCGGAAACCGATGGTGTAATACCCTTCGAGCCTCGTGATCAGTTCCTCGACCCCATCGGAGCCGGAGCAGTTGGAATCGTCAGCCTCATCGCACCACCAAGGGAGTAACCCCTTGGCGTTTCCCTCCAAGTCGCCGACGCAGAAGTTCGCGTTCCACATCGCAACGTGGACCCCAGGCATCCGGTTGGGCATCCAGGACAGATCCTCGATCCAGCTCTCTTCTCCTTCCAGGTACGGGATGGAGCCATCCCCGTAGTTCGGGCATTCTGAAATCTGACCCCGCGCGAAGCTCCCGAGACCTCCGCACAGACAAATGACAACCATCGCCGCATGCATAATGCGAAGCATGAATCGACTCCCTCCGTGGCTCAATGGAATAACGCACGCGCCTCAGGCCCACGGCCGACTGAAACGCGGAGTTATCGTGCTAAGCCGACAAGCGCCGTCGGTGACATGCAAGCAATAGAAGCCCACACACCCCGGCCAAGAAGGGCGCGGGGATCGTGATCATCGTGTCAGGCGTCGTCTCGTAAGCCCAGGCAATCGGCGTGCTGTAGTCCTGGAACAAGATCCATCCGTAGTGGTACTTGCCGTTCTTCTTCACCCGTGCGCCCAAGTATGACAGCGTGTCAATCGCCGGCGTTCCACCTTCAAAGCTCGGCGTGAACGGCAGGTGATAGAAATACGTGGCGCCCCACTCCCATCCATGCGATGGCGAGGTGCTCTCGCCCGCGGCGTATTGGCGGATCGTGATCGGCTTGATCGTCATGCCGTTCCAGATGAGCGTCTGCTTGATCGTGGGAACCTGCTCAGCATCATTACTTTGAACGCCCTGGATGACGCTCCTTGCTGGCTCCGAGCTCGAGTGGTTCCAGCGAAACCACTTCCCGAAAGAGCCCGGACGTTGCTCAGTCGATTGGCTAGGCGGCTGAGTGATGTCCAGAAACGTGCCAAGCGAATCAACATCACCGTTTGGGAACTTGACCCCGAGCTTCCACTCAAACTCCCCGCCTGAGTTGTCGTACACCACCACGGCGGCTTCCGAGACACCCGCGGCGATCCCGAGTAGCCCCGCGCCGGAGATCGCCCCGATAATCCCGCTGGATCTCATGTGACACTCCCCTGCACGGCGGCCGAACGGCAACGCCGCAGTTCTATACGCTAACTGCCCCCCCCCCTCGGTTTCAAGACTTTTCTTTCTTCTCATTTTTCTTAACCGACGCAAGCCCCGGGTGACGGCCCGAGTCGTAACACGTCATCCCCGCTCCGTCGCCACCACCGTCAGATCCTGCCCATGCCATCCCGTCCCCAGGTCATTCCGCCAGTAATACCTGTACACGTGCGTCCCGCTCATCCCGATCACGTTGAGCGAGGTGTCCGATGATGCGATCCCTTCGAGCAGCGTCGTGAGCTGCGGCGTCCCCTGCGGCAGCGCGGCGGTCATGTCAACCACGTGCCACAACTGATCGCTCTGCGGTGTCCACCAGTACACCACCGTCCTGCCCGTCCCACGTTCGATTCCCGCGATGTTCATCGCCCCCCACTCCGACACGAAGCTCGCCGTCGAGATGCCCTCCAGCAACGGGCCCGTGCTGTCTCCATCGATCACCTCCGTCAGGTTCGACTGGATCCAGAACCCGTTCTGCGGCACCCACCACGTCACCAGCAGCTCACCCGCCGATGACACCCCGCCGATGTTGATCGCATCCCACTCGGTCAGCCACACCGTCAACCCGCCCTCCAGCGGATCCGATCCGTACTCCTCGCTGAGGTTGTTGGTCGTCCACGCCGGCATCCCCGGCGCCCACCACACCGCCTGCACATCCCCCGATGCATCCAGCCCGGCGATGTTGAGCGCCCCCCACGAGGTCGCGAACGTCACCAGCCCATCGAACGCCGGAGTCGAGAGCCCGTTGGGCTCGAGCGAAGTCGTCGTGATGTTCTCAAACGCCCACGCGAACCCGCCGCCGGCGACCGTGCCGCCGGTCTGGTAGTACCGGACGAGATCCCCATTCTGGTCAATTCCCGTCAGGTGGATCGTCCCGTCGGGGCCCTCCATCACGCACAGCTCGCCGGCGATCCTGGTTGAGCCCGCAAGCTCGGTGGTCAGGTTCCGGAAGCTCCAGAGCTTCTCAGCGCTCTGCGTGTACAGGGTCGTCCCCGACGCCGTCACCGATGCCGCGTACGTCAGGTTGTCCTTGGCATCTACCCACGTCACTACCGGCCCGGTGATCGCCGGCCCGCCCTGGTCCTGCAGGTCCGTGCGGTACCAGTTCCCATCGGTCTCGAGTTGATACACCTTGCTCCGCGCATCCTCGACAGCATCCAGCGAGAAGTACGCCTTGTCTCCGCCCGGCAGCGTGTTGACCCGCGTCCCCATCGCGAAGATCGGTCGCGCGATATTGTTGCTCCTGGCCTGCATCGCGATCAGGAGCTTGCCGTTCTCCCCGATGGTCAGCCGGATCTCGTCGTTGGTCTCCTCGTGATCGAGCACCACCGTCGAGCCGCTCACGCTCCAGAACCCGCGCTCGATGACCTCGAAGTCGCCACTGTCGTACTTGTCCAGGTCGTAGAACTTGTAATCCCCATCGCTCTCGAGGTCCAGGAGCAGCTGCGAGAACTCGATGCTGTTGCCGCTCGGCACACCCCACGCGAGCATGTACTTGCCGATCATCGCCTGCTGGTTCTGCGGTGTATGGGCCCTGGTCGCGACGCCCACGTGCAGGAGGTTGTCCCCGCTGCTCATGTCCGCGAAGATCACCGTATTGCCCGTCGCGTTCAGGTACATGTACTCATCGCGCGAGGTCTTCAGCACCCCATCCCCGTTGATCGACGAGATGAAGCTCCCGTCGTACGGCTGGTCACCGATCGATTCGTCGTACGACACCTGGTCGTTGTCGATCTCCATCCCCCCCGCGGCCGCGTACGAGCTGTGAACCCCCTCGTGCTTCATCCCGATCAGGTTGTACCGGTACGTCCCCTCGAAATCGAACTCACCGGGCGCGAACGCCGGCCGCTCCACCAGCAGCTCAACCTCCTGCGTCCCGCCGTAGTTCGCGAAGTACCACCCCGCCGGGTACCCGCGATCGTTCATGTACCGCGCCCCGTTGCTCTCCCCCGGATCCCCGTAGAACCCGCGATCCGGATCGCGCGTGAAGCGCCCATCCGCCAGCTCGGTGATCGAGTCGTACCACAGGTCATCCGCCGCTTCCCGGTCATCCTCACCGCTGCGGTACCCCGACCCGCTGGTCGCCAGCGATGAATCGATCGTCCCTTCGCCCGCGAACGTAACCGCCGACGGGCGAAGCATCGCATCCTGCCCGATGACCAGCCCCGTGCCTGCGAACAGGGCGAGCATCCGCCGAGGCTCCATCCCCTCGATTTCACGAAGCGTGAGATGTTGGTTCACACGATTGTCGGCCCTCTCGGACCGTCCTGTGGTAAGGCAACAGCGCCGCGATGCCTTGCCCCCGACGAAGGGCCGGCACCCCGCGCTCCGCCTGCCCCATGGTACGTCCGTATATCGCACCCACACGGACACCGCATGCTCCAGTCCGAAAACCCCCCTCACCGCCTGCACCGGGCATCCCCCATCAAGCCGCCGTGCCCCTTCGCCGATGCACCACTGTCCGTAGTTTCCTCGTGCCCACGCGCATGGAGTCATCATGGCATCGGTTGTTATTGCAGACGATGAGCACCCCATCCGGCTGATCCTGGCCGCCAAGCTCCGAGAGGAGGGGCACCAGGTGACCGAGTGCCGGGATGGCGATGAGGCGCTCGATGCGGTGCTCGAGAACTGCCCCGACCTGCTTATCACGGACTTTCAGATGCCCGTCATGTCCGGCCTTGCCCTGTGCATGACGCTCAAGACCAACCCCAGGACCGCCTCGCTCCCCGTGCTGATGCTCACCGCTCGGGGTCACGCGATCTCGCCGCAGGAGCTGGCGATGACCAACATCCGCCACCTGCTCCCCAAGCCGTTCAGCGCCAAGCAGATTGTCGAGCGTGTCCGCGCGATCCTCGAGGTTCCGCCCTCGGCGGCCGCCGCCTGATCCCAAGGGACTGTGGAGATAGGTGTGACGATGCACACCCGAGAACACAACTCCCTGGCGATGGCTGTCCGCGAGCGATGCCGGACCCTGGGGATCCCATCGGTACGCTGCGACAGCGCCGGCGCGCTGCACATCGCACCCGACGATGAGCCGTTCGCGTTTGTCCTCCGCTCACCGTGGCTCTCCGAAGCAATCCAGAAGGCCGCGATCGCCTGGAACGCCGATCCTGCGCCGCCGGTGATCGAGCCCGATGCTGGCTTCTACCTGGTGCCGGTGCCGGAGGGAACCACCAGGGCCCGGCGTGGGTACACGATCGCACTGGTCTTCGGGGAGCCCTGGCTCAAGGGCCAGATCTTCTCCGGCCTCTGCGCCGATGCCGGCGCCTGCGTCCCCAAGTCCGTCGGCTCCATGGGCATCCGCGCCGGCCACAACCGCACCTCCGCGGAGCTGCTCCGGGCCTCCCTCCGCTGGATGATCGATGACATCGCCCGCTCGGCCGACCAGACCACCGCCGTCGGGGAACTCACCGCCCAGCTCACCGACTCCTACGAGACCCTCGATTCCCTCTACGCGATCGGCAAGTCCATGCGCGGGCTCGCCGGACCGGCCACCTTCATCGAATCATCCGTTCAGCGCGTCCACGCCTCGCTCCGTTTCGAGACCGTCTTCATCCTGCTCGCCAAGGATGAACAGCTCACCGCCGCCCTCCAGGGCCGCGCCTTTATCGCCGGCCGCAGGCCCGAGGGCATCGAACAGGTTGATCAATGGGGACCCGAAGTCCTCCTCGACGGCGCTGCCAGCGGCTTCCGCATCATCGCCAACGATCCACGCCTGGTATGCCCGGACCACCCCGAAGCCCTCATCGTCCCCCTCTCGCGCGGCACGATCGCCGTCGGCGCACTGGTCGGCATGCACAAGAGCGGAGGAGACACGGCGATCAGCAGCTATGACATCCAGCTGATGGAATCAACCGCCGGCTTCATCAGCGCCTTCCTCGACAACGTCGCCGTCTACGAGGAGCAGCGCCTGCTGTTCCTGGGCACCGTCCAGGCCCTCACCGCGGCGATTGATGCCAAGGACCGCTACACCCACGGACACTCCGAGCGGGTCGCCCACCTCTCGGCGCGGCTGGCCGAGGCCTCGGGCATGAGCCCCGAGGAGGTCCACCGCGTTTGGATCGCCGGTCTCGTACACGATGTCGGCAAGATCGGCGTCCCAGAGGCCGTCCTCTGCAAGCAGGGCCGGCTCACCGATGAAGAGTTCGACCACATCAAGAAGCACCCCCAGATCGGCCACCACATCCTCAAGGACATCCGCCCGCTCGCGGATGTCCTCCCGGGCGTGCTGCACCACCACGAGAAGTTCGACGGCCGCGGCTACCCCGCCAAGCTCATCGGCGACGATATCCCCCGCCTGGCCCGCATCATCGCGCTGGCCGACACCTTCGATGCCATGAGCTCGACCCGCTCCTATCGCCCGGCGATGCCGCGCGACAAGGTGCTCGAAGAGATCCGCCGCTGCGCCGGCACGCAGTTCGATCCGGAGCTGGCCGCGCGCTTCGTGCTGCTGGACTTTTCGGAGTTCGATGCAATGGTCGAACGCAGCCGGGCGGCTGAGGCGTGGGCGAACGCGGCGTGAAATTGCTCTGTAGACAACATCAGATTTGAGAAGAAGCCCCTACACGCGGATGGCGTAGGTGAGAACCTTGAGGGCGGCTTCGTGGAAGAGCGTGCGTTCCTTGCGGGCCGCGAGCGTCGAGCCCGTCGTGCGTTTCATCCCCGAGTTCACGCTCTCGGCGTGCCAGCGCCTCCCGTACCCCGGCCACTTCTCTTTCATCATCCACCGGTGGTCACCGCTCACCACCGTCTGACCCTCTCTCATCCGCGCCGGCGCGAATCTGATCGTCCCCCAACCCCCACGCGTGTCCCAGCAGTGCTCGTGGAACGCCTCGCTGTCGTACCCCTTGTCGCACCACAGCGTCGTGGGCGTCAACACCCGCGCCGCCTTCCGGGCAAGCGCCACCGCGTCGGTGTGGTCGCTCCCCGGGCCCCACCCCACCACCAGCGCCACCGGCATCATCAGCCCGCACAACGCCACCATGCTCAGCTTCACGAACTTGCCGCGTGTCTGGCCTTTCCTGCTGACAAGGTGGGCGCTGGCGCACGTCGTCTCCACGCCGGTCGAGTCCATCGCCGCCTCGGAGCTTGTCCCGGCGAGCACCCCCTGACCCAGCTCCCGCAGGGCCCGATCGACCAGCGTGAGGACGTTGGCCCGGCCGGCGAACTTCTGGAGCGTGGTGTAGTGCGGGACCTGCTTGAGACCGATCGCCTCGCGCACGGCCGGCATCAGGATCAACTGCTCGACCACGCCGCGGTAGGTGGTCTTGAGGTGCGTCTTGAGCACCAGGCACGCCAAGAGCTGCCGCTGCGTGAAGACCTTGGGGCTC
>JADLBU010000005.1 GCA_020847535.1 Phycisphaerales bacterium
CGGTCACCGCATACCTCGACGCCGCCAACGATACGCCCACGCCCTTCCAATGGACCAAGTCCGCCGACGACATCATCGCTTCTGTCAAGAGATTCTGTCTGCATACTTCTGACTCAGACCACTAGCAGGTCGTTGAACAAGGCATTCTGAACCGAGGGGATCGATCTCAGCGCGGTGAGGCGGTGCGGTGCGATCATTCGTCTTGCCGCGATCCGGCGTTGCTCGCGTTCGCGGCGGACGGCTCACCGGCTGTCATTTGTCTCACGGCTCGGCCATCGCCCGCAGCCACTGCGATGCCACACACGCGCCAAACAGAGGATGAACATCGCCTGTCGGTTGCCGCCAACGACGACGGCGATCCATGAAACTCCACGACGAAGGACCGTTCTGAACCATCCAGGTAGACCTCCTCACCATCGCCACTCCCATCAACGCGATCCCGCCCTGGCGTGCCTCTTCAGGTTCGGCCTGTCGCCACCCCGCATCCTGATATCCTCGTCCGGTCCGCCGCGGGATCGCAGACGCCTTCAGGAGACGCGCCCGCCGGGAGCTTCGCGTGATCACGACCACCATCCTGGCCATCATCTGGATCCTCGGCGTGATCGCCGCGATCGATGTCATCATGCACGGACGAACCGCCCAGGGCGTCACCGCCTGGGCGATCGCACTGGTCATCATGCCCGCGATCACCCTCCCCCTCTACATGATCTTCGGTGAGCGCCGATTCCTCGGCTACATCCGAGCCCGCCGCAAGGGGCTGCGCCCCCTCGACCAGAGCATGCGCCAGTTCCTCGAGAACCTCATCCCCTGCGTCGCGATACCCACCCGGCCCGAGCTCCGATCTCTCGCCAAGCTCGGCCACCAGCCCTTCACCAACGGCAACCGCGTCCAGGTTCTGGTCGATGGCGATGCCATGTTCGAGGAGATGTTCCGCCAGATCGACAAGGCCCGGCGATACGTCCTCCTGCTCTTTTACATCTACCGCAACGATGACACGGGAAAGGAACTCCAGAAGCGCCTGATCGCCGCCCGCCAGCGCGGCGTCGAGGTCTACTTCATGTACGATGAGATCGGCAGCATCGGGCTCGCCGGTGAGTACCTCCAACTCCTCGAAAAGAGCGGCTGCCGATGCAGCGGCTTCCGCACACAGTCCCGCCGGCGCCGGCGATTCCTCCGTCTCAACTTCCGAAACCACCGCAAGATCGTCGTCGTCGATGGCCGCACCGGCCTCATCGGCGGCATTAACGTCGGAGATGAGTATCGCGGGCGCGATGAAGCCATCGGCCCCTGGAGGGATTCCCACGCCGCCCTCGAAGGCCCCAGCGTCCAGTGCCTCCAGATGGTCTTCGTCGAGGACTGGTACTGGGCCCAGCGCAATGTCCCCACCGACCTCGAGTGGTCCCCCGCCCCCATCGAGGGCGGCACCCACGTCCTCATCTACCCCTCTGGCCCCGCGGATGAACTCGAAACCGGCGCACTCCTCTTCGGACAGCTCATCAACTCGGCCCAGGAGCGGCTCTGGATCGCCACACCCTACTTCGTTCCCGATGAGTTCATCCTCAGCTCCCTCCAGCTCGCCGCCCTCCGCGGCGTCGATGTCCGCCTGCTCGTTCCCTTGAAGGGCGACAGAAGGCTCACCACGCTCACCGGCCTCTCCTACTTCAAGGAGATGATCTCCGCCGGCATCAGCATCTCGCAGTACAGACCCGGCTTCCTGCACCAGAAGGTCATCCTCGCCGATGACACCGCCGCGATCGGCACCGCCAACGTCGACAACCGTTCCATGCGCATCAACTTCGAGGTCACCGCCGTCATCCCCGATCACGAAATCGCCACCGGCGTCGAACGCATGCTCCTCAAGGACTTCGCCCACTCCTCCCTCGTCACCATCGAACAGCTCGATCGCCTCACCGCCCTCGACCGCTTCCAAACCAGAATCGCCCGAACCATCAGCCCGATTCTGTAGAAGTGACGAAGTGGCAGAGTGGCGAAGTGACAAAGTGATCGAGCAAACAGCCCGTTTCTTATGATCGCGTCCCCGGTCCGTCCGCCCCGCTCACCTTCCCGACCACCAGCCCCGCCGCCATCGAGACCAGGATCGTCGTCACCGGCCGCTTGGCCGCCGACGCCGAGAGCTTCTCGTGCGCTGCCTCGTATTGCTCGGCGGCTCGGTCCTTGAACTCGCCGGCGCTCTCCCCCATCCGCGAGACCGCTTCGCGCGCCCGGCTCGCCACGTTGCCGGCGCCCACCCCGATGAGCATGCCGATATCGCGCTTGATCGCCGCGATATCCCCGCCCAGGGTCGCGATCGGGTCCGAGGTCCTCTTGGTCGAATGACGCCCGTTGTGTGATGTACGCATGGGGCGGTTCCTTTGTCTTGCACCCACGACTGTCCTTGCTCGTTCACCTTCAATATGAACCTTCGTGTGATGAAGTGCTGATCCGCCAATGAATCGGCGCTCATCGCCGGTCGGCTACCGGGCTCACGGCCGGACCGAGCCCGCTTCCCCGCCGCGATTGCAGCTCGATACGCGCTGCGCTGGGGGTCGATAGAACCGGCAGCGCCTGTACAATCGCGGCGCTGTCCGATCGCTGTGCATGGCGACGGATGTCGTCGCAAGCTGCGAGAGCATGCACACAGCGCACACCAGGAATACCGACAGCCCTATCAGAAAGACCACGTCCGACGAGCCCATCCCCGGCGGCCCCAGCCGCGTGAACGAGATGTAGCCCGAAACCGCGCAGCAGACAGCGGATGCCGCAAGCTCCCGCCGGCACCATGACCCAAGCGCATCGGTCGATCGTCCCCGATCGCGCCGGCCTCGATGCTGCGATGGCAGAAGACTCATCGTGATACTCACATGCCTGAGCCGGGCGCGATTCCATCCGCGCCGGCTGCGATGCCGCTACCGGTTACACAATCCTCCACAAAAAGGGCCACGGGCGGACTTTCATCTCGCCGGTGCTCGGGCATCGGGAGCGGTGTCCCGATGCAGCAGTCTCAGAGCTTGATCGTCGATCCGACCCCGCGCCTCACAAGGCCCAGGATCAGCGATACGACGAACAAGACCAGGAAGATGAAGAACAGGATCTTGGCGATCGAGACCGCGCCCGCCGCGATCCCGCCGAACCCGAAGATTGCCGCCACGATCGCGATGATGAAAAAGACCAGTGCCCAGTACAGCATGTTCCGGCTCCTTGAATGAACGCCCGCTCGCGCGGGCGAACAGCCGGTCAATCAGTCGTTGGCATCCTGGGCCGCATCCTCGATCGCGTTGCCCGCCGCCTTGATGTCCTTGCCGGCCCCCTCGGTCGTATTGCACGCCTGCAGCGCCATCGCCCCAAGCACAGTGCCTACCAGCGCGATCACCTTCCACGGGCCGATCCGCCGGGCCGCTTCTTCGTTGTGGGTGTCCATGTGGTTCCTTTCCATGACAGGCCCGATCAGGCAGGCCAATCAGTCAGGGAAGCCCCAACGCCTGCATCCCTCTCTTCGCACCAGCCAGACAATTCACCATGAATCGCGCATGAATCCATGCTCATCACGGGCGCTGCTCTTTGCGCGAGAGCCGAATACCGGATCGCACCATCCCGCCCCCGACCCCCGGTCCCGTGCTCCGCATGCCCATGTCCGCATTCAGTACACTGCCACCACACCCCGAGGAGCCGCAACATGAACCGGTTCACCATCCGCTGCCTCGCACTGGCAACCGCACTGGCCGCAGCACCCGCCCAAGCCCAAAGCGGCCCTCTGGATGCCCTCACCCGACCCTCCTCCGCCGTCTCCGCGCGCATCACCTCCGCAGCCCCCGAGGCCTGGTCCAACCGCGACAACCGCTGGGTCAAGCCCGGCGAGGTCTTCACGCTCGCCGACATCAAAGGCCCCGGCATCATCCGACACATCTGGTTCACGTTCGCCGAGCCCGCACCCTCCTGGATCTCCAAGGATGGCGCAGCCGACCACTCCGAGATCGTGCTCCGCATGTACTGGGATGGCGCGGAGCTTCCCGCCGTCGAGACTCCCCTCGGCGATTTCTTCGCCGCCGGCTTCGGCCGCCGCGCTCCCATCCAGTCCGTCCCCGTGATCGTCCAGGGCGGCGATTCCTACAACTGCTTCTGGCCCATGCCATTCTTCAAGTCCGCACGCATCACCCTCACCAACGAAAGCACCAAGCCGCTCGCCGCCCTCTACTACATGGTCGACTACACCAAGGAAGACAAGCTCCCCGCCGATTCGCTCTACTTCTGCGCCCAATATCGCCAGGAGTTCCCCACCAAGCTCGGCAGCGACTACCTGCTCGCCGACATCGAATCCTCAGGTGATGGCGCTTCGGGCGGTCAATACGTCGGAACCGTCATGTCCGTCCGCTCCCGCAGCCCCGAGTGGTTCGGCGAGGGGGATGAGAAGTTCTACATCGATGGCGATTCCGCGGCCCCCACCATGCAGGGCACCGGCACCGAGGATTACTTCCTCAACGCCTGGGGCATGGAGAAGGGCTGCTTCCCCTACAACGGCGTCACCATGCTCGACGGCTGGCTCGGTGATCTGGGCAATCGCGGCACCATGTACCGCTGGCACATCCCCGATGCCGTCCACTTCCGCAAATCCCTCCGAGTCGCCATCGAGCACAACGGCTGGATGAGCGCCGATGAAACCTCGACCGGCAAGGTCGAGGGCCACGTCGAGCGCGAGGATGACTTTGCAACCGTCGCCTTCTGGTACCAGCGCGGCCAGCCCAAGCGCTTCACCACGCTTCCCAGCGCTGCCGAGCGCAGGCTCCCCAACCTCGACCACATCATCGAGGGTAGGGACCTGCTCGCCAGCGCCACCACCGTCAAAGCCGAGCTCTCGCTTCAGAAGGGTTCACCATGGACCGGGGATGGCCAGGTTTTCATCAACGCCGGCGGCGTCGGCTCATCCGTCGACATGCGGTTCACCATCCCCGCCGATGTCAAGCCGCACCGCGCCTTCATCCCCATCACCCGCGCTCCCGATTTCGGCGCCTATCGCGTGTTTCTCGATGGCCAGGAGATCGGCGACATCGTCGATGGCAAGGTGGTCCCTCGCTCCATCGACTTCTACAACGCCAGCGTCGAGCTCCAGGACCTGGTCCTCTCCCTCACTCCGCTCGCCGCCGGGGAGCACACGCTGCGCTTCGAGTGCATCGGCAAGAACGCCGCATCCACCAGCTACAAGCTCGGCGTCGATTCCGTCCGTCTCCGCGGCCGCACCGGCGCCAAGCGCCCCCCGCTCGGCCCGCCCAAGCCCTGACTCCTCCCGCTCCCGGTCCTGCAGGAGAGGTGACGAGGCTCTCCGAGCCGGAGAGGGCTTCATGCTCTACGTCTTCTCCATGGCTCTTCCAACACGAACAATCAACCTACTGCGATGCCGCCGTCACCTTGCGAGGTGATATGTGGCACTGGCTGCACTCACCATCATCGCGGACAAAGTCGCTGGTTTCACCCAGCGCCGAGGTGACACGAAAGGCCTGTTGTCTGCGACTCAGTGAAAGCCGCTCGCAGATGCAGTCGTCGCAGAACCTCTTGGGCTTGTGTTCTCTCAAGAAGCCCGCGACACGTTGAGCGATTGTCATTCGATGGCCTCCTCGTCGTGAACTCGTTGTCAGACACTTGATAGGGCAATGGCACTATCAAGATTTTCTCTCCGCGCGCCTCTGCGTTCTCTGCGCTCTCCGCGTTCCATTCTTCCCTCTATCGCACAGCCTTGACTTCTTCACCGGGCCGATACACCCGCTCGCTCACCTTCCCATTCCACATCCCTCGCAACCGCCCCGCTGCGTAGATCGGCGCCTGATCCGCATAGTGCTTTGACCGCGGATCTCGCGAGATCCCGAACGGGATGATGCTCCGCGCTTCCGGTCCATTCGCCCCAAACTCCACCGCACCCACATACGAGTGCCCGTGGAACCCGTACCGCTTCTTCGTCCCCGCCGCACGCGTCAGGTAGCAGAACCCCACACCCATCCCTCCGTGTCCTCCGGCGATCGGCAGGCTCTCGCGGTCATCGCTCACCGCGAGCAGCGCGTTGGAATCAAACCGCTGGTGCCGGTTGATCTCTCCCCACTTCACGCGCCAAGTCCCGAAGTCGCGCTCCAGTCGATCCATGTGCTCGGCCAGGCACGCCGACAGATCCCCCGTTGCTCGCCGAGTTCGCCACTGCGGTGAAAACAGCTCTTCCACCCACACCATGAACAGCGTCCCCTCCACCGAATCCAGCGTCAGCCGGCCATCCCACACCCTGATCAACTCGACCGCCTCCGCGATCCGCTCGGCCTTCTCCGGCGAGCTGGCCCGCAGCGCCTCGTAGTCCTTCACCAGCCCCGCCCGGCTGGCCTCCAGCGAATATACCTTCGTATCGAACGCCGCCTTCTCCAAGTCATCCAGCGTCCACTTCTGCGCATTTGACAGCAGATCCTGCGACATCGCGATCCGGCCATCCACCAGATCATGCCCCACCATGTCCTTCGGGAACCTGCTCTTGTCGGGGTTCTCACCCTCGCCGGTCACCTGGAAGAACGGCGAGTTGCAGTTGAGCAGGTAGCCCGAGGGCGGGTTCCACACCTGCGGCAGGTCCGCAAGCTCGTGATACCCCTTCCAGTCCGTTCGCGGATCCGATCCATCCAGGATCCCGCCCCAGTCGAACGCCGGATCGCGTTTGGGGAACGCCGCGTTGTAGATATACCCGATGTTCCCCTGATCGTCCGCGTACACCAGGTTGTGAAAAACCACGCCGAACATCGACACCGCGCTCTTCCACTCCTCCAGCGTGCTCGCCCTCGCCATCCGGTACCACTGCTCGATCGAACGCAGATCCTCGAGCCCCGCCGTGCGGACCGCGTACGACACCCCGTTCGCCGAATGCGTCAGCGGCCCGTGGATCGTCTTGTACAGTGTGATCTCCTGCTCCTCCACGCCGCCGCCGGCCGTCCGCACCTTGATCGTCTTCGTCCACTTGCTCGCGTGCAGCACCTCATCACCATGCCGGTACGCGAGCTCATCGCCGGGCACATCAAATCGGATCGCGTACGTGTCGGCGATGTCGGGGTAGTTCACCGTCAGCGACCACCCCATGTGCCGGTTGAACCCCGCGCACGGCAGCAGCCCGCCGCCGTACGCGACCATCCCCGAAACGTGCAGCCCCTCATCGGATCGCAGGTTCAGCTCGTACGGCTCATCGAGCGGGATGTGCGGGTTCAGGTACAGCATTGCTTTTCCCGAGGCTGTACGGGAACCGGCGATCGCCCATGCGTTGGATCCATCCGGTGCGGGCGTTTCTCCTGCTTCGGGCGCTGGGGTGGTCGGATGAGTGGGGGTAGTGGGGGTAGTGGGGGTGGGGGGGGTGGTGGGGGCGGCGAGCAAGGCCGGCAGGCGCTCGATCTCCGCCTGCGCGTGATAGAGCGACCAGCCGTAGTCTCGGGCGAAGAACATCCACGGTTCCCACCGCTCGATCGCCCGCGGTGTGTATTCCGGGTGCAGCGAGAGGTAGAGGTTGAGCGCATCGGCTCCGGCGTTCGCGAGCGATTGGACATCGGCGGGCGCTTCTTCGTATTCCTTCCGTGCCCGCTCGGGCACCTCGTAGGCGAGGATGAACTTGTCCCAGGGGATCCCCGCCGGTCCGAGCGTCAGCGCAGCCATCCCGATCGACTGTGCGTGCCCGGTCTCGATCCGCGCCATCTCATCCTCGGCCCGCGCGTACATCCCGCCAAACACAGCCCCCGCATCCGTTTTCGCATGGATGTGGGCGATCCCGAAGTCATCCCGCGTGATAGTGACTACCTGTGCCAGCGCGCGGGCCCGGACCAGCGATTCATCGGGCTCGAAGGCTCCATGCGCCTGCGTGGCGGCGGCGAGCACCGTTGCAATGAAAGCCGGAGTAAGGGCCGATGGTTGAGCCTTCATCGGTGCAGTGTACTGTGAGAGAGTGGGCTGCTGCGCATCAAGATCGGCCGGTCAGATCCCGGCGGATCCAGCCGGAACGCTTGGCCTCGAGCACACTCGGGCGATCCGAGACGGACGTACATGACCGGGGTTCGGGCATCACGAAGACAGTTCAAGTCTTGAGACGGGCGGACGTCGCGGGCGGGGTTGGTGTGTCGCCCCACCCTGAGAGGTCCGTACACTGCGTCCGTGCTCGACATCCACTTCGGGGACAACCTGCCCATCCTCCGCGGCTTTGCCGATGCCTCCTTCCATCTCATCTATATTGATCCGCCCTTCAACACGGGGAGGAAGCAGTCACGGACACGGCTGCGGACCGTCCGGGATCCCGATGGGGATCGCACCGGCTTCGGGGGGCACCGGTACCGCACCATCCGCGTGGCGATGGGGGATGGCTCCTACGCCGATGATTTCGATGACTACCTGGGCTTTCTGCGTCCGCGGCTGGAAGAGGCGCGCCGCCTTCTGACTCCCACCGGCTCCTTCTTCTTCCACATTGACTACCGCGAGGTGCACTACTGCAAGGTTCTGCTCGATTCGATCTTCGGCCGCGAGTCGTTCATGAACGAGATCATCTGGGCGTACGACTACGGCGCCCGCTCGAAGCGCAAGTGGCCGGCCAAGCACGACAACATCCTGTGGTATGCAAGGGATCCGCGGAGATACACGTTCCGGTATGACGACATCGACCGCATTCCCTACATGGCGCCCGGGCTGGTGGGCCCGGACAAGGCGGCTCGCGGGAAGACGCCCACGGACACATGGTGGAACACGATCGTCAGTCCGACGGGCAAGGAGCGGACGGGGTACCCGACCCAGAAGCCGCTGGCGATCGTTGAGCGCATCGTCAGGGTGCATTCCAATCCCGGGGATCGGCTGCTGGATTTCTTTGCCGGGAGCGGCACGCTGGGAGAGGCGGCTGCACATCTGGGGCGCTCGTGCACGCTGATTGACTCTCATCCCGAGGCGATCCGGACGATGAAGCGCCGGCTTGCGGCTGCGCAGCCGGCGGTGTACAGCGCCGGGCGGATGGAAGAGAGTCGCCGTGGGCCGAGGGGCCAGCGGCGACAGGGTTGAGAGAGTCAGCGTTGGTCCCTCGAGAGGCGTTGTCTCGTCCAAGCGGAGATCCTCCCCGCCGCGGGCGGGCGGACGGGGAAGATCTCTGCTCATGCCACCGATCCGGTTTCGATGGGACTTCTCATCCTGACCGGGGCCTCTCTCTTCTCACTTCCTCTTTCCAGAATCGCGAGGCCCTCCCGGGCTCGCATCGTGTTCTTTGTGGGGGTCACGCCCGATTCGCCACCTTCCTGCACACATCCGCGCTTCTTCGGCACCCATCCGTGCATCATCCGGGTGGCGGCAGGGATGCACGCGGCGGGTTGCATCCTGCTCGCTCGTGCCGGACTATCGGTGGGCAAGGTGAACGGGCGATGAGGCCGTGCTGAGAATGAACTCACGAAGTTCTTTCTTGAGCGGCGAGGCATCTCCGGCCCGGCAATGATCCTTCATGAAAGTCGTCATTCCGGGTGGATCTGGACAGATCGGTGCGATGCTTGCCCGCGAGTACCGTTCCCGGGGCCACGAGGTCGTGATCCTCGCCCGTCATCCGGCACCGAGTTCTGCGGTTCGGACAGTGCCGTGGGATGGTCGCACGCTGGGGCCGTGGGCCGCCGAGATCGGCGATGCCGATGTCGTGATCAACCTGTCGGGGCGGAGCGTGAACTGCCGGTACAACCGGGCGAATCGCGTGCAGATCGTGAATTCGCGGGTTGATTCGACCAGGATCATCGGCCGGGCGATCGGAGAGGGCGCCAAACCGCCGCGGCTGTGGCTGCAGGCGAGCACGGCGACCATCTATGCGCATCGGTATGACCAGCCCAACGATGAGGCGACGGGGATCATCGGCGGCGCTGAGCCCGATGCGCCGGAGACGTGGAGGTTCAGCATCGATGTCGCGCGGGCCTGGGAGGCGGCTCTGGAGGATGCGCAGATACCGGGGACGCGGAAGGTGGCGATGCGTTCGGCGATGACGATGAGCCCGGATCACGGGGGGATCTTCGACACTCTCCTGGGTCTGGTGCGGAAGGGGCTGGGGGGCACGTGCGGGGATGGGCGGCAGTTCGTGTCGTGGGTGCATGAGCGTGACTTCGTGCGAGCGCTGGACTGGCTGATGGGGCACGAGGAGATCTCTGGTCCAGTCAACATCTGCTCGCCGAACCCGATCCCGAATGCCGAGTTCATGCGTGAGTTGCGGCGTGCGTGGGGGAGCGTGGGAGGAAAGTGGGGGTCGATGGTCGGGTTGCCGGCGAGCGCTTGGATGCTGGAGGTGGGGGCGGTCTTCTTGAGGACTGAGACGGAGCTGATCCTGAAGAGCCGGCGCGTGATTCCGGGTCGGCTGGCCGCGGGCGGGTTTGAGTTCGAGTTTCCGCACTGGACTGAGGCTGCGGAGGAGCTGTGCCGGCGATCGCGCGGGGGCGCGAGATGATGCAGCGTGCGCGGGGGATCGCGCCGGCATGCGTGGCCGTTGCGGGATTCTGGATGGGGCTTTCCGAGCGGGCGCAGGTGGTCGGCGAGCCGGCTTGTAAGGCCGGTCCGGATCTGAGGGTGCGCGATCGCCCTGACGGGCGTGCGGAACGGGTGGGCTCGTTGATTGCGAGCCCACTCGTGCGGGCGTACCCCGCGAACCAGTTCCCCAACCCCACGCTGGGTGGCTGGCTCACCGCCGACCGTGGAGGGGACCGTGAGAGCATCATCGGGGCCGTTGGCGATGCCGACCACTCAGGCTGTTTGTGGCTGACCGTCAGGGACGGGCAGATGCACATCCTGCCTCAGAAGCATCGCCGCGGGCCGAGATGTGCGCTCGCGGATCCTCCGTATATACAGGGCGCGACCGCGCCGGTGCGCACAAACGGTGTCGATGCGGGGTGCTTTCGGGGCTGGTGTGCCTCGCGATCAGTGCGCGCAATGTCAGTGGCGGCGATGGGTTATGGCGATGACGAAGAAAAAACCGGAGAATGCTCGGGGGGATGCACCGGCGTTACCACCGTGTGCGCACGGATGGGGCGATGAGAAGAGAGGCATCAAGGCATCCGGGCAGCAAGGCATGAGGCATCGAGGCGGAAGATCAGCAGCCGGCTTCGAAGGCGAGCACGAACTCGATGTAGTCGACGAAGTCAACAAAGCCGCTGGAGTCGAAGTCGGCATCCTGCTCACCGACTTCGAAGGCAACGACGAAGGCATCGAAGTCCTCGGTGTCGACGTGGCCGCTGTGGTCGAAGTCGGCCTCGCAGTGCTCCTCGGTGAAGGTCACGGTTCCGGGGGACCATGAGCCGACCTTGACTCCGCCATCGGTGGCTTCGCAGTAGACCCAGTAGACACCATGCTCGATGTACGCGGAGTTCACGATGGCGCTGCCATCAGAGCCGGGGGTGTTGATGGTGGTGGGGATGAGGACCTGGTTGCCATCGAGGACGGGGGCCGTGTTGAGGTAGATCGTGACCCAGGTCGGATCGCCATCTGGATCTGAGATGGTCCAGGTGACGGGGAGTGTGTCCACGCCGTGCTGGAGCGTGATGTTCCCCTCGGGCGGGGAGGTGGTCTGGATCACAGGGGGAGCGCTCTGGGGGGGCTTGATCTCGAGGATGTAGTTCTGGGTCGTGGAGCCGGTGCTGGTGGAGCCCCGCACGTAGTACCACCCGCGCGGGCGGTTGTTCAGCGGGAGGGTTGTGATGCCGTTGGTGCCGGTGGCCGGCAGACCCAACTGGGCCTTGTTGGAGTTGTAGAGGATGAGCGTGATTGGGGAGCCCTGATACATCACGCGGGCGTAGTTGGCGGGCGTTCCCGTGCCCGCCAGGTAGATCCGGTAGTAGTCGCGCTCCCCGCTGACATGCAGGGTCAGGTCTGGGATGGTCGTGAGCGGGCCGGTGGGTCCTAGGTTGGGGCTCGCGGGCTTGCCGACCTCGCGGGCATCGACCTCGGTGAACGTGCTGTTGGGTTCGTAGGCATCGGGCAGGATGGTCGAGCCCTGCGAGACGACGACGGGCACCATGGTGGTGTTGTTGGTGTTGTCGGATTCGAGGAGGTGGAACACGGGATCGACGGTGGATTCGAGCCAGTAGTCTCCATCGGGGACATCGGTGATGTCGATCCACTGGCCGTCGAGATCCTTGCTGTAGATGTCCATCCATCCCACGGAGAGCCCCTGCACGGTCGAGCCGCAGTTGCGGAACTCGCCATCGGGGTCGAAGTCGGGGAGCGAGTTGTCGTAGACCTGGAGGTCGAGGATGCAGAAGCTGGTTTTCTCACCCTCGGCGACGATCTGGCCGACCTCGTTGTTGGGGCCGCGCTCGCGCAGGCGATAGATGGCCCAGTCGTCGAAGTGGATGTGTCCGTGTGTGGGATGGTGGATGAACTTGCCGGCGAGCCGGTCCCAGGAGGAGCCATCGGTGCGGTAGATGCGCTGCATCACATCGCGTGTGCCGTCCTGGTTGACGGTCGAGCCGTAGAGGTAGAGCTTGCCGATGCCGATGTTGGCGGTGCCGTTGGAGAGCCGGAGCAAGCGCCGGCCGTTCTCGACGGTGATCCGGTTGTCGTAGAGCTGGGTGACAGTGGTGATGATGTCCGGCAGGAGATCGGTCTGCGCCAGGGCGGTGCCGGTTGCACAGGTCAATACCAGGGACGAAACGACGGCAAGCCGCTGATGCATCGGTCTCCTCCGGGCGATAGGGCGATCCTGCCGACCTTTTCGCAACCTGCCGTGGTCCTGCGGCGGGATCGCCGGTGGAAGAGTATCAGGCCCGATCGGTATCGCCGAACGAAAGTTACGCGAATCTCTCGCCGTGGGGATCGGGCGCCGGCGGATGTCCGGCTGGGGGCCTATCACTGGACCATCCATGCGAATCCTCATGCTTACGGTCGGCTCTGCGGGGGATGTTCACCCGTTTATCGGCATCGGCATGCAACTGCTCGCGGCGGGGCACCAGGTGCGTCTGGTCGCCAACCCGCATTTCCAGGACCGGATCGTTGGATCGGGGCTGGGCTTTGAGCCCTTGGGCACGGAGGAGGATTACCAGCGGGTGCTGACCGATCCACGGCTGGTGCGGCAGTTCGCGAGCCCAGGGCTCATCATTGATGAGCTGATTCACAAGACGGCCCGGCCGACGATTGAGATCACTCGGAGCGCGGTGGAGGAGTGGGGGCCGGATGTGATTGTGCGGCATCACATCAGCCTGGGGAGCCGGTGGGTGGCGGAGCAGCATGGGATCCCGACGGCGACCATCGTGCTGGCGCCGGCGTTCTTCTTTTCGCGGGAGGATGCGGCGGTGTACCGGTCGTGGGAGCGTCTGGGTTCGCCGCCGTGGCTTGCGAATCTCAAGCTCCAGATCTCCAAGCGGATCATGCGGAGGTTCATGGATCCGCCGCTGAACGCGATGCGCCGGGAGCTAGGGCTGGCGCGGTCTGGGGATTTCCTGTTTTCAGAGATCAAGGATGGGGACATCACGCTGGGTTTGTGGTCCAAGCACCTGCGTGGTGCCGCGAGCGATGATCCGGTGAACTCGCGGGTGTGCGGGTACTCGTTCTTTGATCGTGCTCATGGTCGCGAGGATGATGCGGGGGAGGTGGAGGGTTTTCTTCGGTTGTGCGAGGAGCGGGGGAAGCCGCCGATCGTGTTCACGCTGGGGAGCAGCGTGGTGCAGCATGCGGGGAACTTCTATGAGATGGCGATGGAGGCGTGCAGGAGATTGAAGTGGCCGGGGGTGCTGCTGGTGGGGAAGAAGGAGAACGTGCCGGGCGGGCTGCCCGATGATGTGCGGGCGTTCGGGTATGCGCCGTTGTCGGCGGTGATGCCGCGAGCGGCGGCATCGGTGCATCACGGAGGGGCGGGGACGACGGGGCAGGGGCTGCGATCGGGGAAGCCGACGGTGATCATCCCGTTCGTGAATGATGAGTTTGACAACGCAGCGCGGGCGGAGAGGTTGGGGGTTTCGGTGACGTTGAAGCGATCGCGGCTCGATGGGCGGAGCTTGACGGAGAGCCTGGCGCGGGCGATCGAGGGTCGGGAGATGCGGATGCGGGCGGAGATCATCGGGGGTGTGGTGCGGGTGGAGGATGGGGCGCGGGAGGCGGCGGAGCGGATCGCGGCGCTGGGTGCGTGAAGTGCTTGATCCGTCGGCGCGGGGATGGTGCGCCGGCTCGGAATGCGCCGGGGTTTCCAGCGGATGGATCGTGGGTGGTGCGGTGGGAGGGGCTGGCGAAGGCGCCGTAGGTGTTCGAACGCCATCCTCGGCCGGTATGGCTACCCTGTGTATGTACATGCATGGATGTAAGAATGGCGACCAAGACCACCTCGGTTGATTTGGATGCGTACCGGAGGCTGACACGTGCGCGGCGAGGCGAGGAGTCGTTCAGCCAAGTGATCAAGCGGGTGGTTCCGGAGCCGTTCGACTTTGAGAAGTGGCTTCGGAGTGTGAGATCGTCGCCGCTCGGCGGTGAGGCGATCAGCGCGATCGAGAAGCACATCGCCGGCCGCCTATCCCGTTCCCGGCGGGGTGGATGAGTGGTTCTCGACACTTCAGTGATCATCGAGTTCCTGCGGGCGAGCCCATCCGCTGCGGGCAGGGCGTGCGTGGATGCGGTACGCAGTTTGGTCGCGGCGGGTGAGATGCTGTCGACGACTCGATTGAATATCGCGGAGTTGTATGTCGGGCTGGAACTTGCGAGAGAGAGACTCAGAGGAGCGGAAGCTACTGCGGTTCCTGACCAGCTTCAGTGTCTTGGACTTCGACGAGAACTCGGCGCGGGTATACGGGGAGCTTGCGGCGGTTCAGCGGCGGGCCGGACGCCTGTGTGGTGACATGGACATCCTCATCGCAAGCGTTGCGTTGGCGCATGGTCAAGTGCTTGCAACGCGGAACGCGAAGCACTTTGATGGTTTGCCTGGGTTGGTTGTCTTCGCGACGTGATTGGGCGATGTGCTTGGTTCGAGTCGGTCGCGATCAGGTTGGCGGCTGCCAGCGCGGCTTGGGGGCTCGCCAGGCGAGGATGCCGGCGATCAGGCTGACGGTGCAGTAGGTGTTGAAGTAGTAGAGGCCGGGCTCTGCGCGTGCCGTGGAGCCTTGGAGGGAGCGGAGGGCGAACAGGGAGAGGAAGATCGCGGCGATGAAGAGATCGACGAATGAGAAGGAGCCGATCATGGAGGCCAGCTTGGTGAGCTTGCGTTCGACGGATTCGTGACGGATGCTGTTCTTGCCGACGAGGACGGCGCGGTTGCCCAGGACGATGGCGAGCAGGAGGCTCTTAACGGCGGGGATCGCCATGCTTGCGGCGACGATGACCAGGCCGATCCAGGTGTTGCCGGATTGGAAGAGGGCCATGGCGGAGCCCCAGATGCTCTTGGTCTGGGCCTCGGCGATCACGTTACCGATGACGGGGACCTCGCGCTCGTTGATGAAGCTGAGCATGGGCGTGCAGATGCCCAGGACGAGCATGATGCAGGAAGTGGCGAGCAGGGTGGCGATGAAGACATCGCTGCGTGGGGAGAAGCGGCCGATGAGCAGTGCGAGCAGGGCTGCGCTGCCGGTGATGTACATGAAGATGCGGAAGTTCTTCCACTCGACCTGGCGAGCGGCTTCGGCCTCAGCGCGGGCGGCCTCGATTTTTTCCTTCTGCTCGGTGGCGCCGCCGTAGAGGCCGAAGGTGACGGTCTCGGCGAGGTCTTTCTTCTTGAGGTCGATGGTGTTGTCGATGCTGGCGGCCTCGGCGGCGGCCTGGAATTTTTCGGTGGTGGTGCGGGCAGCGCGGGTGATGCCGACGGCCTGGATGGAGAGGGCGACGGCGATCGCGAGGACGTAGAGGAGCTGGAAGACGGTGAGGGGGCGCACGGGGGATTGTTGGCCGTCAGCCAAAGGGCCACGCGCCACATGGCCAAAGGGCCAAATGTCGCGGGAAGAGGCGATTGGCGGTGGGGCGCGCGTTGGCGCTCGCCGGTCCGTTATTGGGAGTTCGTGGGTGGGTGTTTTCAACCCGCCGAAGTGGGCTATTGAGCTGGACGCGTTGCGTCGATGGTCGATTCGATGTTGCCGACGATGGTCGTTGCAGTCGCTGAAGATCAGGCCTTCTCGCGTTCGGAGCGGCGGCGTTTGAGTTCGGCGTCGATGAAATCGCCGATGTCGCCGCGGAGGACGGTTTCGTAGTCGCTGCGCTCGTGGTTGGTGCGGTGGTCTTTGACCCGGTTGTCGTAGAAGACGTAGGAGCGGATCTGGGTGCCCCAGCCGCGTTCAGCGCCTCCGCCGGTGGCGGCGGCGATCTCTTTTTCGCGTTTCTCATCCTCGAGCTGCTGGAGCTTGGCCTGCAGGACGGAGAGGGCTTGGCGCTTGTTCTGGGGCTGGTCGCGATAGGTCGAGGCGACCACCTGGATGCCGGTGGGCTTGTGGACGATGCGGATCGCGGAGGCGACCTTGTTGACGTTTTGGCCGCCGGGGCCCTGGGCGCGGACGAAGGCGATCACGTCGATGTCGGTCTCGGGGATCTTGACTTCGTTCTCTTCGAGCTCGGGCGTGACCTCGACGGTGCAGAAGGAGGTCTGGCGCTTGCCCTGGGCGTTGAAGGGTGAGACGCGGGCGAGGCGATGGGAGCCCTGCTCGCACTTGAGGTAGCCGAAGGCGAACGGGCCCTTGACGTGGAGTGTGACCGAGTCGATGCCGACCTCGGTGCCGAAGCCCTTGTCGACTTCCTCGAGCTTGAAGTTCATCTTCTCACAGTAGAAGAGGTACATGCGGAAGAGCATCTCGCACCAGTCGTTGGCCTCGGTGCCCCCGACGCCGGCGGAGATGGTAAGGAAGCAGTTCTTGTTGTCGTGCCGGCCGGAGAGGAGCGACTGCATCTCGACCTTGGCCATGCGGCCGATCAGGTCGTAAAGCTGCTGGTCGGCTTCCTTGAGGAGGTCCTTGTCGCCGGCTTCCTTGGACATCTCGTAGGCGACCTTGGCATCCTCGAACTCCTTCATGACGTTGTTGAGGGGTTCGGTCTGGGCGCGGAGCGTCTTGAGGGCGGCGACCACCTTGTTGGCGCGGTCTTGACTGCTCCAGAATCCATCGGAGTTCTGCTCGGCCTCGAAGGCGGCGATCTCCTTGCGCTTGCCCTCGTAGTTAAAGGGAATCGCGGATGGTCACGATCCGCGCCTCGAGGTCGTCGATGATGGGTTGATGGGCGTCAAAGTGCATGGGGGCTAGTTTAGGCAGTAGGGAGTCGGCGGCGAGAGGCGGGCAGTGGGTGGGTTCATCGGAGAGCGCGGAGGGGAAGATTCATCTCAACGCGCAGACGTGGGGGATCCTGAGCAGGGGTGCTCCGGAGCAACGCCAGCGGCAGTCGTGGGATTCGGTGCGGGAGCGGCTGCTGACGGATTACGGGCCGCTGCTGCTCGCGCCGGCGTACACGACGCCGGACCCGACGATCGGGTACATCACG
>JADLBU010000006.1 GCA_020847535.1 Phycisphaerales bacterium
ACCTCGACGCGTCAACTCGAAGACGCGGTCACCGCATACCTCGACGCCGCCAACGATACGCCCACGCCCTTCCAATGGACCAAGTCCGCCGACGACATCATCGCTTCTGTCAAGAGATTCTGTCTGCTTACTTCTGACTCAGACCACTAGCAGCCCGCTTCAAACGCGCGCACGAAGAAGTCGAAATCGTCAGTGTCTACGAACCCTGAGCCGTCTACATCCGCAGTGTCATCCCCGGCCTCGAACGCATGCACGAAAGCGTCGAAGTCGTCGGTGTCCACAAATCCCGAGCAGTCGAAGTCAGCAATGCACAGCATCAGCAACGCTGCTCGGCTCAGAAGCTCACTACATTCATTGGAGATTCGGCATCGCCACTCGCGGAAGTCTGCAGACGATGCAAAGCTCTGGTTGACCGCAATAGCGACCGATGCCGAGGCCGAACCACTGATGACGGCAACCGTCGAGCCTAGTTCGTCAACGAGCGGTCCGTCTCCCACATCCGACCAAGTGCCATCTTGAGCGCGGGCCTGCCAGCGATAGGCCAGCGGGTCTCCCGTGGCGGAAACACCAAATGCAGCCGTCCCGCCTGAGCAAATCGAAGCATCTACACAGTCCTCATGCAAGTGAGCTTCGACACAACGGCTGATCAGGACCGCGGCGCCGCATGAGTCGCAGTAATAGCCATTTGCACCAACGATCTGTCCGTGATTGTTCATCGCAAACAAAATGCCGTTGTTTAACGGGAGCAGTTCCTGTTGGCGATCCTCTGTTGAGAGGTAGTAGTAGTTGTTCCAATCAATCGTGATCGCCCACACGAATCGCCCATGCACATCCACAGCAATGGCACCGCTGGGGGACGTACACCCTGTGATGCTGCACAGGTCATCCATGCCCGTGGTCGAACTCCACAGGAATGCAACATGTGCACGACCGACGACGGTCCCCTCGTCGCTAATGTCGTAAGGCCAAACTTGCCAAGCATTGGGGATCACCGGAGACCAGATGTCTTGCATGCCTTGGCCGTAAGACCACACAAACGGATGACCATAATACCCGCCGTTGCCCGCCCAGGTGCCCGTGGCTGCGATGCCAGTCACCTCGCCCATGTTGTTGATGGCCATCGCAACACTCCCCGCGGAGGTTCCCGTGATGGTCGGGCCACCGAGCGTGCCGAGGTCAATCATCCCGGTTGACTCATGCCAAAGAAATGCGTGCGCTGGTCCATTCTGGCAGATCAGGTTGCCGTTTCCGTCAACATAGCAGTAAAGGGTGTAGGACTCACCTACCACCTGCCCGCTGTCGTTTATCCCGCTCGCCCCGCTCACGGTCCCGCCAAGGGTTCCAAGTATGCGTCGTCCATTTACGCGGTCCCAGATGAACGCTTGCCCGGTATCCGATGTGCCGGAGACCTGACCGTGGTTGTTGATGCTCAATTCTGGCCCGAGTTGGATGCCTCCTCCAACCGGACCTATGTCCTCCATTCCACCGGCAGCCGTCCAGATAAAGCCCCGCCCGCCAAACTGAGTACCGCAGTACCCAACCACCTCTCCTGCTTCGTTGATGTCCGTGGCGTAGCTGGCACCTCCCAGCGTGCCGAGGTACGTGACCTTGTAGTGTGACTGTGCGATTGACCGTGACGAGCACATCGCGACAAGTGGAATGCACAGAAGTCGGCGGGCCACGTGTGAGAGGCGCCTGTGCCGAAAACCGCTCGAACTCTCATTGAGAAACTGGAGGACAAGAGCGATCATGACGTGAATCCCCCGTAAATGTACGAATGCATGCACCGGCCAGCAGAGCCGGGACAGCGAGGCAGCATACAGGCAGCATTGGTCGAATTCCACAGAAAATCTCAGACGGGCACCGGTGCTGGGATCCACCACCACCGCGCTCGACGCAAGTGCAATGTGGATATTTCTGGCGCGAACAAGCCTGCGGTTACGATGCCGGTGCAACGGTGCCCAGGCGCTGCAGGGGTAATCCCCATGGCGATTGCATTATCTGAGGAGTGTGTGCTCGAAGCGGGTTTGTGGTTCGGACTTTGTGTGGGTGGACATGGTCACCACGTCGCTCATCCTTGTCGATCGCCTGACCTTCGGCGATCAGAACTTCCCCGGAACCATCCGCACCCAGAACATCTCCGGCTGGAACACTCCCGTCGGCACGACCCCCTGGGGCAACGTGGACGCGACCTGGGTGCTCTCCACCGTTGGAGATGCCCAGAACTCCTACACCTCGGCTCATGGCGATATCGGCAACCCCGGCACCTGCGTCCCCGCCCCTGGCGCTGCCCTCCTGGCGAGCATCGGCGCCCTGTTCGCCGGCCGCTGCCGCTGATCCGTTGACCATCGCTTCACGAGAGAAGAAAACACACAGCCGCGCTCAACCGCGCGGCTGTGTCGTTTTTGAATGGCCCGCGCTTCGCATCAGCGCGGCTTGTACCTGTAATACACCTCAAGGCTCAGCGTGCATACCGCCGTCTGGTAGATACGCCCGCCCATCCTTGACCACTCATCCTGCGGATCCCAGCTTCCCGCCGCACCGCCATCTTGCCGCTGATGCTTGAGCAGCTCGGGCATGATCGCCTCGTTCCAACGGCTCCACGCATCCCCCTGCTGCTCGAACAGCGCCAGGGTCGCGTAATACCAGCAGTACGTCGGAGCGCCGTTCTCCCACTTCGGTGGCACGCTGAGAATGAACTCCGCCGATTCGGCCATCCGTGCCTCGGTCCGCTTGTGGCCGATCAACTGCTGCACGAACATCGCCTCCGCCGTCATCGCAAGGCTCGGCGATTCACCCTTGCGGTAGGAATACAAACCCGGGCTCCCGGGGGAACTCACGTAGTCCAGCCATGTGCCCGCCGATTCAAACGTGGCTCGCGGGACGCTGATCCCCGCCCGCCGAGCGCTCTCCATCGTCATCACCAGCCACCCGAGCACCGATGTGTCCTGCTCGGATACACGCTGACCCGCCGCACGCGGCCGCGCGGCCGTGTCCACCACGAATGCCACCGCTCGCCGCGTCGGGCCAGCCAGCGCTGGATCCTTCGTCATCGCCAACGCCTCGCACATCGCCACTGTCGCCACCGTCTGCCCGTACATCGTCTCCCCGCGGCGAAGATCGCCGTTCTGCGCCTGCCGCTGCACCAGCCACGTGATCGCCTTGCTGACGACCTCGCGATACGGACCATCCGCCTGGTGCGTGTGACCCGCACCCAGGTAACACAACAGCGCCATCCCCGTCATCGCCGCATCCGCATCAAACGCCGCATCCCCATCGCACGATCCGCATCGATCATCGAATTCTCGCCCCGTCCAGCGCCCGTCGGCCTCCTGATGGCGAGCAAACCACCCGAGCGCCAACCCCACCGCGTTCTCGGTATCCGCGCTGCCACCCATCTTCTCCAGGATCTCATCACGGACCTCGGGCGCTCGCTGGGCGAATGTCTCTACCGGCTTCACCGGCTCATCCGAAACCTCCGGCAGCCTCGCATCACCCAAGCCACCGCCATCCGCCGGACCTATCGCCGATAGACCGGATGCCCCACCCGATGCGGGATCGCGCCCCGCGCCGGCGAACAGATCCGATGACAGCCGGCCCCCGCCCGGGGCTGTATCACCCAAGCCCCGCCCCGGCGCGATGCTCGCCGATGTGCCGGTGCCTGTATCCACTCCAATCACGGGCGCAGCAGCAAGACCAACGCCGTGAGTCTTCGTTGGCAAGCCGCCGATTGCAGGTCCCGCCTCCGCGATGCGTGAACCCCCGCCGCCCGAAGTCACCGATGGGATCGCCGCCCCCTCCCCATCTCCCTGTGCCTGCGGCAATGCCGAAACCGCACCCGACGCTCCCGGTGCAAAGGCCGGTCCGGCACCAGGCTGCGCTTCACCCACCGATGCACCCAGTCGCGCCGGCTCGCTCCTGGTCCCCTGCACGGGAGCGATCGCGGCTCGGATCGCCTGCCCGCCCACACTCCCCACACCACCAACCACAGGCGCAGCCGCGGTAAAATTCGATCCCGACGATCCACCGATCTGCGTGGAAGGCTCCCGGACGACCGACGGCGCACCACTCGCTGCCTGCGGAACCGAGACCTGGACATCCTTCGCGTCCATCGGCTCGATGCCCGTGCCCGTACCGGCGATCACGGGCTGAGTCGCCGCCGCCGCGCGATCATCATTCCCCGGGACCGCGAACCGACCTGGCTGCGCTGCCGCAGTCGAGGATTCTCGCGGTGCGATCGATGTGCGAATGGAACCCGGAGCACTCCCGGTCGTCGGCGCTGCGGGCGCGAACGATGACGAAGAACTCACCGGCAGCGTCGCCATCTCACGTTCGGCGGTCGCCGTCCCCGCCGTCGCCAGCCGCGGGGTCGCGGGATCGAGCGCCTGTGCATCGGTCCGCGATGGCGCGGGGGGAGGCGAGATAGGCGAAGAGCCCGCTCGCGGCGCAGCCTCCACACTCTCCATCGCGATCTCGGTCGGCTGCGAAAGCCTCGCTTCTGACTGCGGGCCGATCTGCGTTGTTGGAGCACCGTTCGAATTGATCCCTGCCGGAGCCGATGCGGTGTTCACCGAAACAGGAAGAGCCGGTGCTGCCTCCGTATCAACAGCAGCCGCGGTCTGAATCGTCGGCATCGCCGCGGCTTCCGTGCTCACCTGCTCCGGCATCTGACTCGCCAGCGGCGCACTCGACGCCGCCGGTTCTATCGCCGCCTGCACATCCACGGGCTTGGCGATCACCACGCCCGCGCTGGGCAGCGGCATCTCTTCGGTCTTCATCTCCGTCGCGATCCCCGGCGCAGCCGAGATCGATGCCAGCGCCGGCAGTTCAATCGAGGAACTCCCCGCCCCGCCCCGGATCTGCCCGGCGATGTCCCCGCCGGTTCCCGCCGCCGATGACAGGATCACCTGCGAACCGCCCGATCGCTGCACCAGCTCGATGATCCCGGTGCCCACCTTCCACGCCGCCAGCAGCGTCCCCACCAGCGCGTGGATCACCAGCGAGATCAACAGGCACTGCGCCAACAGGCTCAACTGTCCGAATCGCCGCCGCCACTTCTCGCTCCGCAGGATCCGGTACAGCAGAATCCCCGCGAGCACCAGCAGCGGAAGCAGCAGGATCCATGGCCACAACGCATCCCACAGATCGGCCAGCGCCTTGCGCCATTGGACCGGCTCTCGATCCAGGTACACCTCGCGAGCGCCCGAGGACCAGAGTCCATACCGCTCCTCGGGCGCACCGGAGATCGATCCGCCGGCGGTCGCACCTTGAGTCGGCGGCGACTGTTCCGCCGCTTCACGCCGATTCGAGCTGAAGTACACCCGGAACCCATCGGTGCTCAGCCCCGGATCCAGGTCGTTGGCAAGCGAGTTGACCGCTGGACCCAGATTCTCAGCGCTGCCCACGCCGGCCGGTCGGATCCGCACGCGATACAGGTCGTACCCGCCGATGCCGCCGGGGCGATCGGAGGCGAAGTACAGGAAATCCCCGACCGGGCTCATCGCCGGTGACCCCTCATCGTTCGCGGTGTTCAGATCGGCCAGCGCCGTGGCGGCCGCGGGCTCCCCATCCGCGAGACTTGACACGTACAGGTCGTAGTCGTGACGGTCCCGCCGCTCGCGCAGCGTCGCCCCCCACCCCTCGGCCTGCATCGGCGGCTCGCCGGCTCGCGGACGATTCGACGAGAAGAACAGCCGGTCCGAGTTCGGTGTGATCGCCGGTCCGTACTCGTTCCAGTCCGTGTTGATCCCCGATCCCAAATTGACGGGCGTCCCCCACCCCTCTTCGCTCGACCTCGCAACCCAGATGTCATACCCGCCCATCCCGCCGTCGCGATCGGAATAGAAGTAGAGCGACTTGCCATCCCGCGAAAACTCCGGCCCCAGTTCATCGTGATCGGTGTTGATCGACTCGATCGCCGCCGGCGCTGTCCACCCCTCCGGAGTCCACCGCTGCGTGAACAGATCCGCGTTCTGCCCCGGCCGGCGACGCACGAACACCATCACCGTGCCATCCGCGCTCAGCCGCGGCTCATACTCATCTACGTTCGCGACGACCCCCGTGGCCGGCGGCGTCTCCTCGGTGGTTTCCGCAGATGCCGGTGATCCCACACCCCGCACCGGCTTGGCCGGCTGCCACAGGATCTGACGCACGGGCGCCTGCACAGACGGCACCCGGATCGAACCGCCATCGGTCCACCAAGCTTTCGCCGAGATCGAACCGATCCCCGCCACCGAGAGGCCGGTAATCCCCACAAGCCCCAGCCCGACTAATATCGCGGTCTTTGCGTGACGGTTCATGGGCCTTCCCGTGCGTGATTGCTGCTTCAATCCCCACAACCCAACCCCCACAGCCGAACCCCACAACTAGTGCAACGGGATCGTCTCGAGATACGGCTGCTGGATCCCCGCACCCTTGCACACATCCAGCACCCGAGCCACGTTCGCGTACGCCGTCGTCCGGTCCCCGCGAACGCTCACCTTCTGGTCGGGATTCACACCCACCGCCGTCTTCAGGGTCGCTGCGAGCTCCTCATCGCTCATCGGAGTGCCCGCGACGATCGCCCGCCCCTGGTCATCAACGTTGATGATTACCTCGCGCAGCGCTGATGTGATCGGCCCCGAGGCCGATGCGTGCGGGAGCGCGATGTGCATCTCGCGCTCCATCTGCGCCATGCTGGTCGCCAGCAGGAAGAAGATCAACAGGTTGAACAGCACATCCACCATCGGAACAAAGTCGATGTGCAGATCCCCCTCTTGCGCTGCATTGCGGATCAGCATCGCCGGTTCTCCTTATCCCTGCGCCATCGCAAGCCCCGGTTCTGCCGCAGCGCCCGCGGTCGCGCCGGCCGTCACGCCCGCCTCGGCCGTTTCTCCCTGAGGACGCGCCTCCAGCCAACGCACCGCCTCTGTATCCAGGATCGCCGCCGCCGCATCGATCCGCGCCATGATGATGTGGTACATCACCAGCGTCGGGATCGCGACCACCAGCCCGCCCGCGGTCGCCGTCCACGCTTCGTAGATCCCCTGCGCCAGCTTCTCGGTCTTCCCCAGCGATTCACCCGATGCCGCGACCACCGTGAACGTGCGGATCATCCCGAACACCGTTCCCAGCAGCCCCAGCATGGTCGCCGCCTGCGGAAGCACCGACAAGAGCCGCATGCGCTGGCGCAGCTTGCGGACCTCTCGTTCCCCGGCATCGGCGATCTGCTTCTCCTGCACCTCTCGCGATTCATCACGCCACTGGATCGCCGCTCCCAGCACGGCCGCGACCGGCGCACTCTCTGCCCTGCACTTGGCCAGCGCCTGACGCGGCGAACCCCGCATCGATGCCAGCGACGATACCAGCTCCGGAGGGGCAACCCGCGCCTTGCGCGTCACGATCAGCCGCTCGACGATGATCGTCATCGCCACCAGCGACACCAGCCCCAGCGGGATCATGGTCCACCCGCCCTTGATGACCATGTCCCAGACCGTGGCGACCAGCCCCGGGCTCGGGACCGCCTGCGTGGCAACGAACAGACTCAGTGTTGCATCAGACATCGCGGTGTTCCTCTGCTAACGGGCCTTGCTGATCTCGCGGGCGTGACCCGGAGTGGGGGTGGGCGTGGGGGCGGGCGTTGCACGTTGCTGCTTGTCCTTGGCGAGCTTTGCCCACTGGGTACCGGGGAATCGGGCGATCAGATCCTCGAACTGTTTGGCGGCATCGGCGCTGCGCCCCACCTCTCCAAGGCATCGCCCCGCCTCATACAACGCGGCGGCGCTCCACTCCGGGTAGGCGTACAAGACATCCACCTTGAGAAGCTCCGCAGCCGCCTCCTCGTGCTTCTTCTGGGCGTACAGGCACTCCCCGATCTGGAACTGCGCCCGCGCTGCCGTCGGCCCCTGGTGCCGCTGCACGACATCCCGGTACGCCTCGATCGCCGCATCGGGCCGGCCCGCGTTCTCACGCGCCCACCCCTGACCGAACCGGGCCTGGAACCACAGCTCGCTGTCCGGGAATCGATCGAGGAACGCCGTGCATGCCTCCTCGCTCCTCGACCACTGCTGACCGGCCGCCAGCGCCTCCCCGAGCCGCAGCAGCGCTGCCGATGTCACCTCATCCGAACCCTTCGCATCGACCACCCGCCGAAGCTCCTGCGCTGCCTCCCCCGCACGCCCAGCCTTCAGCAGCGCTTCACCACGCACGAGCCACACCGATGCCGCGAGCTGACTTCCGCTGAACTTCTCTCCGAACTTCGACAGCACATCGGCGGCCTCGCCCGCCTTGCCGAGCTTCAGCAGGCACACCCCGCGTGTGTACATCTCCTGCTCCAGCACCGCCTGTGCATCCCTTGCCTCCAGCTTACTAGCCGCCTGCCGGCAACGGTCCAGAAGCACGATCGCCTCTGCATGCCGCTCTTGGTCCATGTTGATCTGGGCCAGATCCAGCGCACCATATGCCTCCAGCCGCGACGATACCGCGGCTTTCAGCAGCGATCCGTACGCACTCGCCGCCTCCTGGCTCTTGCTCAGTGCCCGCAGCGCCAGCCCAAGCTCGTACCGCACACCCGCCGCGATCTCGGCATCGATCCCGTCGAGCGAACCGCTCAGTGAGGTCAGCTCGCGAACCGCATCCTCATTCCGTCCCTGCCGATTGATCGCGATCGCTCGCCGCGCCCTCGCCTCCGCCCCGCGAACCGCATCGGGCGATGACTTGAGGTACTTCGAGTACGCCCCCTCCGCCTCCGCATACTTTCCCGCCGCCAATAGCGCTGAGGCCTGCTGCAGGATCGCCTCCGAATCCCCCGAATCGGCGACCTGCGCCAGGATCTGCGCTGCCTCCTCCGGCCGACCCTGCTTCGAGGCGATCCCAGCCAGATGCCGCAACGCGTGCGGTGTGAACACCGGCTTTGGTTCGCCCTTCTCATCCACAACCACCGCACTCAGCAGCCGCTGCGCTTCATCAAGCCTCCCAAGCTCAACCATCGCCTGACCCGCCTCAAACCGCGCGTGCAGCGCCTGCGGAGAACCGGGTGCAGCTCTCTGGGCCCTCTCAAACAGCGGTAACGCCTCCGCAAACTTCCCCTGCCGCTGGATACTCAGCGCGCAGCGTAAGAGAGCATCCGCCTCGCCCGCCTGCCCCTTGCAACTGCTCGCCAGCTCCGCAAACCACTTCTGCGCGCCCATCCAATCCCCATCCGCAAAGCACCGCTCCCCAAGCACCGACAGCGCCGATTGCCGCAGCGCTGAATCGTGTTCCCCACCCGCATCGATCGCCCGCGTCAGCACATCTCGCGCCTCATCCGCCCGCCTCAACTTCACCAGGCACAGCCCCCGACGCACCTGAGCCCGCCACGCCGATGCATCCTGTGCATGGTCCTTCAAGAACCGCGCATACGACTTCTCGGCCGACTGATACTGTTCCTCCAGATATTGGTTCTCCGCGACAAGCAATTCCACCACCGCCGCTCGCGCATGCTTCGGGTTCCTTTCCAGAAACTCCTTGCAGAGCTTCATGCTGTCGTCGTATCGCCCCAGCCTGTGCGCGCACCCCGCCTCCGCAGCCAGCGCCTCGCCCGCCAGCTCATGCTTCGGGAACCTCTCCCGCCACCCCGACCACGCCGGCAGCGCTTCTTCATCCTTCCCCGCGCGCGACAGCGCCGAGGCCCGGTCAAACAGCATGTCCGCCGCAAGCTCGCTCTGCGGGTATCTCCCTGCCGCATCCGCCAGGTGCTCGCACGCCGCAGCCAATCGCCCGAGCCTGATCTCGCACTTGGCCGACCAGTACGCGGCATCGTCCTCAAGACCCGCCGGAGCAGTACCAGCCAGTGCGCCAAAGGCTTCCAGCGCGGCATCCGCCTTCCCTTCATCCAGCAGAAGCCTTCCCTGCTCCATCTGCGCACCCGCAAGCACCGCCGGTGATGGTGAAGCCGCCATCAACCCCTCAAGCAGCTTCGCAGCCTGCACGCCCTGCCCCTGCGCCCGCGCCACCTGCGCCGCCCCCAGCATCGCTTCGGGCTTGATCCCCGCATCCCCGCTGTTCGCCGCCAGCTCGTAGAGGCTCCCCGCCTCCTTGAGTTCTCCCAACCGATGCCGACACTGCGCCTCAATCAACGCTGCGTTCCCCGCGTACTGCCCCTTCTCTCCGCGCGCCCGCAGCGCTGCCAACCGATTGGCCGCCGCTCGCGAGTCCCCGCTCCCCGCCTCCGCAAGCGCCAGGAACAATCCCGCCCGCTCGGCGACCGGACCCTTCGGCCACTTGCTCGCCACCATCCCCAGCACCGACTTTGCCTCTTCGATCCTTCCCGCCCGATACAACGTCTCCCCCTGCAGCATCCCCGCCCGATCCGCACGCTCGAACTCCGGATACTCCTTCAGCAGCCGCCCCAGCATCTGGATCCCGGCCTTCTCCTCCGCGTTCGCGATCGAGCACTGGGCTCGCAACAGCATCGCATCAGGCCTGAATGCGAAGTCCTTGATCCCGATCACCACATCCAGATCACCGACCGCCTCGGCGTGCCTGCCGAGCTTCACCAGGCACACACCCAGCGCGTAATGCGCACCCGCCGCCTCCGCTCCATCCGGGTGCTCCTTGAGATACGCCCGCAGCTCGATCGCCGCCAGGTCGTGCATCCCCTTGTTGAGCAGCCCGATGCCGGCGCGATAGCTCTTGTCATCTCCCGGCTTCACCTGCGCTGATGCGATGTGAGCGCCGGCCAGCATGATCGCGATCAGCACACCCGCCGGCAGTTGTCGATGCATCATGATTGCTCCCGCGATACACCCCGCGCACGCCGCCACCTCCCAGCACTGCGCGCTGGCAAAGCTCCCGCAAGGTGGAGTTCGAAACGGGTTCCGCCGAATCTCCGCCGGTGCCGTCAGGCCTCGGCGAAGAACAAGTCTCTCGAACAGCCAATCTCAGCAGTCATCGGCCGGCGCGGGGGAAGGCGCACCCGAGGCCTCAGGCGTCGGCGCGACGGGCGGAGCCGGAGGCGCCGGCGGCACATCGGGCGTAGGAGCGGTCGGGGAGAAGGGGGCCTCAGGCGCTGCCGGCGCTTCGGGCGTCGGAGCCGCTGGCGCTGGAATCACTTCAACCGGCTCGATGAAGTCGATCTCTTCCACATCGGCGATCTCGGCTTCATCCAGATCGAAGTCTTCATCATCCAGCATCGCGAGCTGGTCTTCCAGTTCCTCGGCGCGGCGTTCGATCTCCGCGATCCGATCGATGAGCTGCTGCACGCGGTTGTCCATCGAATGCGACTGATCGTGCAGGGCATCAGATCGCTCGGAGAGCCGCTTGTAAGCCTGCTCCAAGGCCTGCTTGACCTGCTCCTCTTCCTGGACTTCCTGGGCGCGATCGCGCAGCTCCTGCGAGAGCTCCCGGATCCGGTCGGCCCGCTCGCGCATCTGCTCGGCGGCGTCACGCTGGGCATCGGCATCGGCCTCCATGGCGTCGCGGCTGGCTCGCAGCTCCTCGATCGCCCGGGCATAGTCCTTCAGCGCTGCCTTGTCGACCTTCTCGCCCTGGGCCGCGCGCGATGCGTACAGCGCCAGCTCCTCGGCGAGCTTGCCATCCGGGGCAACCATCATCGTCTGCGGTCCACCCGCCTTGCCGCCCTTGGGATTAATCATCTTGATGAACGCTCCCAGCGCCTTGTGCTCGCTGGCGTTCCCCCACACGATGATGTGGTCACCCTGCATCTGCACCAGGATCGGGACATCGTTGCGGCTCATCAGCTCATAGAACGCGTTCAGCTTGCCCTCCGGCAACGCGTATTCCTGGGGCGTCCGGCCGACTTTCAACGCTTCCAGATCCACAACCTCGGGCTGAGACGCCGGCGAATAGGCCCGGAAGTTCTGCCCCGAGGGGTACGCCAGCGTGGTCGCCACACCGGGCTCAGGAGCTGGCGTCGGATGGACCTGCAGGCCACGCAAGGTTGCGCCGCCCAGATAGGCGCGTTCCTTGGAGGCCTTCTCAGCCTTCTTTGCCTTTTGGGCTTTCTCACCCTTCATCGCCTCCAGCGCCGGCGCCTCCCCGAGGAATGGCACCGCAGGCGCTTCGGCCCCGTGCTTGTCCGCCTTCCCCTTGCGGATGATCACCGCCGGAGCCTTCTTCGCGCTCTTGGCGCCCTCCTCCGGAGGGCATGCAAGACCGGGCGTCACGAACATACCCGCCGCAATGACGATCGCCGCCACGCACACCCCGACCACCGACATCTTCGGGGCCGTCCTCTGCGTCATCACCATGGTGATTCTCCTTGCCAGCTTCTTCGCCGATCCGGACATGATCCCCAGACATGGCCCCGCGCTCGGCTCGCTCGCGGAACTCAGGAAAGACTTGGTCGTCACCAGCGCGGCCGCGTACGCTCGCCGACCCGCCGGGAACAGACTCGTCACCCACGCATCGCAGCTCGCCTCAGCCTCATCGTGCAGACGATGCCGCGCCCACCACGCCACCGGATGCCACCAGTACATCGCGCCGATGACCGACTCCAGCCAGCACAGCATGTGGTCCCGCCGACGCAGATGCGCCAGCTCATGCGCCACCACCGCCCGCTGAGAATCCTCATCCAGCGTCCCCCACAGCTCACCGGGCAAAATCAGCCGCGGATGCAGGCCGCACCAGATCATCGGAGAGATCGCCGAATCCACGATGCACGCCGACGGCGCCCGCCGCAGGCCCAACTGCCCTGCGACACCGCGCACGAGTTCATCAACCTCTTCACCCGCCGGCCGCGCCCGCCGGACCCAGCGCGCCGTCATGATCGCCCGAGTTAGGCTGAACAGCACCAGCATCCCCGCGACCCCCAGCCACACCGGCGTCGGAATCGGCGGCAGTGCGGCGATCGAATCACGTACCTTCACAATGCTCGCGATCCACGCTCGGACATTGGCTTCCATTGGCGATGGCGTCGCCACTGAAGCCGGCACCGCTGGGATCGCAGGTTGCGCTTCCGAAGACGCCTCCGCCGCGGCCGCACCCTGGCTGCCACGCTCAATCTCAATATGGCTCTTCACCGGCTTGGGCAAAGGCGATCGGGAATCCGAGGCGTAGGGCCCCGACCGTTCGATCGGCTTCGGGCTCGGTCGATCCGTGCGATCCATCTCCAGCGAGGCACGAGAGGGCGCGCTATCCGACTTTCCGCTGTGCGATCTCATCAGGGGCCCAGACGCCGTCGATACTCTGGATCCCGGCGCCGACGATGGCTTTGCAACTGCTGATGTTGCCGGCCGATCCACACGCGGCGCTGCCGTCACGACTGGCTCGCACGCCACCACCTGCCCGGGCGCGACTTCGGTCACCACTGGCGCAGGAGAAATGATCGGCCGCGAGACAACCGGTCGTGGCGATGGCGCCGGATGTGCCGGTACGGGCTGCTCGGCATTCTTCGTGGAAGGCAAGTCCGCAACCAGCGGCGGATCTCGCTCGATCGCCGCCTCCACCGGCTCAGGTCGCTCAACCGCGGGCCGCAGCGTTGAACCCGAACCACCACCGCTCCCCGAAGATGCAACGCGATCCTTGAGAACCACATCCGCCGCCGCAATCACACGCTTGGACTGGAACCAATCCGGCCGCCAGATCGCCGCCCCCACCACCGGCGTGATGAACGAAACCAGTGCCGCGAGCCACAGCGTGTGCCGGGTCGCCGGGCGGATCGATCGCAGCCGGCAGATCATGCCGACCAGGATCGCCAGCGGTGTCGCCGCCAGTCCACCCAGCCACAAAAGCTCCATGACTCCGGAAGCCCATTCCATCGTCTCACCCCGTCAGCACGCCCGACCCCCATCCCGCTTCTACACGCCACTCCCGCTCGCTTCTTAGAGACTGTTTCAGAACCCTACCCCATCTCGTGGCACAGGCATCCTGCCTGTGTTCTACCGCTCTGCTACGAAGTTCTGAAACAGTCTCTTAGAACTTTCATTCCGGACTTCCCGCATCCAGGTCATCGATCAGCTTCCGAAGCTGCGCGATCTCATCCGGTGTAAACCGTTCGTTCTCAATCAGGTGAAGCAGCACGGGCGCAGCCGCTCCGTCGTAGAGCTGGTCCACCAACGCCTTGATGCGCGAAGTAGTCACGCTCTGTCGCGAAATCCGGGCCCGATACACATACGCCGTGTCCCGCTTGTCGCTGGCGACTACACCCTTCTGCTCAAGCCTGGTCAAAAACGTCAAAACCGTCGTGTACGCGACGGTCTTGCCCCGCTCGTGCAGCCGGTTCAGCACATCCCGCACCGTCTGCGGTCCGCCCTCCCACAGGGCCCGCATCACGGCCAGCTCAGCCTCCCCAAGTTCGACGGTCTTCTTGGCCATGAGCCCCTTCCCGGCACCCTCTACTACTACCGGTGTCGTAGGAAGATACTACAGCCGTCGTAGGCCGTCAAGGCTCAAACCCCTCGCCGAACAAAAAGATCGCGATGCCCCCCGGCCGCTCCCCGACCCTCCATGCCGCCCACAGCCACCCCCAACGCCCCGCCTCTACCGTCCTCCATGATCGAGTCCGAGCTGCTTCGGCACATCTACTCCCGCTCCGCCGGTTTGACCCGCTTCCCGCAGGTCCTCGTCGGGCCCGGAGACGACTGCGCGGTCATCCGCTCCCCGAGCGGCGATCCACTCCTCCTCACCGTCGATCACCTCGTCGAAGGCCGGCACTTTGCCCGCCTGCCCAACTCGCCCGCCCGCCCTGCGCTCGACAGGATCGCCCGCAAGGCAATCTCCCGCTCCATCTCCGACATCGCCGCCATGGGCGGTACCCCTCTGGCATCGCTCGCCACCGCCTGCCTCAGCCCCGATTTCCCACAGCCGATCGCCGACGACCTCTTCGATCGCATGAACCACTGGGCAGCATCATGGAACGCCCCGCTCATCGGCGGCGATATCTCTTCATCACCCGATCACGCCAGCCAAGCACCTCTCATCCTCACGACCACCGTCATCGGCATCCCACACCCCGCTCGCGGCCCCATCCGCCGGTCGACCGCTCGCACTGGCGATGCCATCTTCGTCACCGGCGCTCTGGGCAACTCGCTAGCCTCAGGCCGGCATCTGACCTTTGAGCCACGACTCCGCGAAGCCGCGTGGATCTGCAATCAACCAACCGCCCCCTCCGCGATGATCGACATCTCCGATGGCCTGGGCCGCGATGCATCGCGGATCGCCATCGCATCCAATGTCCGCCTCGTCATCGATGCAGTTCTTCTCCCCATCCACCCTGATTGCCCCGACTACACCCATGCCTGCTCCGATGGAGAGGACTACGAACTGCTCTTCACCGCTCCCGCGGCCCTGGACATCTCCGCCTTCACGAACTCCACCGGCACGCAACTCACTCGCATCGGCATCGTCGAACACGGCCCACCCGGCTGCACCATCATCTCCCCATCCGGCCAGCCGCTCGACGGCTGCGCGATGGGATGGGATCACGGCCGCGCCTGACTCAAGGCACGACCCCCAAGGCACGACCCAATGTGCGAACATCCGCCGTCCATGCATCCGAATCTCGCACGGATCTTCTCGGGCCGGCGTTGCGGATAGTCAACACAATGTGGCTGCGCGCAGCGGCCGACCGTTGCACGGAATCAACACCCTGTGCCACATATCCCCTCCGGAACCCAGCGGCCGCGATAACCGCCGCTGGCACACCCCTTGACCATGTGCAAAGGTGGAAAGTCCACAATCAAAGAACAAAGCTCTACCCGGCGGCCTCTCCAGGCTGATCGCAGTTTCTGCGTTCGCCTCGCTCACGGCCTTCGTCGGCTGCACATCCTCCAACTCTCGGACGCCGATCGCCGAACACGCCGAGTCGTACGACTCCCCGCAAGGCTCTTCAGCGGATGTCGTGCTCGCCTTCCCCGGCACCCACATCGCCGATGCCGGCTACCCCGCCAACTCCCTCCCCGAGAATTGGCGCCGCGATGCCCAGCTCGCCGCCCGCTCCGATGCATCCGCCTACCCCCTGGATGCATGGCCCGCCGAACCCGGACCCTCGGTCTTCTGGGCCCGACGCATCCGCGCCTCCACCACCGCCGATTCCTTCTACTTCTATGAAACGGCTCGCCACGACTACCGCGGCCTCCGCAGGTGGTGGCACCGATGAGCACTCCTACCCACGGCGAGTTCACCCATCGAGATGTCCTGGCTCGGCTGCACGACTTCGCGACGGCCCATGCCACGCCGCGCAGTTTTCGCGCTTGTGGCGATCAGTCGCCTCCCCCGGTAGACTCCGCCCTGATGTCACGCATCGATGGACTTCGCTCCGCCTTCCCACTCCGCCTTGCGCAGACCTACGGCGAGCAGCGCACGATGCTTGCCGCGCGATCTCGCTCGGCGAGCATGCCTGTTGAGTCCATCACGAACATCGCACAGACAGCGTCGATCACCGATCGCCCAGCGCCCGGCCGTTCGGCGGCAATCGATGGCCTGGTCGCCGCTCGGGTCGCAGCGCCGATTTCATTCCCAGATGGTGATCGACTGTTCGCCAGCGCCTCACAGTCCGGCCGCTCTTCCACCGATGTCTTGCCGTTCTACATCCACCCCGCGGACAAGAACACGGCCGCGACCGCCGTCACCGTCGGCCGCATCCTCGACATCACGGCCTGACGCTCGCCTCCCTTCAGCCCCAAAGCATCACCGAGAGGCCGGCGACCACACAGTCGCAAGCCCCTCGGAGCTTTGCTGTTCTGGTGCGCAGCCCGCTCGTTCCGGAGCCAGGCCAATGCACATCAACCAAGCCCGCACGCCCGGATCTCGAATTGGATTTCACGGATGTCCCTCTCGCCCGCACCCGAATCCGTGAAACAGATCGATTGACGCGGGCGTGGAATCGCTACCCCCCGTGAGCCCGGGGTGAACCCGGTGTGAACGCCGGATCATCGCATCCCCCGTCTCGAAAGATCACCCGCCGCACCCCGTTTGCCGCCGCACACCAAAAAAACAGCCGCCCTTCCCGTTGAAGGAAAGGGCGGGGGTGAGATGAAGCCCGGTTCGTGGCGCCGGGCGTCACCTTGTGCGCCGGATGGTCCGGCAGCAGACGATCGGGCGACAATCCTTGCCGCCCGGGATAGACACCACTCACACTCCGCGGCGGCGACGGAACGCCAGCAGCGTTCCCAGCCCACCAAGCACCAGCGCCCCGGGGGCCGGAACGCTCTGGATCTCGTACGTCAATCGCACCAGGTTCATGCCCTGACCTACGATCGTCTGGGTCTGGCCGTCATCCACGCCGTTCCAGTTCGACGGCAGATCCGTGATCGACTTGTTCGCCAGGACGGTCTGCGCGTTGTTGGTCTCGACGCGGATCATCTGCACGCGTGCGGAGAACAGCTGCACCGTCGAATTGTTGGTGAAGTTGATCGGGTTGGTGGCCCCTTCGTTCCAAGTCCAGAAGAAGAAGTTCTCGTTGTTCTTGATGATGCCGAACGGCATCAGGTCTGCCTTGTTGCTGGTCCAGATCTCGGCGACCACCAGCCGGGTAGCGGGGTTGTTGGGATTGTCGAGCTCATCCCACTTGCCCATCACAGTGCCGTTGGTGCTGTCGTTGATGTTCAGCCCCATCGAGGCGCCCACGGGCCCGCGCATGATGCTGACGTTGCCGCCCTGGTTGATGCTGAGCGTGGACCCAAGGTCCCCGAACATCACCAGCCTGAAGGAGGCGGTGTCGTTCGTGATGACCGAGCCGTCCGCCGCGATCGCCGCCGGCGCCATGCAGGCCGTCATGCCCGCCGCCGCCAGTGTCTTTGCCGCTTGTGAATGCTTCATAACTCATCCTCGCTTCATGGGCGCACGTACATCCCGCCGCACGACGCGCAGCCTTTGGGCCACCACTACACCTCTGACTACACCCTGATTGCCGCGGGCGGCGCAAGCGCCATACCCGTCAGATTCAACCTACACCACAAATTCGGAAAAGCCACCCCGGATCCCGGATTCTCCCCGCTTTGCCCAGCCCGCATGAAACCCCCACGGATCACGCGGTTATCCGCACCCAGGCCTCCCCTACCATCACCCCGAACCCCATCCAGCCGGATTCGCCGGCGGAAACCACGCCATGAGGAAATCAGGCATGACATCCAGAATCTGGCTCACGGTGTTCCTCCTCAGCCCCGCCCTGATGGTCGCCGCGATCCTGTATTCCATCCGATCACCCGACCCCTCCCGCGGACCTTCCATCGGAGCCGGGGCCGCCAACACCGGCGGCGCCAACGCGATCGGGGAGCTGCTCGCCGGCCACAAGGCCACCTACAACGCCCAGGCCGAGGCACAGCGTGAATCCATCGCCGGTGACCAGCCCGCGACCGACCGCAAGCTCGCCCAGCCCGAAGAGCTCCCACAGGGCTTCATCGTGATCGTCGAGGACAAAGCCAAGCGCGCCAGCGAAGCTTCGCCCATCTATTTCGCCAGCAGCATCAACGGCTGGAACCCCCGCGATGAGAAGTTCCGACTGACCGCCCAGTCCGATGGCAAGTGGCGCATCATCCTCCCGCAGAAGTCCGGAGGCGGCCTGATCGAATTCAAGCTCACCCGCGGCTCCTGGGCACTCGAAGAGCTCGATGCCGACCTCAAGACCATCCCCAATCGCTACTTCCCAAAGGTAGATATCTCCAAGCTCCAGCCCGGAGAACAGCCCCGCGTCGAGTTGGTCGTCCCAGCCTGGGGAGATCAGCGCGCCCAAGACCCCGCGCTTCAGGCCAAGGACCCCTATCGACATCTCAAGGTCACCGGAACGGTCCGGCGCGTCGAGGTTCGCGGCGGCTCCGGTGGCGCTGAACGCATGGCTCGCGACTGCCTCGTCTGGCTCCCGCCCGGCTACGACGACCCCCAGAACGCCGCACGCACCTACCCGGTGATTTATCTCCAGGATGGCCAGAACCTCTTCGAGAAGATGCCCGGCACACCCGCCGAGTGGAACGTCGATGAGACCGCCTCCAAGCTGATCGCCGCCGGCGAGATCCAGCCCGTCATCATCGTCGGCATCCCAAACTCCGAGGGCACGCGCATCAGTGAATACCTCCCCGCCGCAGCCCTGCCCAACGTCTCGGTCGCGGGCTCGCGATACATCGAGTTCCTCACCAGCGAAGTGATGCCCCGCATCAACCGCCTTTTCAGGGTCAAGACCGCCCCCGAGCACACCGGCATCGGCGGGGCATCCCTGGGTGCGGCGATCGCGCTGCACGGGATCAACACGCGACCCGAAGTCTTCGGCCTCCTGCTCGCCGAAAGTCTCCCGTTGACCGCCGGCGATGCCGCCGCGTGGGACACGTACATCAGCGAACTCAAGGCTTTCCCCACGCGTGCCTTCATCGGCATCGGCGGTCACGAACTCGGAAAGGACCCCGCCAACGCTCAGAAGAACCAGGCCCTGGTGGAAGCATCCAAGCGCTTCGACTCCCTGCTCGCCAAGGCCGGCCTCGACAAATCCCGACGCCTCATGGTGATCGGCGAGGAAGATGAGCACAACGAGATCGCCTGGTCCAAGCGGCTTCCCGATGCCCTGCGATTCCTCTTCCCCCCCAGCATGTCCGACTCCGCCAAATGAAAAGGGGCGGACCCGGTCCACCCCTTCGTCATTCGTGATTTTTTTACTTCCCCCCCGCCTTGCGATACAGCTCATCAACCCGCGACCAGTTGACGACATTCCACCACCCGGCGATGTAGTCCGGTCGCCGGTTCTGATACTTCAGGTAATACGCGTGCTCCCAGACATCCAGGCCCAGGATCGGTGACCCCTCGCACCCGGCGATCCCCTTGCCCATCAGCGGGTTGTCCTGGTTCGCGGTCGAGCAGATCTCCAGCTTCTCACCGTTGAACACCAGCCATGCCCATCCCGATCCGAATCGCCCGGTCCCGGCCGCGGCGAACTTCTCCTTGAACGCGTCGAACGAGCCGAATGCAGCCGTGATCGCCGGGCCAACACCACCCCCGGGAACCCCACCGCCACCCGCGCCCGCCGGTGCCATCAGGGCCCAGAACATCGAGTGGTTGACGTGCCCCCCCGCGTTGTTGCGGACCGGCCCGCGCTTGTCATCGGGGATTTCGGCGAGCTGGCGGATCACCTCGACCGGATCGGCATCCGCCCACCTGGTCCCTTCCAGCGCCTTGTTTGCGTTGGTCACATACGCCTGATGGTGCTTGCCGTGGTGGATCTCCATCGTCATCGCATCGATGTGCGGCTCGAGGGCGGATTGGGCATAGGGAAGGGTGGGGAGAGTGAAGGCCATAGGGATGCTCCAGTCGGGTGTTGGACGGTTGACGGTGACTCCGGCGAACCTGTGGGCCCGCCAGATGAGGCTCCGAGAGATTATCCGACGGTCGCCAGGCCCGATTTCGCGTTGAGAACCTGTCCGGACCTTGCGGGAAGGCCCTTAACCAGTAGACTGGGACATGTATAGCGGATGCGCTGGCGGTCGGCTCGCCGACGCACGCTAGGGTCCGAGAAACCCAGGGTCAATCCCTGGAGTCCAGGTGGAAACCACGGTTTTTTAAGAATCCGAAGTCGCTGGGTTATTGGCATGCTGTTCGCGTTCGGTAGGGTGGTTCATGGATTCTTTGTGAACGTTCCGCGAAGTCGAAACACGCGGGGCAGAATGTCGTATGATGGGGGGCGACCGCAGCGGGTAGTCCTACGGACTGCGCCGTCGACCGGGTCAGTGTGGGCTGACTGATGTTAAAGTGGGACGGTTGGGCGGTTTCCCCGGTTGGTTGAGAAGTTCGGAAGACACTCGGGAATGCCCCGAGGTGCTATTGGGCGTTGTACGGTGTGCGGACGGTGGAAAGATAAGGTAAGTACCGGAAGGCGGCTTCCCACTCCAGACGCGTCTTAATGAGAGCGAGTCTGGATGTGTGAATGGTTGGCTGCGAGGCTGCGTAAGCCGCCCCGGATCGAGAAGTTGACGGGTGATTTCGATGAACTCCGATGGAGTGTGAAGGCAGGTAGGACGCGATGAGGCAGGTCACTGGCAAAAGAGCACTCAGCCCGGCGGACCAGGTGCATAGAAGGCACCGGGTTGGCGTCACCACCGAGCAGGTGGTCACCATCAGCTCCAAGCTGGTGAAGGCCGGAAAGTCCTCGGGTTCCAAGCCGCAGGTCCGCAAGCGGCTGAGCCAGGAGGATGAGAAGCTGCTCGCGCAGATCATGTCGCAGGAGCAGGACTTCATCGACAGCCCGGCCTTCTACGAGGACAGCGCCGAGCACAAGATCTACGTGGATGTCCCCGACGTCGCCAAGCCCGACACGTCTTGGTATCACCCCGTCATGGACGACCTGTCCAGCAGCCGCAACCGGACCGTCAAGAGCACCCAGCAGGTGATCCTCACCGGCGCTGAAGAGAAGATCCTCTTCCACCAGTTCAACTTCGCCCGCTGTACAGTCAACAAGATCCAGAAGGAAGTCTGGGAGTCACCCACCAAGCAGCCCGCCCCCGAGCAGGCCCAGGAAATCCTCAAGTGGCACCGGATCGCCGAGCGCATCCGGGAGCAGATTGCGGAGACCAACCTGGCCCTTGTGCTCGCGATGGCCAAGCGCACCCGCATGAGCGAGGTTGACTTCGCCGACCTGGTCAGCGAAGGCAACATGGCTCTCCTGAGGGCGGTGGACAAGTTCGACGCCGGCCGCGGCTACAAGTTCTCGACCTACGCCTGCCGAGCCATCCTCAAGGCCTTCAGCCGTCAGGGCATGAAGCTGAGCAAGTATCGCCAGCGCTTCCCGACGGACTTTGATCCCAAGCTCGAGCGCTCCAACTACCTGGAGACCAAGCGCTCGGGGTTCGAGAAGGATGCCGCCGAGGAAGTGAAGCGGATCGTCCTCGAGAACCGGGCCGACCTCACCGATGTCGAGCGGACCGTGATCGAGCACCGATTCGGCCTCGAGTCGGGCGATAACGAGAAGCCGATGACCTTGGAGCAGGTCGGCCAGATCATCGGCGTCACCAAGGAACGCGTCCGCCAGATTCAGAACAAGGCCATGGACAAGATCCGCCTTGAGCTGGAGGCCAACTTCCTGGGCAATCGTCAGATGCTCGAGGAGGCCGAGGCCCGCGCCGCCGCGGAGGCAGCCGCCTCCGGCAAGCCCGTGCCAGGGGCCATCCCGGGCGCCATCAACGGCCCCGTCGTCGGTCCTTCGGTCTCACCCGTGGTGACTTCGATCGCCGGAATCCTCTCGACGCCGGCGTACAACTGATCTCGCCCAGCCTCATGTGAACCCCCTCAGGCCCCGGCACACGCCGGGGCCTGTTTGTTTCCATGCAGGTCGATGGGATGCCCGCCGCTCGCCGATACAGTCCGGCGATGTCATCGCTCGCCGCGCAGCCACCCACCTCGATCACCGCTCGCCGGCGCGAAGAGCTCGCCCGGGAGCTCGCCAACGCGATCGAGGGAGACGTCCGCTTCGGCATCCACGACCGGATGCTGTACGCGACCGATGCTTCCCTATACCAGGTCGAACCCATCGGCGTGGTGATCCCGGCGAGCACCGAGGATGCGATCGCGGCGATCGAGTTCTGCCATCGCAACGGACTTCCAGTCCTGCCTCGCGGCGGAGGCACAAGCCTCGCCGGACAATGCACAAACTTCGCGGTCGTCATCGACTTCTCCTCGCGCTGCCACCGGCTGCTCTCGGTCGATGAGGCCGGCGGCTCATGCATCGTCGAGCCCGGGATCACCGTTGACGACCTCAACGACCGGCTCGCAGGCACTCGGTGGTTCTTCGCGCCCGATCCGGCGACCAGCCGACATTGCAACATCGGCGGCTGCCTGGGCAACAACGCCGCCGGAGCCCGATCGATCCTCTACGGCCGCACCAGCGAGAACCTGATCGGGATCGATGCCTGCCTGGCCGATGGCGCCCGCGCACGGTTCTACGCGGGATCGGGCGCAAGCGACGCGCGCGTGCTGGCGATCACGCGGGATGTGTGCGATGTGGTCGCCCGGCACGCCGGCCTGATCCGGGATCATTTTCCCAAGACCGTCCGCCGCAACGCCGGATACGGGCTGGACATGGTGCTGAAGGAGATGGAGAAGGCCGGATGGCGCGGCGATCCATCGGTTGAACGCCAGATCGCCGAGCGGGTTAATCTCGCAACCCTGCTCTGCGGCAGCGAGGGCACGCTCGCAGTCACGCTGGGAGCGACCCTCAAGCTCCGCGAGAAGCCCAAATCCAAGGGCCTGGCGGTCGTCGGCTTTGCCTCGGTCGATGAGGCGATGGATGCGGTCAACCCGATCCTTGCCACCGGGCCTTCGGCGGTGGAGTTGCTGGATGACACCGTGATCGACCTGGCCCGTGCCAACAACGAGTGCCGGCGATACGTCGATCTCATGCCCGCGCCCGCGAGCGGCTCGCTCAAAGCGGTGCTGTACGTCGAGTACTTCTCAACCACCGGACCCGATGAGATCGCGGCCAAGTTCGCCGAGCTGAGCGGCGTGGTCGGAACCGCATCCGCACAGTATCACACCGATGCCTCGGCGATGCTCAACGCCTGGAAGCTGCGCAAGGCCGGTGAGCCACTGCTGCACGGGATCCCCGGCCACCGCAAGCCGATCACGTTCGTCGAGGACAACGCCGTGCCGGTCCAACGCCTGCCGGAGTTCGTGCGCGAGTTCCGTCGGATCGTGGATGAGCACGGCACGCGCGCGGCGTTCTACGCCCACGCCTCGGTCGGCGTGCTCCATGTCCGCCCGCTCCTGGATATCCACGATGGGCAGGATCGGGAGCACATGCGATCGATCGCCGTCAAGATCGCCGACCTTGCCCGCTCCATGGGCGGCGTGATGTCCGGCGAGCACGGGGATGGCCGAATCCGCGGGCCGCTGCTCGAACGCTTCTTCGGGCCCGAACTCATGGGCGCGTTCCGAGAGGTCAAGCGGATCTTTGATCCCGCCAACCTGCTCAACCCGGGGATGGTCGTTCCCGAGCCCGGCAGCGCCCGGCCGATCGAGGCGATCACCAGCAACCTGCGCGTGATGCCAGCCGAGGTCGGAGAGGCCTACGCGCCAGTGAAGCCCGAGCGCCCGCTCGCCGGCGTTCCCGGCGTCGAGACCTACTTCACCTACGACGACCAGCACGGCTTCGATGGCGCTGTCGAGATGTGCAACGGCGCTGGTGTCTGCCGCAAGAAGCAGGGCGGGACGATGTGCCCGTCGTACATGGCAAGCCTTGATGAGCGGCACGCCACGCGGGGGCGGGGCAACGCGCTGCGCCTGGCGATCACGGGGCAGTTGCCGCATGAGAGCGCGGGGGCAGCAATGCCCTCGCTCCGCGGGCAGCCTTGCTGGGATGATCCTGGGACCATCGAGACTCTCGATTGGTGCCTGTCGTGCAAGGCGTGCAAGACCGAATGCCCCAGCAACGTGGATATCGCCCGCCTGAAGGCCGAGTACACGGGGCAGCGGTACAAGTCGCGCGGGGGTGCGCCGCTGAAGGCTCGCATCTTCGCGAATGTGCGGATCCTCAACCGCCTGAGCGCAATGGCGCCGGGACTTGCCAACTGGGCAGGAGGGCTCTCGATCAGCAAATGGATCGCGAGCCGGCTGCTGCGGATCGATCCACGGAGATCACTGCCGCCGTTCGGGCGATCGCTCACGAGGGCGTTCCGTGGTCGCGCCGATGCATCTCCGGTCGATCGATCCGGGTTCGCGGGCGATGAGAGGCCGGTCGTGGCGCTCTTCGGCGACTGCTTCTCGATGTACAACGAGCCCGGGATCGGGCTGGCGACCCGGCGGCTGTATGAAGCCCTGGGATATCGCGTGGAACTCGTGGATGCTGGGTGCTGCGCCCGGGCGATGATCTCGACCGGGCTGCTCGAGGATGCAATCCGGACCGCCGATGCAACTCTGGCTCGCCTGCAGCCCTGGATCGAGGATGCTCACGTACGGGCGATCCTGGTCGCCGAACCGTCTTGCCTCTCGAGCTTCAAGGATGACTGGCGACAGCTCAAGCTCCGCACACCCATGCCGGTGCGCGAGGCGCTCGCGGCTAAGAGCTTTCTCCCCGAGGACTTTGCCGACAAGGCCTGGGATTCGCACCCCAGGCGGCCCCTCCAGCAGGAGATCGATGCTCGAGCGAGCCGAGCCGCGCCCGGTCGCATCATGCTGCACGGCCACTGCCACCAGAAGGCCCTTTGGGGTTCGCAGACCAGTTCAAATCTGCTCAAGCGGCTGCTTGGGAACCGCATCGAGACTCTGGAAACAGGCTGCTGCGGGATGGCCGGCAGCTTCGGGTTCTTTGAGTCCAACTACGACCTGTCGATGAAGATCGGGGAGCTGTCGCTGTTGCCGGCGGTGCGAATCGCTGCGGCCGATGCCGTGGTGTGCGCACCGGGAACATCCTGCCGGCATCAGATCCACGATGGGGCAGGGCGGGCGGCGATCCACCCGATTGAACTGGCCGCGATGCTGGTCGCGGGGTAAACAACAGCGATTACCCAGTGGCGGGAATTGATGACAACGCTCCCGGAAGCTGCAGAGCCGGAGCCCGTCAGGGCGATGCGGGCGGCTCGGGCCGCTTGTCGATGACTTCACGCGTCTGCGGGTCGTAGCGGTACACGTGCCCGGGATCTTCGTTGAGGCACTTGTGGGCGCCATCGCAGAACGGAAACCGGGCGCTGAGGCCGCAGGCGCAGATCGAGATCTTCTTGAGGTTCCCCTGCTCATCGCGCGGCCACGCGGTCGGATCTCCCGGCGGGGCGTTGGGGTCGATCTTGATCGGGCCGGTCTGGTGATGACGGACGATGCGCGGCAAGGTGGATCCTCACAATCAGAGCGGGCGAGCTCTCACGCCGGACTGGGCACCGACTGCACCACGCCCCGGATCGCCGTGGCCGCGGCATCCGATCTCCCCGGCGTTGATGCCCGCAGCACGATGCGGTGGGCACACACCGCTTCAATATTCGTCGTGATGTCCTCGGGGATCACGTATTCCCGCCCATGAAGGACCGCGGTGGCGCGGGCGGCCTGGGCAAGGGCGAGCGAGCCTCGCGGAGAGATCCCGATCTGGATCCGCTCATCGCGGCGAGTCGCCCCCGCGATCGCCACGATGTAATCCAGGAGCGCCGATTCCATACGCACGGCATCGGTCGCAGCCTGGAGATCCATCACCGCGTTCTTGTCCAGCACCGGCGCCAGCTCGTGCAGCGTCTTGCCCGCCGGACGCAGATCCAGCACGCGGGCCTCGGCTTCCGGAGTCGGGTACCCCAGATTGATCTTCACGAGAAAGCGGTCGAGCTGATTCTCGGGAAGGGCGTAGGTGCCCTCGAAGTCGTGCGGGTTCTGCGTCGCCACCACCATAAAGGGCTGATCGAGCTTGTACGTCGCCCCATCCACGGAGACCGTCGCCTCGCTCATCGCCTCCAGCAGCGCGGTCTGCGTGCGCGGCGGTGTGCGGTTGATCTCATCTGCCAGCACGATGTTCGCGAAGATCGGGCCGGGCTTGAAGACAAACTTCTCCGTATCCCGCTTGTACACCGAGACGCCCAGCACATCGCTGGGGAGCAGATCGGGCGTGAGCTGGATTCGGGCAAACGAGCAGTCCAGGCTCTTGGCAAGTGCGGTTGCGAGCACCGTCTTGCCGACGCCGGGCACATCCTCGATCAGCACATGCCCCCGCGCCAGCAGGGCAACGATCAGCAGATCGACGGAGGCCGAGCTGCCCAAAAAGACCTTCGTGATGTTCGTGCGGAGTTGTTCGATCCTGGCAGTCATGTAGGGCCTAAGGGACAGCGGGCAATCGGGACAGGATGCGGGAAGGTTGACAGGTTCGCCGGGTGGGCGGGGAGTATACGTGGGCCGGGCCGAGCCCTTATAATCCGGCAGGGGTGCGTTTTCCGCCCGCACCGAGTCTGGAGCAGGAGTAAGGACAGCCATCATCACGGATCGCCACGAGGGGCCAATCCCCGCGGCGGTGGAAGCCGCCGCTCTCGGAACCGAGCTGACCGGTGACTTGTGCTGCGCGCGCTGCCGGTACAACCTTCGCGGGCTATCCGTCCGCGGGGTATGCCCCGAATGTGCGACCCCGGTGGCGGCAACCCTGCTTCGAGTGATCGACCCGCAAGCCGCCGAACTGCAGCCGATCGCCAAGCCCGGCCTGACCGCGACCGGCTTGGCCCTGTGGTCGGCCGGCGCGGTTGCAGCGGTGTTGATCGTCTGGCTGTTCCGTGCCGCCGAGGCACTGGATTGGTTGCAGCCACCACTTTGGACACCGTGGCTCTTGCTCGCGTGCATGCTCGCCAGCGCGATCGGCGGGCTTTCGATGGTCCGCCCACATGCAGGGATCCCGCGGGCACGCCAGATCTCGGCGATCGGCTCGTTTCTGGCTTACGTGACGCTGGCTTGGGTGACCTGGCAGATCGTGGTCAACCTCGACGGCCCGCGCGGGCGACCGTACCTTGGCGGCGGGGATTGGTCCGTCCGGTGGATATACAAGGTCGCGGCGACGCTGCTGCTGGGCATGACTGTGCTGGGAATCCAGCCCGTTTTCCGCACGCTCCAGTCGCGATCCTACTTGCTGCGGACAGGCAAGCTCGAGCGTCAGACGCTGCGGGCGATCCTGGCGAGCATTGGTGTGATTCTTGTCGGAGACATGGTTCAAGGGGCTGTGCCCTTGATCCAGCCCTCATTCCCCGAGCTGCCGCGGCTGGCGGCGATGTGCCTGACGGGTGTGGGTTCGCTGCTGCTGGCGATCGGGCTGGTGGGGCTGGCGATCGATGTCCGACGGTTGATGCCGGTGATCCTTTCCGCCCCGCTGGGACTGACGGATGTCCTGTCAACGCCGCGGCAGCCGACGGGCACGGAATCGACACGACCGGGCATGACCGGCATGCCGGAGACGCTTTCGTGACGCCCCAGGAGCGCGAGCGGTTCGACCAGATGCTCGATGCGGTCGTGGAAGCCCTGCCCGCGGGCGTGCGCCGGCTGATCGAGGAGGTTCCGGTGATCGTCCTGGATCGGCCCACCCGTCGCATGCTCGATGAGCTGGCCGTCGATGTCGGGGATGAGATCTACGACGATGTGCTCGCCGGCCTCCACTCCGGCGCCTCCCTGTCGGAGCGGAGCATCGAGCACAGCGGCGTCCTGCCTGAGGAAATCCACCTGTTCCGCGAGGGGATCGTCGAGCTGGCGGGTGGCTGGGAGCAGGAAGAGGCCCCCGAGACAATCGCCGAGGAGATCCGGATCACCCTCCTGCACGAGATCGGGCACCACTTCGGCCTCGATGAGGACGAGCTGGATCAACTGGGGTACGGGTGATCGCCGATCCATCCCCAAGGGGCGAGCTCCGCTACGATTCGGCCGAGGTGGTGGGCTGATGGGGACCGATGGTGGGTTGCCGGTGGGTAGTCCGGGCATGGCGCATTCATGACAGGGAGTCCGAGCATGGAACGGTTGCTGTCGCGTGTGTGGTCCGCGGTTGGCGTGGTGGCACTCACGGCCGGAGCTTGCTTGGCGGCCGATGGCCTGCCGGCACGGCAGGATGCGACGCCGGGCAACGCGACGGCGCTGGTGCGCATCCTGGATCTGGAGGGCTCTATCCTGGAGAAGCCCTCGCCCTTCGGGTGGCTCCTGGGTAATGAGGGCGAGCCCACGCTGCGGACGATCGTCTCGGCGCTCCACGATGCCGCCGAGGAGGACGATCTCAAGGTGATCGTGATCCGCGTGAAGGATGCACAGCTCCAGACGACGCAGGTCGAGGAGCTGGGCGAGGCGATGATCGCCGCTCGCGAATCCGGCAAGAAGATCGCCGTCTTCTCCGAGGCCTACGGCCCCAACGAGCTGATGCTCGGTTCGTACGCCGACGATGTCATCATCCAGTCGGGCGGTCCGGTGATGCTCTCGGGCATGCACATGGAGGAGTACTTCCTGGCCGATGCGCTGGCCTGGGTCGGCGTGAAGGCCGACATGGTGCAGGTGGGCGACTACAAGGGCGCAAGTGAGCAGATGGCCCGCAACGGACCCAGCCCGCAGTGGGATCAGAACATCTCGGCCCTGCTGGATGGGATGTACGGGAACATGCGGCAGAAGCTGATGCGCGGCCGCAAGCTCAACGATTCGCAGCTCGACACCGCGATGGACAAGCTGTGGATGGGCGATGCCGATGGCGCCAAGGGAGCGGGCCTGGTGGACAGCGTCATCGACCTGCCCGAGCTTGAATCGCACCTGGAAGACGCCCTGTCGGCGGAGATCCGGTGGGGGAGCAACATCGCCGAGCACCATCGCAAGGACCTCACCGCGGGCGGCGGGCCGCTCTCGTTCCTGAGCATGCTCTCCGCCAAGCCCCCCAAGGCCCCCTCGGGGCCGACGATCGCCGTCCTACACATCAACGGCGCGATCGTGGATGGGGACTCCTCTTCGGGCGGCTTCCTCGGCGGCGGGGACAGCGTCGGCTCCCGGACGATCCGCAACGCGCTTGAGGACATCCTCGATGAGAATGAGGTCAAGGGCGTGGTCGTGCGGATCGACTCCCCCGGCGGGTCGGCGACCGCCAGTGAGGTGATCTGGCAGGGCCTGCGCCGGGTCGCCGAGAAGAAACCTGTGTGGGTGAGCGTGGGCTCGATGGCGGCCTCCGGCGGCTATTACTGCGCGGTGGGCGGCGACAAGATCTTCGTCAACCCCTCGAGCATTGTCGGCTCGATCGGCGTGGTGGGCGGACGCATGTCGCTCGACGGCGTCTACGACAAGCTCAAGGTGAACGTGACCACGCGCTCGCGCGGTCCCCGGGCGAACATGTTCCGCTCCACGGGACCCTGGACGGCCGAGGAACTGGCGCTGGTGCGGGGCAAGATGACCCAAACCTACGACCTGTTCACGCGTCGGGTCAGCGCCGGCCGCAAGGACATCGACCTCTCCAAGACCGCCGAAGGCCGGCTCTTCACCGGCAACAAGGCGATCGAGTTGAAGATGGCCGATGCGATCGGCGGCATCAACGATGCGATCGAGGACCTGGCCGTGCACCTGAGCCTCAAGCAGTACCACGTGATGGACTACCCCGGCCCCAAGGGGATCGATGAGCTCCTCGATGACACGCTGGGCGGGTTCATGGCGGCCCCCGGCGTGAGGCACAACGCCGCCGCGGCGGACTTGGCGGGCCTTGCCCGCACGATCGTCGGGGAGCGGGTCTGGAGGCAGATCCGCGGGCAGCTCGAGGGCCTGATGCAGATGCGCGATGAGCCGGTGCTGCTGATCGGCCCGCGGGCTCTGGTGTTCAGGTAATCAGGCGTTCCGATCAACATTCAACCGCCGATCATGACGGTCGGCAGCCCCAAGACGATCGTCCCCCCGTGCGCGGTAAGGTCGCCCATGCGCGCGGCGGGCATCCCGCCGATCAGGACGGTCGCCGAGCCCTTGGCGATCACATCCGGCGGACCGACGCAGACGGCCATGTCGCCCATCCGCGCGGCCGGCATGCAGCCGATGAGGACTGTCACGCAGCCCGGCGGGAGGATCGGCCCGCCGACATGCGGAACCACGCCCGTCACCATGGGACACACATGCATATCGGCGGCTCGTGCGGCGGGAGGCATGTCGGGCTCCTTCGATTAGCGGCCTTGAATTGGCCTTCGATCACTTGCTCTTGCGAAGCTCCGCAAGCCGCGTTGAGGCTGCATTGACGGCGTTCTGCTCCGTGCCCTCGGCCAGGGGGCAGGCTTCCAGCAGAGACCATGTTTTGCCCTCTGCCTCGGCGGCGATCAGGTAGAGGCCGCCGACCTGAACGGCCGGCGCTGACTGCGTGAACCACACCAGCTTCCACGGGCCTGCTGGAGGTGAGCCCGTGCCGGCAACAACGACATCGGCGGTGATCGCCGCGGTGCGGCTGCGGGTTCCCTCGTTCTCGATGGCGAGCGCTTTGCACCGGATCGCCGCGATCGCGGGCTTCTGCGAGAGTGCGAGCACCTTCTCGGTATCGGGCTTGAAGGCGGGCACGGGATGGTCCTCCTTTGCCTGCACTGGAGCGGGAGCTTGCGCGCTCGATCCGCCCGAAGCTGGCGTCGTCGATGACGGAGCCGGCTGCTTGCTGCCGCAGGCGACCTGGATCCCGCAAAGGACCGAGACCGTCGGGATCATGGCACGGCTGAGTTTCATCGATCGACGAATCCGGCCATGGGGTTGGGCTGCCGCCACATCCGGGAACACGCGTACGCCTTCTTGTACTTTCCGTTGATGCGGACCTCGATGTAGTCCCCCTCGACCGGCAGGCCATCCTCGACGTGGCTCCAGCGCACGACGAACGGGGAACGCTCCCCGCCGGAGTCGTACTCGGAGCGGACGAGCACCGATTGCGGAGGCGGGTCGGCCAGGGCCTTGGCGATCTCCATGCCCTGCTCGGGGGCCATGCTTTCATCGGTGGGTGAGGCGATCGTGGAGATGTGCCAGGAGATGAGTTCACCCGTGCGTGCGTTCAGCCGGGTGACATGCGGCGTCAGCAACTGCTGGGCAACGGTCTTCAGGCGGGTGTTGGCACCCTCGGGCGCTTTGGACTCCTGCCGCAGGCGGAAGTTCTCGTTCATGTATCCGACCGCGGAGGGCTGATCCAACCGGATCAGCTCGCGTTCCACCAGCGCCCTGTACCAGCGCTGGGCATCCTCGAAGCGCGGATCGGGCTTGACCTGCGGATTCTGGCCCGGATTTCCGGGGGCATGACTCACGGGGTCACCTCGCGATCAAAGGTTGGAACACCCGAGGGGTAGAGATCCAGGGCGGCGCTGCGCGAGGGTGTGAACCGGACGACCTCGGCGGTGGAATCCTCGATCGCAAATTCCACCGTGCGGGCATCGTGCGTGAGCGTGATGACCCAGGCGATCAGGTCGCGCACGGGGCCGGGGGCGGGCGCCTTGGTGGTGACCTTCTGACCATCTCGGACCAGTTCGATGTAGCGCTTCTGGGCTTCCATCGGCGCAAACGATGTGGGCACCCCGAACTGCGCTCGGGAATCCATCGCCTTCTGAATGGCTTGCATTTCAGTCACGGGAACTTCACCTCCGGGAGCTTGACCTGAGGCGCCTTGGGAAGGCCGGGCGAGGGGGATGCCGGCGCCTGGGGGATGCTCGGAGCATTGGGCAGGCTCGGAGCCTTGGGCATGCCGGGCGCCTGCGGCAGGTTCGGCATGCCGGGCGCTTGCGGAACCCCCGGCAATCCGATGGGATCGGGGAGCACTTCCATCGCCGCGACCTGCCGGAGAGCGCCGTTCACCACGAATCGGATCCGCATCGGCATGTCCAGCTCGGCCTGGCGCACCGTGAACGTGAGCATCGGGCCTGGAGTTGGCGCGGTCTCGACGATCGCGGATGGCCCGACCTCGCCGGTGGTCGCGGCGATCTGGAGCAGGTCAGCGCTGGTGAGGGGCGGATCGGCGGGCCCCTTGGGCTCGAGGCGGTTCTTGTCCCGGAAGAGCCGGATGCGGCCCTCGGGAGAGACGATGAACTCGATCTGGTCAAAGTCGCGCCACGCCTGGATGGTCGAATGGAAGACATGGCGGCGCAGGATCGGATCCCACTCGGTGCGGTTGGGGCCCTGATCGAGGGTGAGTTCGGCCTTGGTGAAGATGGACTTGAGGCGCGGACCTGCATCCCCGATCGCCATCTCTCGCAGCTTGTCCTCTGGCAGCGTGTACATGTTGGTCAGGGCTCCTTGCAAGAACCAGCGGAAGACGAGGATCTAGAACAGGCAGGCGACCGCCGCGACGACCACGGCCCCGACAATGACCGCGGCGACCACGATGGCGACAATCTCGCCGGCACTGAGCCCCCCTCCGGGAGCGCCGCGCCGTTCCCCGGCGGCGGAGAAGAGGACCGGCTTCATGTTGTCGTAGTGGTCGGGAGCGACCTGGTCGAAGCAATCAGGAATCTTGGCCGGGTCCATCTTGTAGGTCTCGACCCAGAGCTTGAAGAACTTCTTGGAGCACTCGGGCGCTTCGGAATTGGGGATGGTTCGCCGGAAGGCGAGCACGTACATGCACCCGCGTTCGATCATCGCCTCGGAGAAGCTGGGCTCCCAGCCCGTGAGGCAGGTGCTCGAATAGAACAGGTATCGCGGGACGCTGACGATGTCGTCGGTGTTCCTGATCTGGACATCACCGAACCGGCCCACGACGGTGGTCATCGAAACCGTGCTGCGGTAGACCGCGGGGTCGGCCTTGTCGGGAGGATCCCCCATGGTCTTGAGGTCCACGGCGGTCCCGTCGGTGCGGTGCTGGACGTTGCCGTGGCTGGACTGGATGTACGCGTAGGTGTTGCGCAGCTCCGATCCGAACTGGTCGAGGGGGACGATCTTGTAGTCGTAGTCGCGCGACGTCGCCTTGCAGTGATCGAGCTTGGTGACGATGCCCACCAGGTCGTTGCACTCGTTGAGCGTGTCGGGGAGCAGGTCCTTGGCGCCGGCGAGCGCCACGACCCAGTACGCCAGACGAAGGCATTCCTTCGGCTTGCCCTCGCGATCGGAGGTCGATTGGGCCTCGAGGCTCTGGTACGAGATCTTGGTCTTGAAGTAGAAATACGGCTTGTCCCACGGATCCCACGGGCAATGCGCCGCCTGAAAGGCAAGCAGCGGTGGTTCCCCGGTGTCGGGGTCGATGACCTTGTTGTCCTTGGTGGTCAGCGCGGCGATCTTGCTGTCGGGGATCGCTTCATCCGACCCGCAGCGGAAGACCTCGATCTCGGCCTCGACATCGTCCGGCACGTTGGTGAGTTCGACCAGGGCCTGGACCTTGCCCTCTTCGGGGAGCGGGACGCCGCCGGGCGGTGCGGCCAGATCGCGGATCCACATGAGGCGCAGGGCGAGCGCGTTGGTGAGGGCCGAGTCCGCCTGCGTCGGGTTGTGGTCCGGGGTCACCATCTCCTTGGACCACTTGCACGTGGCCGAAGCGCAGGCGTTGTCGAGCGTGTTCTCGCCCTCTCGACACACCGATTCCTCGGATTCGGTCGGGGTGGCGTCGGTCTCGGGATCGGCCATTGGAGAGGCTCCGTGTGCTCACGAATCGAGGCGAATCAGCTTCCGAAGGCGGACTTGAGCTTGTCGGCGGTCGCACCGTCGTACTCGCCGCTGGGCTCCATGTCGTAGTCGGCCTGGAACCCCTTGACGGACTCCTTGAAGTCGTCCGAGACTTCCTCATCGATCGCGCCCTTGTAGTAACCCAGCCCACGCAACCGCTGCTTGCCTCCCTTGGTCGTCTCGAGCGGATCAAGGTGGCCGAGGTTGAGCTTGTAGACCTCGCCGGTCGATGGGATCTTCAGGAGCGCCGTCTGGGTGTCCGGGGCGATCGGGTGCTCGATCTTCCCCTCGGAATCGGTCTTCCCGCTGACCACATCGCCATCGAAGTCGATGGTGTAGTCGAGGTTGGCCCGCGGTTCCCCATCGTTCATCAACTGGAGCTTGAAGATCGAGGGCACCCCCTTGCGGCGGAACCGGTGCTTCTTCTCGACCGAGCAGGTCTCGTGGCGCTCCTGAAGGTCGGGGACGTGGACGATATCCCCCTCCTGCAGCACATTCGGATCCTTGCGCGCTTCCTTCAGCTCGGCGTTGCTGCCGTGCTCCCAGAGCGTGTCCGGGAAGAACCCGTACTGCATGGCGATGCTGTTGATGCACTCGCCGGAAGAGACATGATGTTCGATCGGCATGGCTGGCTCTCACCCTCAGCGTCCGCGGGAACTCGCCGCGGATGTTTTCTCAGACCTTCTCCCAGGCTTCCTTGTCGAGGTCGGGGAAACTCACCTTGCACTGCCCCGAACCCTTGACAAACCCCTCCACACGCGCCATTCCCTTTTCATCGAGCACACCCTCGGCAACCGTGCCGTCGGGCAGCTCGATCGAGTAGCACATCCCCGTGACGGGCTGATCGGCCTCGTCGATCATCTCGATCTCGATCCAGGAGAGGGGCTCATCGTTCCCCTCGCCTTCCTCTCCGGAGCCCGCGCCGCCGGCCGTCTGGTTGAGCGGCTTGTGGGGTTTCTTCTGCGCTGCCTGAGCCTCGGGCGGGGCAGCGCTCCCGGCCTCGTGCTCCTCGGGCACTACCGGCGGATCGGGCTCTGCCGGGGCGACGGGGGATCCTTTCTTGGCGCTCTTTGGGTTCATGGCTCGCTCTCGATTCGCTCCGCATGCACTCTTCGACGCCTGGACCGCCGGACGCGATCAGTTGATCATGACGATGCCGCCCTTGAGGATCAGCATCCCATCTCCCTTCACCGTGGTCATCGGGCTCTTGGCCTCCAGCATGCCCTTGCCCTCGATCTTGACCATCGCCGCCTTGACCTCCATGTTCGCGGTGCCGTCAAGCTTCATGCCGGCCTTGGCGGTCATCTCCGCCGCGGCGCTGGCCTCGAGCTTGTACTGCGCACACTTGAGGCCGATGCCCGATGAATCGATCGCGATCGAGTTGCCGCCGACCTTGAGCGTGATGTTGCCGGTCGCCTCAAGAATGATGTCCGTCGCCGTGAGGTGATACTCCTTGGCGGTCGCCTCCATGTGGTTGGCGTCGAACTTGTCGATGACATCATCCCCGACTGTCGTGGATTTGCTCTTGACAACCTTGATCGCCTGGAGTCCCTCGACCGTCAGGTGATTCTCCTTGCCGATCTTGATCTTGGCGTCACCCGTGATCTCCTCGTTGAAGTTGTTCTCAACCTTATTGAAGCTGTTCTTCTTGACTGTCACGTGGCGGTCGTTTCTGACCTCCATCTTCTGGTCGTTCAGAACGATGATGTCCTGGTCCTTGCTGGCCAGGATGAACATCTTCTCGCCGTCCTTCTTGTCCTGAAACGCGATCTCGTTGTACTTGCTCCCGTCGGGGGTCGAGAGGCTGCTCCAACTCGAGATGGTCGCCTGCTCGGGGAGCGGGTACGCCGGCGTGTGCTCGGCGTTGTAGACGCTCCCCGTGATGATGGGTCGGTCAGGATCTCCTTCCAGAAACTCGATCACCACCTCGTGGCCGATGCGGGGGATCATGATCGTCCCCCAGTTCTTGCCCGCCCAGCGCTGGCTCACTCGGATCCAGCAGGAGCTGTTCTCATCGGCCTTGCTCTCGCGATCCCAGTGGAACTTCACCTTCACCCGCCCGAACTCGTCGGTGTGGATCTCGTTGCCCTTGGGCCCGCACACGATCGCCGTCTGTGGGCCCGGGATCGTCGGCTTGGGTGTGGACCGCGCCGGCCGCCACAGCGTCTCCGAGTTCACGACCGAGAAGCGGCATGAATACTCATCGGGGTTGCCGCCGCGCTGGGCGAAGAACGGATCGCTGACGGCACGATGCACCGCCTCGGTGAAGAGCCACTTCTTGCCCTTCCAGGCCTCACGCGGCGGGTTGTTCAGTTCAAACGTGCAGCCCACGCACATCCCGCGGGCGTTGCCCGATCCTGCCGCCATCTCCTGCGAAGACTGCAGCTCCTGCAGGCGGATCTTGGCGATCTCATCCCCTGCGGCCTTCTCTTCGTATTCCCCCGGGGCATCGAAGATCTCGAACTCCTTGGCGGCGTGCGCGGGCGGGTTCTCGACGGGGGCGAGCAGGGGCGTGCTGGGCTTCTTGAAGTTGTAATCGGTGGTCGCGTACTTGGCCGGCTGGACGGACTTCTCGTAGGTCCAGTCGGAGATGGTCTGCTTGTCCAGGGCCCGACCCTTGGCGCCTGCCCAGTCGATCTTCTCGTAGCCGGCGTAGGGGTTGTACGCGCTGGGTGCATCCACCAGGTGCAAGGTGTGCTTGCCCTTGTCATCGTGGGTGAAGTAGTAGGCGATCCCCTCCTGCTCCATCAGCCGGCTGATGAAGTTGAAGTCGGTCTCGCGGTACTGGACTTGGTACTCCTTGGCCTTGTAATCCGCGGAGAGATTGGGCTTGAAGTCGGCGAACGGGTAGAGGCCGAAGACGGCCTTGATGATGTCGGGCACGGACTTGTTCTGGAAGATGCGGCAGTCGGCGGTCCGCGTGAGGAGCCACAGCCACGGGACGATGCGCATCTCGTAGCGGGCGTGGTCGCCGACACCGCCGGTCTGGACGAATCGCGATACCACGCCGCAGAAATACCGGAACTTGGCATCCCCGCGCATCATCTTGATGGTGACGGCGGTACCCAGGATCTTGTCGAAATCGACGTTGTAATCCTCGCTGACGACCTCGGCGTCGATTTCGTAGAGGCGCGAGAGGACTTCACGACAGGTGAAGCGGACGAGCAGGAGCTTGTCCTTGCCCAGGGCGGTGTCGATCGAGATGAAGCGGTTGTCCTGGGTAAGGGGCATAAGTGTCTCGCGGTGCCCGGCTTCCGATCTTGACGGACGATCGGGCACCGTTTCTCCCTGTCAATTCTCCTCCGCGATCTCTGCGATCGCGGACGGGGAAAGAGTACCGAGCGTGCGCTGAATAAGCTGCCAGTGGAAATCGGCCAACATCTGCCCGAAGCGGCGGCTGAACGATCCCGGGTCGGAGAGCGACTCCCTGTACGCCGCCGCCGCAGCGTCCGAGATCGTCGCGAAGGGGATCGTGGTGCACGCCTGAACGATGGTCTGGGTCAGCTTGGTCGCGATGATGCGGCGTACACCCTCGTCGGTGAAGTTTCTCATGTCCCTTCGGATGGTGGAGCCCAGCGAATCGGCGGCCGCGCCGAGCAGGTACGAGGCCAGGCTCTGAACTCCGGCGGCAACATGGGGCCGTATATCCTGCATCTCGAGCAGACCGGCTCCGGCGCGGCGGCGCAACTCGTTGGCCTGCGAGCGATCAGCAATCTCCCGCACCACCCCCTGCACGAACGCGGCAATCGCACCCGCGGTCAAGCGACCGCCCCGCGAAATCGCAAGGCGCAGCGCTCGGCGCAGCAGCATCCTGCGAGCGGTGGCTCGCCACGCCGCGCGGAGAGAGTACAACGCGACTCGGCGGCCAACGCCGCGTGCGACCGCTCGCCCGACCGACATGGTCGCCACGTCGATCATGACATTTGCCAACGCCTCCAGCAGCGGGAGCATCGCCGACATGCTCCGCGCCGCCTCGCTCATCACGAAGCTGTCATGCATCTGCTGGCGGGACCAGTTGGTCTGGTGCTCAAGCTCGATGCAGTCCTCGCCGAAGATCACGACTCCGCGCGTGGTGACTCGTCCTTCCCCTCCGGAGCCCGACCGAGGCTCAATGGCGACGATCCGCCAGCCGACGGTGTAGCCCGGGGGGCTGCTGCCCAACAGCCCCAGCGCGATCGTCGCCAGGGCGGACGATGAATCCTCTTCTTGCCTCAGTTCAGGGAACATGAGTTCCGCGTTGCGCTGGGTAACCTCGGCCACCAGGATCACATCGCCCCGGCGGTAGTACCCGCGACCGGACGTGGGATATGTCGTCGCATCTCTCAAACCGCCGTCGCGTGCGTACTCGTACATCACCGTCTCACCGCCGCGAACTCCGAGCACCACGCGCCAGCAGGAGGTTCTCGGTGCCGCGCCCGTGAGATCGGAGATCCCGAGACAGCGCCGCTCAAACGCGAGCTGGCTCGCCCGTTGGCGCGCGAGCACCCGATCCCGAAATTCCTCCGGAGACTCCAGACCCAACATCTGCTGCCAGCTGGAACCAGTCATCGGTGCTCTCTGCCCTGTGCGCCGCCGTGCGAACGGTGGTGCATGTTAGAACTCGTACGCGAACTCCCCATCCTTCACACCAACCCCAACCTTCGTGATGGGCTTGCCCTCCACCATCCGCTCCAAAATCTCCCGACCGATCCGCGGCAGCATCTGACGCGTGATGATCGCATCGATCGCCCGCGCTCCGGATTCCAGCTCCGTGCAGCGGGACACGATCGTCTCCACCACCGAGTTGTCGTACGTGAACGGCACCCGGTGCCCCTCTTCCACCCGTTTTCCGACGCGGGAGAGCTGGAGTCCGATAATCGACCGCATCATCTGGTCGCTGATCGGGTAATAGGGCACCACGTTGATGCGTCCCAGCAGGGCCGGCGGGAAGACCTTCAGCAGCGGCTCGCGCAGGGCCTTCTGCAGGGCCTCGGGCTCGGGCTTGAGCTCCGGATCCTTGCACATGTTCATGATCAGGTCGGTGCCGGCGTTGGATGTCAGGAGGATGATCGTGTTCTTGAAGTCGATATCCACACCCTCGGAATCCTTCATCATCCCCTTGTCGAAGACCTGGAAGAAGATCTCGTGGACATCCCCGTGGGCCTTCTCAACCTCATCCAGCAGCACGATCGAGTAGGGCCGCCGACGCACCGCCTCCGTCAGCACACCGCCCTGGCCGAAGCCCACGTACCCGGGGGGTGAGCCCATCAGCGTCGAAACCTTGTGGGCTTCCTGGTACTCGCTCATGTTGATGGTGATGAGAGCGTGCGTGCCGCCGTAGAGCGTCTCGGCGAGCGAGATCGCCGTCTCGGTCTTGCCGACTCCCGAGGGCCCGACGAGCATGAATACGCCGATGGGTCGCTGGGGGTTGTCGAGCTTGGCACGGGAGAGCTGGATGCGCTTGGCGATCTCTTCGAGGCCGTAGCGCTGGCCGATGACGCGCTTTTCCAACGTGTCGGCGAGTTTGAGGACGCTCTCGATCTCGTTGCGGACCATGCGTCCGACGGGGATGCCGGTCCAGTCGGCGACCACGGAGGCAACCGCCTGGCCATCCACGCTGGGGAGGATGAGGGGGCTCTCGCCTTGCAAGGCGGCGAGCTCGGCTTGATGCTTCTTGAGTTCCTCGAGGGCAGCGAGCCGGGCATCCTCGGAGAGGGGCTGGGCGAGCGGGGCGTTGGATGCAGCAGGCGCCGATGCGCCGGTATCGGGCGAGACGCCGCCGGCGCGCAGCTTGCCCCGGATGTCCAGGATCTTCTCGACCAGCGCCTTTTCCTTGGCGAAGTGCTCATCGAGCCCCTTGAGGCGGGTCTGCTCGGCCTCCAGGCTCGCGGTCACTTCCTTCTTGCGCTCCGTGTGATCGACCCCGATCGCCGATTCACGATCGATGATCCCGATCTCGGTCTTGAGGCCCTCGATGCGACGCCGGGAATCATCGATCTCCGCGGGGATCGCATGCAGGCTGACGGCAACCCGGGCGCAGGCTGTGTCGAGCAGGCTCACCGCCTTGTCGGGCAACTGCCGTCCCTGGATGTACCGCTTCGAGAGCTTGACCGCGTTCTCCAGGGCCTCATCGAGCACCTGGATCTTGAAGTGCTTTTCCATGACGCCCGCGAGCCCGCGGATCATGAGCAGCGCCTTCTTCTCATCGGGCTCATCGACCTTGACGACCTGGAATCGCCGGGTCAGGGCCGGATCCTTCTCGAAGTGCTTCTTGTACTCGGCCTGCGTCGTCGCGCCGATGGTTCGCAGCGTGCCACGCGCCAGAGCCGGCTTGAGCAGGTTCGCCGCATCTCCCGTGCCTGCGGCCCCGCCGGCCCCGACCAGCGTGTGGCACTCATCGATGAACAGGATGATCGGCTTGGTGGTCGCCGCCTGGACCTCATCGATCACCGAGCGCAGGCGATTCTCGAACTCACCCTTCATGCTCGCACCGGCCTGCAGCAGGCCGATATCCAGCGCCAGCAGTCGGACATCCTTGAGCTGGGGCGGGACATCACCGGCGACGATGCGCTGGGCAAATCCCTCCACCACCGCCGTCTTGCCGACGCCGGCCTCGCCGGTCAGGATCGGATTGTTCTGCCGCCGGCGCATGAGGATGTCCACGCACTGGCGGATCTCCTCATCGCGCCCGACGATCGGATCCATCTTGCCGGAACGCGCGGTTTCGGTCAGATCGACGCAGAATCGCTTGAGCGCCTCCTCCTTGCCCATCTGCGCGGGCGGGATCGCGCCGCTCGTCTCTCCGGGCGCTGCCCCGGCGCCAGAGCCCATGCCGCTGCCGTCGTTGGCGATCTGGCCCTCCTCGGGCGATGCCCGAAGAAGCTGGGCGAAGCCGTCGGTGAGGGCCTCGGCCTTGACCTTCTCAAACTCGCGCGAGATGCCCAGGAGCACGGGCCGCAGAGCCTCGGTCTTGCTCCACGCGACCATCAGGTGGCCGGAGCGGACCTGGCTCTCTCCGAAGAGCAGGGTCGCGTATGACCATGCTTCCTTCACGCTGGCATCCAGGTGCCCGGACAGATCCGAGATCGAGGTCGAGCCGCGGGGCAGGCGATCCAAGGCGGCGGTGATGTCACCGGCCAGCTTGCTGGGGTTCACCTGGAAGTGCCGGATGATGTGATGAATGTCCGAATCCTGGTTCTGCATGATCTGCTGCAGCCAGTGGATCACCTCGACGTACGGGTTTCCGCGCAGCTTGCAGAAGACGGTTGATCCCTCCAGCGCCTTGTAGCAGAGGGCGTTGAGCTTTCCGAAGAGCTTAACTCGACTGATTTCCGCCATCGTTCCACTCCCGATCCATCCAAGACCGACACTTGTACCACCAACACCGCGATCCACTCATCGCCGTGTTGCCGCCCTCTCGTTCAGGTGGACCCGCTCAGCGGGCGTCACCAGATCGTCCCCATCCCGACCCAAGGCACCTGTCCGCAGCCAGGTCGTCCATCCGAGCTGCGCTCCGCGGGCCCGTTGCCCGCCGAGCGAGATCTTCGGGACCTCATCCTCCCTGAGCACGAGTTGGACCTCGAAATCCAACTCCATCCCGATGTAGTTGCGGACCCAGTCCACCAGGCGGCGATAGCTCTCGCCGTTGGGCAACAGCCGGCAGTAGTCTGCAAACCGCATCGGTCCCAGGCGGATCCGCACGCAGCTCTGAACGTCCCAGGCACGCGTCCCGGCGACCGCGCCGATGCCCAGCCTCGTTGATTCGCTGCCCGACCCGATGCGGCACCAGTACCGTTTCGGCAGATCCAGCCAGCGGCCGATGAACTCCACGATGCTCGCCGGCACTCCGAAATACCCGCGGATGATCGCCTCCAGCCCCTCGGCGTTGCGCGTCGGGTGGCTCAGGCGACCGGAGTAGTGAAGCTTGGCGGCATCGGGCACCGCATCTCGGCCCATCAGCGAGGGCATGCCGAGCCCGAAAAGCGAGCCGACGTAGAAGATGTACCTGTCGTCGGCCGGGCGATCCCCGCTGACGGCCATCTGGTTCACCGCCCAGGCGCGGTAGAACAGCGAGATCATGCGGTGGTTGAAGACATCGAAGAAGCGGGCGATCGTCGAATCACCGGCGTTGCGCTCCCGATCGCGGGCGTAGTCGGTGAAATGCAGGGGCAGGGGGCCGTGAGGGCCCAAGAGGCCCATGAAGTTGACAAAGACGCGGCCGCCGCGAGCCTCGCCGCGCGCCATAAATCTCGGGATTGTCACGGGGGCGAATGCGAGCGAAGGCTCCTGCGAGAAGCGGACGACATCTTCCGAGGGAAGCACGGAAGTTCCCAGCCGCGGCAACTGCGGGTATGCAGAATCGAGCAGCCGGCAGAGGTGAAAGAAATCCGGCGCGTACAACTGATCGGAAAGCAGGGCGTGCCGCGCGGGGGCCTGTTCGACGATCGGCTCGGCGATCGGTTCCGGCGTGATGGGGGCCTCCGGTGGGACAACGGGCGGCCCCGCCGGCCGGCTCACGGGCTGTTGAGCCGGCGCCGGGCGAGCGGGAGATGGGGGCGATGTCGGAGAGCCTGCTCCCGGCGGCTTGAGCGCCCCCGGCCGAGCCCCTGGCACCACCGGCGCTCCCGGGCGCACCACCGGACCTGCGGGCGGCACGGGCTTGACCGTTGAGGGCGTCGTCGCCGGCGGTACGGGCCGCGGCGGCACCAGCGGACGCGGAACCACCGGTGATCGCGGCGCTTGCGGACCACCTGTGCCCGGCATGGCCTGGCCCGGTGACACAGGAGCGCCGGCCCCCTGAGGACGCGGGGACTGCGGTGGATGGGCCGGGGGTTGTGGGGGTCGGGGCGCCTGGCTCACAGGAGCGACCTCCGCCCCAGGCGAGCCGGCCAGCGCATGATCGGCCCGTGATCGGCGCCGGAGATCACCGTCTCGGTAAACGAGTTGAGGGAGACGTACCGCGCGAAGAAGTGATCGAGAACCGCTCCCAGCAGGAACGGCCCCGTGCCCTCGAAGTTTGCCTCTTCCAAGGTGACGCCGACCTCAAGCCCCCTGCCGAAGACGATGGGCCCGGGCGTCTGGATGCGCCGCGTGATCGGGGAGACCTTGACCGAGCGCACCCCATCGACCTGCTTGCGCACGACCGGATCCCCGCGATCCCCGTAGAGGCGGAGGATGTCGCGCAGGGCCGCCGCTCCCTGCGCCACTTCGGACCCGCCACGGCCATCGGTTGCGGGCGCATCGGAGATCGAGAGATAGTTCAGCGAGAGGTGGCTGATCAGCCGCCAGGAAAGATCGCCCTCGGACTGCCCGGGCTTGGGCTCGATGTGCGAAGCCCGCGGGGCGGTGGGTCCGGAGACCACCCGGGTCGCCGAAACGGGCGCGCCGACATCGAGCGTGAAGTCGGTATCGGCGCGGCCCACGGGCATGTGCAGCGGCAGGTCCCGGTTGGTGCAGAAGGTCTCGATCGAGAGCTGGCGGATCTCCTGCGAGTAGGGCGCGCTCGACGAATCGACCAGCGAGATATAAACATCGCTCCCCGCGTAGCTGCTCCGGCGTCCGGCGCGCTGCTCGCGCTCGGAGAGCGCCCGGGGGACACGGTTGGCGGCGAAATAGGCGCCCGTCGATCCCGCGCCGGCATCGGTGTCGCTCGCCGCGTAGAACGGGCGGAACACCGTCTGGTCCTCGGCCTGCGCCCCGATGCCCGTGACGGCGTGTACCGAGTAGACCTCGAAATCCAGCGGCCGCGTGCGATCGGGCAGCACCTGGAACTCGCTGAATCGCTCGGTGACGAAGATGCGGTCGGCACGCTTTGGAAAAAGGTTGATCGCCGGCGTCGAGTGCAGCCCCACGTGCTCGGTCCCGACGACGTTCTCGAGCTCCGCCGACTCCTCATCGAACAGCAGGACGATGTCAACCTCGCTGAACTGGCACCCCGCCAGGTGCTGGCGCAGACCGGAGATCCCCGCGAACAGGAACCGCTGCGGGAACGAGAAGTACTCGTGCAGCAGCCGGTATCCCTGGAAGCTGCGCGCATCGTACGGAAGCAGTGCCTCATCCTCTTCAAACCCCACGCGGCTGATCGCCGAGGTCGGCATGAGCGCCGCCGTGCGCGGCGCCCGAGTGCCCGCGGGAACAACCGGGCGCACGACGATGCCCTTGCAGTGGCCGTGGATCTGCTCGTACAGCCGCATCGGCGTCATGCCCCCGCCGCGCAGGTTGAGCACCAGCCGGTCGAGGGTGAGCTTGGAGAACGTGAGGCCTGCGGTCGCGGCGAGCCGGATCCGCAGGGCGCCGCGGATGGGAGCGACCGATGACACGGTCTGGGCCAGGTCAAGCACGCCGAAGTCGCGCGTGTAGTACTGGGCCTGGAGCAGCTTGATCGGGTAGATGGTGACATCCTGCGCAGTGCGGTACTCGCAGCTGGTCCGCTCCTGCTTGCCCAGGAGGCTCCGCAGGCTCGATCCGCGCGGCAGCGTGTAACCCGAGGCCAGCTCGGCATCCCCGTAGTCGGGCGCGAACTCGACGATGCACATCGAGGGTGTCGGCGCCAGGTAGTGCGGGTAGACGGCCTGCAGCAGGTTCTGCGTGAAACGCGGGAACTCGGCGTCGAGCTTGAGCTGCACGCGGGATGCAAGGAACGCGAAGCCCTCGAGCAATCGCTCGACGTACGGATCGACACAGGTGTCCTGGAGATCATCGATCGCCAGCCGCGCTGCGATCTTCGGATACTCGCGCGCAAACTCCCGGGCGACACCCTGGAGGTGTCGCAGCTCCTGTTCGTAGTACCTCAGCAGACGGCGGTCCATGCAGCCTCACCGGCGCGTTCAGACGCGCCGCTCCTTGATATCGCAGCGACCGGTCTCCAGGTCGATCTCGGTGCGGATGTACAGAGCCTCGGGCATCGGGAGCGGGCACAACTGCCCGCTGATCTCGAAGGCAAAGCCGTTGTGCCCGGCCCCACTGCCGGCATCGAGCTCGACCACGCGCACCTCCAGCGACGGGCCCACGATCCGCGGCTCAAAGGTCTGGATCGCATCCCGCACCATGCCCACCACCCGCTCGGGCGACATCCCGCTCACGGTCAGGCCCGTCAAGTCGAGCATGCCGTAGTTCAGCACGCTCTTTGCCGCCAGCGGGTAATCGTTGATCTCGTCGGTCTGCGGCTTGCACGGGCAGTTGAGCAGCCACGCCAGGTCGCGCAGCACCGCTCGCCGAAGCATCCGCATCGACATCACTCGCCGGTCACGGCTCTCGACGCTCGCCTTGGGCTCATCGTCGGTCAGCCGGTCCAGCAGCGAGGGCTGCAATCGTTCAGAGGCGGTCAGCTCAGACACCGGCGCCTCCCCCGGCACTGTCGCCCGTTTCCGCGCCGGACTGAGCATCGGGGACCGCGGCATCCAGCTGGATCTTGCGGACCGCGAGCAGGGGGTAGTCCTCGGCATCGCTCGCCAGCACTCGCTGCCCCAGCGCCAGGCACGTGCCCTCGACCGGCTCGGTGAAGTCCGTCCGCCGCGACATCCTCACGGCCCCATCCTCGGCTCGCTCGCTGCCGGCGTATCTGGTCGGCACCAGCACCGGCTTCTTGGCGCCGGTCGCCAGTGTCACAAACCCCGGCATCCATACCGCATCACGCAGGTCGGACGGAGCTTCCAGCTCGAGCTCCGCGATCCGCATCCACGGCGCCCAGTAGTACTTGCCATCCAGGATCAGCTCGACCAACGGGCCCAGCCGGGAATCGGCATCCATCAGCCACGCGAACGGTCGGCCATCGATCAAGCCCGAGATCGATGGCGCTTCCTCCAGCGCCTTCTCCCGGAGCTGCGCGGCGGCGGCATGGTTGCCCTGAGCGGTCAGCGCCAGCGCCTGCACCATCAGGCCGATCCACGGCTCGGGCTCTCCCAGGATCATCGGGGACCGCTTGCCCGCGAACACCTCCTCGCGCAGCAGCTCGCACATGATCGCCGGCTTGTACATCTGCGCCATCAGCAGGTTCTTGGCCTCGATCTGGCTGGCGACCGCGAGCTGGTCGAGGGCACGCTTCCAGTCCCCCGTGACGCACAGGAGCTGGAAGAGGAAGACCCGCAGCTTGGCGTTCGATGCATCTTTGCGGATGGCATCCTGAAGGGCGGCCAGCGCCTCGGGCAGGCGGGCTTGCTTGAGCAGATCCTCGGCGAGCATGCGTCAACTCCCCGGCCGGCTCGCCCATCGGCCGCACCGCTGGGACAACCCACCCGTGACAGCCGTTTCGGCGATCCTGTTGGCTGGTTCCACACCCCGCCGCGTCCCGAACACATCCATCCCGGCACTTCGGCCAAAGGCCCAGAATCCACGATCACACCAGATCGCGCGGGGAACCCGATCTGCACAAGGCGAAGGATCGCCCTGAAATGCCCATCGGCGTCTTCCGACGCCGATGGATGATTCGACTCGATGCAAGAGCGCTGATCAGCCGCCCTTGTTTTCCATGACATCCCACCACGCCTTGGACGAAGGCAGCTTGCCGCCCTTCTCATCCATGGGTGTGTACTCCCACTCGATCTTGGAGAACCGGAAGGCCAGGCTCTCCATGGGGAAATCCCCGCCCGAGGAGGCGCTGGGCTGCACCGAGGACACCACGATGTCCTCGAACGAGTACTTCATGAACACGTGCTTGTCCTTGGTGGACTGGCAGAACTCGATGCACGCCGACTTGATGTGGGTGCCCGTGCAGCAGTGCCAGTTGAGCTTCGGCGAAGCCTTGTCGACCCGCTTCATCACCGACGCATCCGAGACATCGACGCGCCCGGAGGTGGACTGCCCGCCGCCGGAATACATCGAGCCCGACATTGACAGCCCGTGGCTGAACGACAGCACCTGGATCCAGTCCTTGTGCTTGCTGTCGTGGCTCTCGCCAGGAAGACCATCGAGTTTCAGATAAATATCAACTGCCATGAGACACTCCCTTCGTCGTGAATCCTCGGTTCCGAATCGCCGGACGTACGACGCCCGTCCGCTGAGTTCTCGGCGCTGGACGACCGGGGTTGCGGCTCCGGCCCCCCCACGATATCGGGAAGACCGTCCCAGGATCGCCGTTCAAATCCCTTCCGCAGACCCGACCAGGACGCTCACGGTCGAAACCTGCGCGTGTTTGCAAACACTTACGAGCGATACACCTACTTCTTGCCGGACGGAAGCTTGGAGACCAACCGCAGCGACACGGTCAGGCCCTCGAGCTGGTAGTGCGGACGAAGGAAGAACTTCGACGAGTAGTAACCGGGATTGCCGGGAACCTCGGCGACCTGGACCTCGGCGGCCGCGAGCGGGCGGCGGGCCTTGGCATCCTGGCTGGCGCCCGGATCCGGCTCGACGTATTGCATGATCCAGTCGTTGAGCCAGCGCTCCATGTCGGCGCGCTCCTTGAACGAGCCGATCTTGTCCCGGACCATGCACTTGAGGTAGTGGGCGAACCGGCACGTGGAGAACAGGTACGGCAGCCGGGCGCCCAGGTTGGCGTTGGCGGTCGCATCCGGATCCGAGTACTCGGCGGGCTTGTGGAGGCTCTGGGCGCCGACGAACACGCCGTAGTCGGTGTTCTTCCAGTGCGAGAGGGGCATGAAGCCATTCTTGGCGAGCTCGGCCTCGCGGCGATCCGTGATCGCGATCTCCGTCGGGCACTTCATGTCCACGCCGCCGTCATCGGTCGGGAAGGTGTGGCAAGGCAGGCCCTCGACCATTCCGCCCGACTCCACGCCGCGGATGCAGGCGCACCAGCCGTAGAGCTTGAACGCGCGGTTGATGTTGACGCCCATCGCGTACGCGGAGTTGGCCCACACGTACTTGCTGGTGTCCGCCGCCGCCGTGTCCTCCTCGTAGGCAAAATCCTCGACCGGGTTGGTCTTGGAGCCATAGGGAAGACGCGCCAGGAACCGCGGCATCGTGAGTCCGACGTACCGGGCGTCATCACTCTCCCGCAGGCTGCGCCAACCGGCGTACTCGGGTGACTGGAAGATCTTGGTCAGGTCGCGCGGGTTGCCCAGCTCTCCCCACGACTCCATGTTCATCACATTGGGGTTGGTCGCCGAGATGAACGGGGCGTGCGCTGCCGAGGCGATCTGTGCGATCTGGCCCAGAAGCTCGACATCCGGCGGCGTGTGGTCGAAGAAGTAATCGCCGACCAGGCAGCCGTAGGGCTGTCCGCCGGGCGTGCCGAACTCCTGCTCGTAGACCTGCTTGAAGATCGGGCTCTGGTCCCAAGCGGTTCCCTTGAACTTGCCGAGCGTCTTGGCCAGATCCTTCTTTGAGATGTTGAGAACCCGGATCTTGAGCGTCTCGTCGGTCTCGGTGTTGTTCACCAGGTGCGAGAGGCCGCGCCACGCCGATTCCAGCTGCTGGAAGTCGGCGTGGTGCATGATCAGGTTGATCTGGTCGCTGAGCTTCTTGTCGATCGCGGCGATCAGGCTCTCGATGGTCTTGACCGCATCGTCGGAGATCAGCGTCGTGGTCGAGAGTGCCTGCTCGGCGAGCGTGCGCACCGCGCCCTCGATCGCCTGCTTGGCGCCAGAGGTCTTGGGCTTGAACTCCTTGTTGAGCAGATCCGACAGACCGCCGGACTCGACCATCCCGACGTCAAGTTGGCCTTGGGATTGGGACTCAGCCATTGGAGCCTCCCTCCTGCTTGGGCTGGGCCGCCAGCGCTTTGAGGAGCGTTGGGTCGTTGAGGAGCTTGGCGACCAGGTCGCCGGCGCCCGACTTGCCATCCATGTACGTGAGAAGGTTCGAGAGCTGCGTACGGGCTTCAAGAAGCTGCCGCAGGGGCTCGACCTTGCGCGCTACCGCCGCGGGCGAGAAGTCCGCCATGCTCTCGAAGGTGATGTCGACGGCGACGTTCCCCTCGCCGGTCAGGGCGTTGGGCACCTGGAACGCGGCCCGGGGCTTCATGCTCTTGAGCCGGTCGTCGAAGTTGTCGACATCGATCTCGAGGAACTTGCGGTCGGCGACCGCGGGCAGCGCCTCTGCGGGCTTGCCCGACAAATCCGCCATGACGCCCATGACGAACGGCAGGTTGATCTTCTTCTCCGCGCCGTACAGCTCCAGGTCGTACTCGATCTGTACGCGAGGCGCTCGGTTGCGCTGGATGAACTTCTGACTGCTGGCCTTTGCCATCACCCGCTCCTTAGTTGAATGCCGGTCGTTCCACGATCGGTACGCCGGGCGAGACCGCCCTTGGCCGCAGGGACCGAGCGGCGACGCGAGATATTCACAGTACGTCGTCTGTTGAACAACGGCGCAGTGTTTGTAAGGACGCCCTCACCCCCCGCTCCGCGAATGTGACCTCCCGTCAAGCAGCCGCCCGGGCCGGGGGATCCTCACCAGGGGCCCCCCTTGGCCCTTCCACCTCTGTCCGTCGCCAACCCACCCCACTCTTCGCCCCGCCTCATCCAACGCCTCACGTCGGTTGTTCGGGAGGAGTGCTGATGGTGATCAGCATGCCGACCGCGTCGGGCGTCAATACCCGGACGATGTCGGCGAACGACTTACCAACCATCTGCTCGGCACACTTGATGAACAGCGTCACCGGGCTCGATGGCTCCACACGGTCATAGTAACTGACGATCTTGGTAAAAGCGAGCAGCACATCGTCCCGCGAATGAACGTCGCCGGCGATCCGAGCGCCTCCGCCCCCGCTTCCGACACCCTCCGGACCCGCCTCGGCCCCGGGGATGGACGGGAGGCGTTTGCGCACCTGCTTGCCGACCTCGGTCAGCAGGCTCCGCAGCGGGGCAAAGTCGACGGATCGGCCATGCCCAACCCGGTCGGTCAGCACCGCCTCGATCGTCTTGACGTGCTCCAGGCAGGCATCGATCTCCTCGACCCGCTGGGTGAGCGCCTCGGGCTCGACATCCCGGAAGACCGCCTCGATCCCCGTCGCGTCGAGGTTGACCGCCCCCTCTCCCTCGGCGGGAGGGAGCTCTCCCATCGCGACCAGGATATCCCGGTACGCGACCCGGCCCGCCATGCGCGACTCGGCCAGGGGCAGATCCCTGATCCCCTCGATGAAGCGGATCGAGTCACCCATGGTCCCCGGGGGGGCCAGCATGGATGCCAGGATGTTCACCCGCTCGGTGGGGTCGTTGCCATCCTCGGGGTCCAGCCGGGGAAACATGCTTTCCCAGTACTGCTCGAGCAGCCCCCGCAGCACCGCAAGACCATCCCGCACCCCCGGATACCCCGACATCCGCAGCTCGGAGCTCGCCAGCAGGAGCCCCACCCGCAAATCCTTTGTCCGGACCAGCAGCTCCAGCGTCCCATCCCGAACCGCTCGCCAATCGGGCGGCTGGGCCGGGGCGTTGGTGAAGGGATCCTCGGGGGTTCCCTCCGCGGCCCGCATGACCTCCATGTAACGCTGGTCGTAGCGCAGATCCTCACCGCCCGGCTGTTCGGCCGAGACCGGTGCAAGCAGACGTGTCACATCGAGAACACTCACCCGCACGCCTCCGATCAGTTCCTCGCCCGAATGCCGGCGATCGCCGCCGCCACCTGCTCCTTGGACACATCACCTTCAGTCGGCGCGAGATATCCAAGCACCGTGTCCTTGGGCACACTGGCCTCACCGGGCGACAGACCAAGGGCGTCGATCTTCTCCATGAACGCGTGGACCGACGTCAAGAGATCCTTGGCCTGGCTCTGAGTTGGATCAGATTGGACGAAGGCGATGTACTCCTCGGTCGTCACATCCGCGACCGGCTTGCCCACCTTCTTGGCGCACTCGGACCACGAGCTCGCCACGATCTCCGCCATCCGATCGCTCCATACCGCGTCGGCGGCAGCACCCTCCATTGCGACTGCCTTGATGTTCCGGTGTGCCTCGAGCACATCCCGGACCAACTCGATCGCCAGGCGGTTTGCTGTGATCTCGTAGTCTCTATCGGCCGGGTTGAGCACGCTTGGCACATCGTTGTAGATCGCCCGGCCCGCCAGGAAATCAACCTGGTCGTCGAGCGACAGCTCCTTGACGTAGATCCCGACCTGCTTGAGCTGCTCCTTCAGGGCACCGGAGATTCCCACACCCTGCGTCACCATTCCCGAGTCGGCTTCCTTGGGCGTTGCGCCGGCGATCGCCGTGGCGACGTTGGTCGCCGAGCGGCCGTCGGCCCGCAGATCCAGCGGCATCAGCACGGCCGCGTTGCCCTTCTGGAAGCTGTTCGCCGAGACGCCGTTCTCGAACTGCAGCGACTGTGCAAGGCCGTTGCTGACGTTGACGGAGATCGCCCCGATCGAGTCGGCGCCGAACGTCACGCTCTCCCCGCCGTCAACCGTCTCCAGCTCCGCCGGGCTCGAGAACGAGATCCCGTTGCGGCCGACGATGTCCAGGCCGATGTCGGGCTGCGTGATTCCCGAACCACTGGTCACCAGCGGCGCCGGCCGCCGGCCCGCCAGCCGGATTACATCCGAACGCACCACGATCGCGCCCGTCGAGCTGACATCTCCCAGCCGCACCAGCGATGCGTTCGCGGATGAACTGCCGCCGATGTTGAGGTTGCCGAACACCGTGATCTTCTGCCCGAAGCCCATCACGAACTGGTCGGCATTGATCGAGAGGTCCGCGGGCGAATCGAAGCTGATCCCCCCGTCGCCCGTGAACTTCACGCTGCCGTCGCTGTTGAATGACTCGCGCGGGGCGATCACGATCGTCGACAGCGGTGGGATCGTGGATCCATTCGGATCGGTGGTGTTGTCGCCGAACTGAAGGGTCGCCAGCGGAGAACCCTCACCGATCGAGCCGCCGATCCGGACGACCGAGGCCACCGTCGTCTCGTTGCCCGCGGGCCGTGCCCCGTTGATCGTCAGCGACCGCGCTGTGCCGTCGCTGTTGATGTTGCCAAGGATGGCCACCTCTCCGGCGTTCCCGCCGGCGAGGATGCTCGAGTCATTGATGAGGCGCAGCCCGCCATCAACCGAGATGGCGCCGTCGACCGTCGAAAGCGTGCTGCCCAGCGACATGGGCGTCACGCTGATGAACGACTGGTTGCCCTGGGTCGCGACGTCCGAGATCGTCATCGAATTGGCGGTGGCGAGCAGGGAGGTCAGGGGTGTCGTCGCTCCGATCGGCTGCACGCTGATCGACCCGGCTCCGGCATTCAGCGTCAGCGCCGATGCCCCGTTCACCGTCCCGAGCGAGATCGTCCCACCCGAGGTCTGGATGGTGTGTGCCGACCCCGTCAGCGACATGTTGCCCACGCTGGTGATGTTCCCCGCGCCGGTGGACACCAGGTTGCTCGAAGCATTCACATCGCCCGTGTAGGTCTGAGCGCCAGAGGTCGTGACACCCGAGAGGGCGATCCCGGCTCCGGTGATCGCCAGCGCATCCGGGGCCGCCCCCAGGCCTCCCACCGTCCCGACAGTAATGTTGCTGGCACCGGAGTTGAACGTGAGGTTCTGACCGCCCTCGACCGTGCCCAGCGAGATGCCGCCATTGCTCGTCTGGACGGTGTGATCGGCATCGGTGAACGCCAGCGGGCCGGCGACCAGGATGCCGCCGGTGCCGGTCGAGATGAGGTTCCCGCCCGCGGTCGTGATGCCGTTGTAGTTCTGCTCACCGGTGGTGGTGACATCGTTGATCCCGATGGTTCCACCAACGAGCGTCACAGCGCCGGCGGTGGTATCACCGACGACCGATATGGCCCCGGCACCGCCGTTGACGATGAACGATGTGCCCGCGGCGACGTTGCCGCCGGCCGACAGCGGGCCGGTGACAAGCACGCCCCCGCCGCTGTTGAGGTTGCCCGTGGAGGCGGTCGAACCGGTATATGTCTGGTCGGCCGTCGTCGTGACCGAGACCACCGAAATCGATGAGCCCGTCAGCGTCGCGGAAGCTGCGCTCGTGGCGCCGCCGATCGTGATCCCGTTGGCGCCGGTGTCGGCGGTCAGCGAGCCCGCAGCGCTCACATCCCCGCTCACGGAGAATGGACCCGTCGAGGCGGCAATCGCCCCCTGGTTGCTGGTCAGGTTGCCCGTGGTCGTGAGAGAGCCCGTATAGGCCTGATCCCCCGCGGTCGTGATGTTGCCCGAAGTGATCGCGCCGGTCGCGGCCAGGAACTCAAGGGCGGTCCCACCACCCACATTCTGGAACGCGATCCCCGAGGAGCCCGCGTTCACGGTGAGCCCCTGCTGCCCGGCGGCTGCGCCATTGAGATCGCCCGAGAACGTGACTGCCCCGCCCGAGAGGATCTGGGCGTCGCGCATCACCGTGACGGCGTTGGCGAAGCCGATCGTTCCCGTGCCCGTCGCCAGATTGCCATCCAGCGCGGCGGCCCCGCCGTACTGCTGGGCCCCGGTCGTTGAGACCGACTTGAGCTGGACCGCACCGCCGGAGGCCGTGACCGATGCAAGCCGGCGATCGGTCGCCGTACCCACATCACCGCCGAAGGCGATCGTGCCCGCGCCGGCGTTGGCCGTCAGGGCCGTTGCGCCGTTGGCGCTGCCGTTGACATCGTTGGCGAACGTGATGTTGCCGCCGCCGGTCAGCGCAGTCACCGATGCGGGTGTCAGCGTCGTCGGGCCGGTCACGGTGATCGTGCCGGCGCCGCCGGTCCGGAGGTTGCCTCCGACACGGACCTCGGTCCCGCCCGTCAGCGAGATCGGGCTTGCGCCCAGCGAGCGGAGCTGGTTGGTCGTCGTGAGCGTGCCCGTGGCGTTGTAGGTCTGGGCCTCGTCGGTCGTCGTGCTGCCGGTCGAGATGTCGGCGCCCGTGGCCGTGATCGAATCAAGCCCCGCGGTGTTGACATCGTGGTTGACGCCGCTGATATCGATGTTGCCCGTGCCCGCCGTCAGCGTCAGGTCCGTATCCGCGCCGGTGACGTTGCCGGCGACCGTGATCGATCCCCCGCCCGTGACGACCGCAAGCGCCGCCGGACCAAGCGCGACGTTCCCGGTAGCGGTGACGTTGCCGCCCGCGGTTGTCAGGTTTCCGCCCAGCGTGGTCGGACCGTCATAGAGCTGGCCGCCCGTGGTCTGGACCGTGCTGGTCGTGGCGATCGTCCCGCCGCTGGCCGCGAACGACTGCACCGGAGTGGTTCCCCCGACCGTTCCAACCGAGATCGCCCCGCCCGGGGCGTTGATCGTGAGGTTGGCCGCACCATCCACGGCCGCGAGCGTCACGTTCTCGTTGCCGCTGGTCGTGAAGTTCTGTGATGACCCGTTGAGCGTGGTGTCGCCGCTGACGGCGATCGAACCGTTGACCGATGTCAGATTCCCGCTCACCGCGGCATCCCCGGTGAAGGCGATGTCGCCGTTGGTCGTGGTCGCCAGGTTGCCGGTTGCGGTCGTATTCCCGGTGTAGCTCTGGTTGCCCGTGGAGGAGACACCCGTGACGGCGATCGTGTTGCCCGTCACAGTCAGCGTCGAGAGACCCGAGGCGCTACCCGTGATCCCCACATCCCCGCCGCCCGCATTGATCGCCAGCGCGTTGCCGGCGCCCGTCACCGTGCCGTTGAGAGTGACATCATCCGCCGCAGCGCCAGCGCTCGTGATGGCAATCGCCCCGTCAAGCGTCGTCGCGCCGGTCACGGCGATCGCGCCCGTCCCGGTGCTCGTCAGGTCGCCAGAGAGCGTGGTCGCACCTGTGTACGCCTGGTTGCCAGTCGATGTGACGTTCTGCAGCGCGATCGTCGCGCCTCCGGCCGTGAAGTCCTCCAGTCCGGTCGCATTGCCGGCGACGACGATGTCGCCCGCGCCGGCCGTCAGCGTCAGGTCGTTGGCAGCGCCGGTGATCGCCACCAGGTTGATGTCCCCGCCCGTGCTGGTGATCGAGCGATCCCCCGCCAGCGTCGTGGTCCCCACGACCGAGACATTTCCGCCCGCGGTCGCCAGGTCGCCGTTGATGGTCAGTCCGCCCGTGTACGACTGGTTTCCAGTCGTCGTGACAGCCTGGACCGAGATGGTGTTGCCCGTCGCCGTCAGGGTCGAAAGGCCGCTGGCGTTGCCGCCGATCGTGGCGCTGCTTCCCGCGCCCGTCAGCGTCAGCGCATTGCCGCCACCGGTCACCGTGCCGCTCAGCTGGACACCGCCGGTCGTGCCGCTGACCGCGGAAGTGCCCGCAAGCGTCGTGTTGCCCGTTATGAATACGTGCGCGCCCGAGCTGGCGAGGTTGCCGTTGAGCGTCGTCGCGCCGGTGTAGTCCTGGTTGCCCGTGCTCGATACCGCCCGCAGCGAGATGGTTGCCCCGGTCGCATCGACCGTGGTCAGCCCGCTGGCAGCGCCCTGGAGGGCGATCGCCCCCGCAGCGCCAGAGTCAAGCGTCAGGGCATTGCCGCCGCCCGTGATCGTGCTCGTGAAGGTGATGTCGTCGCTGGCGGATCCGCCGTTGGTGGTGATCTCCACGGTGTCCGACAGCGTCGCCGCCCCGGTGAGCACGATCGAACCGGCGGTCGTGCTTGTGAGATCCCCGCCCAGCGTCGTCGGGCCTGTGTACGACTGGGCTCCCTGCGTCGTCACCCCCGGAAGCGTGATCGATGCACCGGTGGCCGTGAGAGATGCCAGGGGCGTTCCAACCCCGCCCACCGCACCGGTCATCAAGATCGCCGCTTCGCCCGCATCGACGATCAACTCTCTCGCCGTCCCGTCCGAGTTGATGGTGGACCCGAACGTGATATCCGCCCCGTTATCGTCGAGCGAAACAATCGAAATCGAGTTGCCGCTTCCGGGCGATAGCGTGACCGCCCCGTCCAGGCTGATCGGGCCATCCTCTGTCTGGATGTTTCCCTCCAGCTCGATCGTGGAAGTCGAGATCGTCACCGACCCGTTCGATGTGCCCGTGATCCCGGTCACGGTGGCGCTCGACCCGCGGAACACAAACGGATCCAAAATCGTCACCGTGTCGATCGCGATCGCGTGCGTGCCGTTGCTTCGGCCGATGGTCACCAGCACCAGGTCCGGCTGCGTCCCGATCGCCGCCAGCTCTCCATCGCTGATGTGCAGCCCCACCCCGTCCGCCGCCGTGCCGACATCGATCGCCAGGTTGGGAGTGAACGGCTGGAGCGTCAAGCCGCCCGTCCCCGTCACCGACCCGTTCCCACCCGTGAAGTTCAGCTCATCGCCCGTCAGCGTCAGGTTGTTGCCGTTGAGGTCCAGATCACCCGAGAACGTCAGCGTCCCCGTGCCGATCGACACCTCCGCGTTGGACTGCACATCCGCATCCCCGATCGTCACGCTCGGGGATGGGCTGAAATCCAGGTCGGTGGAGATGATGAACGGCCCATTGCCGCTGATCGTCAGGTTCGCCCCGGCAACCTTGGAAGCCGTCGTGATCGACACCGAGCCGTCGTCGGACTGCAGCGTGTAGTTGACGCCCTGGACATTCGTCGCGGCGTTAAACTGCGATGCGTTGGCGATCTGCGAATCGACGATGTTGCCATCCTGGCGATGGATGTATGTCGCCGGGGATGTCGCCCCGCCCGCCGACGCGTGGAACTGCGGCGCGTTCGTAATCGCATCAACCGTCGCCGTCGTCGATGCCCCACCCGTGCCGTCACCGGCGCGCAGCGTGATGCTGTCCGATGACAAGTCCGCCCCCGCCGCCGAGAACGAGAGGTTTCCGGTGCCGTCGGTCCCCGACCGCAGCGTCATCGATGTCCCCGCCGTGACGTTCCCGCCGATCTGCAGGTTGCCGCTGGCGTTGATCGCCGCCGTCGTCGCCGCGTCGATGGCATCGCTGGCCGTCAGGCTGACGGCCCCGCCGCCCACCGACACCAACCCCGCCGTGGATCTCAAGGTGTCGCCCACCGTCACCGCGCCGGTGTGCGTCAACGTCAAGGCACCGTTGGTCGCCGTCACCTCCGCCGAGTTGATGAAATCCGTCCCCGTGCTCGTGAACGTCGTCCCGCCCGTCACCGCGCCCGAGATCGACACATTGCCCGAGGTCGCGGTGGTCGCCGCCGTGGTCGCGGAGGTGATCGTGCCCGCCGCCGTCACGCTCACGCCCGTCCCCGTCACGGACACCGAGCCCGCGTTGGAGGTCGCCGCCGCACCGATCGTCGCGAGCCCCGCGTCGGCCGTGATTGCCAGGACATCGTCGGCGATTACCGCCGCGTTGATGTCCACCGTCGAGCCGTTGATCGTCAGGTTCTGCGTGGCGGCGTTGATCGATGCATCCACCGTGTCGTTGATCGTCACGGCACCGCTGTGGTCCAGCAGGATGCTGCCATCGGCCGCCTGCATCTGCGCGCCCACGCTGTTGGTGAAATCGACACCAGTGCTCGTCAGGTCCGTCCCCGCCGAGACCGGCCCCGTGAACGACACGTTCCCGGTCGATGTCAATTCGAACGAGCCGCCGGCCTCGCCGCCCGTCAGCGTCGTATTCCCGGCCTCCACAAGCTCGACATTGCCCGCGACCGAGCCGCCGCTCCCATCGTCCGATCTCGTCCGGGCCCGCAGCGAACCGAACGTGTTGCCCACGTTGGTCACGCTGATGCTGCTGCCGGTCGTCTTGAGCGTCGTGAAGTCCGCCAGGCCGCCGATCGCCAGCAGCCCCGTGGAGTTGATCGCGTTGCGCGATGTGAACGTCGCGTTGCCGGTCGTCGAAACCGCGCCGAACTGAAGCGTCGCGCCGTCCATCGACAGCGTCGAGAGCGCCGTCACGCCCACCGCGCCCTGCAGGTCGATGATCCCACCCGTGCCGGCGTCGATCGTCAGCCCCTGGGAGCCGGCGGCCTGGGCGTTCACAACCCCGGTCGCCGTCACGTTCGCGCCCGCATCGTTCCCGCCCGTCGTCGTATCGATTGTGGGGGCGGTCGCCGTGATGGTCACCGGCGCCTGCAGCTGGATCGCCTGCCCCGCGGTCGTGATGTTCCCGCCCAGCAGGATGCTGCTGCCGGCGAGCGTGAAGCTCGCATCACCAGTCCCCGAGAGCGCACCGGCTGTCGTGATCACGCCACCGCGGATCGTCGTCGGATCCAGGAACGCCGCCGAATCAATGCCGATCGCGTGCGTGCCGCCACTCCGGCCGATCGTGACCGAGTCGGTGCCCGTGAGGTTGCCGATGTCCGCATCCGTCAGATCCAGCACGCCCGCGTTGCCGCCGGGGCCGCCGATCTCGATCGCCACCGTGTTCGTGGTCGGCTGAACCAGAAGGTCCGCCGCCCCTCCCAGCGCGCTTCCGAAATTGACCTCGTCCGCCGTGATCGTCAGGCCCAGGCCCGTGATCGTGCCCGCGCCGCCGTCGAGCGTGATCGCCCCGCCGCCGGTCCCCGTCAGTGAAGCCCCCGATGCGAATGTCTTGACACCCTGGAAACGGATACCCGCGCCGGAGCTGTCTCCGGTAACCGTGATCAACCCGGCCGTGGGCGTCCGCACCGTCGTGGGCGCTAGGAAGCTCGCATCAGTCACGGCGATCGCATGCTCCCCGTTGCTGCGCCCGATCGTGAACGCGGTGAGCGTCGAGGGCACATTGGCGAGCACGGTCGAGTTGATCACCAGCGTGCCCGCGCCCGTACCGATGCCGATGCTCTCGGTGGGCGTCGAGGGCTGCATGATGAGGCTGCCCGTGCCCGAGAACGCCTGCCCGCCGTTGAGCGTGAAGAGGTCGGCCGTCAGCGTCACCGAGGCCGAACCGATGTCAAGGTTGCTGGTCGTGATCCGGTTCACTCCGGCGTCGAGAACGAGGCTCGACGCAGTCACCGTGCCGTCGCCGGCGTCGAGAACAATCCCGCCGGCGGTCGAGGTAAGCGAAGACCCGGTCGCGAAGGTCTTGGGTCCCTGCAGGCGGATGCTCGCCGCCGATATAGCGCCATCGACCGTGATCATGCCGGTCGAGCCCGTGCGCACCGTGGTCGGCGCATCGAACGTCATCGCGCTCAACGCGACATCTGACGCCCCCGAACTGGGCCCGATGACCATGAACGTTTCGCCGCTGACCGCATCGATCTCGGTCTGCGACAGCACCAACTCCGATGCCGTGCCCGATCCGCCCACGACAACATCACGGCCGCTCCCTCGGGGCTGCAGCACCATCCCGGTCGCCGGCTGGATGGTTCCAGCGCCCGCGCCCAGATCAATCGAGTCGGCGGTGATCGTCATCGTTCCGCCGGAAGTAATCTGACCTCCGTCGGCCTTGGTGAACGAACCCGAATTTCCGCTCCCAGCCGTCAATCCCATCGTGCCCGTGCCGCTCAAGACCGCCGTGTTGGTGACCGCGATCTGCCCCGCCGTCCCACCCTGCTGGATCAACACCGGCGCATCAAACGCCGCAGTGCCGATCGTCGTCAGCGCTGTGCCGGTGTCGTGCCCGATCGTGAGCAGCGTGAAACCACCGCCCAGCGCCGCCACGTCCGTCGCGTCGAGGTCAAAGGTGCCGGTCGCCGCATCACCCACCGAGATCGACGCCCCTGCGCTCGTCGGTCGAATCGTCAGCCCGGCTCCGCCCGTCACGCTGTCGGCGCCGCCACCGAAGTCGACCTGCACACCCTGGATCGTGATGTCCTGCGGACCCGTGTCGAGCGTGCTCGCCACGGTGACCGTCCCGCCGCTGGAGCTCACGGTGAACGCCTCATCGAACGCCGCCGCGTTGTTGAAGGTGACCCCCGTGGCGCCCGAAACGTCCTGCGACAGGTTCAGCGAGCCCGTGCCCGTGTTCCCGAACTGGATCAGCCCGCCCGTCGATGCCAGGTCCGCGTTGACGTTCGTGGACCCGCCCGTCGAGTTCAGAGAGATATTGCCCGCGCCCGTGACCGTCAGGGTCCCGGCAGCGCCAACGTCGATCTGCCCGGTGAGCGTCGTCAGGCCGATGTTGCCGCCCGTCGTCGAGAGCGCAGACCCTACCGCGACATTCCCGTTGCCGTTGCTGATCGTGATGTTGCCCGCCCCGGTCGAAATCGGGCCCAGTGTGATCGTGCAGGCCTCATTGCCCGAGGTCGATCCCAGGATCTGGATGTTGCCGGTTGTCGCGCCGATCGTCACGCCCGACAGGTCGATCGACCCCGCCGCCGCCGAGTTGCTGACCTGAAGCGACAGGTTGGTCGCACCAAGCTGGAGCCCACCCGTGAATGTTCCCGCCGCGCTGATCGACTCGGTCGCCTGAATCACGATGTCCGCGGTCGCCGCCCCGACCAGGCCCTCGATTTCAGACTCGAAGATCGTCGTCGGGCCCGTGTCCGTGAACACCACGGTGCCCGCCACGCCGCTGGGATTACCGGCAAACGTGTCATCGCCATCGGCCGCGCCGTCATCGGTGCCGCCCTGGAGTGTCACGGTTGCCGGATCCAGCAGCAGCGAGCCGTTTGCGGCCGACCCGCGCAGATCGGCCGTGCCCCGGAACCGCAGGTTCTGCTTGCCCGAGACTTCCGCGAACCCGCCGTGCGAGCCCTCGCCCGCGCCGCGAGCGCTGATGTGGCCCGCGTAGTTCGTCTGGTCGTTGGACCACACGATCACCCGGCCGCCGTCGCCGGCAACCGTCGCATCGGCGTTGATCTGGGCCGTCGCCGTCACCGTCGTGCGGATCGCGTTGCGCTCAGCGCCGTTGCCCTGGAAGTTGCCGCCGATCAGCACCTCGCCGCCGCCGGCGGGACCCGATGCGTCGATCTGGCCGCTCACACCCACGTACTCGCCCAGCACCTTCACCGAACCGCCGCGATCACCCGCGACCGTAGTCGAGGCGTCGATCTTCCCTTCGATCGCCACCACGCCGCTCTTGGCCTCGGCATGCACCGTCTTTGCCTTCACCGTCCCGGAGTTGCGGATCGCCAGCGAATAGACATCCCCGACCGCCCACGAACCCCCGCCCGACGCCTTGCTGCCGCCCGCCTTGGCGTCCTGGACATCCCCCGGCTGGTCGATGGTGACATACACCCGCCCGCCGTTCTCCCCGACCATGACGGTGTCGCCCGAGGCCATGACCACCGCGCCGCGATCGGCGATGATCGTGCCCGAGTTGCTGACGGTCTTGCCCACCAGCGTCACATCCCCGGCCTGGATCGTGCCCTTGTTCTCCACCGAGCCCTTGACGTCGGTAAAGCGGTACATCCCCTTGACGAAGTCCGCATCGGTGATGTTGCCCGCCGCGGCGTAGATGCCGGCGGCGTTGATCACCGCGCCCTGCCCAAAGATCACCCCCGCGGGGTTGACGATGAACACGCGACCGTTGGCGAGCAGCTTGCCGTCGATCTTGGTCGGAGATGCCGAGTTGATCCGGTTGAGCACCCGTGCCAGCGCATCGGGCTGCACGAACTGCACCGTCTCGTTCTTCCCGATGTTGAAGCTCTTGTAGTTGATGACCGTCCGGTCCGCCGCGTGGATAACCGTCGTGTTCCCCTGCTTCTGGAACGACGCGCTGCCCGCAGACACCTGCGCGCCCTCGGGGCCCGCCGCCGCCGCCGAGGCGAGCATCGCAAGCGCCATCGCCGGCGCCAGGCCGCCGATCAGGCGACCGAACCCATCGACACCCACCGGCTCGCCGGCGATCGCCGCGACCGTCCGCGCCCGTCGCATCGCCGTCGAGCGGATCGAGTTCTTCTTAGCGCCCAAGCCGATGGTCCAGAACTTCTTCATGGCCAACCCCGTTTCGCATCGGTCGTCCGCAGGCCCCCTGGAGCGCCCGCGCAAACGACCGGACTAAGCGACCAAAAACCTCTCGCTCGCACCCGGCCCATCGCCGGACGCAACCCAACCGCCAAAGCAAGCACCGACGCAACCCACCAGCACAACACCCACACCACGTCTCAATACAGCAGAGTCAGCGCGATGTGGATCTGGCTGCTCCCCTTGGAAACCGGATCGTCGATCCTGGAGGTTCCATCCTCGGCGAACCCCGTGATCTCATCCATCGCCACGCCCCAGTCGATCCGGAAATTGAAGTTCCGGAGGATCTGAAGCTCAGCGCCGAGCCCGATGCCCACCAGCGTCTCATCGCTCTCGAACGTCTCCTCGATCCGCGAGTTGGTGGTCTGGCCCGCGTCGACGAACGCCTTGAAGATCAGGTCCCAGTCCGGACGCGAGTACGGCCCGTGCGGACGCCACATGAACTTGCTGTCCGCCTCGGTTGACTGCGAGAGTACCCGCGGCAGGTGGAAGCGGTACTCGGCGCTGGCGATCACGACATCATCGCCCGCGGCCACCGACTCGGGATATCCGCGAACCGTGTACAGGCCGCCGGCGGTCTGCTCGAAGTACGGGATCAGGCGATCCTCGTACGGAACCCACTGCCCGCGAATGCCCAGCGCCAGTTCGTGCGCCAGCGTCATGTACTTCGGGTTGGTCGGGTTGAACAAGGGCTCGAGATAGAACTGAGTCGAGGCCTCGTACGTCACCAGGTTCCAGTCCAGGTCGGCACCCAGCCGGCCCAGCCCGTTGGAAACCTCCTCGGGATCCGGATCCGACACGCTCGACATCGACCACTCGTAGGCCACCTGCAGCAGCGAATTGCTCGCGTCGGTGTTGCGCTCCAGCCGGGCCCCGAAGTACGGGATGAAGAAGTTGTCGTTGGCGCCGGGGACAAACGTCCCGACCGTCGTGTTCTCGATCGCCACCGACTGCCACTTGGTGCCGGCAAACAGGTCAACAAACGTCTCGCTCCGCTGCCAGACGTTCCACACGGCCTCCATACCCCCGGACCACGACTCGCCGCTGTACTGCTCGGTCCCCGAGGCGCCCAGCTCCGAAGCGTCGAACTTGCTCCACGAGCCGTAACCCCGCAGCGTCCACGTGTCGCTCACCGGCAGGTCGTACGAGCCGACCACGGCGTGCGATGTGTCAAACCCGGCGGTGATGTAGTCCAGCCTCAGGATGTCGTCGTGGTTGGTGATCTGGTTGTGAACAAACCCGAAGCGCTCACGCCACGTGTTGGTGCTGTCCGTGCCCGTGTTGGAGATCTGGAAATACGCCGTCCACGGACGGTTCTCGTTCACCAGGTAGTTGAAATACACCTGTTCGGGGTGGTCCGCATCTCCCGCCGATGCGATCGCCGCATCCACCCGCCGGCCCGGATGCCTGTTCAGGCGGAAGATGTACTCGTCGATGTCGTTCTTGAGCAGCAGCCCGCCGGGCTTGACCGGGGATCGCTCCCGGATCTTGGCGTGCAGCGGATGGTCGATCCGCTCTCCGGTCACACGCTCCCCGCCCGCGATCGTCCGCACCTTCGAGACCACCGGCAGGTACATCGAGATCCGCAGGGCCGTCCGCCCCTCGCGCAGGTCCTCATCGGCCCCGCTGATGTCATCGGGATTGGGAATGCTGAACATCCCCATCACGCCCGCCTGCTGGATGAACCGGCGGCTCACCTCCGCCTGCACCTGCTTGATGCCCGACTTGTGAACCATCCCGCCGCCCTGATCCCGGAACTCGCGAAGCGTCATCGTCACGAGCTTCATATCCGCCCGCGGCACAACCCGCAGACCGCCCGATGTCACTTCCTCGCGCGTCGGGGTGACGTACGCCCCCTGCTCGTTCACGCCCCACGTCACCTTGAGCGTCTCAAAGAAGTCCGATCCGATCCCCGGGAGCTCGGCCCGCTCCGCTCCCGCGTACTCGAACACGAACTGCGAAACCTGGAACGCCGGCCCGTCATCCACGGGCGCGGCCTCGGCCGGCGGCGCCGGCTCCTTCATGCTTGGAGGCGTCGCGACATCAGGGCTTCCTGCCTCCTTGACCTCGCGCTCCACGCGATCCACAGGCTGTGCCCACGCCATCGATGACAGTCCGAGAACGACCGCCATCCCGGCGGACGCCACCAGGACCCTCACGACCCTCCCGCTCGCTGAATTCATTCCAGACACCCCTTTGGCAGAGAACACCGCCAGTACCACGCTCAGCAAGAACCCTTCGCATAGCCGCAATCGGCTCAGTCACCAGCCCCGCCAAGTTCCCAATATCTCACCCGCTCGCGACTTTCGCGCGATCGCCCCGCCCATTCCTACAAACACATGACGTTCAAAATATGAACGAAACTCCTCACCAAACGCTGAGACGCCCTGCGACACTAACACAGCCTCCGTTGAGTCGTCAAGTCGCTGGCGGGGTTCCGGCGGGAGCGCACGGGGTCATGGACCGATCATGGCAAGCCTGCGAATAGCTTCGTGAAGCCGCTCGTTCCCGCCAGCCACTCCGCCCTCCACTGCGAATGCCAAACGGAAGCCCACATCACTGAAACCCGCATCTGTACGGATGCTGTATGCATGAGTCGGATCCACCTCAGGTGGTGATAGCGCCGACCCTCCCACGATTCGGATCGCCGTCGTCTTCTGTACCGCCTCCTTGAGCGCCCCGGGATCCTGCGGCAACGCCGCCTGGCTCGCCGCATCCTCGAACACGAACTCGCTCACGTTCCCGACGGCATCCTGAAGCCCCGCGCTCCCCCCGGAATCGACATCCCGGAAGAGCACCGTCCCGTCATCCTGTTCGGTCGCCGCCACCGCCTTGTCTTTCCTCTTGACCTGGCTGGCATCCGCCGGAATGAAGATCCCTCCGTCAAACCATCGCGGGTTCTTTGCCGCCGATGTGCGCGCCAGGTGCTGCATCGCCGCCATCCACGATGCATCCCGCCGGTTGGGCTGCGAATCTGTGCTCATCGCAATCATCAACCCGGCCTCTTCCACCGTCGGAAGCCGGCAGCCCACCAGCCGGGCGACGTAGATCGCCGCCGCCGGCGAGACATACTGCACCGGATGCTTCAGCCCCGGAGCCTTGGGTTCCTTCCCAGGCTCGAAATAGGCAGCCCCCGAATTCTCGAAATCAAACCAGCCACGGCTGTTCTCCCGGTTTCGCTGGGCCGCTGGCTTCATGCCGCGAGCCTGACCCCCCGGAGCAATATCCCAGTCCCACACCACCGGTCCCGCACGACCCAGGTTTGACTTGACCTCCAGGCGCGCCAGCCGTGCCAGATCTGGCCAATTTCCAAGCTCTCCGACCAGATCATCGAGCAGCCCCAGCGACATCTCCTGGGCCTGGACATACGCAACCCCATCCCGCGTCTGAATGCGGATGAACTCCACAGGCTGCTGGATCTTCGAGCCCGCGGGAGGCGCAAACGTTGCGCCTCTCGCGCTCGACGAGGCCAGCCGCCACCGCTTGTCACCCGACAGCGCTCCGGGGCCGATCGTCTCCAGGGGCGGCCCGGACTTGCCGGCCGCTTCCGCCTCGGCCAGTGCGGCCGTCAGGGCCGCGATCTGCTTGGCGCCATCGCCGGGCAGGTCCTGGATCTTTCCGGCATCGGCAATCCACTGGCTCGCCAACGTCCGCACCGAATCGCCGCTGGCCGCCGCAAAGCGCGGCCAGTACTGGCCGAGCAGGATGTTGAACCGGTCCCCCGCGGGCAGCGAATCGCCAGAAACCCCCATCGGCTCCATCGCCGCCAGCACCCCTGCCACTTCTGAATCGTTCCGGCGATCGACTGACTTCCAGCGGTTCATCCAGAACCCGCGCGAGATCCCATCGATCCGCCCGGCGACCTCCGAATTGCGCGCCGGATCCATGATCTGCCCCGCCGCGCTTCGCAGGCCCCCGACGATCCCCTGCGCCTGCTGAGCCTGCGCGGCGGTTGCCGGCCATGCGCGATCCCCCGGCTGGCTCAGCTTGTGCGCGGCGGCAAGCGCCACGCCCAACTTTCCAGCCGAGACATCCCCCGCGGCCGACGACAGAAACGCCTGATCGTTCGACTGATCGATCCGGTTCAAGGCGCCGATGCGATTGGCGATCGATTTACCGATCTCCCCGTTTGCCAGCGCGCCAAACTCCGCCGAGGCCCGCGCACTGTCATATAGCCCTTGCACGCTCTTGCCTTCGGCCGCCGCATCCCCCGCTCCGGCGCCATCGGCGATCAACTGACCCACCTGCGTCAGGATCCGCTCGACCTTCGCCCGCTCGCTCCGGGCATCAGCGCTTGCCCGTTCCTTGGCATCCCGATCTTCCTTGTCCTTGGCCTCCCGCGCCAGCCGGTCCTTCTCCAGCCGATCCGCGTCATCTTTGGCGGCCTTGGCCAGTGCCTCGCGATCCCGTGCCTCCTTGGCCTTGCTTTCCTGCTCCTGGGCCTCGCGGGCCTTGGCCTGGCGATCGGCTTCTTCTGTTCTCTCTCGCTCCTGCCGGACGGCGATCTCCTTGGCCTGGCGGTCTCTCTCATCCTGCTCACGCCGAGCACGGTCGGCCGTCTCTCGCGCAGCCTGATCAGCCGCAGCCTTGTCCGCGGCCGCCTTGTCCGCAGCAACCTTGTCGGCCACGGCTTTATCCGCAGCCTCTTTGTCTCGAGCCGCCTGGCCCGGATCGGGCTGCGGAGTCGGCGGCGTGTTTACCTTCCCCGTAGAAGCGGGAGGACCAGTTCCGATCTCCGAATCAGCGGGCTCATCCTTGATCGCCACCTTGATGCCATCCCCCGTCGTCCCCGGCTTGTCATCGCCCCCAGCCATGATCGCCACCACGACACCGCCCAATACGATGACGCCCGCCGCACCTCCGAACAGCCACTTGCGGATCCCGCTGCCCTTGTCGGAGTTCGGCGAATCCGTGCTCGCCGCAGGCGCGACCGGCGCCGGCGCAGCCGCGGCAATCGCCGCCGGCGCGGGCTCCCTGCCGCTCCACTTGGCGACCATGTCGCCCGCTCGCCCGCGGAACGCCTCGTCGATCGCGTACGGAACCTCCGTCGTCAGCGGGAAGCCCTTGGCCGATGCCCGCATGCAGTAGAACTGCGATGCGCCCGGCTCACCCACCAACACATCCACGAACTTCTCGCCGCGCGGGTTGATCGCCAGGATCGCCGAGCCCTCGGACAACCGCCGCGAGAGCAGCGAGATCCACGCCAGGCACGACTCCGAACCGCCCGAAGCAAGCGTCGGCAGCCGCAGATGACCGGCCTTCACGACCGCCGCCTGCACCGACACCGACTTGGATTTGCGGCCATCCCCGCCGATCGGCAGGAACGCCCCCAGCTCGCGCTCGACCGCGTACAGCGTCCGCGCCAACCCCTCGCGCAGCGATCCGGTCTTCTGACCCAGCTCCGCACGGTCCGTCAACTCCCCGACCTGCGTCGGAGTCAGCGCATCCGCCGGCAGCTCCTGCTTCTCAGCCGCTTCCGGATGCGCCGCCAGCCAAGATCGCAAATCCGTCCGCGTCTGGTCAATCACCATCCGCACCGCCGCGGCGGATGATGCCTCGATGCACTTGCGCTCCAGCGCCCCCAGCGCGGGCAGCACATCACGCACCATCGCCGAGATCGGAATGCCGGTCCCCTGCGCATACACCGCCATCGGATACTTGGACCGACCCTTGCCATCCTGGCTCGACCACAGCCGGCCCACGACAACCTGCGCCGGATCCCTGCCCGCCGGACCGAACCACCACACGAATTCGTGGGCAAAGCCCGCCAAGCGCTGCTCTTCTCCCAGCTTCTCCCACGCCCCCGAATCGATGTTCCCCGAGATGCCCTCGATGTAGAACCATCGCCGCACCTGCGCGAGCAGGTCGGTCTCGATCCCGATGTCCTCGATGTGGTCGTCCCAACCGGGATGCTTGCCAAACGCCGCGAGGTAGATCCCCGGCGCATCCCTGGATTGGCCCTTGCCTTGCCCCAGCCCCATGCATATCTCCAGTGAAGGCCCGAGAACCCGGCCGAACATCGCGCACACCACCACGCGCACGCCCCAAACGCCACACCGTTCAACGCATCATCACTTCCACATGTGCGGGCCGGGCCATGCCGTCTTCTCCGGCAGCGGCTTGCTCAACTCGATCCCCATCCACATGTAGTACTTCCCGGCCGCGCCGCCGACCGTCCCATTGAACCGCACCGGCACCATCCAACGCTGCTTCCCGCCCACCGCATCCCCCCACGGACGCGCATCCGGATCGGCGAGCAACTCCAGCACCGACCAGCCCGAGGCAAGCTCGCGCGCCCCCGACACCCCGCCCCTGCCACCGGCCTGGTCGGAGAACGTCAGGCGAACCTTGGCGCTATCAAGCACCGGGAACGCATCGCCGATCGCCTTCCCGAAGTCGTTGTTGTTCCGCTCGACCGGCGCTCCCGCTCCCCGAGCCACCGAGAACCACGTGACGGTCCCCGCCATGTTCGTGTATTTCTCAGCCTCCGCCGCGGGCGCGGGATCCTTCGTGTCCGCCGCTGGCATCACGATCACCGATGCCGTCAGCGGCGCACCGGCTTCCGGCGCTACCTGAGGAAGCCACGCCGCCCAAGCCTCGACCAGGCGCGGGCCCCGGGCGTCGTTCAGGATGTTCACGTTGCCGAAGATGCGCTCCAACTCCTTGCGGATCGCCGCGTGCATGCTCGACCACTTCCTGGCCGCCAGCCCTTGCCCATCTGCCGGCGCGCCGGGCGCTGCCGGCGCAGTCCCCAACCCAGTGAGCGCGTTGCGGACCCTGCCCAAATAGTCAACCGTCATCGCCGGCACGTTCGCGGCCTCTCCCGTCCATGCCGGCGGCGGCTCCATCGAGAGCGGCAGTTTCTGCAGGTTCTTCAGGTCGTTGAGGATGTCCCCGCGTTCGGTCGCGATGTCGTCGGCGATTTTGCTCAGCGCCGACACGCGCACGACGTCGAAGTACCGCGCCCCCGGCCCGGTTGGCTTGGTCGCGTCCCCGAAATCGTCCGAGAAACTGTCGAAGTAATCCGCGCGGAACAGCGACCCATCGAGCCCCCCGAGCCGAGTCACCGCAGCGCCCGCCCCTTCCGGCAGCGCGGTCCATCTCCCCAGGTCGCTGGTCCGTCGTCCCATCAGCGCCGGACTCCGCAGGTTCTGGATATCGCTCTGGATCGCCGCCGTCCAATCCGCGATCGGCGCCCCGCTTCCCAGGTTCTTGGCGACATCCGCCGGAATCGCCTGCAGCGCCGCCAGCATCAGCACCGCCAGTTGTTCCAGCGACGACCCGATTTGACCGGAACTGGCGTTCACCCGGTCGTTCAGCAGCGAGCGATATTCGCGCCACGTGCCCGCATCGACCCGATCCATCTTCTGGATCGCCGTCGTCGTCCACTGTTGCACGTACAGCCTCGCGTACCGTGTCACCGCCTCGATCGTCTCCTTGGCCTCCTGCGTGCGGGCCGGTGGATCCACGATCCCCGGCGCCACGCTCGCCTGGCCCGGCGAAGGCACCGGCTGGTTCAGCCCCACCAGCGCCGACACCACCGCCGAATCATCAAACAGCCGCCTGGCCGCCTGCGGGTCATACGCGCGATCGATCTGCAGCGACTGCGATGCAAACGGCACCGGCAACGCAATCTTGTCTGGTGAAGGCGCTGGTTGACGAAGATCGGCAGCCGAGGCAGCCGCAAGCTCACCCGTGATCTCCGCGACCCGCGTGCGGACCCACCCCTCATCGGTCCCGGTCCGCTTCGAGAACGCCGACCGCAACACATCCCCGCGCCTGCCCATCGCCGCGACCCGTGCTGCGAACCGGCCCGTGCGCTGGATCGACCCCGCGCCGTCGGTCCCCGGCTCACCGGCCATCTTGGCTCGCTGATCGATCAGCGCCATTCTCGTCGCCAGGTCCGCATCGATGCCATCGACGGCATCCTTAAGGCTCATCACCTTCTCGCTCTTGATCGCCCCCCAGGCAACCTCGCCGCGCGTCGCGTTGAAGATGTCGTTGACCTGCTTGTATACATCAAACCTCGCCGCGACGGCACGCTTGATCGTCGCATCCCCGCCCACCGCATCGGCCAGGAGCGCGGCACCCCTGCCTTGCGGCCCGTAGAACTCCTTCAGCTTCCCGAGAGCCGACGCCACAGCGCCATCGGGCCGCTTGAGCGCTTTCCAGGCTTCGTACATCCCCTTGAGCGCCGGCTCAAGCTCCTTTGGCGCATCGGCGAGCAGTGCCGCGAGAATCGGATCGCCCACCACGTTCTCGATCTTGCCAATGGCATCCTTCGCGGCGGCATCCTTCGATGCCGCATCCCCCGCCGCGGTCGCGAGCCTCTCCAGGCTCGACTCCGCTCCCGACATCCCCAGCACAAGCCTGTACGACTCATCGACCGTCCGGTTGATCGACTCGGCCGCCTTGTCGATCCCCGGCCCGACATCCTTGACCGTGACATCGGCGAGCATCGGCTCGATCAGCTTCCACGAGGCCTCGAGCTGCGCGTAGTTCTTCACCCAATCGGCCTTGAACGCATCGTACTGAGCCTGGTCCGCCGGCCACGCCGGATCGTGCTTGCCCACCAGGTCCGTCAGCCCCTTGTCCGCCGCCGCGAACGCCTCGAGCGAGGCCTGCAGCGACACCAGCTTGCCGATCTGCGCATCCGCCGCCAGGCGCTGAGGCCAGTGCGCGTTGAACGATGCCGCCGCCGTCTCCACCGCCTTGATATCCGACCGGCCCTTGAGACCCTCGGGCGGCCATATGCCCGAAGCCCCGAACGCCTGCTCGACCGCATCCTGCAGCGCACGCAGATCCGCATCGCCACCCAGCTTGCGGACCTCCTCCTCGCTCGCCGTCAGTCGCAGGTAGTCCGCAACCGGGAATGAAGTCTTGGAATCAAACTTCCCGCCGCCATCGCCGGCCCGCTCGATCTGCACCAGCGAGCCCAGCACCTTGACCGCCGCGCTGTCATTGGCGATCCAGTTCACCGACGGCTCGGTCGCGACAAATCGCCCACGCGCAGCGCCCACCAACGGACGCACCAGTGACACATCCGACACCGCCGCGTGCGCACGCTTCACGTTGTCGTTCAGCGAGAACGACTCGATCACGCTCGCCAGCGCCCGGAAGATCGCCGGCACCCGGATCTCCGACTGAGACTGCTCGGTCGTCCGCGCCAACAGCTCCGATGGGGAACGCCAGTCCGCGTTCAGCGATGGGCTATCGGCGGCCTTGGTGACCACCACCTGCCCCGGACCGCCCGCCGCGACCACGTTGGCCGCCCCGGGCGTCTCCAGTTCCTTGTTGACGCTCTCCCAGAACCCAGCCGGCTGCTGCACCTTGCCCGCCAGGCTGAAGTACCCCAGCACCGTGAACGCCAGGCACAAGACCACCACGCCGATCCCCGAGCCCAGGAGCGCCATCTTCCGCCCGCGCTGCTGCTGCTTGACGTTGGTCGCCCGCGTCACCAGCCCCTTCTCAGGGAACACCTTGGCCATCAGCAGGTCGCGCAGGAAGTACGACTTCTCGTTGCGGAACGTCCCGCCGCCCGGCAGCGCATCCACCGGCACGCCCATCGCGCGGGCGATCGCCTCGTCCAGCTCGCGCCCCTCCTGCAGAGCGGATGTGAAGTAAATCCCGCGGAGGAACAGCGGCTTGGCCGACCATTCGCCCTGCACGAAGATCAGCTCCAGGTATCGCCGCAGCCGGGAGCCGATCCCGCTCAGGCTCTCGGGCAGCGCGTACAGCGCATCGACCTCATCCATCCGCCGCGGATGGACCGCCTGCATGTTCTGCGGCGTCGGGTCCGACAACAGCGCCCCGCGCCGGCGCACAAGCCGCCGGCACACCTGCTCCAGGTGCTCCGTGACGCGATCGGCCTGGAACTGCTCATCCAGGTCCGCCGGGTTCGACCACCCCAGCATCTGGTGCTGGAGCTGCGGATCGGTGATCGTCGTGAAGAACTCACGGAACCCCGTCAAGAGGTCGCACTTGGTCACGATGATGTACACCGGGAACCGCACATCCAGATCCCGCGTGATCGAATCAAGCTGACGCGCGACCTTTGCCGCCTCGTGCTCGATCTTCTCCGCCGAGTCCTTGATCAGGCTGTCCACACCGATTGCCAGCACCATCCCGTTCACCGGCTGCATGGGGCGCCAGCTCTTCAGGAGCTTCATCAGCTCCTTCCACTCGCTCCCACCCTCCTCCATGAACATCTTGCCCGCCGTGTCCAGAATCACCGCGTGGTTCGTGAACCACCAGTTCATGTTCAGCGTGCCGCCCGTGCCCTGCAGCGGATCCTGAAGCCCCGGCGGGAATCCCACGTTGCAATGCCGGATTGCCTCCGTCTTACCCGATCCCGAAGGGCCCGCCATCAGCACCCACGGCAGCGAATAGACATCCTTCCCCGCCGCCTTGAACTTCTCGATCCCCTCCTCGAACCGCTTGCGCAGGTCATCCAGCCTCGCCCGCATCGCCGGATCCGCCGTCGCCGGAGAGCCCGTCGTTGTTCCCAGCAGCTTCCCGATGAACGGAGTCGCCCGGCCCTTCTGACGCACCTTCAGGAAGAACCGGAACGCCAGCACCAGCAGCACCGCGATCGCCAGCGCCCCGGCGATGTATGCGACATACACCCACGCGCCCGTGATGAAACCGACCGCCGTCAGCACGGCCCCGCCCCCGCCGGCGCTGACCGTGGCCTTACCCGCCGGGGACATCCCGGATACCGACTGCATGAGAGACATGGGTTACTTGCCCTCCTGGCCGGCGGGCACGTGACCTGCCTGCTTGATGACGCCCACCAGCGCATCGTTGAGACGGCTGGCAGCGCCCTTGTACATCATGACGTTGGCGACGATCGCCCCCACGGTCAGCACCACCAGCAGGATCACCCACGACACCACGCCCTGCGCCACCGGCTGCTGCAGAACCCGCTTGTCCGTCCGCTCGTACGCCTCGGGCGTCAATCGCGCTGCCCCGTCGGTATCGAACCGGGAACGGATGCGGGCCGTCAGCTCAAGCTGCTTGCGCCGAAGCACATCCGGCTGACCCATGTACATCCCCGTGAACCCCAGCCCGATGCACGTGTGGTACACCGTCAACCGCTCGGTCGCCTTGTCGGACTGGTCCGCCAGCGTCTCATCCAGCATCTCGAAGAACCGCTGATCCAGCCCCAGCTGCTTCTCATCCTCGGCCAGCGACTTCCACGTCCGCGCGAACGGGTGCTTGCTCTCCCGCATCATGAAATCCACGAACCCTACCAGCGGCAGACGGACCTGGTTGAACTGGTCACCCATCCCGCTGGCCTCGGCCTGCATCCGCAGGTCCGCGAGCATGCTCTTGAGCTCGCTGCGCACCTGCCCGCCATCAACATTCACGCCGCGCTGCGCTGCCCGGTTCTGCCGGCAGACGTACTGAAACAGCGGGTCGCACACTTCCGTCAGGGTTGGCGTCTTTCGTTCCATGTGTCGCTCAGTCAATCGCGGGGATCACCCCCGCCGCCGATTCACTCCTGCTCGGCAGGGATCGTCATGAACAGCGAGACCTCCGAAAACTCGAACGCCTCCCCGTCGGGCCACCGGATCGCCGCCTTCTTCTCCTGCACGATCCGCTCCCACATCGTCTTGGAATCCACCCGCATCAGCTTGAAGTAGTGCAAGCCCGGCTGCGAGGGAAGCTCGTACGGCGGGTGCCGCTCCTCCTCCAGCCGCACGCCCAGCACCATCAACCGCTCCATGCTCTTGGGCATCAGCTTGAACTTGTCCTGGTTCTCGACCAGCCGCGCCAGAGCCACCGGATCCTGCTTGGTCTTGATGCCCAGGAAATACTCCGTGGGCTTGGTGACGTGCTTGTCCTCCAGGTCGATCCCCAGGATCTGCCCATCCTTCTTGAAATCCACCTTCCACACCGGCGCAAGCTGCCCAGGCGTCAGCAGCGACCGCACCCGCCGATCCAGGTCGTAGAACACAGCGCCCGGGTTGTCGTGGTCGTATCGCGGACCCTCCCACGGATCACGGTCCGGGGAGAGCGCTGCCAGTTCTCCCAGCACATCCCGAAGCTCCAGGTACGCATCCATCGGTGTCGCCCCCGGCGTGCTCACCAGCAGCGGCACCCGTGCCGATGCACGGTTCAGCGTCCGCAGACGCATCAACTGCTCGATCTGCACCCCGCGCAGGTTTTCGCGGTTGAACGCACCCCCCCGCGTCAGCCCCGTCACCGTGTCGCGCCGGATCGCTTCGATCTGGTTCCCCAGGTCGCGCAGCAGCCCCCGAAGGCTCGCCGAGCCCTCGATCGTCATGCACGGCGGGATGAACTGCTTGTCCTCCATCGGCCGGCCCTGCTCATCGCCCGTCGCTCGCATCACCCGCGCCAGGGCGATCGTCTCCATGTCCGCCGTGTCATCTCCCTCGATCACCAGCCGCGCGTTGATCCGCCGCACCAGAAGCGGCTGGCGGTTCTCACCCGTGTTCTCGTCGGCCCGGTCGATCTCGCTGACCCGGAACAGACGCTTGATCTGCGATCCTTCACCCGTCCGCGTCTCGATCGTGTTCGCCCGCGCCGACTGCCACACCGGCACCGCCAGGCTCACCGTCAGCGGCGCGGAGCTCGCCTGCAATGCCCGCTTGATGTCCATCGCCGGCAGGTCCGCGTTCCCCGGCACATCCACGTAAAGCCCGCCGGGCATCACCACCCGGAGCTGGTCAAACCGCACCAGCATGTTCTCCAGCGCATCGGCCGACAACCTCGCATCCAGCACCCCGTACGGATACGCCATCGCGAACCGACGCTCCGCGCCGATGCTCTCGGCGAGCGACCGCTGCAGGCATTGGAGGTGATGAGGCTGCAGGAACAGCCCCTCGTGCCAATGCACCTGACCATTCATCACGCTGGAAGTCCCGTTCCCGATCATGCACGCCCCCGTTCACACGCTAACGGTTCAGCTTCTTCATCCAGTCCTCGACGAACCTCGCCACCGCCTGACGGATCTCGCGCTGGATGTGCTCCCGATCCATCGAACCGGCCCGGGATTCATACAGATCCCAGCAATCGACCTTCTGGTTGCGGAACGCCGAAGACCCCGCCACTTCCTTGATCGACGCCGGCGCAAGCTGCCCGAACCACGTCTCGGCGTAGTTCTTCCCCGCATCGTTGATCCCGCCAACCAGCGCGCTGGTCAGCTGCTGAAGCCTCTGAAGCTCAGGCGTCAACCCCAGCCCCGGCAGGTTCGAGTCCGCGCCCGACATGTAGTTCTTCACGAACCTCGCGATCGGGCCCGATGGCCGCACATCCGTCGTCGGCGGCGCCAGGCTCTTGGTCCACGCCGTCCACGCCAGGCGGTCGATCTTCATCACAAAGTCCAGCAGAAGCCCCGCCAGCGGCATGATCCGGTTCGCATCGAACTTCTCGCCCGGCTGAAGCTGCAGCTTGGCACGCAGGTCCTGCTCGACCGCCGGCGGCACGGGCACGCCCGCCTGCACCGGCTGAATCACCCCACCATCGGTCAGCTTCACTGTCAATGCCGATCGCTCGGCCTCCGACAACCCCTGCCACACCTGCACCAACCCGGCCGCCCACTCCGCCGCCGATCTGGGCTCCGGAGCCTTGCTCTTGACCGCAGGCGTCGGGGACGCAGTCGCCACCCCATCTGCGTTCCCGAACCCACCCGGGAACCACGTCAACAACTCATCCAGAAAGGCCGGGACATCCTGCGTCTGCTCGGTGGCCAGACCCTGGTCCAGCACCGCGACCAGTTGCTCCTCCCGCACGCGCGTGTCCTCATCGGCCAGTTCGGACTGCACCGTGCGCAGCCGACCGGCCAGCACTGCCACCCGCTTGCTGCGATCTCCGAACGCATCAGTCAACGGACTCACTCCCTGAACAAGCCGGCCATCCAACCACCTCACGATAACGGCGTCACGCAACCACCGTCCCACCCGCAAAATAATCCGACAGACCCATCATACCCGATTACCCGCCATACGCCGGACGCTCGACCTGCCTACTGGGCCGCACTCACGTACGCCATCGTCGCCAGTTGATCGATCTCGCGATCCGGCGGCGGCGTCCCACCCCCCGCGCCCAGACCCCCACCCCCTCCCCCCGCCGAAAACGCCAGCCGCAACCCCACGTCAAAGTAACCAGCCCGGTTCTGCGCCGATTCCGCAGGCTGCTGGCTCAGCCTCGGGGGCCCGACCGCCGACCCTCCCACAACCGAAAACTGCATGTCCGGCACTTCGCCCACCGCCTGCGGCTGCGCTTCCACCGGAGTGCCCGGCACCGCCCACTCCCCCACATTGCCCACCAAGTGCTTCCACCGCGTCCCAAACCCCTCCGCATTCACCGGCGCGAAGAACGCAAGCCCATCATCACCCACATCATCCGCCGGCCTGGCGTTGGCGCCCTCGTTCTGCAGCGCACTCTTGTCGGGGTACATCCGGCTTCCGTCAGCAAGCTCAAACCCCCTCGCCGTCGTCCATACCGCTCGCCAAGCCGCATCCCGCAGATTCGACCGCGCCTGCCCCTCGGCCCGGCTCGCCGCCGACCATTCCTCCACCGTCGGAAGCCGGCATCCCAGCTTCGCGGAGATCACCGCCGCCGCCTTGGCACTGATGAATTGCAGCGGCCAGGTGTTCTCTGGCCTCAACTGCCTCTGATCCGCCGCTCCGAACCACCTCGCCACCTCCGCCGCGGTGCGAAAATCCGTTGACTCCACGATCCGCGCCACACGACTTGGCGCTGCATCCCGGATGGACTGCCAGACCTTGAGATATGGGCTCGATGGATTGCCATAGCTCTGGGCGATCGGCGCCAGGCCATCACGGAACGCACCCGCAAACTGACCAAACGACAGCTCCGTCTCGCACAGGTACGCCGACCCGATCCGATGAAACACAAGAGGGTCGACGTTCGTAAACCCCGCCGGAGGCGAGAACGTCACCGTCTCCCCACCGCCGGATGACTGCGCTGACCATCCCACCGTCGCCGGACCCAGCCGCGTGGGATCGTCCCCCGGGGGCGCAGGTTGTATGCCCCCCGACTTCCAATCCGCGATCACGCCAGCCGCCGCACGCAGCCGATCCGCATCCGCTCCCGCCACACCCTGGATCGCATCCCGCAGCGCCTGCGCCGGCCCCGCAAGCCGGATCGCCCGTGCCTCACCGGCATCCTGCTGCTGCTGGATCGCCTTCCGGAACTCCCGCAGCGCAAAGTTCATCTTCACGGCATCAGGAACCGTCGCATCCGTCACACCCAGCGCCTGACGGGCAGCGCTCACGGCATCGACCTCCTTATCGCTCGCCGCCGCCGATGCCTCACGCGACCAGATCCGGCCCGTTGCCAAATCGATCGCCGACAGGATCTTCTCACGCGCGGTCGAATCCGTCAGCCGCTCCAACCCCCCGACCGCCGCCACCCGTGCCGCCCCCAGTGCTCCCAGATCCACCCTCCCCTGCGATGATCCCAGCCGATTCCACGCCAGGATCAACTCGCTCGCCGCCGTCTTCCCCGCCGCCGGCGTCGCGTGGCTCGCCAAGCGAACCACATCCGTCTCACCGCCGATTTGCTCCAAGAGCGCCAGCCTCGCCTCAACCTCACCTCGGACATCCTCAATGTCCGCCGATGAATAGCACGGCATCCCCTTGATCGCCTCCGCATCCCTCTGAATCTGTCCCCCGCCATCTTCGGGTTGCACGCCGGCGTCCAACTTGGCGATCAATGTGACCAGCGCGGTGCGCACCGGCGCTGGATCACACGCCTTGATCCGGTTCAAAAAACGCTGCCGCGCTGCATCCGCCGATGCGATCCCCAGCGCCCCCGCCCTCTCGGTCACGCCGATCCCCAGCACCGCTTCCCATTCGGCCTCACCCCGTGCACGCAACGCGGCCGCCGTCGCATCCGTGATCGCCGGATCGTCCGCCTCGGGCAGCACCCACTTCACTTCCGCTTTGACCGCGTCGGCCAGCGATGAAAGCCCGGTCAACCCCTGCCGCACTGCGTCCTGCGGACGCGCCCCGGCCAGCGCATCCGATGCCGCCTTGCTCCCCGCCGCCAACGCCTGCGTCCGCACCGCATCCGCCAGCCCCTGCGCATCCTGCCCGCTCGATGGAAGCGCAGCATCATCCGCAATTCGATTCGCCGCCGTGTTCGATGCCTCCCTCGCGATCGTCAGCCCCGGGGAGGTTTCCATCCAGGCGACGATCCCCTTCTTGAGTTCATCCCGCACGCGATCAACCGGGATCAACCCCGCCTGGCTGCTCGCCGCGCTGGCGATCTGCTTCAGCGACGGATCCTCGTCCGTACCGTGCTTTCTCAGGTATGTTTCACGCGCTGCAGCGCTGGCAACCTGCTCCGCCGCAGCCACCGCCGCACTTCGCTCCCGCTCCAGTTCCGCCGCGTACACACCCGCCCACTCCTGGTCCGCCCGCGCCTGCACCGCCTTGCCGACCTCCGCATCGATCAACGCTTTGTCGCCGCCCCCGAGCGTTTTCAGGACCGCATCCGAAACCTGATCGGAATACGTCCGCAGCGCTGTAAGCTCCAGTTTCTTCGCCGCATCGGCAACCACCCTCGCCCCGAACTCCGCCTCCGCTGCCTGCCGCACGCCCGGGGAAGCGCTTGCAACCACCGGCCCGACCGCATCCGATGCCCGCTGACCCGATGCCGGCGCTGCAGCCTTGCTCGCCGCATCGATCGCCACCGTCTTCGCCACCTTCTCAATGGACAACTGTGCCGAGGTTCGCTGAGTATTCAGCCACCCGCGCACCTCTTCGGTCAACGCCGCTTTGATCGCATCCCCACGCTTACCAACCTCACTCGTCACCGCCGCCGATATCTGTTTCGGAGTCAAGCCCGGTCCTGGACCCGGAGTGCGCCCACCGCCGTCACCCCCACCTCTCATCATCAGGAATGTGGTCACACCGCCCGCGATCAACACCAGCGCTGCCGCGGCGATCACGATCTTCTTGTTGCCGCCCGCAGCCGGCTTGGCCGGCACGACCTTCGACGCACGCTCCTCGGGAGCGGCAAACGGCTGCTCGGCAGGCGCCGCGGCAACATCGGCCGGCGCCTGTGCCACCTTCCGCGCTGCATCGGACTCCGCCTTCCGCCTGGCCGCCTCCTCCTTGGCTCGCTGCTTCTCCTGCTTCTCCGCGTCCTCGCGAGCCTTCTTCTCGGCTTCTCGTGCCTTGCGGTCGGCCTCGCCCTTGGCCTTGCGCTCGGCCGCTTCCCTCGCTTGCCGCTCGGCGTCTTCGCGAGCCTTCCGCTCTGCCTCTTCCCTGGCCTTCGTCGCCGCCTCGCGAGCCTGACGCTCGGTTTCTTCCTTGGCCTTGCGCTGAGCCTCCTCCCGGGCACGTCGCTCGGCATCCTCCTTGGCCCTGCGCTCGGTCTCCTCCTTGGTTTCCTTTGCCTTTCGATCAGCCTCTTCCTTGGCGAGGCGATCCGCCTCCTCACGCGCCTTGCGATCGGCCTGATCCCGGACCTTTTTCTCCGCCTCGCGAGCCTGGCGCTCCGCCTCTTCCTTGACTTTGCGTTCAGCGTCGGCCTTGGCCCTTTGCTCGGCCTCCTGCCTCGCGCGGCGCTCAGTTTCTTCTTGTTTGGCCTTGCGTTCGGCTTCCTCTCTCTGCTTGCGTGCTGCCTCTTCCTGTGCCTTTCGTTCCGCTTCTTCCCGGACCCTGCGCGCGATCTCCGCCTCGCGCTGAACCCGGCGATCCGCTTCTTCCCGGGCAATCCGCTCGGCCTCCTCGCGTGTCTTCTTCTCGGCCTCGCGCGCCTTCCGCTCCGCCTCTTCTCTCTCCTTGGCGCTCGGGCCCGCGACCGGCGCTGCCGCCTTGATCGGGGCGATCTTCAGCGGCCGCGGCAGCATCCCCCCGATCTCTTCCAGCGATGGCTTGCTCGTCGTCGTCGGATCGATCAGCTTGTTGACAAGCTCCAGCCACTGCGCCCCCGCCCGCCCCAGCCGCTGCCACTTGTCCGAACTCTGCAGCGGCCACTCAGTCACGTTCAGGAATGGCCGGTGCAGCACCAGCTGATGCACGATGTCTCCGAGATCGCGAGCATCCCGCAGTTCATCTTCGATCCCCTTGTTCCGCGATGCCGGTTTGGGATCGCAGAGCAGAATCCGCGCCCGCAACAGGTCCGCCCGGCCCTGCACCAGCACGTTGGTCGGCTTGAGGTTTCCGTGCGCCCGACCCTGCGATTGCTTCAGTCCCACCAGCCCCAGCACGATCGTCTCGATCACCTTCTGGATGTGCTCGGCCTCCAGCTCACGATGGTTGATCCGCAGCCACTCCAGGCTGCACTCAAACAGATCGCTCGCCAGCCACGCCCCGCCCTCGCACCGGCCCATCTCATACACCGGCGCCCACGACCCCGATGCGACCGCGTGCGCACCCTTCTGCGCCTCGGCGGACTCGAGGAACAACCCCGCCTCGCTGTCGATCTGGCCCTCCTCCATCATCCATTCCGGAGGACGGAAGATCTTGACCGCGAACCGCTCTTCGCTCGTGCCCGCACGGCGCGCAAACATGACCGCGCCGAAGTTGCCTTCGCGCGCGACCTTGGTCGCCTCGAACGAGCCGAACACTTCCATCCCAGACCCTCAATCGGTCGGCGATGCACCACACGCGGAACCAGCGCCGGCACCGACACCAAGACATACGGACCTAGACATAAACGGAGCCGAGCGTCACTCGGCTCCGTCGGTATGACCACACACAGTGTACAGACCCCGACCGGATCGCGGCCCATTCCGGCCTGCGCCAGGGGTTTCCGAGGACCAAACGATCAGGACTTGGGCTGCTTCTGCGGCGTCAGAATACGCACGCCGCTCTCGCCCACCAGCACCTGCACCTTTTCACCCTCCCACACCCCGCGCTGCAGCGTGATCACCACGCGCCGAGGATCCGTCGGCTTGCCGCCCTCACCCTCAAGGAACGGGATGTTCGCCAGCACCACCACCGACTGCGAACCCTTCCACGCACCATCCCACGCCGGATCCTGCGCCGACAGCGTCTTGTTCCCTGAATCGCCCGCCGAGAACCGGAACTCCTGCCGGCCCACAGCCTCCCGGCGGCTGCTATCGACCGCCGAGAAGTACTTGGTCACATCCTGCGTCCTCCACGTCTCGACCGCCTGCTCGTTGTTGGCACCGATCATGTCCACTTCCACCGTCTTGCCCTTGAGCGCATCGCTCAGCGAAACCTCGATGCTGTGCCGACCGTAGCTCGGGCCGCCGCAACCACCCAGAACTATCGCCATCAGCACCAGCCCGACGCCGACCGCCAACGCCTTCAACGCCCCCGCCCGCTCACTGCTCAAGATCATCACGAGCTCCTTGCCCATTCCTACCCGGCATCGACCGCGGCCACGCCGGTGCGCGACAGGCACACCAGATCTCCGCCGGCCCACCGGGGACCAGTTCCTCGAAAAACAACCTCTCCGAAGGCTACATCCCACCCGCCAACATTGCCAGTAGGCCAGAACGCCCGCCGCCCCCCCCCCCACTGTCCCTCGACCTATACCCCGCCCAACCCCCCGCCATCCCCGGTCGATCCCCCACCATTCACGCCTTGACACGACGCAGCACCAGCGAACGGATCTCGGCGTTCGCCCCCGCATCGCTCACCACCAGCGACCGCGTCCGCACCACCAGCGACCGCAGATCCCCCAGCAGCGTGTCAAACACCCGCTGCGGCGCACCCGTCGGCGAATCCGAGAAGTCCTTGCACGAGCTGTCAGGCCCCAGCCCCGGCAGCCCCTTCACCAGCGCTGCCAGCACCCCGCTCCAGATCTCCGGCGTCACCACCGCCATCGCCGAAGCGGAATCCCAAGGCTCCCGGCGCAAATGCTGCGGACCCACCGTCTCGCGCCACTTGCCCGCCTCCGCATCCGTGCCCGTGATCAGCTTCCGGATCCGCTCATCCAGCGAGGAGCGCTTGCCCTCCTCAGCCCCCGCCTCCTCCTCGACCGCCCGGGCAAAGTCCTGGAAGTCCGAACACGCGATCCCCAGCGCCCGATCCGCGCACAGCAGCGCCCGGACCCCCAGCACCACCAGCGAGTACAGGTCGTGCGGGCTCCCCGCCATCGGCAGCGTCTCGAACATCACCCCAGGGATGTTCACACCCTCGGCCGCCTTGAGCTTCTGCTGCACGCCCGCCGTCATCGGCTGCTTGATCGTCCGCAGCGGCACCTCGGTCGCCGCCGTCGCCTTCTTGAAGTCCGGCGTCCCATACAGGTCCATCCGCTGCCCGCCCACGCTCACCCGCAGCCAGAACAGATCCCCAGGACCCAGGACCGCACGCTCCTGCATCACCAGCCGGGCCTCGATTGCCGCCCCCTCCGCATCCCCGATCACCTGCCGGATCCGCAGCGAACCCACCCCCGCGACCTGCGCCCCGGTCACCCCGGGCGAATACACCGTCGTCGCGCCCCCCGGCCCCATGTACAGCGTCGAACTTCCCCCCGCCAGCTCGATCCCGACCCCCACCCCCGCCTGCCGCAACACCGCTCGCCCGGTCCACGCCGCCGGCAACCCCGGCGCTGAAGTAGACATCCGGACCGCGAAGCTGTCGGCCGTGATATTCAGCATCGGTGCTTCGGCCGACTCGACCGCCGCACGCACCTCCCCCACCGCATCCAGCAAGAGCCGCAGCTTCAGGTGCAGCGTCTCGGCCAGCCGACCCGACCGGCCCACCGTCAACAGCCCGCTTCCAAACCCCGCGACCAGCCCAGCGCTGGCACCCACCGCCGTCCCGTTGGGCGTCGCCCGCGCGCTCGATCCGCTCGCCGAGACCACTTTCTCACCCGAGATCGCGTCGATGTGCTCCTCCAGCGAAGGCCCACGCCACTCGCTCACGAGCATCAGGCCCGCCGACAGGTTCATCGCGATCCGAGATTCGCTCAGCCCCAGGGCCTCCTCGGGAGTCAGGCACCGCTCTCCCGAGGGCGCTCCGCGCGTCACCGGCACGAAGAATGTCTCCCCGCCCAGCTCCCGGATGTGCAGATACCGGTGCGGCGTCGCCCCATACCCCGGCAGCCCGCGCGATTGCAGCAGCCCGTCATCCTCGCACAGCAGCCAATAGCTGTTGCTCCCCGCCTCGATCGGCCGGATCGCCCGCAGCTCCTTCAGATCAATCAGGATCGGAGTCGGGTGCTGATGCTCCCACCCCGCATGCATCAACCCGTTCGACAGCCCCGAAGCCTCGATGGTGTCGCACCACTTGCGCCACCGATCATCCAGCTTCGCGTTGTTGAGCGCATCCCGGTACGCCGGCGGGACATCCACGATCCCGTCGATGTCCTGCACCCAGATCTCGACCCACCGCTGCACCCGCAGCGCTGCATCCACCACGCACCCCAGGTAGCACTTGGCATCCAGCCGCTCGCGCACCACCAGCAGCGGCCCGTCATCCAGCGTCCCCTTCGCCGCCGCACCTGTCCGCACCACCACGCACACCGAAAGCAGCGATGCAGAGCCATCCGCCTCCAGCGACACGGGCGCAAAGCCATCCGGCAGCGGCGAACCGATGCCCGACACGATGGCCGATCTGACGACTTCTTGAGGCGACACGCCAGCAACGCTCCCGCTCGGGGCCGATGCGCACCGGCCCGCGATCAACACCCGATTCACCCTCCGAGAGCGGCCAGAACCCAACCACCACCGCCCCGGACCAAGAGTGTAACCCCTTCACCCCAATGTCAACGACCCCCAACCCCCACGAACCCGCGCCCCGCGACCAACCTGCATCCCCTACCCCATCTCCCCCAACCGCCTACTGCCCACTCCCCACTGCCCTTTCTTACCCAACTCCCAGGTACGCCTTCCGCACCTCATCGTGCGATGCCAGCTCCTTGGCATCCCCTTCCATCACGATCTTCCCCACCTGCAGCACATACGCCCGGTTCGCCACCTGCAGCGCCATGTGCGCGTTCTGCTCCACCAGCAAAATCGTCGTCCCATCCTGATTAATCTCACGGATGATCTTGAAAATGGTCGCCACCACCTGCGGCGCCAGCCCCAGCGACGGCTCATCAAGCAACAGCAGCCGCGGACGGGCCATCAGCGACCGTGCGATCGCCAGCATCTGCTGCTCACCGCCCGACAGCGTCCCGGCGTTCTGCTTCAACCGCTCCTGGAGCCGTGGAAACAGCGTCAGCGACCGCTCACGGTCCCTGGCGATCCCCGCCGAGTCCCTCCTCGTGAACGCCCCCAGCTCGATGTTCTCCTCCACCGTCATGTTGGCGAAGATGCCCCGCCCCTCCGGCGCGTGTGCCAGCCCCCGCTCCACGATCGCGTGCGGCTGCAGCCGCGTGATCGGCGCCCCATCAAACGACACGCTCCCCGACACCGGCCGCAACAGCCCCGAGATCGTCCGCAGCGTCGTCGACTTCCCCGCCCCGTTGCACCCGATCAGCGTGACAATCTCCCCCTGCGCCACGCGCAGCGACACCCCGTGCAACGCACGTATGCCACCGTAGTTCACGACAAGGTCAGATACCGTCAGCAACGCATCGCTCCAGTTGTTCCACGCTCGCCGCTCGCCTCTTCCCCTATTCCGTCCCCAAATACGCCTCCACAACCTTCGGATCGTTCTGAACCTTCTCCGGCGAACCCGTCGCGATCGTCTGACCGAAGTTCAGCACCGTGATGTGCTCGCACAGGTTCATCACCACGCCCATGTCGTGCTCGATCAAAAGTATCGCCAGCCCGAACTGGTCGCGCACCTTCCGGATCAGCGCCCGCAGCTCCAGCTTCTCCTGCGGGTTCATCCCCGCCGCCGGCTCATCCAGGAGCAGCACCTTCGGTTCGGTCGCCAGCGCCCGCGCGATCTCCAGCCGCCGCTGATCCCCGTACGGCAGATTCTTGGATTGCTCCCCCGCCCGCGCGGCAAGCCCGAACATCTCCAGAAGCTCCATCGACCGGCTCTCGATCGCCCGCTCCTGTCCCGTGTAATACGCCGTCCGCAGCAGCGTCCCGGCGATCGCGTGCCTGCCGCGAAGGTGACACCCCAGCTTCACATTGTCCAGCACCGAGAGCTCACCGAAGAGCCTGATGTTCTGGAACGTCCGCGACAGCCCGGCGGCCGCAATCTGGTGCGGCTTGCGCCCGTTGAGCCGCTCACCATCCAGCGTCACTTCCCCCGAATCCGGCTGGTACACGCCGGTCAGGAGATTGAAGCACGTCGTCTTCCCCGCCCCGTTGGGACCGATCAACCCGTACAGCCCGTGCCGAGGGATGCGCAGCGAAAAATCCTGCACCGCCTTCAGACCCCCGAAGGCGATCGCGATCCCCCGCACATCCAGAATGAACTCGCTCGACACACTCACGCGATCGTTCTTCCCTTACTGCCCGCTCCCCACTGCCTTCTTCTTCCGCCCAAAGAGCTCCCACACTTCCCGGATCCCGAAAAGCCCCTGCGGCCGCGCGATCATCATCACGATCAACAGCAGCGCGTACAGGATCAGCCGGAAGTCCGCGATGTTGATCCCCTGCGACAGGCAGAACTGCCGCGCCCCCTCCAGCACGATCGTCCCGATCCCCACTCCTACCAGCGACTTCACATGCCAGTGCTTCCGCACCGCCTGAACGACCGCCATGATCCCCAGCAGCACCAGCCCCGCCGGCCATACCGGCGGAAGATCACGCAGCACCTCCGGCAATAGCGTCAAAATGATCGCCGCCAGGGTCGCGCCCGAGATCGACCCCATCCCCCCCAGCACCACCATGATGATGAAGTCAAACGACTTCTGGAACCCCAGATCCCCCGCGTTGATCGCCCCGATATCCATCGCGTACAGCCCGCCAGCCAGCCCCGCGAAGAAACTCGCGATCACGAACGCACGCACCTTGTACTTCGTGACATCCACACCCATCGCCTGCGCAGCAACCTCATCCTCCCGGATCGAGAGAAACGCCCGGCCGCTCGAGCTGGTCTTGAGCCGATAGCACACGATCAGCGTCAGCACCACGAACAGGTACACCCAGAACAGCGTCGTGTACGTCGGCAGCAGGTTGAAGCCCTTGGGCCCACCCAGCTTGATGAGCAGCTCGTACCACGGCGTGTCCACCGCCTGGCTCGCCTTCCACGGCTGCACCTGGTCCGGAGTCCCCTGCAGCAGCACGCGCACGATCTCGCCAAACCCCAGCGTCACGATCGCCAGGTAATCCCCGCGCAGCCGCAGGCTTGGCAGACCCACGATATACCCCGCCGCCGCCGACCCCAGCCCGCCCATGATGCACGATGCGACGAAGATCAGATCCCCCTTGCCGATGAACGGCCCCGCGTGCGCCCCGCTCCCCGTCCACGACAGCGCCCCGCCCGCAAACTCCGCCGTCCCCAGGAGCTTGATCGATCCGTAATACGTGATGGTCGCCGAGATATACCCGCCGACCGCCATGAACCCCGCGTGCCCCATCGAGAACTGGCCCGTGAACCCGTTCACCACCGTCAGGCTCACCGCCAGGATGATGTTCGTCCCGGCGATCAACATCAGCTTGCTCGAGAACCCGCTGATATTCGGCCCCACCAGGTAATACGCGATCAGCGCAACAACCACCCCTGCCAACAGCGGCCACACTGCGCGCGGCAGCACCGTCCACCTGGGCGGCGAGAGCTGGCGGGTATGGTCGATGAGCCGGTTCACTAGACCTTTTCCACCGTCGCCTTCCCCAGCACGCCCTCAGGCTTGAGCAAGAGCACCAGGATCAGGATCGCGAACACGTACGCATCCCGGTACTGGCTCGACAGGTACGCGACCCCGAAGAACTCGATCAGCCCGATGAGCAGCCCGCCCAGCACCGCCCCGCGCACGTTGCCGATCCCCCCCACCACCGCCGCCACGAACGCCTTCAGACCCAGCATGACCCACATCGAGTCGGCCGTCTGCTTGGCTTGCCCCTCGTACTTCAGCCCGTACAGGAACCCCGCCGCCGCCGCCAGCATGGTCCCCACGATGAACGTGAAGCTGATCACCCGATCAACGTTGATCCCCATCAGGCTCGCGTTGCGCGTGTTGAACGACACCGCCCGCATCGCCGACCCCAGCTTGGTGTGATAGATCAGGTACTGCAGCGCCGCCATCAGCACCACGGCCGTCCCGATCACCGCCACGTCCGACAGCCGCACCTGCACCCCCGACACCGAGAAGAGCGAGCTGCTCTCCATCAGCGTCGGGAAGCTCTTGGGGTACGGCCCAAACGTAAACTTCTGCTGACCCAGGTTCTGCAAAAGCAGCGAGACCCCGATCGCCGTGATCAAAACGTTCAACCGCGGCGCTTTGCGCAGCGGTTTGTACGCGACCCGCTCGATCGTGAACCCTACGAGCCCGCAGATCACCATCGCCCCCATCAGCACCAGGAGCCCCATGTACCACGCCGGTGTCGGCTGGCCCGTGGCGCCGATCCCCAGCCACGAGGCGATCGTGATCGACAGCCACACACCCAGCGCGAACACGTCCGAGTGCGCGAAGTTGATGAACTTCAAGATGCCGTACACCATCGTGTACCCGAGCGCAATCAGCGCGTACAGGCACCCGACCGTCACACCGTCAAAGAGTGTCTGAAGAAACTGCGTCATGCAACGATCACGGGCGGCTGGCCTTGAGCCTCCCCAGTCCCCAGTGCCCAGTGCCTTCTCTCACGGCTTGATCGTCGCCTTGTACTTCAACGCCCCGTTCACGATCTCCAGGATCACCGCATCCTTCGTCGGGTTCCGGTTCGCATCGATCGTGATGTTCCCCGTCACGCCCGCGAAGTTCTTCGTCGAGTTGATCGCCCCAGCCAGGTCCTTTCCACCCAGCGAAGGAGAACGCTCCATCGCGTCAAACAACAGCCGCGCTGCGTCATACCCCAGCGCCGCCAGCCCGTCCGGAACCTTCTTGTACTGGTCCTGGTACTTCTTCACGAACTCCTGCACCTCCGGACGAGTGTCCTCGTGCGAGTAGTGGTTCGAGAAGTAGCAGTTGTTCAGCGCATCCCCCGCGTTCTTGAGCTCCTCCGAGTCCCATCCGTCACCCCCCACCAAGGGACAGGTGATCCCGAGCTTCCGCGCCTGCCGCGCGATGTTCACCACCTCCGTGTAGTACCCCGGCACGTAGATGAACTCGGGGTTCTTTACCCGGATCGCCGTCAGCTGCGCCGAGAAGTCATTGTCGCCATCGCTGAACGCCTCCTCCGCGACCACCTCACCGCCCAGCTTCTTGAACGAATCGACAAACACCGTCTTGAGCCCCGACGAGTACGCCTGGGCACGGTTGTACAGCGCAGCGCCCTTCTTGAACTTCATTGTCTCCGCGCAGAACTTCGCTCCCACCAGCCCCTGGAAGGGATCGATGAAGCACACCCGCGAGATCATGTCGCCCACCGCCGTCACATCCTCGTTGGTGCTCGAGGGTGTGATCATCGGGATTCCCTTGCGCTGACAGATCGGAGCGCCCGCAAGCGATCGCGAGCTGGCGACCTCACCCAGCACCGCCACCACCTTGTCCCCCTCGATCAGCCGCGTCACCACCGTCTGGGTCTCCTGCGGCTTGCCCTGGTTGTCGTGCGTGATCAGCCTGATCTGCCGGCCCTTGACGCCCCCGGCCTTGTTCCGCTCCGCGACCGCCATCTGGATCCCCTGGTCCGTCGAGATCCCGAAGGTCGCCTCCGATCCCGTGATCGATGCGTAGTGCCCGATCACAATGTCGTCGGCCGAGCCCTCCGCAGCCGGCGCGGCCGCAGCGCTGTCGGTCTTGGGCGCTTCAGAACCCCCCGGTGCCTTGGTCCCGCCGCTGCTCGCAGTCTCACTCGGAGCCTTGGTCGCGTTTCCCGCGGGCGCAGCAGCGCCAGTGCCCGTGCCCGTGCCCGTGCCCGACTTCTGCTCGCATCCGGAAAGCCCCGCCAAACCAAACCCGATCATCAGCACCGATGCCGTCCGAGCGATCAATCTCATCGCGCCCATGTCGCTTCCTTTCTATCCGGAATGCAAAGCCCGCCCTCGAAACGGGCACCAGCCGGCCTCCGACCCCGATCGCGCGAGCCCCCTGGAACCCGGGGCCTGACCGCAAACGGGAGGATCAAAGATAGCAAACTTCCAACCCCCACGGGTTGCCCGCATATTCCCCACCCCGGAGACCGGATCAGCCACGCACTCCGACAAGACTCGCCAAAGTTTAGTAAAGCCCCCACTTTCATCCCCTGCGATTCCTGATACGGTGGCCCCCCTCGCGGGGCTCGCCGAACCAAACCCCGAAGAAACGTCATGAAAACCCGTTCCGTACTGGCGATCCTTTCGATCTGCGGCCTGTCGCTCCAATCAACCCGCGCTGACGACTGCAACAACAACGGCGTCGACGATGCCGATGACATCTACACCAACTGCACCAGCCTCGACCTCGACGACAGCGGCACCCCCGACGAGTGCGACATCGCCGATGGACTCATGACCGACTGCAACAACAACGGGATCGCCGACTGGGCCGACATCTTCGGCGCCAGCGACATGTGCGGCAACCCCGTCGGCGGCGGCTCGGCCGACTGCGGCGCCGGACGCGATGCCGGGAACGGGATCGCCGGCGGTGACTGCTACGGCTCCGTCACCGAACCCATGGAGCTCGGCTCCGGCGGCGGCGATGACGTCAACGTCGGCGGAGGAAACGGCGGCGCTGGCGGCGGAGCCCTGAACCTCACCGTCGGCGGCGTGCTCACCGTCGACGGACTCCTCTCCGCCGACGGCCAGATCAACCTCGCAGGTGAAGCCGGCGGAGGCTCAGGCGGCTCGCTCCTCATCGACTGCGAAACGCTTGCAGGCTCCGGCACCATCACCGCCAGAGGCGGTAACGTCACCTCCGGCGGCTCCGGCGGCGGCGGGCGGATCGCCATCACCTACGGAACCTCAACCTTCACCGGCGCCTTCAACGCCTAGGGCGGTGACAACACCTACGGCCGCGCCGGCGCCGGCACCGTCTTCCTCAAGCCCGATGCCGAGTTCAGCACCCTTATCGTCGACAACTTCGGCGGCTCCGGCGAAGGCACCGAGTTCAGCGGCCGCGTGCAGGTTGATGGCAATGTCATCGTGCGCGGCGCAGGCCTGCTCACCCACAGGCACGGCGATGAAGCCGGCCTCTTGCTCGATGTCCTCGGCGACATCACGATCGATCCCACGGGCGTCATCGGCGGCGATGGCCGCAGATACCCCGCGACCCTCGGACCCGCCGCGGGCTCTCCTGGTTCCTCCGGCGGCGGGGGTGGATACGGCGGCGCAGGCAGGAACGCCGCCAGCGGAGCCCTCGGCGGCGGCACCTACGGCTTTGCCTCCTACCCCGACAACCTCGGCTCCGGCGGCAGCGATGACACCGGTTCCGGCGGAGTGAGCGCCGGCGGAGGCGGGGGAAAGATCCACCTCATCTCACCAGGCCACATCATCGTCAACGGAACCCTCAGCGCCAACGGCCAGAACTACGTCAGCAACGAGGCCGGCGCTGGCTCCGGCGGCAGCATCTACGCCCTCGCCACCGAAATCGGCGGCTCGGGAATCATCTCCGCCAACGGCGGAAACGCCACCATCGGCGGATCCGGCGGCGGCGGACGGATCGCCCCCTACTCCTGCTCCCAGAACATCCCCACCTCCAACGTGCTCGCCAATGGCGGGACCAACTTCTTCGGCGTTGCCGAAGCCGGCTCCATCGAGCAGGGCTCCTCCACCATCACCATCTTCCTCCAGCCCGACTCAACCACCTACACCGGAGGCGATGAAGTCTCCCTCGTAGTCGATGCCATCGGCGATGGCGACCTCAGCTTCCAGTGGCGCCGCGAAGGCGTCCCCATCGTCGATGACGGCCGCTTCTCAGGCGCGCAGACCACCCAGCTCACCATCAGCCCCATCGACTGCGCCGATGGCGGCACCTACGACTGCATCATCACCGACGACTGCGGCTCCTTCCCCACCATCCCCGCCGAGATCTCCGTGCTCGCACCCTCCGACTACGACAACTCCGGCTTCGTCGATCTCGACGACTTCATCGCCTTCGTCCACGCCTTCGAAGCCGGCTGCTGAAAGCCCCCCCCGAGAGAGGGGTTGGAGAGGGTTCTCACCATCCTCCCCAAGCACCCGCATCTGCACGAAACCCCCTGCCGCCACTCAAAAACATGAAGGGCCCGCACCACCCGGTGCGGGCCCTTCTCTTTGATTTATGTCAAGCCCGTAGAACCCACCGAGTGCTCGGACCTACCCCCTCTACGGTCTCCACTTCCACCCGACTGCCTGCTGCCCACCCCCCACTGCCCGCCTTCAAGCCCTCTTCACACTCGTGATCGTCACCGGCTCCGCCGGCACATCCTGGTGCCCGGACTTGGTTCCCGTCCGCACCGCCTTGATCTTGTCCACCACATCCATCCCGCTCACGACCTTCCCGAACACCGCGTACGCGGCCCCATCCGGCTGCGGCTGATCCAGAAAGCTGTTGTCCTTCACGTTGATGAAGAACTGGCAGCTCGCCGAGTCAGGATCACCCCCCAGCCGCGCCATCGCCAGCGCCCCGCGCTGATTCTTCAGCCCATTCTTCCACTCGTTCTTGATGGTCGCCGACTGCTTCTTCTGCTTCATGTCCGGCGTGAAACCCCCGCCCTGGATCATGAAGTTGCTGATCACGCGATGAAAGATCGTCCCGTCGTAATGCCCGCTGTCGACATACGACAGAAAGTTCCGCACCGAGATCGGTGCATTCTGCTCATCCAGCTCGATCCGGATATCCCCCAGCGAAGTCTTCATTTCTACAGGTGTTGCCATGCCACACAGTAGGCAGCAGGCATCAGCGGACTCAGCACTCAACACTGCTTGACAAACGTCCCCCGCTCCCGATCCTTCACCACCCCCGGGAACCTCAGCGCTCGCCCATGCCCCACGCAATACACACCCGCCTCCAGCACACCCGTCGCAAAGATCGCCTCCGTCAGGTTCTGCACCGCATCGCTCCGCTTCAATTCATACGGACGCATCGCCCCCGTCAGCACGATCGGCACCCGCGGATTCGCAATCTCCGCGTGCAGCCTCTCACCCGTGTTCGTCAGCGTGTCCGTCCCGTGCAGAATCACGATCCCGCTCGCCTCCGTCACCAGCTCCCCCGCCCCCCCCGCTCCGCCCGCCGCTCGCACCGCCTCCACGATCCGTCGCCGATCGTCATCCGTCATGTACAGGCTGTCCTTGCTCATCAGCTCGTGAAAGCTGACCGCCACCTCCTCCAGCCGCAGACGCAACACCATCCGCCGCACCACCGATGAGCGGTTCTCGAGCTTCCCCGTCAGCTCGTCATACGTCTTCTCAATCGTCCCACCCGTCGTGATCAGCGTGATGTGCCGCATAAGACCAGAGCGTAGGAGTTCACGCTGCCATCACCCCCTCACCCCCATCACCCTCCCACGACCTACCGCCCCCCCTGCCCTCCACCACTGCCCGCATCGCTCTCCGACTCCACGTTCCCGCGCCCCCCCGCCTTCTGCTGCAGGTACTTCTCCCGGTACTTCGCCGCAAGCTCTGTCTGCTTGTTCCGCAGATCCACCTTCCGGCCATCGATGAACGCCATCCGCACGTTGGTCGTGATCTCCAGCGGATCCCCGTCCGTCACGATGATGCTCGCCGACTTGCCCACCTCCAGCGACCCCAGCGTGTCACCCACACCCAGTATCTGCGCCGGCCACAGCATGATCGCCCTGTGCGCGGCCTCCACCGGCAGCCCGTGCGCCACCGCCATCCCCGCCGCGTACGGCAGGTTCCGCTCGTTGGCCGTCCGGTCCCCGCACGACATGCAGAACTTCACGCCCGCCGCGTGCAGCCGCGCCGGCAGCGAGTACGCATCGTCGTACGGCGCATCATCCCGCCGCGGGAACGCGAACGTCCCCTCCACGATCACCGCCACATCGTGCCGCTTGAGCAGCTCCGCGCACTCCACCGCATCCCGCCCACCCACGATCACCACCCGCACACCCATCTCCGCCGCCCAACTCACCGCGCTCGTGATCTGATCTCGCTCGTTGGCGCTGATGAACACAGGCACCGGCGCTGTCTCACGCTTGCCCTTCTCCCCCTCGAACACCCCGCGCATCGCCTCCCACCGCAGATCTACCGGGCTGCTCGCGTCCGCCTCACGTGCTGCCGCATACGCCCGCGCTGTCTTAAACGTGTCGTCGATGGTCGCGATCCGCTCACGGATCTCCTTAAGCTGGTCATCCGCCGATCGGTCCATCCACCACGCCGTGATCGGCCGAACGTTCGGCCAGTTCACCAGCACCCCCACGCACCCCTTCACCGTCATTTCCTCGGTCGTCCAGCCATCCAGCCGGATCACCGACACCTGGCCCGCGACCGGCCCCCCCGAAGGCATGATCGCCGCCGTCAGAATCCCGTTGGTCCTCGTCACCGGCAGCAACGTCGAATCCGGGTTCACCGCCACGCTCGGCCGCACCTCCGGCGAAACCTCACCGATCTCCCCCGTATCCACCGTCACCCGGATCGGCGGAAACTCCACGAGCCCAAGCTGCGTATCCGCCGAGATCATCCCCGGGAACACGTGCAGCCCCGTCACATCGATGATCTGGATGCTCCCCGCATCCGAAAACCTCGGCAGCGGCTCGCGCGCCACCGCCTCGATCTTCCCATCCCGGAACAGCACATACCCCCTCTGGATCGTCTCCCCCGAAACGGTGTGCACCGTCCCCCCCGACAACACCACCGGCCGACCCTGCGGCCCGGCCTTATGCGTCAAATCCTGCCCGCTCGCCGTCGCAGCACACGCACCCGCGACCACCGCGATCGCCGCCCGCACCGTCCCACGCCTGCTCATTCCAAATCCCATGGCATTCCCCAAAACAAAAGATTTCTTCTCGGTGCCCTCTGTGCCTCTGTGGTGAGTCCTGTCTTCAATTTCCGTAGCAGCCGCACTCACCCGCAAGCGCTGCATCGATCGGCAGCCCGCGCATGTACCGCTCGTAGTAGAACTTCCGCATGTACCAGTCCGTCGGCGCCCGATCCAGCGCAAGCGTGTCATCAGCGCCCGACCCAAGACCACCCCCCGCATCATCCTCCGGTCGCCGACGCCGCCGACCTTGCCCCGCAGGCTGATCACCCGGCGTGCTCGCCTCCGCCTTGGCATCCGCCTCCTTCTGCCCATCCTTCTTCCCGCCCAGGATCTTCTGCGTCAGCCGGGCCCGCTGGCCGGCGATCCGCTCGCGCAATGCCTTGTCCTTCTCCAGCGAGAAGTAGCACCGCCCATCGATCCACGTCTGCTCCGCCCTGCTCATCGTCGACAGCGGTTCTCCCGACCAGATCACAAAGTCGCCATCCTTCCCGACCTCGAGTGATCCGACCTTCGAGTCGATGTGCAGCTGCTTCGCCGGGTTGAGCGTCACGAACTTCAGCGCCTCCTCGGGGGCGATCCCGGGCTTGCCATCCACCCCGCCCGAGTACTTGATCGCCTTCCCCGCCTCAACATTCATCCGCCGCGCCATCTCATCCGAATCCGAGTTGTACGACACCAGCACCCCCTGCTCGTACATGATCGGCCCGCCCTGCGGGATCGCATCCTGCACCTCGATCTTGTACGCCCACCAGTCGCTGAACCCCGATGCCCCGCCGTGCTTGGCAAGCTCGTCGGCGACCTTGTACCCCTCCAGGATGTGCTGAAACGTCCCGACCTTGAACCCGAACTCGTTGGCGAGTCGGCACAGCATGAAGATCTCATCCTGCCGGTAGCTGTGGCAATGCACCAGCCGCTTGCCTTCCAGGATCTCCGCAATCGCTTCAAGCTCCAGGTCCCGGTGGAATCCCTTCTTCTGGCGCTGCCCGATGTACTCCTTCGCCGCCGTGAATCGATCCCGGATCAGCGTCTCCACGCCCATCCGCGAACGCGGATATCGCGTCACCACGCGATCCCCGTTCCCCTGCTTTACGTTCTCACCCAGCGCGAACTTGATCCCCGGGATCGCCCCCTCAAAGTGCAGATCATCCGGCAGGGTTGCACCCCAGCGGTTCTTGTTCACCTGGTTCTGACCGCCGATCGGGTTCGCCGATCCGTGCAGGTTGTTCACCGCCGTGATCCCGCCCGCGAGCTGCCGGTACCACGAAATCGAATCCGGGTTCGTCACATCCCCGATCCGGACCTCCGCCGTCACCGCCTGCCCACCCTCATTCACACCCCGGCTGATCCCCGTGTGCGAGTGGCAATCGATCAATCCCGCCGTCACATGTTTGCCCTGCGCATCGATCACCATCGTGCCCTCGGGCATCTTCACCGCGACATCAGCCCCCACCATCTGCACCTTGCCATTGCTCACCACCAGCGTGCCGTTCTTGATCGTCCCCGCCGGCCCGCTCGTCCAGATGGTCGCGTTCTTCACCACCACCGACTGCTGCTTCGGCGGCTCGGCAGATCCATACGGTCCGAACGGATACGTGATCCCCTCCGGCACCGCCGCGATCTCCAGGATCTCGCCATCATCATCCCCAGGCTCATCCCCCCAGTTCGCCACTCGCGCAGCCTTCCACGTGTGCGCGCTCCCATCGGGCGCGAGCATCGTCCCGATCAACAGCTCCCCAAGGCGCCGGGCCTCTGCCTTTACAACCTTCCCCTGCTGGGCCGGATCCATCTGACCCATGTCAACCTCGTACGCGATCGATCCATCCGTCACCTTCGCCGTCCGCGTGCTCATCTCGATGGCCTTGCCATCGCTCGCGTGACCCTTCAGCATCACGCTCCCCTTCTCATCCACGATGATGAGCTTGGCCTCCTCGGGCTTGGAACCCACGAGCTTGGGATCGTCATCCACCAGCGTCACCCGCCACGTCCCCGTCATCCCGCGCGGGATCCCCGCCCGCTTCTCGGCCGCGATCTCCGCCTCCGTCATCCGCCGCAGCTTGTACGCGTGCTTGCTCGCCTCCGCCTGCCCCTCTTCCTTCGGCAGCACCGCCTCGCCGATCAGCACGTTCGCATCCGCGGGATCCGCGATCAGCGTGTCCGATGACTTCCCCTTGCCCCCCAGCTTCTCCATGTCGTGCTTGAAGCTTGCCGCGAACCCCACCGGCTCTTTTTCTTCCTTCTCCGCCGGCTTCTCACCTTCGGCCGGCACGGCGGCGGCGAGCGGCGCCATCTGCTTCTTCTCATCCGCCCCCACCTTCACATCCTCACCCTTGATCACCGTCCGCTTCCCCGCCTCATCCGTGAACACCAGCTTCACCGCATCCCGCGTGATCGACAACCGCACCTGGTCGCGCGCACCAGCGATCTTGGCCTTCCCGTCAAACTCCACCACCCTCCACTCGCCGATCCCCACCAGCGCCGGCCGCTTCTTCGCAGAGAACGTCATCCGCGCCCCGCTCGACCGTATGAAATCCCCGTAGATCTCATCACCCTCCACCACACCCTGCGTGATGAACACACCCGGCTCCCCGAACGGCTCATGCTCGAACGTGAAGCTCAGCCGGTTCTTCTCCAGCCGCTGCTCCTTGGGCTTGACCTTGTCCTCCTTGACCTTCCCATCCTCGCCCACCGACAGCTTCGTGATCGTCAGCTTGTTGTCATCATCGAACGAGAACGTGAGCTTCATCTTCCCCTCGGCAGCGCCCAGCGGAGCCGGTGGGGGGGAGGTGATCGCCACATCCCACACCCCCTCGATCTTCATCCCCGGCGCAGCCGTCACCTCATGCCGCTGCCCATCCACCCACACCTCGCGGATCTTGGGCTTCTTCCCCTCCGCCTTCGCAACCTCCGCATCAAACCAGTCCGCATCCGTGACCGTCAGGTTCGCCCGCCGCCCCACCGAAACCTCGCCCACCTGATCCGCAACCCCCATCAGCCGCGCCGGCTCGGTCGTCACCATCCCCATCGCATCCGCCGGCGACAACCCATGCCGGATCGCCGTCCGCACGTTCTCCCAGAACTTCCCCTTGCCGCGCAGCTTGCTGGTCGTCAGCGCGATCTCAACCCCCGCCTCACGCAGCCGACGCAGGTTCGTCGGCGCCTGCTCCCACGTCATCATCTCGCGCAGCTCGATCGCATCCGCCTCCGAAACCGAGGTCATCTTCGGCGCTTCGGGATAGCTCACCGGCAGGATGAACGGACGCTTCACCGTCCCCGCCATCCCCGCCAATCGCCGGAACTCCAGCCCCGATCCCAGCATGACCGCCGCTCGCCCGAACTCCTTGGCGATCTTCTCCGCCCGCAGCACATCCAGCTCGTCGGCGCAGTCAAACACCAGCGGCAATCCCCCCGCCGCGCTTGAACGCTCCTTGGTCATCCACCATGCCGGACCCGTCGTCCGCTGCCGGTCCAGCGCATCCAGCGAGTTGCCCGGCCCGCTGTAAGCACCCGCCGCCCGCGCATCGGTCTGCCAGTCCGCATCGATCAGAGTCTGGCGCATCAGCGCGATCGCCCCCATCTGCGATCCGGGGTACGAAGGCCACGCCGTGCTCTCCCCACCCCCACCCGTCTCGAACGCCACCGCCTCGTACACATCCGCCGCGTACACCGCCGGCTTGGCGCTCGATGCATCCGCATCCCGCTCCGCCAGCGACACCACCGATGCCATCCCGCGGAAGATCCCCCCGCGCGGGCTGATCCCCGCCGCCCCGAACCCGATGTCGCGCAGCTCCTTGGCCGCCTGCTCCGTCAACAACCCGTCGATCGCCTTCCGCTCCGGCGTCACGTTCCCGTTCCAGTGCCGCCCCGGCGCATCCTTCCCAGGCCGCGGGGCATCTACCTCCACGTACGGATCAATGAACGCCGGGTACACATGCAGCCCCGAGCAGTCCCACACCCGCGCGCCCTCAGGCCCGGCCGGCGCCTTGGGCGCTGATCCATCGCCCCCCGGCGCGGGCGCAGCCGTTACGGACACGATCCGCCCATCGCGCACCACCACCGTCGCATGCTCCAGCGTCGACGATGGCGACACATGCACCGTCGCATTCACCAGCGCATGCCACGATGGATCCGCTCTCCGCATCCCGTTGGATGGAGGATCCAGTGGTGAAGTGGAAGTAGGCTGAGCAAGCACCGAAGCGCTCACCGCCGCCAGCAACGCCACAACCCGAACGGACATTGACCGTGTCATGCCGCCAGTGTACCGAACACGGCCACCGACGTACCCACCGGTTTCGCGCGATTCAGCGCTGAGGGCTCGTTCCTATCCCACCCCACTGCCCACCCCCCCCCACCGCACCTCCCTATCGCCGCCTCCGGACCACCGCCAAAACCGCGCCGGTGAACACCAGCGCCGGCCCCGGCGCCGGAATCACCGTATCCAGGTAGTTCATCAACTGGTCCAGCGTGATCTCGGTCGCCAGCCGACCCTCCTCAACCGTCACCTTCGACCCCACATGCACATGCCCCGCCGCGAACGTCTGGTACGGATCATCCGGTGATGAATGCCGGCTCTGGTACCACACGCCCTTGTACCCGATGTACTCCGACAGGAACGACCCGCCGCCCGCGTTATCGATCCACGGAACCACTCCCACCCCCGCCGCCGCCACCGCATCCCGGATCGCCTCCTTCGGAAGCGTCGAATCCCGCCACGCGTTCGGGGCGATCGTGTCGTCCGGTGGGATCTTGTCAGGCTTGAACGGCGCCTGGTAGTCGTTGGACCAGGTCGTCCGGTTCCGGTTCCGGCCCTCGATCTCCCAGTCCTTCTGCCCCCGGTTCGTCGTCCCAGGTGCCCAGCTGAACGTGATGATCGCACACGGCTTCACATCGTTCGTAATCCGCTCCCAGTCCGCATCCGTGTCCTGGTAATCCACCTCCAGGTCCCCCACACCCTTGCTGTTCACCCCCGTCCCCCCGGGGAACTCCGGGAAGAACGAGTACACGTTGTACCCCCGCCCCTTGAAGTTCCCACCCTTCCAACCCTCGGGATTCTGCTCGGTGTTGGTGCTGAAAGGCCGCACCATCTCGTTGGTCGGCGGCCAGTACCCCGTCAGCATGATGTTGTACGTCGATCCCGCGCTCGCCCGACCCGCCGCACCCATCAGGACCGCCGCGACCACCACACCGGCCGCACCCACGTCCGTACGGCCCCCTCGGCAATCTCGGAGAAGCATGCCAACTCCCTTCCAGTATGCGAACCTGCCTCGGCTTCACGGCTCCCGGAACCGGGTTCTTCAGACCAACACCTCCACGGGCCGAATGTAACCCTGTACGATGCGCGTTCGCATCCCGGTTGCATGCTGGTTGATTTCATCAAGCTCGCCCGCCCCGCCCAGTGGTCCAAGAGCGCCTTCGTGCTCGTTGGCCCCCTCTACGCGATCGCCGCCGGCACTCGCCCCGACTGGACCGGCGTTCTCCTCACCGCGATCGCCTTCTGCCTCACCGCCAGCGCCTGCTACACCCTCAACGACCTCAAGGACCGAGAACTCGATCGCGTCCACCCCCGCAAAAAACACCGCCCGATCGCCTCAGGCCGAATCTCCACCTCCCAAGCCTTCGCCTTCGCCGCCATCCTCTTCGCGCTCGCCGCCGCGATCATGGCCGCCTGGGCACTCACCGATCGCGATGGCCAGCACTGGCAGTGGCCCCTCGCGATCCTCACTCTCTACGCCCTCAACGTGATCGCCTACAGCTACATCCTCAAGCACCGCGTCGTCGTCGATGTCATCAGCCTGGCCCTGGGCTTCGTCCTCCGCGTGCTCGCCGGCTGCTCCGCAGGCGGCATCGAACCCAGCCCTTGGCTCGTCAACTCCACCTTCTTCATCTCCATGTTCTTGGCCTTCTCCAAGCGCCTCGGCGAACGCCGCACCATGGGCAACCCCCACGATGCCGCCGCCGCCCGCGCGGTCCAGTCCCGCTACACCGACGACATCCTCCGCATGCTCGTCGTCGTCACCGCCGTCGCCACCCTCCTCACCTACGCTGGCTACGTTCAGGCCTTCGGCCTCCGCTCCGCCCGCGGCGACAGCGGCCCCTCCTTCACCATCCTCTGGCTCACCATGATCCCCGCCACCTACAGCCTTCTCCGCTGCCTCGTCCTCGTCGAACGCGGCGATTACGACGACCCCACCGAACTCGCCACCCACGACCGCCCCTTCCAGGCCTCCGCGATCCTGTTCGCCATCCTCACCGCCACCGCCTGGCTCTACCCCCACATTTAGCCACAGCTACGACATGGCCAAGGGCGAGCTGCATCGCTCGCCCCTGGACCGGTCTTTGCGCTGCCTCAGCCAACCACACAAGCAGCCCGGGAGTCCAAACCTCTGAAACGATCCTCCACTTACGGCTTGGTGAGCGCGTTGTCGGGGTTGGCGGTGCCGAGGTTGGCGGTGTACGGCGGGTTGACGCTCCCCTGGTTCAGGTACCAGTGGCGATACAGCAGCGCATCCGACGAGGTCACCTGGTGGTCCCCGTTGACATCCCCGTGAACCCAGTTGCTGTTGGATCGCCCAAGGTAGGTTGCGTGCTGGTCCTCGAAATCGTCGAGGTCTGCCGAGTTCAGGAAGCCATCCCCGTTGAAGTCTCGGCGGTTCGAGATCGTACCGAAGTCGTAGACGCGCTTCATGTACTCGGTGAACTGGGCCGGCAGCATGACCTGACCCATTTTCCGTTGACCGACTTCTATCCAATGTTACGTTCCTCGAACTGCTGGGGGCTGAGGTATCCGAGAGCGGCGTGGAGCCGCTGCCGGTTGTAGAACATCTCGATGTACTCG
>JADLBU010000007.1 GCA_020847535.1 Phycisphaerales bacterium
CGGTCACCGCATACCTCGACGCCGCCAACGATACGCCCACGCCCTTCCAATGGACCAAGTCCGCCGACGACATCATCGCTTCTGTCAAGAGATTCTGTCTGCATACTTCTGACTCAGACCACTAGCACCCCTTCGGGGTGCGGGTCTTTCAAGCCTGCTTTCCGGGGGTTTCGCTCGAAGACTCGCTCAACCCCCGGCTATGTTCGATAAGCCCTTCGGGCTTCAAGCCCGGGAGTTTGACGGCTCACGGCGCAAGTGAGTTTGACAGTTCACGGCGCAGTTGGTGCATCGATCACGCGGGTGTCGATGGCTTGTGTCGGGATGTATGGACGTGAGCGGGAAGGTTGGTCAGGCGCGAGGTTTGGTGATTGCGGCCCGGAGGTGTTCGAGTTGGGTCTTGGTGTGCGCGATTTGCGCGGGTGTGAGAGGGGTTCTTGCAAAGCGGAGTTGGTAGTAGGCGAGGGTGAGGGATTCGAAGGCGTTGGCGGCGGTGGGGTCGATCTGGTGGAGGTGGTTCGCGTAGGTGAGGGGTGGGATGGGGTCGGGCTTGGGGATGCCGGCTTTGGCGAGCAGGTCGAGGGCATCGTCGTAGAAGCCGGCGTGCTGGAGGAGGGAGCGGAGGTGGGGGTCGGTGCGTGCGGTTGAGCGGGTGCGCGTGCGGGTGCGGCGGAAGACGATTCTTGAGAGGCCGGCGAAGGCGCGGGTGGCGACGACCGAGAGCGCGGTGAGGGCGGTGAGGGCGCCGGCGGTGACGAGCATGTACTTGATGAGGGACCGGCCGCGGCTTTGGGAGTATTCCTCGGCGGCCTGGCGGGTGACGGGTTCGAGCCAGGACATGCGCAGGCGGTCGATGTCGAAGACGCGGCGCTGCTGCTGTGCATCGAACATGACGATGCTGTTGGTCCAGGTGTCGTTGAGTGAATCCATGAGGCGGGCGATCCGCATGCGCCAGCTGGGCTGGGGCTCGTGGATCTCCATGAAGGCGACGGGGGGCGTGGCGTCGAAGGTGATCCAGGTGCCGATGCCGATCTGGACTTCGGTCCAGGCGTGTGCGTTGCTTTCCCGGACGGTGTAGATGCCGCGTGCGGGGTCGTATTCGGTGGCGACGTAGCCGGCGATCACTCGGGCGGGGATGCCGACGGATCGGCACATCGCGGCGAGCGCGGAGGCGAAGTACTCGCAGTGCCCTCGGCGTTCGGTGGTGAGGAACCACTCGATGGGATCCTGGCCGGGGTTGGGGCTGGCGATGTCGGTGGTGTAGGCGAACTTTCCGCGGAGGTAGCCGGTGAGGATGCGGGCGACGGCGTGATCCTGGGATGGCGGGCGCGTGGCGGGGTCGGGGTCGAGCTCGGCGTTTCTGAGGATGTCGGCGGTGAAGGTGTGGACGATTTCTGAGTCGAAGCCGGCGGTGGCGTTGCGTTCGGTGACGTTGGTGGGGACGGGCTGATCGACGGAGTGGGCGGTGTAGCGGATGGGTCCGGTGCGGCGAGCGGAGCGGTACCAGACTTGACCGGCGCTGGGGCGGGTGTTGAGACCTGCGCTGGGTGACTTCATGAACCTGGGGCACCAGACGGCAAAGAGGGGAGATTCGGAGTCGGAGTAGGACTCGCGGAGATCGACATCCTGGAGGAGGATGCGATCGCGGGTGGCATCGGTGAAGACGGGCTCGGCGGCGTCGAGTGTGGCTCGTGCGCTGTTGGCGCCGGCGGTCCATCGGCCATCGCGGTAGGCGCTGAGAACCGCGCCGCGGAGGTAATAGACCTGTCCCTCGCCGCCGAGGGGCTTGTTGGCGCCATCGGAGAAGGCGACCTCCATGACGGTGCGCTGGGATTCGGAGAGGAGGCCGGCGCGTCCGAGTTCGACATCGGCGGTGAAGCCGGTGCGGAGCTGTGCGGATGCCTGACCCCAACTGCCCATGCGGCCGCCGGCGATCCCGCGTGGGACGACCAGGAAGACTCCCAGCGCGAGGAGGAAGGAGTAGGTGGTGAGCAGGGCGGTGGCGGGGATGAGCCGGCGAGCGGCGGAATCACTGACGCGCGGCGGGAGTGGTGATTCGTGTGGGGGCGTGTGGGCGAGCGTGGCGGCGGCGGCGATCCGTGCATCGGAGGAGGCGAGGGTGGAGCGTTCAGCGCCGGCGCCGAGCTGGAGTGCCATGACGGCCCAGGCGCTGAGTGGCATGCAGAGGAGGACGACGAGCCCGACGGCGAGGCTGTTGTTGTCGAGGATGGCGCCGATGACCAGGAAGGTGGCCATGGAGATGAGCTGGGCGATGTCTCGGGCGCGTTTGCGGTCCCACATCTTGACGAGAAGGACGAAGGTGAGGAACTCGCAGAAGACGGTGACTTCGAGGCCCTGGCTGTTGACGCGATAGCCGGTCCAGAGGAGGACGGTGAGGACGAGTGCGAGCACGATCCAGCGCGGGAGGGGACGGCCGCCCTGTCGCTCGCTGAGCCACCAGCCGGCGAGGCCGGTACACCATGCCCAGAGCATCATGGGGAGGCGATCGTTGGCGAGGCAGAAGCCGGCGATCGCGAGCAGGACGAGGATGAGGGTTGGTGATTTCCAGGATGACAGGCGGGTCATGTTTTCCCTCCTGTCGGGGTGGTGGGGGTGGTGGGGGTGGTGGGGGTGGTGGGGGTGGTTGATGCGGAAGAGGGTGAGAGGAACTCGGCGAGCGTGCGCTTCCAGGAGCGCTTGGGGGAACGGGATGGATCGGTTGCGTGGCTGGGGAGGTGGCCGGTGGTGATCTGGTCTGGGCTGTAGAGGCCTGCGCTGGGGATCGCGGTGGTGGATGGGCGCGAGCCGAGGATGGCGATCCGGGCGGGGATGGAGCGCGGGGGCGGCGGGAGTGACTCGGAGTGCTGGGCGGGATCGAGGAGGGCGAGGGCATCGAGGATCTCGGCGATTGCGCGGGCGCTTTGGCGCGGGGGGAGGTGGCCCACCTCGGTGTGTGCGAGGAAGCCGACGGCATAGCCGGCGTTGGCGGCGGCGATCGCCAGGCCCGCGGCGGTTGAGAGGGTGTCGTTGAGTTCGTCGGGGGTTGCGCGGCGGAGGTCGGCAAGCCCGATCCAGAGTCGGCGGTTGGGGGGCTGGGCGTTCTGGCGGACGAGGAGTTTCTCGGCGGTCGCGGAGCGCTTCCAGGCGATCGAGCGGGTGGGCTCGCCCTGGATGTGTTCGCGGAGGCTGTGGAACTCGTCACCTCCGCCGGCGAGCGGGGTTGTGCCGGCAGCGCGGAGATCGCGTCCGCGTGCGAGGGAGGCGATGAAGTCGGGATGGATGCGCGCGGGGAGAGGGCGGATGATCGCGGATTGCTCCCGTGCGTGGAGCATGGTCTTGCGCGAGAGTCCGAAGGGGAAGGTGGTCCAGACCTGGACGGCGTCGAAGGTGGCGAGCCCGCGCGCGGTCGCGGCGGCCTCGGCGGTGATGGTGATGGTGGATTTGCGGGGGATGAGTTCTGCGAACGCGAAGGGCTGGGTGAGGCGCCGGGGCCAGGTGGGAGTGGTTCGGGCCTTTCCGAGGATGAGGGGGCGGTGGTTGAGTTCGGAGATGGCGATCGCGAAGGCGGGGAGCCACCGGCTGGAGTTGGTGATGCGGTAGCGGATGCGGAGGAGATCTCCGGCGTGGATGGGCTCGATGGGTTCGCGTTCGATGGTGATGTTGGAGATGGTCCATGCGCCGATGATTCCGGAGCCCAGGAGGGTGGCGACGGCGACTCCGAAGACCCAGAAGAGGAGATTGTTCTGTCCGTTGATGGCGCCGATGGGGAGGAGGAGCGCGGTGAGGGCGAAGATGATCGCGGGGAAGTGGGGGACGAAGCGCGGGCGCAGACGGGCCATGCGCCGGGATGAGTCGGTCTCGGCTGGGACGGAGGCGATCAGTGGGGCGGTGCTTGGTGGTAGCACGCGGGGGAGGGTAGGGGGTGAGGAGGGCAGTGGGGGGTGGGGAGTGGGCAGTGGGAAGGAGAGTGGCAGTGGTGACGCGGGGACGCGGAGAAGGAAGGGTGAGGGGGTGCCTTGGGAGATTCAGGTAGAATCGGGGCGAGCCGGGGGGCTGGGCGGTTTTGGAGAATGACGATGATGCGAGCGGTGATGATGGGCGGGGTGGCGATCGGGATGTCGGCGGTGATGGCGTGGGGGTTGGGTGAGCCGCCGTATGAGGAGCGGGCGAGCGAGGCGGTGCGGAAGGTGGATGAGGTGAACGCGAAGGGTCCGTGGAAGGCGGACATGAAGGCGCTGGCAGCGCACGAGGAATCGCCGGAGTGGTTCGGTGATGCCAAGTTCGGGATCTACTTTCACTGGGGTGTGTACTCGGTGCCGGCGTTCGACAACGAGTGGTATCCGCGGAACATGCATATTGATGGGACGCCGGCGAACGTGCATCACAATCAGATGTACGAGAACCCGACGCGGTTCGGGTATCACGAGCTGGTGCCGGCGTTCCGTGCGGAGCGTTTTGATGCGGAGGAGTGGGCGCGGCTGTTCAAGGATGCGGGGGCGAAGTTCGCGGGGCCGGTGTTCGAGCACCACGATGGGTACGCGATGTGGGGGAGCAAGCTGACGCCGTGGAACGCGGTGGAGACGGGCCCGAAGCGCGACATCGCGGGGCAGATGGAGAAGGCGATCCGGGCGGAGGGGATGAAGTTCATCGCGACGTTCCACCACGGGTTCAACGGGCAATTCACGGAGAAGGAGAACGAGGCGAACGGGTATTACCCGCGGCGCGAGGGGTGGTACACGACGAGCGAGGATCCGCGGGAGCGGATGCTGTACGGGAACCTGCCGCAGAAGTGGTCGCGGGATATGTGGCTGGGGAAGCTGCAGGAGGCGATCGATGGGTACAAGCCGGACCTGATCTGGTTTGACTTCTGCGTGCAGCGGCTGCCGGCGGAGTATCAGGCGCGGTTTCTTGCGTACTACTTCAACCGGGCGAGCGAGTGGGGGCGGGAGGTGGTGGTGACGTGCAAGAACCACAACTTCGCGCCCGAGATCGCGGTGGAGGATTTCGAGAAGGGACGGATGGAGCGATTGACTCCGCAGACGTGGCTGACGGATGACACGCTGGGCACGGGGAGCTGGTGCTACACGGATGAGCTGGTGATCCGGCCGGCGGGTGAGATCGTGCAGGTGCTGGCGGACATCGTGAGCAAGAACGGGAACCTGCTCTTGAACATCTCGCCGATGTCCAATGGATCGATTCCGAAGGATCAGCGGGCTGCGCTCAAGCTGATCGGTGATTGGCTGAAGGCCAACGGCGAGGCGATCTACTCGACCAGGCCGTGGCTGACGGCGGGTGAGGGGCCGACGAAGCTGGGCAAGGGCGGGCACTTCGTGGAGAGTCTGAAGTACACGAGCCGTGATGTGCGGTATACGAGGTCGAAGGATGGGAAGACGTTGTACGCGATCCTGCTGGGGTGGCCGGAGGAGAGGCGTGTGACGCTGCGGAGCGTGAAGGGCCAGGCGGGGGCGGGTGGCGAGGGGGAGCTACTGGGTTTGCGGAAGAAGATGAAGTGGGGAGTGGATGAGGAGGGGCATGTCGTTGTGGAGTGGCCCGAGGGGAAGGCCGAGGGGGCGCTGGCTGCGGATGCGTGCGTGGTCAAGCTTCCCGCGGGTGGGCTGTCGCTGCATGATGAGGCGCTGGCGGAGCTTCATCCGGGGCTGACGCTGGAGGCGAGCGCGGCGGAGCTGGATGGGACGCAGATCCGCGTGGAGGAAGTGGACGGGAAGAAGAGCATCGGGTACTGGGATCGCGGTGGCGAATCGGTGCATTGGCTGGTGCGGGTTCCGGAGGCGGGGGCGTACCGGGTGCAGATGGAGGTGGCGAGCGAGGCGGCGAATCGGGTGGTTTTGGCGACGCATGAGTTTGAGCTGACGGCAGCGGTGCCTTCGACGGGGTCGTGGCGGGTGTGGAAGATGGTGGAGGTGGGGGTGATGGAGTTCGGGAAGGCGGGGGTGCATCAGGTGGTGTTGAGGCCGGCGGAGGTGGAGGAGTGGAAGGCGGTGAATGTGAGGAGGGTGGTGCTTTTGCCGAAGTGACGGAGTGACGGAGAGACGAAGTGGCGGGGCGGTAGAAGAGGCTGTAGATAAAGGAGCCCTCACCGGCTCGCGGACTCGCCGACTCTCCCGGGGGGAGAGTGGGGAAGGCTACACTGCGGCTGAATTGGAGGATGTGATTCATGCCAGCAGCCAAAGCGGTGAAGGGGCCGGTTGTCGGGATCGATCTGGGCGGGACGAACATGCAGATCGGCGTGTTGTCGCCGGACCAGAAGCTGGCGGGGGAATCGAAGCGCAAGACCAAGGCGGATGAGGGGGCGGATGCGATCATCTCGAGGATGATCGGCGGGATCGAGGAGGCGTGCGCGGCGGCGAAGGTCACGCTGCGGGATCTGGTGGCGGTGGGTGTGGGGGCGCCGGGGGCGGTGGATCCGGAGGATGGGGTGGTGCTGGAGGCGGTGAACCTGCGGTGGGATGATGTGCCGCTGGCGAGCATTCTGTCGAAGCGGTTGGGGGTTCCGGTGTTTCTGGACAATGATGTCAACGTCGCGGTATACGGGGAATACCGGATGGGGGCGGGTCAGGGGAGCAAGCAACTGCTGGGTGTGTGGGTGGGGACGGGGATCGGCGGGGGGCTGATCCTCAACGATGCTCTGTATTACGGGAGCTTCATGACGGCGGGGGAGATCGGTCACACGATCCTGATGCCGGGGAACCCGCCGGGGAGCCGGTCGCTGGAGCACAACTGCTCGCGGACGGCGGTGGTGGACCGGCTGGTGCGGCTGATGAAGTCCAACCGCAAGAGCATTCTGATGAAGCTGTCGGAGGGGGACTACGACAACATCAAGTCCAAGACGATCGCGGAGGCGTACAAGCGCAAGGATGAGCTGACGGTGGAGGTGATCGAGGACACAGCGCAGATGCTGGGGACGGCGATCGCGAACGTGGTGACGCTGCTGTCGCTGGAGCGCGTGGTGGTGGGTGGCGGGCTGACCGAGGCGCTGGGATCATCGTGGGTGGAGCTGGTCAAGAAGCAGGTGCGGAAGATCGCGTTCCCGGACCGGGCGAAGAAGGTGGATGTGGTGGAGAGCCAGCTGATGGATCACGCGGGGGTGTATGGGGCGGGGATGATCGCGATGGATCGGCTGGGGGGGAAGTAAAGTTCAAAGGGCAAGGGCAAGCGCAAATAGGAATGGGCGGGTGCGGGGTCGCGTGGTGGTGCGTGCGGTGAGTGCATTTTTCTGAACGTGATGCAACAACGTGGTTGTGGGGGCGTATGCTTTGATGTGGGATCAGTTCGCGGCCGTTTCTGTGTCGCATCGATCCGGGGATAGTTCCATGGACAACTTGCGACGGGCGTTTGGGACACTGTCTTGCGTGGTGGCTTTACGCGCGGGTGAGGCGGGATCCCGTTGACGTCGCGGCGTGCCGTCGGGTAGGGATGACCGAAGCGGCGATCATGCGATGCGCGCTGGGTGGTCTGCGCTGGGTGGTCCGCGCTGATCAAGGACATGCCTCTCTTCACCTCCCGTGTGTTCGTCGGGAGAATGGCCTTCCGGGAGCTGACCCTCCCGGGGGGTTTTTGAAACGGCAATTGGGCACGGGGCAAAGGGCAAATGATGAGCGTGAGGGGGCGGGGATGGGGAACTGATACGCAGTGAAGCGGTTGGGAACCGCTTTCGCTCGCGCGAGAGGGGGAGGGGTTATGCTGTTGGGATGCGCAAGAGAACTTTGGCGGGCGTGATGGCGGTGTGCGGCGGGGTCGCGGTGGGAGTGGTGGTCGGCGAGTGCCTGGCGGGGCCGGTGGAGGATGTGTCGGCGGAGCGGGTGATGGAGGGGCTGCGGGCGCTGCCGGTGGCGCGGGCGCCTCTGGGGGATGCGGAGCATCGCAAGGGATTGCGCGCGACCGAGGAGCTGCTGGTGGAGCGGCTCAAGGGGATGGGGTACGAGCCGGTGGTTCAGAAGATCGAGTGGGTTTCGCCTGCGCAGCGGCTGGGTCGCAAGTCTGAGGTGGGGAAGGATGGGGCTGAGAAGAAGGAGGCGGATGGGGGTGGGGATGGGGGTGGGGGTGGGGGTGGGGATGGGGGGAAGGATGCAGCGCAGCCGGGAGATCCGCCGGAGTTCTGGAACAACATCATCGTGGATCTGCCTGGGAAAGAGCTGGCGGAGGAGGTGCTTCTCATCGGGGCGCACTTCGATGCGGTCGCCAAGTCTCCTGGGGCGGATGACAACGGATCGGGGACGGCAGCGCTGCTGGAGGTGGCGCGGGTCTTGAAGGATCACCCGATGAAGCGGACGGTGCGGCTGGTGTTCTTCAACCTGGAGGAGATCGGGCTGGTGGGTTCGCGGCAGTATGCGGCGAACTTCGCGGCGAACAAGGAGAGCAAGGAGCGGATCGTCGGGATGGTGAGCCTGGAGATGATCGGGTACTTCTGCATGGAAGAGGGGTGCCAGAGGTCGCCGGTGGGACCGATCAAGGGAGTGTTCGAGCCGCCGACCAAGGGTGACACGCTGGCGGCGGTCACGTTGGCTGCGCACCAGGAGTTCAACAAGAAGTTCACGGCGGCGTTCGAGGCGGGATCGGACGGGCTGAAGATCACGCGGTTTGACTTCATGCCGATGCCGATACCGGATGTGATGCGGTCGGACCATGCGCCGTTCTTGGCGCAGGGGGTGCCGGCGATCATGCTGACGGATACTTCGAACTTCCGGAATCCGAATTACCACAAGCCGACGGATGCGGTGGAGACGCTGGACCAGGATCGGTATGTGCGGGGGGTGCGCGGGGTGGTGTCGGCGGTGATCGGACTGGCGGACGAAGGCACTGGCGAGCAGAGTGCGGGGAGCAAGTAGGGAGCATCGGAGAGGCGGCTCGGGGGATTGCTAGAGTATCGCCGGGCTCATGGGCCGGAGATGTGCGAAGGAGACGACATGAGGATCAAGCTGCTGGGCGCTTCGGGCGGTGAGGTGACGGGCTCGGCGTACCTGCTCCAGACGGACCGCGCGAACGTGATGATCGACTGCGGTCTGTTCCAGGGCTCGCAGAGGGTTGAGAACTACAACCGGCTGCCGACGAGGGAGCGGCTTGGGGAGCTGGATGCGGTGGTGCTGACGCACGCGCACCTGGACCACACGGGCCGGCTGCCGCTGTTGACGAGGTTCGGGTATTCGGGGCCGATCTATGCGACGCCGGCGACCATTGAGTTGACTGACCTGGTGCTGCGGGATGCAGCGCACCTGCAGGTGGAGGATGTGCGGAGGCAGAACCGGCGGCGAGCGGAGCAGGGCAAGGAGCTGCTGGAGCCGTTGTACACGGTGTCGCAGGTGCAGCAGCTCAAGTCGCTGTTCCGGAAGATGCGTTACGACCATGCGACGACGGTGGCGGATGGGATCCAGGTGCGTGCGGTGGAGTCGGGGCACATTCTGGGATCGGCGAGCCTTGAGGTGACGGTCGAGGAGGGTGGGAAGAAGAAGAAGGTGGTGTTCTCGGGGGACATCGGTCCGCGGGGTGCGCCGCTGCACCGGGATCCGATGCCGTTCAACGGCGCGGATGCGGTGTTCATGGAATCGACGTACGGGGGGCGTGATCATCCATCGCTGCAGGAGACGGCGATCGCGGCGCGGGAGGCGATTGGGGAGACGGTGGAGCGTGGCGGGCGGGTGCTGGTGCCGGTGTTCGCGATCGGGCGGACGCAGCTGTTGCTGTACCTGCTGGCGGGGGCGTTCAAGCGTGGGACGCTCAAGCCGTTTCCGATCTTCGTGGACAGCCCGATGGCGATCGAGGCATCGCATGTGTATAAGCGTCACATGGAGCTGTTCGATGAGGAGGCGGCGGGGATGGTGAGGTCGGGTGATCTGTCGCGTCACCTGCGGACGATGAAGCCTTTGGCGAAGGCGACGGAATCGCGTGCGCTGGCGAAGCGGTCGGGGCCGTTCCTGGTGATGGCAGGGGCGGGGATGTGCATGGGCGGCCGGATCCTGCATCACATGTCCAATCACCTTCCGGACCCGACGACGCTTCTGATGATGGTCGGGTATCAGTCGCGCGGGTCGATCGGTCGGCGGATCGTGGATGGGGCCGAGTCGGTTCGGATCTACGGCAAGACGGTGCCGGTGCGTGCGCGGACGCACATTTTCAGCGGCCTGAGCGGGCACGCGGGGCAGAAGGACCTCATGGCGTGGATCGGAACTCTGGCTTCGTCGAAGCCGCGGGTGTACCTCACGCACGGGGAAGAGGAGGCACGGGCTACGCTGGGGGGGCTGATCCGGAGTCAGTACGGCCTGAAGCCGCAGATGCCCAAGTATCTGGAGACGATCGAGCTGTAGGCTCGGCGACAGGGAGCAATGCATGTCGAACGGGCAAGAGCAGGCGCGGTCGAGTCAGCTGGTGAGCCTCGGGGACGAGGAGGCGGTGCGGCAGGTGCTCGCCAAGTCGATCGTGGGGCTGTGGGATGTGGTGAACACGCTGACGCGGCTGCGGCCGTCACGGCGGGAGCGGTATCGCGTGGCGATCTTCGGCTCAGCGCGTGCGCAGCCGGGGACGGCGGTGTACGAGGAGGTCAAGCGAGCGGCGGCGGCGTTCGCCGAGATGGGGTGCGACATCGTGACCGGCGGCGGGCCGGGGCTGATGCAGGCGGCGAACGAGGGGGCGAGGTCGGTGGGGCAGGAGGAGCGTTCGCTGGGGATCCGCGTGGACCTGCCGTTCGAGCAGGAGGTCAATCCCTTCGTGGATCAGGTGTTCGAGCACGGATCGTTTTTCACGCGGCTGCAGCATTTCGTGCTGGCATCGGATGCGTTCGTGGTGGTGCCGGGTGGTATCGGGACGGTGCTGGAGATGCTGATGATCTGGCAGCTGCTGCAGGTGCGTCACGTGGAGGATGTGCCGCTGCTGTTGGTGGGGAAGATGTGGAAGGACCTGGTTGGGTGGGCGAAGGTGAGCATGCTGGATGAGCGGCTGAAGCTGGCGAGCCCGGAGGACATGGAGATTCCGCGGTGCCTGGACACGGCGGATGAGGCGATCGCGGTGGTGCGGGAGCTGCAGGGGAAGTGGGTTGCAGGGCGGGGTGGGAAGTAGGAATTAGCCAAAGGGACAAAGGGCCAAAGGAGATTGTATTTGGCGCTGTCACGCTGTAGTTCTATGGCTGTTTCAGTACGAGAAGTTGACGGAGGGGTCGGTGGAGCCGAGGGCTGCGCCGCCGAATGAGCCGTTGACGGCGGGGGCGGCGTTGGCGTTCACGAAGAGGCCGAAGTTGCCGGCGACCAGGGAGTAGTTGGTGGCGTTGCCGTAGGCGACGTTGCGGAGGAAGATGTTTCCGGCGACGGGGACGAGGATGCCGTTGGTGGTGTTGTCGGTCGCGTTGTTGGCCTCGATCCGGATGTCGGTGCCGGCGAGGCGGATGCCGGCGTTGTTACTTGCGGCGGTGCAATTGGAGATGATGGAGCTGTTGCCGACCTCGAAGCCATCGCTGCTGTTGCTCAGGGCGGTGCAGGCGGTGATGGTGCTGCTGCTTGAGGCGCGGAACCCGTCGAGGCCGTTGGTTTGTGCGTGGCAGTTAGTGATGGATGTGCTGCTGATGAGGAAGCCGCATCCGGAGTTGGCCCAGGAGGTGCTGTTGGTGATGCTGTCGGCGCCGTTGCTCTCGATGCCATGCTGAATGTTGGTGTTGATGCTGCACCGGCTGATCGTTCCAGCGCCGCCGTGGTAGATGCCGTTGAGCGTGTTGGCTCGGGCGGTGCAGTCGAGGATGGAGCCGCCGGTGCCGTCGGTGTGGATCCCCGTGCCGCCGTTGGAGTTGGCGATGCAGCGCTCGATGGTGGTGTAGAAGCCGGCGTAGATGCCGTGGTTGACATTCACGCGGGCGGTGATGTCGGAGAGGAGCCCTCACCGTCTCACAGAGCCTCGGCGACTCTGCCTGGGGGAGAGTGAGGAGAGGCGCGCCGCTGCGCGGCTTAGAGACTGTTTCAGAACTTCGTAGCAGAGCGGTAGAACACAGGCAGGATGCCTGTGCCACGAGATGGGGTAGGGTTCTGAAACAGTCTCTTAGGTTGGTGAGGGCGAGGCGTTGTTGCGGGCCATGTGGAGGGCTCGGGTGTAGAGACCTTCGAGCTCGGCGACCATTCGGTCGGCGCTGAAGCGGTCAGCGCATTCATCGCGGCCGAGGACGGCCATGCGGGCGCGTTCTTCGGGGTGGTGTGCGAGGTCGAGGATTGCCTGGCGGAGTTTGGGGCGATCGGCGAGCGGGATGAGTCGGCCGGTGACCTGATCTCGGCAGATCTCACCGGTGCCATCGACGTCGTAGGCGATCGGGACGACTCCGCAGAGGAGCGCCTGGGGGACGGTTCGCGGGAGTCCTTCGCGATAGCTGGGGTGGGCGAGGATGTCCATGGCGCGGATGAGCGTGGGGACGCGAGCGGGGGGGACGAGGCCGGTGAGGATGAGTTGGCCGTGGGTGGAATCGGTGCGCGGGGAGGGGATCGCGGCGGCGGTGGGTTGAAGGCGATCGAGTTCGCGGATGGAGAGGCGGAGGTTGCGGGCCTTGGCGAGCAGGCGGTCGCGCCACCAGCCATCGCCGACCCAGAGGAGCTTGAAGTTGGGGTTGGCCTTGAGATCGGCGCCGAGTGCATCGAGGAGATCATCGTGGCCCTTGTGTTCGGCGAGCCGGGCGACGGTGCCGATGACCAGGTCGTTGTCGGCGAGGCCGAGGGCAGCGCGTGAGGCGTGGCGATCCTGTCCTGTGGGGGCGTGGAGGAAGTCTTCGGTCTCCATGCCTGAGTAGACGGTGATGTACTGCTCTTCGTGTCCGATGGATTTGGAGAGGAAGAGCTCGGTCATGGCATCGGCGACCGAGATGATGATGTGGCAGCGTTTGGCGGCGTGGCGCTCGGCGAGCGTGTAGAGGGTGTTCTTGGTGTGGGTGTTGAGGCGCGAGAGGGGGCTGCCATCGGCGGGCATGAAGGGTGGGCCGTGGATGGTGTGGAGGATGCCGGGGGGAGGGGTGTCGAGGGGTTTGCCGCCGTTGCGCTGGAAGGACCACGCGGCAGCGCGGCCGAGGATGCCGGCCTTGCTGGAGTGGGTGTGGACGATGTCGGGGCCGATGCGGTGGATGAGGTCCTTGAGTTCGCGGAGGCAGAGATAGTCGGTGAGCGGGTTGATCTCGCGGATGAGGTGGGGGACCTCGTGGAGGACGATGGGGACGACTCGTTCACCGGGATCGCGTTTGGGGAGATGGCGGGCGATGGGGCGGACGAGCTCATCGCCGGTTTCGCAGCGGCGATTGAAGTCGTGGAGGCGATCGAGCATGGAGCCCTCGGGGCCGTAGATGGGCCCGTAGGCGAGGTGGACCTTGTGGCCGAGACGGGCCTGGCCCTCGCAGGAGAGGATGGTGTTCTCCTGAGAGCCGCCGAGGATGAGCCGGGTTGAGATGTGGAGGATTCGCACGAGGAGAAATGGGGCAAAGGCGGCAAAGGGGCAAATTGGGCAAATCTAGGGTGGGGGAGTGTGGGGTATGGGGGCAAGGTAGGCGAGCGGGTGAGAGAGTGAGGGTTAGGAGGGGAGGGGGTTGCCGCATTCGGGGCACGGGGTGAGCGATTGGATGCGCGAGTTGGGGGGAGGTTCAGGGCGAGGGGGAAGGCTGGGGTTGATGGGGGCATATTGACCGCAGAAGAGGGGGCGTTGCAGTAGGGTCTGGCGCATCGCCTGCGGGGATGATGTGCGGGATTCGGAGCTTGGGGTTGATGTGGGCATCTTGACCGCCGGCTGAAGCCGGCGGCTCCGAGAGGTGGCGCGCTCAGATTGTGTAGCGGATCCATTCGAGGCAGAGGCCGGTGGGGGGAAGGGTGGGGCCGGCTTTTCGGCGATCGCCGGTTTTGAGGGCTTCGCGGATGTCGTCGGGGGTGAGTCGAGACTTGCCGGCTTCGGCGAGAGTGCCGGCGATGATTCGGACCATGTTCCAGAGGAAGCCGTTGCCGGAGACTTCGATGATGCAGCGCGGGGTGTCGGGCTGCCAACTCCGATCGCCGGGAGCGGCTTGGGAGACGGTGCAGTGATGGATGGTGCGCACGGTGGTCTGGCGTCCGTGTCCGGCGGCGGCGAACGCGGCGAAGTCGTGCTTGCCGATCAGGACCTTGGCGGCTTCTTGCATGAGGTTGAGGTCGAGGTGGTCCCAGACCTGCTGGACGTAGCGGCGATCCCAGAGGGGGCGGGTGCGTGAGGCGTGGATGGTGTAGGAGTAGCCCTTGGAGCTGGCATCGCCGACGGGGTCGAAGTCGGCTGCGACGGGTTCGATCGCGGTGATGAGAACATCATCGGGGAGTCGGCCGTTGATGGCGCGGAGGAGGGGATCGGTTCCGCGATCGAGGGGCCAGCCGGAACCCTTGGTGAGTTCGTGGGGATCGTCGGTGGTCGTGAAGGCGGCGACCTGTCCGCGTGCGTGGACGCCGGAGTCGGTGCGGCTGGCGCCGAAGAGTGTGATGGGTTCGCGGACGACTTCGCGGACGGCTTTCTCGACGATCGCCTGGACGGTGCGGAGGGCAACTCGGCCGGGCTCGCCGGGTTCGAGGGACTCCTCGACGTGCTTCATGGAGCCGGTGCCCTGGGCGTGTTCGAGGAGGGGCTCTTGCTTCTGCCAACCGCAGAAGTCGGTTCCGTCGTAGGCGAGGGTTAGTTTGTAGCGGGGCACGGGGAAGCGTAAAGGGCTAAGTTCAAAGGGCAAATGACAAAGGGGGGAGGTTCACAGCCGCACATAGGGTAAGTGAGGCACGGGCGGTAAATGTTGGTATCACTAGGGCCTTGAGGTTGTGATAGTCTGGCGGGGTGGAAGCGCCGCGAGTGAAGGTGGGTGGGGTCGGTGGGGGTGAGCCGCTGGGGCTGAAGCTTGGGATCATGGGGATCGAGCTGGCGATCCTGGGTGTGGCGTGGTGGCTGTTGAAGCTTGACTGGCTGCTGGTGGTGGTGCTGTGCGGGTTGATCGTGATCGTGGGGCTGGCGCCGGGGCGGCTTGGTTCGCTGCTGTCGGGGATCGGGATGTTGATCGTGGCGGGGTTGATGTATTGGCGATTCGGGAGCCCGCAATTGGCTGCGCTGCTGGGGATCGCCGGTTTGGTGGTGATGGGTGTGGGGATCGCGAGATTGAAAGGGATGGGGCGGAGAACCGAATAAGTCCCCGGCCTGCGTGAGCGCGCGAGCGAGAGCTTGCGCGGGCGGGCGAAGGGGATGATGCGATGGCAGGTTCGAGTTCGCCTCAGGTTGTGGTGGTGGATCGCAAGAGCATCGGGCTGGCGTTTTTGCTGACGCTGGTCTTCGGGCCCTTGGGGATGCTGTACACGACGGTGGTGGGGGCGATCGTGATGTTGGTGGTGAGCGCGGTGGTGGGTGCGATCACGGCGGGGATCGGGCTGGTGGTGACTTGGCCGATCTGCGTGTTGTGGGCGTGTGTGGCGGCGGCGCGGCATAACGATCGGATGAGGGTGGCGGTGGGTGGGCGCTAGGCTGTCGGCAGGATTCTGCGCGCGGTGGATCAGCGGCGCGCGTATTTCGCTTGTTCGTCCGCCCTGCCGGGCGGGGATCACAATGGGTGACTTACCGGAGGTTGAAACCTCCGGCAACGATCGTGCGCCCTGTCGGGCGAAGAGCCGGAGACTGCGAGCGATTCAGGCCGCCGGCGGATCGCCGGAGATCGGTGGGATTGGCCACAATGCCATGACCACAACGACAGCGCCGATTGCGAGGCCGGCGGCGATCCCCCAGATGGGGCGCATGCCGTGGGCGCGGAGGTAGAGGAGGAGGGCGGCGGTGGAGCCCCACTTGAGCATGCTGCCGGCGAGGATGTAGTGCCAGCGGTTGAGGACTTGGTGCAAGAGGCGGCGGAGTCTGGTGGCGGGTGGGGGCATGAGATTGCCGGGTGCGCGGGGTCTGGAAGGCCCGCCCCAAGAGGAAAAGGCCCAGCGCCAATCAGACGAGCAGGGTCGCGGGCTTCTCGAGGAGGCTCTTGACGGTGGCGAGGTACTGGGCGGCCATGGCGCCATCGACGACGCGGTGATCGCTGGACATCGTCATCGACATCACGTAGCCGACGGTGAGCTCGCCATCGCGGACGATCGGCTTCTGGAGCGCTGCGCCGACGGCGAGGATCGCGACGTTGGGGGGGTTGATGATCGCGGTGAAGTGATCGACGCCGAACATGCCCAGGTTCGAGATGGTGAAGGTGGAGCCGGACATCTCCTCGATGGTGAGGCCGCGGGTGCGGGCCTTCTCGGAGATGGCCTTGCTCTGGCTGGAGATCTGGCGGAGGCCGATCTGGTCGGCAGCGCGTAGGGTGGCGACCACGAGCCCGCCGCCGCGTGATTCATCGAGTGCGATCGCGATCCCGATGTTGACATCGGGGAGGAGCTCGATGGAGGCATCATTGCCATTCTCGATCCAACGGGAGTTGACGTAGGGGTGCTGGTGCATCGCCAGGGCGCAGGCGCGGACGAGGAAGTCGTTGACGGAGAGCTTGACACCCTGCGAGGCGAGCTGGTCGTTGAGCTGGGCGCGGAGGTCCATCAGGGCATCCATCGCGACCTCGACGGTGACCTGGTAATGGGGGACGGTGGTCTTGCTCTCGATGAGGCGCCGGGCGATCGTTCGGCGCATATTGGAGAGGGGGATGAGCTTGCCGGTGAGGGTGCTGTCGATCGCGGGGAGGGGATTGGGGCGAGCGGAGGGCTGGGCAGCGCTGCGAGCGGCGGGGGCGCGGGTGCCGCCGTCGGCGATCACTGCTTCGACATCCTTGCGGACGATTCGGCCGCTGGGGCCGGTGCCCTGGATGGAGCCGAGGTCGATGTTGGATTCGGCGGCGATCTTGCGGGCGAGGGGTGATACGAAGATGCGATCGCCGGATTCGTCGTGAGCGCCGTTCTTGTCCTGGGGGCTGGGAGCGGCGGAGCCGGCCTGGCGACCGGGAGCCCCGGCCTGGGTGCGTTCGACGGTGGCGGTGGAGGAGGATGAGGCGGGTCGGCTGGCGCCGGTTTCGCCTACGGCGGCGGCCGAGGCCGATGCGGCTGGCGCTGCGGACTTGATTGCCGCGGCGTCCTCGCCGGCGCCGGCGAGCGTGGCGATCACGGTGCCGACGGGGACGGTCTGGCCCTCGGCGACGGCGAGCCTGGCGATCGTGCCATCCTCGTAGGTGGGGAGTTCCATGGTGGCCTTGTCGGTCTCGATGTCGGCGAGGGTGTCGCCGCTCTTGACCTTCTGGCCTTCCTTGACGTTCCACTTGACGATGGTGCCCTGCTGCATGGTGTCGGACAGGCGGGGCATCGTCACATCGATGGGCATCTCAAACGCTCCCTTGGGGCGGAAACAGCAATGGTAGACGAATGACCGGGGGGTGGTATGGGGATGGGCGTTTCGGGGTCGCTATGGGGGTTTTTGTCACGTGTAACGGTCTGGTTGGGGGCTCTTCAGGGGGAGATTGGGTGTTTTGAACGCCTGAATGGCTATGGGTAGGTCTTGTAGAGTACAGGGAGGATGCCAGAGCTACGAGATCGGTAGCCTAAGCCCGCTGGGCGGGTTGAACTGCCAAGGGACTGAGCATGAAGACTTCAGTGGGATCCCAGTGGATGCGGTGCGTGATTGCGGCGGTGGTAGGGCTTGGAGTGTTCTTTCTGCTTGGGGCGCTGCTGACGCTCATCAGCCCGCGGGTCGGGATTGAGGGTGTGGTTGCGCGGCAGGTGGCGTTCAAGGGGCTGATGATCGCCGTGGCGATGCTTGCGTGGCTTGCGATGCGGAGGCCGTGGGGCGAGATGGGTTGGCGAAGGATCGCGTGGCCGCGCGGGGGATGGAAGTGGGTGTTGATGGCGTGTCTGGCGATGGCGGTGACGGCGATGGCGATGATCCTGACGCGGCACCGCCATCCGGTGCTCACGGAGTTTTCGTTCTTGCAGGTCGTGCTGGTGATCTGGGTGCTCAGCAGCGTGTCGGAGGAGATCTATGTGCGGGGATGGGTGCAGTCGTGGTGCCAGGCGGTGGAGGAGGCGGGTTCGGGCGTGCTGACGCCTTCGATCGTGACCTCGGCGCTGCTATTTGCATCGATGCACGTGTCGCTGATGTGGATGGGGGCGGGGGTGCTGGGTGGGGGGATCATTGTGTGCGCAACGCTGCTTGTTGGGTGGGCGTGCGCGGTGCTGCGGGCGCGGACGGGGAGCCTGTGGGCGCCGATCGCGTTGCACATCTTGGCGAACATGGCCGGGGTTCCGGGCGGGATCCTGGGTGTCGTGATCTACCGGGTTGTGTATGGTGAGCTGCCGGCGTTGAAGTAGTTAGTCTGCCAACCGCACAACCGCAGCTGCGATCAGCCGAGCGTCTTCTTGACGCCGGCGATGATCTTTTCCTTGTTGGGGAGGTAGGCGTATTCGAGGTTTTTGGCGTAGGGGGTGGGGACATCCTCGGTGTTGACGCGGACTGGGGTGGCGTCGAGCCAGTCGAAGCCGCGTTCGATGACCTGGGTGATGACTTCGCTGGCGACCGAGGCGAAGGGCCAGCACTGGTCGACGACGACGATGCGGTTGGTCTTGCGGAGGCTGGCGAGCACGGAATCAATGTCGAGGGGGCGGATGGTGCGCATGTCGAGGACATCGACGGCGATCCCGTCCTTGGCGAGCTCATCGGCGGCTTCGAGGCAGAAGTTGACGGGGCGTCCGAAGGAGACGACGGTGCAGGCATCGCCCTCGCGGAGGGTGGCGGCCTGTCCGAAGGGGATGTAGTACTCCTCCTCGGGTACGTGGGCCTTGTCGCCGAGCATGCGTTCGGACTCGAGGAAGAAGACCGGATCATCATCCCGGATCGCGGTTTTGAGGAGGCCCTTGGCGTCGTAGGGGTTGCTGGGGATGGCGATCTTGACGCCTGGGACGTTGCTGTAGAGGCCCTCGACGCACCAGGAGTGGGTGGAGCCGAGCTGTCCGCCAGCGCCATCGTTGCCGCGGAAGACGACGGGGCAGCCCCATTGTCCGCCGGACATATAGAGCATCTTGGGGACGTTGTTGAGGATCTGGTCGGCGGCGACCAGGGAGAAGGACCAGCTCATGAACTCGATGATGGGCCGGAGGCCGTACATGGCAGCGCCGACGGCGAGCCCTGCGAAGCCGTTCTCGGAGATGGGTGAGTCGATGATGCGCTTGGGCCCGAACTCATCGAGCATGCCCTGGCTGATCTTGTACGCGCCGTTGTACTGGGCGACTTCCTCACCCATGAGGAAGATGCGGGCATCGCGGCGCATCTCCTCGCTCATGGCCTCCCGGAGGGCCTCGCGGAACTGGATGACGCGGTTGCCATCGCGTGAGGGGAGGGGCCGGGAGAGGTCCAGGGGCGGCTGGGCGAACGTGGTCATTGCCGGGGAATCCAATTGTTGGATGCCGAACACAGGCCGGACGCCGACTGGAGAACAGTGTTCGGGATCGGGAGGTACATGTCGGAACGCGGATTCTAGGCGATGCGCGGGTTTGAGCCTGTCGTGCGATGCAGCGCCGGTGGATGGCCTGGCCAAGGCGCGGCCGCGCTGAGGTTCCCTCCGAGAATGAGATGTAGATTTCGTAGGCACAGGCCGGAGGCGCTGAGCCACGAGATCGGGTAGAGCGAGGGGTCGCGAGGGTGGCGGCACGGCCCGAGAGGGTTCAGCGCGCCAGCGGGGCACCGAGCTTTTTGCGTTTGGCCTCGGCGAACGGGAGGTGGTGGTCCACGTGATGGACGTACAACTCGAGCATTTCGCGGAGGGTGACTTTGCCGCGCTGGTTGTGGATGCCGTGGCGATCGAAGGCGAGGGCCGGGAGGTTGCGGAGGATCTCGCCCATGTGGAGGCGATTGAGCCGGAAGAGCTCGCAGACGGTGAGGGTGTCGAGGCCGTGGTAGTGGAGTCGCGCGGCGAAGGCGGTCTCGTCGTAGCTGATGAGGAGGGGGGCTTCCTCGGCGATGATTCGCTTCATGCGGTGGACGGCGATCAGGTCGCTGTCGAGGAGGTGGACGACCAGCTGCTGCATGGACCAGGTTCCGGGGACGGGGAACGCGGTCAGTTGCTCACGGGTGAGGCCGGCGGTGAGCTTGTGGAGGATGTCGGCATCGGCGGTGAATCTGGCGATCAGATCCTGAGACATGGAGTGTTCTCCCTGGGTGAGCGACGGTAGCGGGTGGTGACACCGATCGTCGAGGCTATGGGAGGGATAGGCGTGAGCGGTCGTTGGCACGGTGGAAGAGGTTGCCGTAGACTAGCTCTCGATGGCAGTGACTCCCAACCCCGAGACGATTGGTCGTACCAGCAGGCGTACGGCGATGATCACGATGGCGGCCGCCGGCGCCGGGCTTGTGCCGATGGCGCTGCGTCGTCCGGCGGGGGGTCCGGCGCGTGATGAGACCTGGGCGTGGCCGGAGGTGGCGAGGTGGACGGTGCGGCTACCTCGTGGAGCGGATCTGCAGGGGAAGATGCGCGGGGACATGGTTGTGTACGCGGGATCGGCGAGCGATGCGGAGCTGATCGCGAAGTTGCCAGCGCATCCGAAGATGGCGTGGACAGCGGGGGGTGTGCGCACGACGGAGGAGCCGCGTGATGTGATTCACGCGTTGCGTGAGATCATCGCGGAGGATCTATCGGCGGGGCGTTTGCGTCTTGCAGGCGGGTGGGTTCTTGCGGAAACAGAATGGGTGCTGGTGCAACTGGCGGCCGTCGGGCCGCGTTTGACTGCCGATGCTACTTGATCTTGAGAGTGCCGATTCTCCGCAGCGTTACGATGCGGACCTGTGCATCATCGGCGCGGGCGCTGCGGGCATCACCATGTCGCGGCGGCTGATCGGCTCGGGGCTGGATGTGCTGGTGCTGGAGGCGGGGGGGTTCGAGTTCGAGCCGGCGACGCAGGACTTGTACAATGGGGCGGTGCGGGGGCTGTATTACTCGGTGGTGGGGTCACGGCTGCGGCGATTCGGGGGCACGACGAATCACTGGGAGGGCTGGTGCGGCCCGCTGCCTCAGACGGATCTATCGCCGAGGGCGTGGGTTCCTCGGAGCGGGTGGCCGATCGGGTACGGGGATCTTGAGCCGTACTACCGGCTGGCGTGCGAGGTGCTGGAGCTTGGGGAGTATGACTTCGACACGTTCGGGGATATCAAGCCGCCGGCGCCGTCGGTGACGCCCAAGGGCGCTCCGTTCTTCGAGTCGTTCGGTATTCGACCGACGCCGGTTCCGCGTCTTGGGGCCACGCATCGGGGGATGCTGACGGAGGCGGGGAACGTGCGCGTGCTGCTGCACGCCAACGTGCTGCCGATCGCGGTCGAGGGTGGGCAGGTGCGCCAGATCACGGTGTCGACGCTGGGGAAGCGTCAGGCGACCGTGCGGGCCAAGGTGTTCGTGCTGGCGTGCGGGGGGCTTGAGAACGCGCGGATGCTGCTGGCGAGCGGGAACCTTGCGAACAGCTCGGACGCGGTGGGCCGGCACTTCATGGACCACACGTTCTCGACGTTCGCGGGGGTGGTGGTTCCTCCGAATGAGTACTCCGATTCGCCGACGTACCGGGCGCGCGAGGGGATTCCGCCGTATTCGGGGCTGCGCGTAAGCCCCGAGGCGGAGAAGGAACTTGAGATCATGGCGTGCTCGATCGGGGTGATCCCGCACGCGATCCCGGATTCACTGAAGCCGCCGGGTCCGCGCGGGATCGAGATCGGGTTCCCGATGATGATCCACGGGGAGTGCACGCCGCTGCCGGAGAGCCGGGTGACGCTGACGCCCGAGATCCGTGATGCGATGGGGACCCCGCGTCTGATGCTGGACTGGCGTGTGGACGAGATGACGCAGCGGACGGTGCGTGAGACGGTGCTGCGGTATTCGGGGATGATCACGCGAGCGGGGCTGGGGCGGGTGTACATCCCGCAGGAGCAGAGCGAGCTGGAGTGGCCGTTTGCGCTGTATGCGCCGTGCCATCCTGCGGGGACGACGCGGATGAGCTCGGATCCGAAGCTGGGGGTGGTGAACGCGGATTGCCGGACGCACGATGTGCCGAACCTGTACGTGGTCGGGAACAGCGTGTTTTCGACGATCAGCCATATGAACCCGACGATGACGATCGTGGCGCTGTCGTTCAGGCTTGCGGATCATCTGCAGGTGGCGCTTGGGAAGAAGTGACGAAGTGACGAAGTGGGGGAGTGACGAAGTGGGGGAGTGACGAAGTGGGGGAGTCTTTAGGCCAGTTGGGCGCGGGTGATGGTGTTGTCTGCGGTAATGAAGATCGCGGTGGTGGCGTTTGCGTGTTGGGGGAAGCCGGTGTGGGTGCGTTGCTGGCGGATGAGCGTTGGGATTGAGGGGGAGATATCGAAGGTGAGGGTTTCGAAGGCGCTGCGTTCGTGGGCGCGGGTGGCGCCATCGTCGTTGTAGAGGGTGCCGTGGGCGTGGCCGGAGTCATCGGGGGCGGCGAGCAAAGTGAGGGTTGTGAAATCGATCGCGGCGGTGTGCTGGGCGGGGTTGGCGAGCGGGATGATGGCGCCGGGTCGGATGAAGAGGCGGGGGAGCTGGGCGTGGACGCGGGGGCCCGGGGTGATCTTCGGATCGGCGGAGTCATCGGCGAACTCGATCTCTCGCCAGCCGCGCAGGGGTGAATCGGGAGGGTTGGGGTTGTGGGGATCGATCGCGGCGACCACGAGCAGATCTGGGCCGAGGAGGAATGCATCGTCGATGCCGCGCAGGGAGGGATCGGCGGGGTCGGCGAACCAGATGGGACGGGCGATCGGGAGCCCGGTGGTGGCGGCCTGGTGCGTGAGGGTGTAGAGGTATGGGATGAGGCGGTATCGGCGCTGGAGGGCGAGCCGGCAGGCGAGTTCGCAGTCGGCGCCGAAGCTCCAGGGTTCGTGGTCGTTTGAGCCCTTGATGGAGTGGGCGCGGGCGAAAGGCAGGAGTGAGCCGATGCCCATGAAGCGGGCGAACAGTTCGGGGGTTGCCTCGCCGACGAAGCCGCCGATGTCGGGGCCGGCGAGCGGCTGGCCGGAGAGGCCGAGGTTGAGTGTCATGGGGATCGCCCAGCGGAGATGGTGCCAGTTGGAGCGGTTGTCGCCGGTCCATGTGGCGGCGTAGCGCTGGCCTCCGAGGAAGTTGGAGCGCGTGAGGACGAAGATTCGGCGATCGGGGCTGGCTGCCTGCATTCCTTCGCGGGTGGCGCGGACCATCTGCATGCCGTAGATGTTGTGGTAGCGGTCGTGCGTGTCGGGGCCGCCGAGGTCTTCATCGGCATCGTGGATGCAGGATGTGGGCATGGATTTGCCGGGTCCATCGAAGATCGCCGGCTCGTTCATGTCGTTCCAGACACCGTCGATGCCGGTGGCGAGATAGTCGTGGTAGAGACCGGCCCACCAGGCGCGGACCGGAGCGCTGGTGAAGTCGGGGAAGGCGCACGGGCCCGGCCAGACGGAGCCTTGATGTTCCTGGCCGTGGTGGTTGCGGACGAAATACGAAGAAGACTCACCACAGAGGCACAGAGGGCACAGAGAAGAGGCACTTGTGGGGTTGTCTTCGGCGAGCGCCGGCTGCGTCGACGCGTTGCTTTGCCCTTCTGCAAGTTCTTCTCTCTGTGTTCTCTGTGCCTCTGTGGTGAGTCCGGTCTTGTTTTTCGATCCATCACGGCCTTGGCCGTAGACGAAGTAGCCCTGATCGACTTTGATGCCGGGGTCGATCATCCAGACGGTGTGGAAGCCCAGGGTGTGGAGGTCGGCGTTCAGGCGATCGGGGTCGGGGAACTTGGCGGGGTCGAAGGTGAAGCAGCGGAAGCCATCCATGTAGTCGATGTCCATCCAGATTACATCACAGGGGATGCGGTGATCGCGGAAGGTCTGGGCGAGCTGACGGACTCGGGAGTCGGGCTCGTAGGACCATCGGCACTGGTGGTATCCCAGGGCCCAGCGCGGGGGCATGGGGATCGTGCCGGTGAGATCGGCGAGCGCTGTGATGACTTCCTGCGGGGTGTCGCGTTCGATGATGGTGATTGCGGGAGAGTGCCCGCGGCAGGCGAAGGCGATCCCGGAGCGCAGGTCGATGCGGCACCAGAAGGTGGTTTCGCAAATGACGCCGAAGGCCGAGCCATCGCGGCGGACGGCGAGCACGAAGGGGTGTGACTGGTAGAGGGAGCGGGACTTGTCGGAGTAGTCGAAGTTGTCGGTGTTCCAGCAGACGGAGGTGCGGCCGTTGCGGCGGAGTGGGCCGGCGATCTCTCCGGTGCCGTAAAGGCTTGTGCCGGGGTCGATGGGGATGTGGATGTGTCGGAGGCCGCCATGGTTCGCGAACCTGGGGCGGGGCGATGAGGAGGAGTAGGGTGCGGGGCCGGCTTCGAGGGGCTGGGCGATATAGGCGGGGAAGGGGGGGAGCGGCTCGATCGCGTGGGCTGGATCGCGGTGGCGAGCGGTGCGATCACCGATGAGGGCGGGTTGGGGATCCAGTCGCCAGGATGAGGTGCGGGCCGGCATGGCCCGAGGGTAGCAAGCAGTGGATCCGAAGTTCAGTTCGTCGAGTCGAATCACATCATCCCCATGACTGCTTCGGATTCTCTCGACACTTTCAAGCCATTCGGGATCAATCCTTCGTACTCGTGGCAACAGTTCCGGTAACTCTTCAGCCGTCGACCACGGCTGAAGAGTTACGACTACTTGAGCTCATCCTCGGGGACATCGAGATTGGTGTAGACCTTCTGGACATCATCGATTTCTTCGAGGACTTCGATGAGGGCCATGTTGTCCTTGGCGGGTTCGCCGCGGACGGTGGTCTGGGTCTGGGGGACCATGGCGAGCTGGGCTTCTTCGATGGGGAAGCGGGCGGCTTCGAGCTTCTCCTTGACGGTCTGGAAGGTGGGGATGTCGGTGTAGACGGTGAAGGTGGCGCCATCCTCCTCGGGGTCGGCGGGGGATTCGACATCCTGGGCGCCGGCTTCGATGGCGGCTTCCATGACGCGATCCTCGGTAAGGCCGGCGGCCTTGATGAGGATCTGCCCGCGATGATCGAAGAGGTAGGCGACGCAGCCGATGCTGCCGAGGTTACCGCCGTACTTGCTCATGGCATCTCGGATGAACATGGCGGTGCGTGTGCGGTTGTCGGTGAGGCAGTCGATGATGATCGCGACTCCGCCTGGGCCGTAGCCCTCGTAGCGCATGGTCTCGTAGGCATCGCCTTCCTTCTCGCCGGCGCCCTTCTTGATGCTGCGCTCGATGGTGTCACGCGGCATGTTGGCGTATCGGGCCTCATCGATCGCGTAGCGGAGGGTGAGGTTGCTGGCGGGGTCAGGGCCCCCGTGCTTGGCGGCGACGATGATCGCCTTGGCGATCTTGGTCCAGACCTTGCCGCGTTTCTTATCTACGGCGGCCTTGCGGTGCTTGATGTTCTTCCAGGTGCTGTGACCGGCCACGCGGGCGACCTCCTGCGGAACTGCAACGAAGCGAGGGTTTACTTGTCGGCGGGTGGCGCCCACTTCATGGCGGCGACGGCCGGGACATCCCCGCGTTCGAGGGCGGCGAGCTTGGCGGTGATCGATTCGAGATCATCGCGGAGCTCCTGGAGCCTGTCGGGGGGAGTTCTCGACGGGTCGATCCTCGCGAACAGGCTCTCGATGAGGCTCTTGGCTCGGCGCCAGGCTTCCTGGGCATCGGCGCGGCGGCCGACTCTCCACATGGCATCTCCGAGATGGTCCTGGATGGTGTGGTTGTCCATGCCGCCCTCGGCCTGTGAGGCCTTGGCCATGAGCGTGACAGCGCCGAGCTGGGGCTCTGCGCCGGGGGCGGCGGGGTTGTCTTCGAGGCGACCCTGCTGGTAGCGGAGCCAGGCGAGCGAATCGATGACGTTGGCGCTCTGAGGCCGGATTCTGTAGGCACGCTCGAGGAGGCGCGAGGCGGTTTCGAGTTCGCGGCCATCCTCGACGTACATGTATCCCAGGTCGTTGTTGGCCAGGCCGTGGTCGGGGTCGAGTTCGAGGGTGCGGCGGAGGGCGACTTCGGCCAGGTCGCGACGCCTGGAGAAGGAGCACTGCTGGCTGATGATGTAGAAGAGCTCGGGGGTTACCTGCGCATCCGCGGTAGGGGGTGTGGTGTCGGGATCGAGGAGCTTGAGGGCCTGACGCTGGCGATCGAGGTTGCCGAGCGTGGTATCGATGTGCGCGATATCGGAGTCGGCGCCGGCCTCGCAGACGGCGAGGATGAAGATGTTGAGGAGCGGATCGTTGGGTTCCTTGACGACGGCGAGGGCTTTGCGCAGCACGACGAGGGCATGGGCGGTCTTCTTGGACTGGCGGGTGATTTCCTGGGCGCCGAGCATGAAGGCGGCGGAGGCGATGCCGGGGACATCGCGTCCGGCTTTTTCGCAGGCGGCGGCGACGGAGTTGGGATCGACGCCGGGGATGGCGGCGAGCATGGTGATGCGCGCCTGATGCATCTGCGGGGCCATCGGTCCGCCGCGTTGGGCGAGCACATCGAAGAGTGAGACGATCGCGGCGCTGTCCTGCTTGCGGCGGAGCGTCGGGGAGGCGCCAGCGCGGTCGGCGGGCTCGAACTGCGCGGCGACTGCGCCCGCGAGCCTGGTTTGCTGGTCGGGGGTGAAAGCGGCGGCGGGGGGGAGATCGGTGGTGAGGACCTGTGCGGCCTGGTCGAGGTTGCTATCGCGGATGAGCTGTACGGCGTAGGAGATGGTGTTGGGGATGGATCGCGGGGCCGGTGCGAGCCGTGTGAGGGCCATCTTGGAGGCGGCCTCGGGCTTCTTGAGGATCTCGCGGATGAAGCTCTCGCGGCCTTCGGCGAGCTGTGACCAGGGTCGGCGGGCGAGCTGTCGGGCGAGTTCATCATCGCCCTCCTGAGCCTTGCCGGCGGCGGCGAGCACGTTTGCGAGCCCTTCGTAGAGTGCGGGTGTCTCGGGGTAGCGAGCGATCAGCCGGCGGACGAGCGTTTCGGCGTGGGCGGCGAATGCGGGCTCGGCGGCGATCCTGTGCTGAAGGGTTGAAGCGAGGACGGAGATGATGGAATCGCTGACGACGCCGTCTTCGACGAGTCCGAGCAGGATCGCCTGTGCCTGCGCATCGAGCTTTCGGAGTGCGAGCTCCTGCGCGGTGAGCCAGCGCAGGGTGCGACCTGAGGGGCAGGCCTGGCGCATGATGCGGATGGTCTGGGAGAGCTTGTTCTCATCGTTGATGGGCGAGGAGGGGGCGTAGAGGGCGGCGAGCGCTTCGTAGCCGCGCTCCTCGAAGGCATCGGCGTGGAGCATTCGAAGGAGGATGGTCTCGGCGGCGAGCGGGCTGCCGGCGCGGACGGCGATCCCTGCGGAATCGAGCGTTTCGTCGGGGGTCAGTGAATCGGCATCAGGGCCTGGGAGGGGGAGCGCGTTGAAGGCTTCGGTGAAGCGTTGGCAGTGGGCCAGCGCGCGGGGGAGGAGGAATCGTTCCCGGGGTGTGGCGTGTTCGCGGATGATCTTGAGCTGGGGCTCGATCGCCGGGAAGCGGCCTGCGGCGGTGAACGCTTCGATGCGTGCGGCGGCCGCGAGCGCCGGCGCGCGGTCTGACTTGAGCGATTCGGCGGCGTCGGCGGCCTCGGTGATCCTGCCCATGCGGAGGAGCCAGCCGATTCGGACAATGGCGGCGGTTTCGGAGGGATCCTGCTGGAGGACCGTGAGTTCACCCTCGGCATCGGAGGTGGTCGCCATGAGGCGATCGATGAGTGGGAGGGCACGGCCCGATTGATTGACGAGCTGGAGGAACTCGGCGATCCGGGCGGGGGCATCGTTGCGCGGATATGTGGCGAGCAGGTCGTCGAAGGCCTGTTCGGCGGGTTGGCTGTTGACGAGGAAGGTGCGGAGGCGTTCGCGTGATTGCTGCGTGGGGATCGGCGCGGCGGCGGCGCGTGCCCACTGGCGAGCGGCGGTCGGGCCGGAGAGCCGTGTGGAGGCGATCAGTGAATCGATGGCGTCGGGGAGCAGGTCGGGGTTGGCGCCGTCGGCTGCGAGCTGCTTGATGAGCGTGATCTGGGTGTCGGTGACGGGGATGGGCTGGGCGGCAATCTCATCGACGATGAGGGCGGCGGTGGCGGCTGGCCTTCCGGCGGTGCGGAGGGCGTGGACCCTGCGGAGGAGGAGTTCGGAGGGGTCGAGCTGCTCATCGTCGTCGGCGAGCTGGTAGAGGGCCATGGCATCGTCGATGGCACCGATGCGGACGGCGGCATCCCCGGCATCGCGGTTGAGCTCCGCGCGTCGGCGGACGAGGTCGATGACCTCGGTTCGCTGGCGTGTGGTCCAGGGGAGGGGAGTGGGGAGCAAGAGGCCGTGCGAGAGGCTGGTGATGCCGGCTCTGAGGTGGCCGAGCTTGAGGAGAGATTCTCCGAGGTCGGCGGAGATGAGGAATTCGATGGCGGGGTCGGAGGCGTTGGCGGCCAGGGTGTGGGCGCGGGCGAGCATGCCGGCGGCCTGCTCGGGCTTTGCGCTGCGGAGGGCATCCCGTCCGATCATCCACCAGATGCGCGGGTCATCGCTGCCGCGCTGGGCGGCCTGGAGGTACGAGCTGATGGCGGCGAGCCTTCGTCCGCCGGCGAGCTGTGCATCGCCGAGTTCGCGCCAGGCTCGGACGGAGGATGGATCGAGGCGTGTGACGAGTTCGAAGTCGGCGATCGCGGCGACGAACTGGTTGTCGGCGGCCCTGGCGCGTCCTTGTGCGTAGATGCGGAGTGCCTGTGCGCGGACGGCGGGGGCCGGGGGCTCTTCGGGCAGGCGGGCTTCGACGGGGCTCTTGTGCGCGAGGTCGGCGAGGACCTGGTCGAGCGTCTGCTGCGCTTGTGCTGCGTCGGGGGATGATGGATCGATGGGGCGGACGGCGTCGGCATCGATGCCCGGGGGTGGATTGACGATGCGGATGCTGATGGGTTGATCGAGTTCCCGGCGGGCTGCATCGCGGAGGGCTGAGATCGGATCGGAGGCCTGGGGGCCTGGGGAATCGGGCTGGGGTGCGGCGATAGCACAGAGGATCGCCGGTGCGCTGAGTCCAAGTGCGCAGGCGAGCGTGAGGATCCGGATCCTCCGTGTACGGCTTGGCGATGATCTCACGATCGACCGCTCCTTCTGGTCGTCCCCGCGTGTGGGTGTGTGCCGGCATCCGGGTCCGAACTAATCCTCCGCCTTTGCAGTCTTCTTTCGTGCATCGGCTCGCCGTTTGCCGGGCTTGTCGTCGGCCTTGGCGTCGGGCTTGCTTTCGATACGGGCTTCGGATCTGCTCTCAGCGCGACCCTCGGAACGGGGCTCGGAGCGGATGCGGGCCTTTCGTCCATCTTCGGCGGCGCCGGCGGACGGCCGGCTCTTGCGGTGTTCTGGCGCCTGCTCATCGGCCCAGGCGCGGAGGATGCGATGGGTGATGAGGGCATCTTCGGCCTTGACCTGTCGGGCGAGCCATGAGGCGGCTTCGTCGCAGGGGGTGTCGGAGTCGATGACGCCTTCATCGGCGAGCAGGTCGCGGAGGCGATCATCGATGGGCGCGGCGTGTGCGCCGAAGGCGAGAAGCATCATCCGGTCGACGGCGTAGGCGGGGACTCCATCGAGGGATTCGAGGTAGGCGCGGACATCGCGCTTGCCGCCATCTGCGAGCGAGCTGAAGGTGACGGCGTACTCGCGCTTGTAGAGGTCGAAGAGGGCAGCGCGGAGACGGCCGGAGCGTTCCTCACCGCGCGGGTAGCGTTCGCCGAGGATGGCGGCGGTCTCGACGGGGAGGCTGACGCGCAGCTCGTTGTAATCGATGTACGACTCTTTGAGGCGTTTGAAGGCGTTGCGGGCCTGGGGGCTGGTGGCTTCCCAGAGGAGGAAGGAGAAGACCAGTTCATCGACAAGGGGCTCATCCCAGGCCGGGGTCGTGGGCGGATCCTTCTCGACGCCCGGACCGAACCTGGTCTTGAGCCGCTTGAGGAGTGTCGCCAGCTTCTTGCTCGAATCCGCACCGCTCACGCGCCGTGTCCCTTCTGTTGGCCCGTCGATCGGCCGCGCTTGGGTTCGCGGCCCGACCGGGGATCGTGTTGCTGCTCGCCGGAGGCGGATTGTTGACCGCCGGGATCGCCCGCGTCGGGTGGGGGCGGTGGGGACCAGTGGCCGGCGCTGGCGGCGTCCTGATCGGCGTGCGACTGGCGTTCCTGGGCGACCTTGTTGAGGGCATCCAGGACGGTGGCCTCCTTCTTGAGGCGTGTGTCCACGCGGAAGAGGAGCTGGGGCATGCGTCGCATGTCGATCAGCTCACCGACTTCGCGGCGGAGGTGGACTGCCGCGGCCTGGAGGCCGTGGAGGGTGAGCTCCTGGGCGCTCTGGGGGAGGACCGAGACCATGACGCGTGCTTCGGAGAGGTCGGGCGCCACGGTGACATCGGTGACGGTGATGAGCCCGCGGATGCGGGGGTCGGCGAGCCCGCGGGCGAGCACTTCCTGGATGGCGCGCAGGAGGCTGGCGGAGATTTTTTCCATGCGACGGTTCATGTGCGGGAAAAGCCTCCATCGGAGTCGAGTTCGGCGGCGCGCTGCTGCATTTCCAGATCGAGTTCGTGCTCGTGGCCTTCGAGGCCGGCGCGGGGTGAGACGCCGGGGGCAGCGGTGGGGGGGAGTTCGAGGTTGCCGGCTTGGTCGGCATCGGGGGCGGCAGCGCCGTGGAGGATCTGGCGGGCGGTGTCGCCGAGTTCGGCATCGGGGAGCTGGCGGAGTCGGGCGGTGATCTTGTCGAGGACTTCACCGACGTGCTTGCCCTCGCGGCCGACGCAGGCGAGCCCGAGGAGGGCGATCGCGGGGTTGTCGAGGCGTCCGACCTCGGCGATCGAGACCAGGTGCTCGCGATGGAAGCGGTCCTTGACGGAGTTGACGACGCGGCGTTTGTCCTTGAGGGACTGCGCGCCGTGGATGAGGAGTTCGAACTGGAGGATGCCGATCACCATTGGAGAAGGCATTGGGGACTGGGCACTGGGGCCTGGTGAAAGGCACCGGAACCGAGCACGTGTGGGCTTCTGATCTTCACCAGTGTCCAGTGCCCGATGCCAAGTGCCTCTACCTGCCTACAGAGTTCTCTTCACCTCTACCTGCTTGTAACACTCGAGGACGTCGCCTTCCTTGATGTCGTCGTAGCCGACGATCTTCATGCCGCACTCCATTCCTGCGCGGACTTCCTTGGCATCGTCCTTGAAGCGCTTGAGCTGCTCGAGGCGGCGATCGTTCTCGACGACCACGCCGTTGCGGGTGACGCGGATGAGGGCATCACGCTGGACGGTGCCGTCGGTGATGTAGCAGCCGGCGATCGAGCCGACCTTGCTGACCTTGAAGACCTGGCGGACCTCGGCGTGTCCGAGGATCTCCTGGCGGAGCTCGGGGGTGAGGAGGCCCTCGGCGGCCTTCTTGAGGTCGTCGGTGATGTCGTAGATGACCTGGTAGGTGCGGATCTCGACGCCCTTCTGCTCGGCGATCGTGCGGGCCTTGCCGGAGGGGATGACGTTGAAGCCGATGACGATGGCCTTGGAAGCCTCGGCGAGCACGACGTCGGACTCGGTGATCCCGCCGACGGCGGCGTGGAGGACGCGGACCTTGACCTCTTCGGTCTTGATCTTCTCGACCTCGTGTGTGAGGACATCGACCGTGCCCTGCTCGGCGGCCTTGAGGACGACGAGGATCTCCTTGGTGCCCTTCTCGGCGATCTGGGAGAAGAAGCTGTCGAGGGTGACCTTGGGGGCGGCGAGCTGCTGCTCGCGTTCCCGACGGCGGCGCTGCTCGGCGGCGTCCTGTGCTTTCTTGAGGGAGTCGACGACGTAGAAGCGATCCCCCGCATCGGGAACCTCGTCGATGCCGGAGATGACGACGGGGTGGGGTGGCATGGCATCCTTGATGCGGACGCCCTTGTCGTCGGTCATGTCGCGGACGCGGCCGTAGGCGCGGCCGGCGACAATGAAATCACCGACCTTGATCTTGCCCTGCTGGATGAGGAGGCTGGCGACGGCGCCGCGGCCTTCCTCGGTGCGGGCCTCGATGACGGTTCCGGCGGCCATTCCGCCGAAGTCGGCCTTGAGGCTCTTGAGCTGGGACTGGTAGTCGAGGGTTTCGAGCAGCTCGGGGATGCCCTCGCCGGTGATCGCGGAGACCTTGACGACCTCGATGTCGCCGCCCCAGAGGACGGGGTTGAGGCCGTGCTCGGCGAGTTGGCCGAGGGTCTTTTGGATGGCGTTCTCGGTGGCGTCGGGACGATCGATCTTGTTGAGGGCGACGACGATGGGGACCTTGGCGGCCTTGGCGTGGTTGATGGACTCGACGGTCTGGGGCATGACGCCCTCTGGCGCGGAGACGACCAGGACGACGACATCGGTCATGTTGGCGCCGCGGGCGCGCATGCTGGTGAAGGCCTCGTGGCCGGGGGTGTCGAGGAAGACGACTTCCTTCTTCTCGCCGCCGGCCTCGACAGTGGCGCGGAAGGCGCTGGTGCGCTGGGTGATTCCGCCGGCCTCGCCGGCGGCGACGTTGGCGTTGCGGATTTTGTCGAGGAGCGAGGTCTTTCCGTGGTCGACGTGTCCGAGGATGGTGACGACGGGGCCGCGGGGGCGCTCGTCGGTCATCTTGCGCTGCTCGAAGTCGGCGTGGACGGTCTGCTCGGCGGTCCGGGCCTCCTGGACTTCGAGTTCGATGTCGAAGTCCATCATGATTTCCTGGGCCTTGGCGACGTCGAGGCCGGCGTTGATCGTCGTCATGATGCCCTGGATGAAGAGCTTCTTGATGATGTCAGCGCCCTTGACGCCGGTGGCGGCGGAGAGATCCTTGATGGTGAAGGGGGCGGTGATCTTGACGACGCCGCCGGTCTCGGCGGCGGTCTCGGCGCGCTGGGCCGGGCCCTTGTTGAGGTCCTGGCGGTGCTTGCGGATGGTGCCGCCGGCGCGGGCCAGGCGTGCCTCGCGTTCGATGAGGTCCTGCTCGCTGTAGACGCCGGGGGCGGACCAGTCGGCGCTGGCGCGGCGGTTGGGGGCGATCCCGCCGCCGGCGCGCTTGGCGCCGGCTCCGGCGCCTGCACCGGCGCCGGCAGCGCCGGGCTTGCCGCCGCTGCTGCTGGTGCTTCCGCCGCCGCTGCCGCGGCGCGGGCTGCGGCCGCGATCGTCTTCTTCAGCGCCTGCGCCGGGTCGTGCGCCTGCGCCGGCGGTGCCAGAGCCGACGGGCCGGCGCGGGCGTGGAGCTTCGACCTGCTCCGGGGCCTCGACGCGGACGACCTTGGGCCCACTGAGCTTGACCTTCTGGACTTCGAGTTTCTGACCCGCGGGCGCGACGACGGTGGGTCGCGTTGGGACGTTCATCGGCGCCGGCTTGACGGTCGCGGGGCTGGGGCCGTGCGAGCCCGGGCCCGAGTGCGGGGGTCTGCCGTGTGGCGGCGGAGTTTCGGTCGAGCCGCCATCGGTCGGTGGCGCGGTGTGGGGGCGGACGGGCGCTGCCGGGGGCGCAACGCGTGCGGCCGGGGCCTGTGTCGGCGCGGGCGCAGCGCGGACCGGTGTGGGCGTGATGGTCGGCGGCGGGATGCGGGAGGCGTGGATGGGGGCCGTCGGCGCGGGCGCGGGCGGCGCGGCGGGGATGACTGTCGCGGGGGCTTGGGCGACGGGCGCGTGGATCTCGTGCGCGGGCGCGGTGATCGGCTCTGGGCGAGGAGCACTGGTGGGTGCGGGGCCGGCGTGGATGGTCGGCTCGTGGGCAGGTCCACCCAGCCCGGAGAGTGGGCGCGGGCGCCGGGCCGCGGCCTTGCGATGGTCGGCGGCGGGGGGATCCTCGACCTTGGGCGCGGTCTCGATCGCGGTGGCGACCCCGCTGCCGGTCTGGCCGAACCATTCCTTGATGGTCGCCTCGAGTCCGACAGCGACCTGGGACATGTGGTTCTTCACCTTGTCCTTGTCGATGCCTTCATCCCAGCACTTCTGAAGGATGTGCTTGGACTCGACGTTGAGTTCCTTGGCGATCTCGAAAATGCGCTTCTGAGCCAAACGCTTTCTCCGCTGCGGGCGAATCGACGGGATCGCCCTTCCGATGACTGACCACGGTCCTGCGAATCCGCATCGTGAGGCTTTCGCATCCCGATGCGGCGGATTCCACATCAATCACGACTGGCCGAGGATGTCGGCGGCGCGTGCTTCGCCGGCGGCGGCATCCTGACCTTCAACGACCGGCGGCGGCGGCGCGGAGGCCGCGCCCAGGATGGCGCTGGCGGCATCGTCTCCGGCGGCGAGCGCTGCGCCATCGGCGGCGGCGACTCCTCCGGCGAGGATCGCCAGTCGATCGGCCTCGGCCTGGGCCCTGGCCTTGCGTTCCTTCTCTTCCTTGTCGCGCTGCTGCTGCTCGGCGACTTCCTTGGCGCGGACGGAGGCCTTCTCGACCATTCCGGCGGCCATTTCCTGCGGGATCTGGAGTTCGGTGACGAGGACCTCAGCGCCGACCTCTTCGATGTCGAAGACGCTCACCATGCCCAGGGCGGCGAGCCGATCGGTCATCTGCTCGGTGGCGCCTTGGACCTGGAGGAGGGTCTGGGCCATGATTTCGAGGCCCTTGGTGAATTCCTCGGGTGTGAGGATGTCGATGTCCCAGCCGGTGAGTCGAGCGGCGAGGCGGACGTTCTGGCCGCGCTTGCCGATGGCGAGCGAGAGCTGGTCATCACCGACGACGACGGTGGCTCGTCCGAGCTCGAAGCAGAGGGAGATTTCCTTCACCTCGGCGGGTTTGAGGGAGTTCTGGATGAGGATCTGGCTGGACTCGTTCCAGCGAACGATGTCGATCTTCTCACCGTTGAGCTCATCGACGATGTTCTTGATGCGGCTTCCGCGAACGCCGACGCAGGCGCCGACGGCATCGACCTTGGAATCGACGCTGGAGACGGCGATCTTGGTGCGGTAGCCGGCCTCGCGTGCCATGGCCTTTATCTCAATGACGCGTTCGGCGACTTCCGGCACTTCGACCTCGAAGAGGCGCTTGATGAAGTCGGGGTGGGAGCGAGAGAGGACAATCTTGACCTGGGAGCCGGCATCCCGGACGTCGAGGATGAGGCAGCGGACGCGGTCGTTGGGCTGGAACTGCTCCCCGGGGATCTGCTCGCTGGGGGGCATGAAGGCCTCTGCGCGGTCGATGGTGACGATGAGGGAGCGGGCCTCGTAGCGCTGGGCGGTGCCGACGGCGATCTCTCCGACGCGCTTGGTGAATTCGTCGAGGATGCTGGTGCGCTCGTCGTCGCGGAACTTCTGGATCATGACCTGCTTGAAGGTCTGGGCGGCGATCCGGCCAAAGGCCTCGGGGGTCATCTCCAGCGGCTCGCCGTGGCGGCGGATGTCGATCTTGCCGCTGATGGCATCGACGACGCAGGTGAACTCTTCGGGGTCGAGGGTGTTGAAGTGCTTACGTGCCGCCGAGACCATGGCCAGTTCGAGATCCCGGATGAGCAGGGAGCGATCAATGTTTCGCTCCCTGGCGATCGAATCGAGGATCCTCATCATTTCTTGTGCGTTCATCGCCATCACCGAACTCCTGAACTGAATTGTCGAAACCTGCCGAATTGTCGAGACCAATCGAGTTGTCGAGTTGTCCGACACGAACCCGTCGCCGACTGCCGTGAAACCCGCAAAAACAACAAGGGCCGCCCGCGATCCTCAAAGATCGCTCGCGGCCCGGCAGCGTTCAGCGTGTTCCCGCACACCTGTGCGCGGGTCAACGCCTCGACACGGCGTTCGATCCTCAGGCGCTGGTCTGCCCCCCTTCCGGAAGGATGACCCAGCCTGCGGCGAAAGCCGTGGCGTCACACCGATCGCTCACGCGATCATTGATCGGTGTGGACCGCTTACCGGGCATGGTTGAAAGCCGCGAGCATGCAAACACCTCGAAGCCGGCAGAAACCACGACGGAGTCCGGGAACGCTTCCCGGGCCGGCAGATTTTACAGGTGTTCGGGTGCCCGGGTCAATGTTTGGAGATGTTCTGGAACCTAAGGACGGGGATTTGACCCGTCCGTGACCCGAACAATCTTGAGGGCGCGATTCTCGCGATGCTGGCCGAGCTTTGCGAAGAACTTTTTCTCACCCTCCACGCAGACGGTCACGGGGTCTGAGGCAGACTTCTCGGTGATGATGACATCCCCGGGCTGCATCTGGAGGACATCGGCGAGGGTGATGGTAGTCTCGGCGAGCAGGCCGGTGACGAGGAGTCCTGCCTCGGTGAGGGAGCGGCCGATGACCTGCTCGGTTGCCTTGGAGCGCTGGTTGCGTGCGGCGGCGAACCAGCTCTGGGAGCTGAGCTTCTCGATGACGGGCTCGATGACGTTGTAGGGGATGCAGAGGTTCATGGTGCCGGCGCGGTTGGTCATCTTGAGCTCGAAACCGACGACGACGACGACCTCGTTGGGGGGGACGATCTGGACGAGCTGGGGGTTGCTCTCGGTGGCGGAGACGGTGAAATCGAGCTGCTTGACGCTGGCCCAGGCCTCGGAAAGTGCGGCGAGCCCGCGGCTGGTGATGTTGCCGATGAGGCGGGCCTCGATGAGGGTCATCGGGCGCTGGGGGATGAAGAGGTCCTGAGAGGTTCCGCCCAGGAGACGATCGATGATGGGGTAGATGATGAGGGGGCTGACCTCCAGGCACATCTGTCCTTCGAGGCCATCGGCGCGGAGGAGGTTGAAGCTGGTGGGGTTGGGGAGCGCGGCGATGAACTCGGAATAGGTCATCTGCTCGCAGGTGGCGACCCGTACCTCAACGATGGTCCGGAGGAATCCGGAGAGTGAAGCGCCGAAGTTCCGCGCGAAGCCCTCGTGGAGGGTCTGGAGGGCGCGCATCTGGTCCTTGCTGACGCGTTCGGGGCGCTTGAAGTCGTAGCTGCGGATCTCGGTGGTGGAGGGATCGCGGTTCTGGCGCGAGAAGATCTGGAGCGGGGCCTGCTGCCGGGCCTCATCGACCACCGCGCCCGCGGAGGCGAGCAGGGCATCGATGTCGCCTTGATTCAGAACATCGGGCATTCCGAACGTACTCCAACCGGCGGGCGCGGAAGCGGGTGTAACTCCGTCATCGGACCATCGCGTGCCGTGCCTTGAACCAGGGGCCAGAGTTGTGCCGTACAGCAACCGTGGGCGTCAAGTCGCATCCATACTCTTTGTCCTCCTCAAACGCTGCGTTGGGGCCCTCCGGATGGCCGGCTGCTTGATAGGGATGGTCAACCGCATGATTCAGTCTGTCGCTCTCCGTTCGTGCGCCGCGTGGATCTCCTGGGCGTGGCTTGCCGTGCTGGCGGTCCTTGGATGGACAACTCCGACGGCCCTTGCGCAGTTCGGCACCGAGAAGGTTGAGGTGACCACCGAACAGTCCCGGGTGCAGGTCCGGCCGGGTGATCAGGTGGTGATCGCGGTCATTTTCGACCACGAGGAGGGGTGGCATTCCCATACGCACGACCCCAAGCCCCCCAAGGAATGGGATCTGGAAGCGTTCAAGACCGATGTGAAGCCAACCCAAGCGCAGGGGCTGCGCTTCGGGCCGGTGCAATGGCCCGAGGCCCACACGCTGCAACTCGACCTGAGCGGGATGGGAAAGCCGGTGCCCTACGAGGTGTACGAGGGGCGGGCGATCGCGTATGTGCCGGTGATCGTCGAGGACACGGCGAGCGGGGAGATCGCGGTTGAGTTGCAGATCAGCTACCAGGCGTGCGATGACAGCACCTGCGACATGCCTCGGGACATCGTTCGAACGGTGAGCCTGAAGGTGGTGGGTGCGGATGCGGCGGTCGAGAGCGCTGCGCCGGATGCGGGGATCTTCGGGGATTTCCGGACGCAGGTCTTCAGCGACATGCTCGCCGGCAAGACGGTTGCGGAGGATCTCTCGTTCGACTTCTTCGGGATCACGGCCTTCACGCTCAAGGGAACCAGCCCGCTGTTCGTGGTGGTGCTGCTGCTGGCGGCGGCGCTGGGGGGGCTGATCCTGAACCTGACACCGTGCGTGATCCCGGTGATCCCGATCAAGATCATGAGCCTGAGCGCGGCGGCGGGGAATCCGCGGCGATGCTTCTATCTGGGGATCGTGACGTCGCTTGGGATCATCGCGTTCTGGCTGGTGATTGGGATCTGCATCGCATCGATCGCGAGCTTCAAGCAGGTGAATCAGCTCTTCCAGAACCCGTATTTCACGATCGGGGTGGGGCTGTTTGTCGCGGTGATGGCGGTGGGGATGATGGGGTGGTTCACGGTCGGGCTGCCGCAGTGGGTGTATCGCCTGATGCCGGCGGCGAACCCCAAGAGCGCCGATGGCGCAGCGGGGGGCTCGACGTGGGGGACGTTCCTGTTCGGGGTGTTCACGGCGGTGCTCTCGACGCCATGCACAGCGCCGTTCATGGCGACGGCATCGGCGTGGGCGGCCAAGCAGCCTCCGATGCTGACGCTGGCGACGTTCACGGCGATCGGGGCGGGGATGGCGCTGCCGTACGCGATCCTGTCGGCGTTCCCGAGGTGGGTGGCGAGGGTGCCCAGGTCGGGTCCGGCGAGCCATCTGGTGAAGTTGGTGATGGGGATCCTGATGCTGGGGGTGGCGATCTTTTTTCTGGGAACAGGGATTGATCCCTTGGTGCGCTTGCCGATCGATCCGGCGTTCCGCGCGTTCTGGTGGGCGGTGGCGCTGTGCATCGTGATCGCGGGGTTGCTGCTTGCGGTCCGGACGTTTGGGATCACGCGGAGCGCGGGGAAGCGGATGGCGTGGTCGGTGGTCGGGCTGGGGCTGGCGTGCGGCGGGGTGTGGATGGCGATCCATTTCACGGATCGCGGTCCGATCCCGTGGGTTGCCTATACGCCGGAGCGGTTCGAGGAGGCCAAGAAGCAGAACAAGGTGATCGTGATGGACTTCACGGCGGAGTGGTGCCTGAACTGCAAGGCGCTGGAGATCGCCGTTCTACATCGCAAGGAGATCGTGGAGATCTTGAAGTCGGCGGATGTCATCCCGATGAAGGTGGACCTGACGGGGAACAACGCGGCCGGGCAGGACAAGCTCAAGAGCCTTCAGTGGGTGGGGATCCCGCTCCTGGCGATCTCGGGTCCGGGGGCGCCCGAGCCGATCAAGTACGACACCTACACGCCCCAAACGGTGGCGGATGCGATCGCGAGGGCTCGGGGTGTCGTGCAGACGAGTTCGGTGAGTGCTGGTGGTGAGCGGTAGATGTGATAGGACACAGGCAGGATGCCTGTGCCACGAGATGGGGTAGGTTCAGTGGTCCGTACGACCGATATGGATGGCGCAGTTGGATTTGGGCGGTGCGTGGGGGCCGTGGGAGGGGGCTGGGGGCTTGAGTCGTTGACTCCAGGGGTCGATGGGTCTAACTTCATGCCTGCGATTTTGGGCTCCCAAGGCCCGGATCGCGGGCTCAGGCGGGCGTAACTCAGTGGTAGAGTGCCACCTTGCCAAGGTGGATGTCGAGGGTTCGAATCCCTTCGCCCGCTTTTCAGATGTACCGCCCATCCCCGCCGGATGGGCGGTTGTCGTTTTGGATTGCTGGTACCCGCGTCTGATGTGGCACAGGCTTGAGGCGAGTTCTTAACGCCGCACGGGCCCGACGAGCCGACAGGTCGAAGGCCGGGTGCTATCGCCGAATCGGTCCATCGTCAGTTCGACCCCTTCTGGGGTGGTAGCTTGGTCGGCGGTATCACGGGCCTGGTCATGGCATCCAGCGATTCGAGCGTCTCGCAGACGGCGATCAGGGTGATTGCGGAGTCTTCGGGATCGAGGCGCTGCTCGGTGAGAGATCGGCGGACGCCGCCGAGCGATTCATCGCGATTCTGGGCGCTGTAGACCGAGTAGTCATCGAGCGTGAGCTGGCGGAGGAAGCGGAGGAGGGCGAGCAGGCGGGAGAGTTCCTTGGGGCGCTCCTTGGAATCGGTGAGCGCGGGATCTCGGAGCATGGTGGCGAGGATGGCAGCGCAGCGGGCGGTCTGGGATGTGGGTTGGGTATCGCCCGGGAAGCGCAGGCCGCCGGCGAGGTCGGCGTTGTCGGAGCCGGGGGCCTGCGAGGGGGTCATGCGCTGGTAGAGGGAATCGCGCCATTCGCGGAGGAGGGGGATCGCGGCCTCCGCGCCGCCGTCACGGGCGCTGGTGAGATCGGCCCAGCCGATCCAGGGCATCGCGGAGGCAAGGTCGTTGATCCCAAGAGAGCGGTAGATGTCGCGGATGTGGTTGCCGGCCTCGGGATCGCGCGAGAGCACCAGGGCGTAGGCGAGCTGACCGCGGGCATCGTTGGTGAGTTCGCGAGCGGGTGATTTTTCATCGGTGAGCGGCTTGAGGCGATCGAGCCGGAAGGCCGGATCCCAGCGCGCGATCTCAAGGCCGTTGGTGGCGGTGTGCCAGGGAGCGAACTGCTGCTCGTAGGTGAGGTCGTTCATGAGCCGGCGATAGGCGATCGTGCGCGTGATGGCTTCCTTGTCGGCATCGGCGGGTGTGGCGCTGAAGGAAGCGTGTTCGAGCAGGTCTCTGAGCAGGCGGACGGCGGTGTTGCGGGCGAGCGCTGCCTTCAGGTCCTTGGGATCGCTGATCTGTGCGAATCGGCCGAGTGCCATCGCGACGGTCGCCTGCTGGGGGGCGCTGGCGATCGTGGGATCGATCTCACCCTTTGCGGGCCAGACGGTGCCGGCCTGCTTGAGGCAGATGCGGTCCTTGGCATCGGGGTGGGGGGGATCGGAGATGTCGACGGCATCGGGGGTTGAAAGGAAGATGAGGCGATCGGCGAGCGCAGTGGCCCACTCGCCCATCGAGGCGATGTTGATGTCGCGTGCATCGACGACACGGCCTCCGCGATGCAGGAAGCGGCCGGGCGCGCCCGGGGAGATCTGGACGATCTGCATGGGGCGGAAGCGGTAGAAGGCGGCCTCGTGTGACTTCTTGAGGTTGGAGGGCTGGGTGAGGGGGTTGGTGCGGATGCCGAGTTCCGGGGCCTCGGTTGCCTGGGAGATGCAGCCGGCGAGCCCATCGGCGGGGCTGATGTCGCGTGTGAGCATGGTCGCGGGGAACATGGCGCTGGTGCGCACGCCGATGCGAACGGCGACCCCATCGAGGCCGTGGTTGAGTTCGCGATCGACCTGATCGAAGGTGAGGGGGTCGATGGCGATCACCTGCCCGCAGACTTCGAGGCTGATGGTGATCTGTGCGGCGAGCTGGCGGATGCGATCGGGGCGGAAGGCATCGTGATCGCCGGGGAGCCGATCGGCGGCTTCGCTGCGGGCATCGATCGCGGCGGCGACCAGGGGGAGCGTGAGCATCGGCGCGGAGGGGCCTGCATCGAGAAGGACGACCGAGGTGCCTCGCCCGACGATCTTGCCTTCGTAGCGGAGTGTGATGGAAGCGCCGTTGATGCGGGCGCGAAGCGCGGGGGGGACATCGGCATCGGTGGGCATCTGCCAGGAGCGGACCCATCGCTCGACCAGCGCGAAGCACTTCATGGCTTCATCGGGGGTGAGGGGGCCGGTGATCGTCGGTTCGGGGGAGATCGGCGGCGGGGGCTCTGCGGGCGGCGGGGTCGGCTGCGTGGGGGTCGGTGTGCGGGGGCTCTCGGCGGGCTTCTTCGGCGGGGTCGCGGGCTTCGTGGGGGTGCTGGGGGTGCTGGGGGTAGTGGGAGAAGTCGGCTTGGAGTTTTCGGGCTTGATGGGGATGAGCTTGGGGGGGCCGGCGGTTACCGGGCTGAGAGATGGGGCGAGGGCCAGAGCGCCGGCGAGGATGGCGAGCGTTGCGGCCAGGCGACGGTGGTTGATGCGCATGGTCAACATGTCGCGCCAGGTGGTAGTCTGAACGGCCGCGGCTGGGCCGGAACGGGGGTGTGCGCTCTGGCAGGGGCTGTGGCACGGCGGTTGATTCATGTCCTGCGTCCTCGCATCGAAACCAAAGACTGGGAGCTGGATAAATGAAGACCCTGCTGACCATCACCCCCGGGCACCGTCGCATCGCCGTCCTGGCCCTTCTGACCTTCCTGGCGATGTGCTGAGCAAGGTGTCTTGAGCCCGCCGCCTGGGCGGTGGGGGGGATAGAGGATAGTTCCGAGAACACGAGTTGGGATCGGGCACGCGGGAAAGAGATTCCGTCGCGCCTGAGGCCCTCATCAACAAGCCTGCGCTCCGCAGCCCCGGTCTCTTGGCGGGGCTGCACTTGCTTTTGGGAAGGGCGGCGGGAGATCGGTTGCTCGCCAATGAAAAGGCCCCGGCCGATCCTGCCGGGGCGGGTTGATTCGAACAGGTCGGTTCAGCACCCGGCCTCGAATGCCACGACGAAGTCGGAGAAGTCATCCAGATCCGAGAAGCCGGTGCCGTCGAAGTCCGAGTCGCAGAAGAGGACCGTCATCGAGAGGTAGAGGTTCGAGGTGAACGGGGTTCCGCCGAAGAAGAAGAGCCACTCGGGGTCGTTGTAGAGCCCGCTCGCATCGGCATCGAAGAGGAACAGGTCATCGGAGTAGCCGATGTTGTTGATGCCATCGATGCCGGCGGGTGAGCCATCCCCGTTGAAGACGTTCAGTCCGGCGGGGTCGAGGATCGGGACTGGAGCGCCGGCGACCCCGATGAAGTGCTCGTAGACGATGTAGTTGTCATCGATGGGGATGAAGATGCCGGCCCCGGAGATCCCGGCGACCGTGTAGGCGTAGAAGCACCCGCAGGTGGTGATGTCCGCCGCCGGCAGGAACGGCAGGAAGAACCCGCCGAGGAAGCTGCCGCGCGTGATGTCCGGCAGCGCTCCGGGGAAGTCCCACGTCACCAGATCATCAAACCAGAGGTGATAGGAATCGACGGGGACATCGGGGCCGACGCCGGGGCCCGTGTAGGAGATCCCGAACAGGAGCGACTCAATGAACTGCGTGAACACACCGCCCGCGGGGGCATCTCCCGCGCGCGGCATGCGTGCTGTGATCCAGTCGCCTGCATCCGCGGTGCCGCCGACGAAGAAGAAATCCGCTGGGAGTCCCGTGGTGATGCCGATCACGCCCGGGGTTCCATCGTGGAGGATCGGGACGTTGTCGTAGATCGCCGGCTCCATGAGTGTTCACGTGTGCGGGCCGCCATTCCCGATGTCGATCACATCGCGGACGACAGGCGTCACCGGCATCGGCACGCCCGCGATCTTGACGGACCGGTCAGTCCCGGCGATCGCGGTCCCTCCGGCGCACAGCAACACGATGATCGAGGCAGCAAGGCACTTGCATGGCTCTGGGCACCGCGATGTGCGCATGGCGCTCGGTGGCTCGATCACCGAAGTCTTCGAGCCCAACAGGATCTTGAGCTACCGCGGCGCGTGGAAGGACGGCGCGTTCGAGCACGAGATCGAGGTCGTGCGTGTGTCGGACTCCGTTCGCACCGGGCTGTTCCTGAAGGGGTTTCGCATCGCTATGGCGACCCTCCGTATGGAACCAGCGACTCCGGCCATGAGCTCGCAAGCCGATGTCGGATCGTCGTGAAAGCGAAAAAGGCCCCGGCACATGCCGGGGCCTTCGTTGCGATCTGACTCAGGATCCTCGCGGAACCATCACCTTCTTCTTACTGGAACCGGATCTTGTCGGTGCCCATGGCGTCGTGGGCGCCCATGCCGCCCTTGGTGGGTGGGGCTTCGCGGCGGCGATCCCGGGCCTCATCGGCGCCGGAGGTGTCGCCCCACTGGGCGCGCTTCAGGGAGAGGCCGATCTTGCGGTCGGCCTTGTCGACGCGGAGGATCTTGACATCGATTTCATCGCCGGCCTTGACGACATCCTGCGGGTTCTCGACCTTGTGGTCGGCGAGCTCGGAGATGTGGAGCAGGCCCTCGAGGTCGGCCTCGAGCTCGACGAAGACGCCGAAGTTGGTGATCTTGGTGACCGCGCCGCGGACGACCATGCCGGGCTTGTAGTGCTCGGGGATCGCCGTGAGCCACGGATCCTCGGTGAGCTGCTTGACGCCGAGGCTGACGCGCTGCTTGTCGCGATCGACATCGAGCACGACGCACTTGACGCTGTCGCCCTTCTTGAGGATCTCGTTGGGGTGGGTGACCTTCTTGGTCCAGGACATGTCGGAGATGTGGAGCAGGCCGTCGATGCCGGGCTCGATCTCGACGAAGGCGCCGTAGTTGGC
>JADLBU010000008.1 GCA_020847535.1 Phycisphaerales bacterium
CCAGATGGTGTCCAACGGACGCGCCCGCCTTCGACGATGCTTCGTGCCGGCCATCCTGGCCTCCTTCCGGTCATCCGTGACCGGGAGGTGTCATCGGCTCGAAAGAGGCTTTTGAGATAGTTTCTTATTCGCGATGGTCTGGTCACCCCCTACCGGCGAGGATGCCGATCTTTGTTAACAAGCGGGTGAACTAGGGTTTATGGAGGAACCGTGCCGGAACGACGCAGCCAGCTTTCATGCTCGCAGATCGAAGACCTACACCAGGTCCTGGTGGGGCGTGTCGGGGGTCTGAACCTCTGCTCCCAGCCAGAAGTGGTTGCTCGCATCCTCCAGCTCAATTCCAACCCTTCGGCGGCGTTCAACGACTACGCGCGAGTCATCCGCACCGACCCGGGGTTGACGGGGCGCCTGCTCAAGATCGCCAACTCGGCGTACTACGCGCAGCGCAAGCCGGTCACCAACCTCGACCGGGCGTGCGTGCTGCTTGGGCTCGAGCGGCTCAAGGCGTTCAGCCTGGGCTTCTACCTCAGCCGCGCGGCCGACCGAGACAGCGAGTTCTCACGAGCTGTCTGGGGGCAGTCGGTCCTGCGGGCGTGCTTGGCGGCCGAGCTTGCGCGCGAATCATGCCCGATGATGGTGATCGAGGCCTTCGTGATCGGCCTCCTGCTGGATTCGGGGCTGGGCATGATGCCCCAGCTGCTGGGGGAGCCGTACAACGGCGTCATTGATGCCAACCTGCCGCCCGATGAACTCTTTGAGCACGAGTTCAACCACCTCGAGTTCACTCACGGTGATGTCGCCCGCGCCTTGATTCACCTGTGGCGACTTCCCGAGATCCTCGGCAAGCCCGTCGAGTGGCACCACGTGCCGCCGGCGAGGTCCGCGCGACCCGACAACCTGGGCAAGCTCCACCGGATCGCCTACATCGTCGGCCAGACCGATGTCCGCCCGTTCCTCAGCCCCGAAGAGGCCTCTCCGACGATGCCGGCAAGGACCTCGGATCTCCTGGAGATCTCGCAGGAACGGATCGTCGGCGCGATCGCCCGCGGGATCGCCGAGTACCGCGCGGTCATCGACCTGTTCTCCGATGTCGCGACCCAGCTCACGAACCTGAACACGCTCGCAAGCCGCGTGCAGAAGCAGCTGGCCGATTCGATCGACACCCTGCTCGAACACGGCGGCGGGGCCCGGCCCGAGGTCGTTGAGCGGTTCCTCCAGGGTGAGACCCTGCTGGAAGCGCGGCGCCAGCCGGGCGGCTCGTGGATCGCCTACCTCTGCGATGGCACCGGGGAACACCTGGCGCAGGTGACATTCCAGATCGCGCACGCGGACATCCGCTCGATCCGGGAATCGCTGGGCCTGTCTGACGCGGAAGATCCGCTCATCAGGTCGATGGTGGATCAGCTCTCGAATCGGGCGGCGTGATTCGCGGAGTGACGGAGTGACGGAGTGGCACAAGTCACGTCGTCTGGCGTTGTGTTGCCTCGTCATCCTGCTGACCAACCGTAAGAGCCACCGGCTTTCGACGACGGATCTGCTCGTTGCCCAGCTGGCCGCAGGCGCCCATCATGCGGCGACCCTTGGTGCGTCGGCGCTTGGCGTAGACATTCTCTTCACCCAGCCATGCAAGAAACTCGGTGACTCGCTCCTCCGAGGGGGCGGGCCACGGCGAATCGCGGCGCGGGTTGTAGGGGATGACGTTGAGCATGCAGCGTGGGGTGCGTGCATCGCGTGTGGCTTTGAAGTGTGAATCGATGGGAGCGAGCAGGCGGCCGATCTGGGCGGCGTGCTCACGATCATCGTTGACGCCGGGGATGAGGACGTACTCGAGGCAGATCTTGCCGCCGCCATAGATGGGCCAATGGGTCAGGGTTTGCTGGAGCTCGGCGAGCGGCATACCGCGGTTGATAGGCATGATCGACGAGCGCAGCTCATCCTCGGCGGCGTTGATCGAGACCGCGAGGTTGAGGCGATGCCAGCCGGGCTCGTGGAGTTTGGCGGCGAGCTTCGCCAGGCCATCGAGCCGGCCGACGGTCGAGATCGTGATCTTGCTGATGGGCATCGCCGCGCCGTTGTGGTCCTTGAGCACGGCGATCGCCTGGATCACGTTGTCGTAGTTGTCCAGCGGCTCACCCATGCCCATGAAGACGATGTTCTTGGGGCGATTGCCGAGGAGGTGGGTCGCGGCGAACCACTGGCCGACGATCTCGCCGGGCGTCAGGGAGCGGATGAGTCCCATCTGCGCGGTCTCGCAGAAGGTGCAGCCCATGGCGCAGCCGACCTGGCTGGAGATGCAGAGCGTGTGGCTGGGCCGGCCGGTGCGGCCGATCATCGGGATGAGGACGGATTCGGTTTCGAGGTGCTCGAAGCGCGAGAGGCGATCGAAGGCGGGGCCATCGGTGGGGATCCCCCACTCGGCAGCGCCGGCGGGGATCGCCGGATGCTTCTGGGTGAACTTGAGAACCTCGCCCTCGCCGGAAGGTTCGCTGAGTCGGCGAGCAATCGGGGCGGGGGTGCAGGCTTCGAGCCCGCGGGCGTGCCCCTCGCGAAAGAGTGATTTGTAGCGGTCGAGGGATTTCTCGGTTGCCCAGCCGTGTCGAGCGGCCATCGCGGCGATAAACTGGGCTGAATCCAGAGATAGGGCATCCACCTCTAGGAGGGTGGCGGTGTTACACCTCGCGGCGGGGGTGTTACATGCAAGGGCGCGGGTGTCGGGAGTGACGGACATTGGCCGGGATTCTACGGAGAATCGCGGCGATGGCCAGTGCGCGGAAGGGGTGGTTGAGATGCGGCTGGCGTTGACTTACTAAAGCCCAAAAACCAGTTGCCGGTCTGGTGGGGCTCGGCTATGTTGGGGCGTCCGGCATGAGGATGGCCGGTCGGAAGCTGTACATGCACATCGGGCTCGGTTCTCGGGCCAGATGTCCGGGTTCGCCTTGGGAATCGGAGAATCGAACGTGTCATTCGGGCAATGCACCTGCGCATTTCGGCGCGATCGGCGAGGATCCTGGGCAATGACGCCGCGGTCCGCATTCACGCTCATCGAGCTGCTGGTGGTGATCGCGATCATCGCGATCCTGGTCGCGCTGGCGCTGCCAGCGCTGGGCAAGGCCCGGCGCACGAGCCAGGCGACCGTGTGCATGATCAACAACAAGCAGATGGTCCAGGTGGGCCATTTCTACGCGAACGACCACAAGGGCAAGTTGTGGTTCGACTACCACCCCGTGACGGCGAAGAACCCAGCGCCCGAGCAGACGTGGTGCCGTCTGCGCAGCTCCCCGACGGCGGACTGGGCGTATGCAGAGCCGGGCGTGGTGTACAAGTACATCGACAACAGCCAGAAGATCACCGAGTGTCCGCAGAACAAGCGCCGCGGCGGCAACGGGTCGGACAACATCGACTCGACACAGAACAAGAAGGGCTCGGACATCTTCGGCGGCAACAAGCGCCTGGACTTTGACTACTGCATGGTGACGGGCACCGGCGGTGTGATGGTGGGGCAGGAGCTTCAGGTCGCGTTCGTTCCGCCGACCGTGGGCGGGGGCAGCAATCTCGCGGTGGGGGAAGTGCCGAAGCTGACACCCCTGCGGGGCCTGCCGATCTTCATCGAAGAGAGCAACTTCTGGTACCACGACGCCAAGGCCCAGAAGGTCAACGACGGCCTCTGGGGGAACCTCGACCAGGTCACGACCCGGCACGAGAAGGGCGGGATGATCGGGCTGTGGGACGGCTCGGTGCAGTGGTTCAAGCCCACACACGGCACGAGCGAGGAGTCCCAGGAGGGCAACCTGGACTTCACCGCCAACGACATCTTCGTCAATCGCAGCGGACATGAGCGCAAGTGGTTCCGGTTGTATGTCGGCGGCTCGAGGTTCGGGTGGGTGAACTCACCCAAGCTTTGAGGGCCCAGCCAAGCAGGAAGGAGTCTGCCAGTGACCATGCAGCCATCGGAACGCCGCGGGTGGGGCTTCACGCTCATCGAGCTCCTGGTGGTGATCGCGATCATCGCGATCCTGATCTCGATTCTGCTGCCGGCGCTGCGCCAGGCCCGCGAGGCGAGTCAGGCGACGGTGTGCATGGCGAACCACAAGCAACTGATGGCGGTGGGCCACTACTACGCCAACGACAACAAGGGCAAGCTGTGGTTTGACTACTACACGATGAACGCCAAGAAGAGCCCCGAGGTGACCCAGAGCTGGTGCCGGATCCCCGTCAAGGCCAACCAGTGGGATGTCTGCGAGCCGGGGGTGTTCTACAGGTACGTCGATGCGGTCTCCAAGATCACCGAGTGCCCGTTGAACAAGCGCAAGGGCGGGTACGGGGTCGATCGGAACACCAACAAGAACAACAACTACAAGGACATGTTCGGCGGCGACAAGCGCAACAACTTCGACTACTGCATGATCACCGGTACGGGTGGAGCCCAGATCGGCATCGACACATCGGCCGCGTATGTGCCGCCGAATGTGAACGGCGGCGGCGGAGTATTGGCCGAGACTCACGTTCCCAAGCTTGTACGCTTCCAGGGTCTGCCGATCTTCGCGGAAGAGAGCACGATCTGGTACAACGACTCAAAGCCCAACAAGTACAACGATGGGTTGTGGGGCAACCTAGACCAGGTCACCAGGAGACACGCTCGCGGCGGCATGCTATCGATCTGGGACGGCTCTGCCCAGTGGTTCAAGCCGCCCGCGGGAGCCCTGGAGGACGACCAGAGCGAAGAAACAACCAAGAACTTCTGTGCTAATGACATCTACGTGAACCGCGGAGGCGAGAAGTGGTATTCGGTGTATGGCAACGGAAGCCGCCCGTTCGGCTGGGTCAATTCGCCGAAGTAGCAATTCGAGCCCAAGATTCGTTTCTGATGCGACTCAGGCCTGGGCCGCAGCAGCGTTCACGACGATGCCGGCCGCGACCACGGCGGCGGTTTCGATGCGCATGGTGTGCGGGCCGAAGCAGGCGATCTGCGCGCCGGCATGGCGAGCGGCGGCAATCTCATCGGGGGTCCACCCGCCCTCGGGGCCGATGAGGAGCCGTATTGCCTGGGCTTTCGCGGGGCAATACATCGATCCCGAGGCATCGGCGAGCACGAGCGATGCACTGGGCATCAGACCGTCGGCGATGGTACCGCCATCCCCGATCTCCATGACCCACGCCCGTCCGCTCTGCTTGCATGCCTCGGCAGAGATTCTGGCAAGCCGTGAGAGTTTGCCATCGCGGGGTTCAACGACCGATCGCTGAGTGAGCAGGGGAGACCAGGAGGCGATCCCGGCCTGTGCAAGGCCATCGATCATGGAGTCGAGGCGATCTCTCTTGGGAGCCGCGGACCACACCTGGATTTCCGGGATGGTGCGTGGCACGAGCTGCGAGGACTGGATCGCCAGTTCAATCTCCCAGCCGCCGTGCTTGGGAAGCTTGCGGGTATGGGCGACAACCGCCTTGGCGAGCCTGCCGCGGCCGTCGAGCAGTTCTACGGGATCCCCAGCGACAAGGCGTTTGACCCGGACGGCGTGGTGGGCCTCCTCCCCTCCGACGATGACCCGAGAACCCGGGGGGTCCGGAAACTGATCCAGCCAGACACGGTGTGATGGCATGGTGGGTTGTAGCACCTTCCGGATCGCGGTCGCTTCGTCTGGGGGTGGCCGGGCTGATATCGTCTGGAGCAGGGGCCGATGTTTCGATTGGAGCCCGGCCGGTTCCGGGCAAGCGACACCATGGGCGAGGCGGCACCCCACATCCAGGATCCCGAGGCGGAGGATCTGGCGAGTCAGCTGGAGAACCTGCTGGGTGAATCTCCGCCGGCGAACGCGGACCAGACGCCGCGCGCTGAGTACCCAACTCCCGAGAACGCCACGCCCGAAAAGCCTACGGCTGAGAACGAAACCGCCGCGCCGGCCCGGTTCATCCAGGGTGGCGAGGAATCTTCGCGCGACTTGGATCAGCAGGTTGCGCAGATGCTCGGGGATGCGATCTCGAAGGTCAACCAGATCCGCGAGCATGCCGATGCCGCTCACACACCCCAGCACCCCCACCCCCCGCAGTCGCCGGCACCGCATCAAGGGGGGCTGGAAGTGCCAGTCAAGCCGGCGGTTGATGGCGGCGGTGAGCAGGAACCGGCGTCGAAACCGCAAGCATCGGACGACGAGGCTCCGGCAGCGGTGACGCCTGAACCGCCACATCACGTGTCGGGCGCTGCGCGTACTGGGTTTGGCCCGCGATGGGAGCAGAAGACTCCGGCGGCCGAGCCTGCGATCGCCGAGCCGCCATTGAACGAGGTGGTTTCGGCGCCGGCCCCGGCGGCTTCAGCTCCGGCCCCAGCGCCTCCACCCCCACCACAACCAGCGCCGGTTCAGCAGCCTCGGTCAGAGCCGGATGCGGCACCCATCGCTCGCCCATCGCTGCTGGCTGTGATCGTCGGCATCCTGGCACTGATTCTTCGTCCGTTGTGGATGATCACCGGGAAGGTCATCATGCTCGTGGCGGCTGGATTTGCCAAGCCCCTGGAGAAGCGGAAGCCGATCGTGCGCGATTCCCTGGGGTGGCTGGCGATCGTGACGGTGTTCATGGGTGCGTGCATGTGGGCGGCGGCGATCCTGCGGGATCCGAAGGCGTTCGTGCCGGAGGTTCCGCCCAAGACGGTTCTGACCGCTGATGGGCACGGCGGCGGTGGCCATGGGAAGGATGACAAGCGCGCACCGGCGAAGAAGGATGCCCACGGCGGGGATTCGCACGGCAAGAAGGATGATGGGCATGGCGGTGGGCACGGTGCGGCGGCGGCTGCGCCGGTGAAGCGTGAGCCGCTGATCCAGCGGGGGCCGGGCGCCAAGAAGCCGGCCAAGAAGCCTGATGCACCTGGCGGGCATTGAGCAGGCATCGGCACCGACCACAATTTGTTTATCCGGGATTATCGGCGAGCATGCGGATGACTGTTTCCAGTCCATCCACGACGCGCGCCATGCGCTGGTAATCGAGCGTGTCGGCGGTGTCGGTTGCTTCGTGGTAGTTGGGGTTCCGGAACGGGGCGGTCGCGGTCACCATGATCGCGGGGTAGCCGGCCTGCCAGAAGGCCCAGTGGTCGGACCAGCCGATGCCCGGCTTGCGGCGGGGAGGGCAGCGCCTTCGGAGGGGAAGCGGCAGTCGGCGGATCGCGTTGCGGTTGACTCCCCAGGTGCGCCATCCGCGCCGGGTTGCGGGTGTAGCGACATCCTTGTCCGGGGCCTTCCCGGGCGCAGCTACAGAATCGGACATCGGATTGTCTCCGGGTGCCTGGCATCCTGAGCCAGGTTAGTCTTCACCAAGTTCCTGCCATACCAACGCGGCGGGGTTGGGTGGGTATTCCCGGGTTGCTCGACATTTCCTCATCGATCGCGTTGGATTGAGACCGTGACTCTGCCGCCCACGCTTCCATTGACTCGCTTCCCGGTGATCGTCGGACCGACGGCGGGGGGAAAGTCCGCGCTGGCAGTGGGGATCGCGCATGAGCTCCGCGAACTGCATGGGATCGCCGGGGAGATCGTAACGGCGGATTCGATCCAGGTGTATCGCGGGCTGGATATCGGTTCGGCCAAACCCACAGTTGAAGAGATGGAGGGGATCCCGCATCACCTGATCGACTTACGCGAGCCGACGGAGAGTTTCAGCGTGCAGCAGTGGCTGGAGCTTGCGGAGAAGGAGATCGCGGAGATCCGCTTGCGTGGGGCGATCCCGATCATGGTGGGTGGGACGCACCTGTATGTAAAGGCATTCATGGATGGGCTGTTCGATGGGCCGGGGAGCGATCCGCTTCTGCGGGAGCGGCTGAATGCGCAGCCGCTGGAAACGCTGCGCGAGGAGCTGGATCGCGTGGATCCGCTCGCGGCTTCGCGGATTCATGCGGCGGACCAACGGCGAACGGTGCGGGCGCTCGAGGTGTTTCACGCGACCGGGACGCCGATCAGCGAGTTGCAGCGGCAGTGGGATCGGCACCAGGAGCGGAGAACGGATTGCGTGCTCATCGGCCTGGAGTGGCCGATCGAACAGATCAATCGGCGGATCAACGCTCGCGTGAAGGGGATGGTGGAGCGCGGGCTGGTGGAGGAGGCTCGCAGGCTGTGGGAGGAAGGGCAGCTTGGGGTGCAGGCTCGGGAGGCGCTTGGGTACAAGCAGTTGATACCGGTGTTCGAGGGGAAGAGCTCGCTGGAGGAGGCGATCGAGCGGATTAAGATCGAGACGCGGAGGTTCGGGAAGAACCAGCGGACGTGGTTGAAGCGGCTCAGGCAGATCCCGGGGTCGGTGTGGATCGATGCGGTTGCGGTGCCGCAGGAGCGGAGGGCGCTGCTGGCTATTGAGGCTTGTCGCGGGGTGGCGGGGTAGACCAGGAAAGGCAGGACGCGGATTTGGGCGGATGAACGCGGAAAAAGGCAGGGGAAGAGGAGAACGCGGAGAGCACGGAGAGCGCGGAGGCGGAAGCTTTGGAGACCTGTGGTTACGGCTGGGGAATCAAGTGGTCGATCGGCTGACGTGTTGCAGGATTTCGTTGAGGCATTGGTCGGGGGATTTGTTGGTGATCTCGATGATGTAGGTGGCGAGGTCGCGGTAGAGGGGATCGCGAGCGGCGAGCACTTGTTCGATCTCGTTGAGCGGGTTGGCGCCGGTGAGGCTGGGGCGGTTGGCGCCTGGGCCTGTTGTTTGCAGGCGAGTGCGGAGAACATCGGCGGGGGCTCGCAGGTAGATGATGATCGAGCCGCTTGTAGCTGTCTGCTCGCGGAGCAGGTCGCTTGCGCCGAGTGCGGTGGGAGTTCCTCCGCCGAGGGCGAGCACGAGGGGGGCCCGGAGGAGGCAGTCGCTGAGGGCTTGGGCTTCAGCGCGGCGGAAGGCGGGTTCGCCATCGAGTTGCCAGGCCTCGGCGACCGTCGGGCGGTTGAGAAGCTGAGGGGTGATCGTGTCCAGATCGGTGAAGGGGAGGGAGAGGCGTTTTGCGAGCTGTGGACCCAGCGTGGTTTTCCCGCTGCCGCGGAGTCCCAGGAGGATGATGTGGCCTGCGGGCTTCATGGGTGCAGGAGGGTATTCGCGGATCGCGGGCCGGAGCGCTGATTGAAGAGCGGTCAGGGCAGGCGAGTTTCCGCGGCTCTGGCGTGGGCTTCGAGGCCTTCGGCACGGGCGAACGTGGCGATATCTGTGTAGAGTTGGGGATCCAGTGGGCGATCGGCGCGGATGAAGGTGCGGATGCGGAGGAAGTGGAAGACCGAGAGGCCGCCGGTGAATCGGGCGGTGCCGCCGGTGGGGAGCGTGTGGTTGGGTCCGAGGCCGTAATCGCCGATGACCTCGGCTGCGCTGTGGCCTATGAAGATGGCGCCGTAGTTCCGGCAGCGGGCGGCGAGCGTATCGGGGTTGCGGGTCATGACCTCGAGGTGCTCGGGGGCGAGCGCATCGGAGATGGCGATCGCCTGGTCGAGGGAGTCGCAGATCACGATGCCGCCGTTGGTGAGGGCTTGGCGAGCGATGTCGGCGGTCGGGAGTGTGGGGAGCTGCCTGGCCAGCTGATCTTCAACGGCATCGGCGAGCACGGTGCCCGTCGTGATGAGCCAGACGGCGGCCTGGGTGTCGTGCTCGGCCTGGGCGAGCATGTCGGCGGCGAGCTTGCGCGGATCGGCGGAGTCATCGGCGATAATGAGGACTTCGCTGGGGCCGGCGAGCATGTCGATGCCGACACGACCGAAGAGGAGTTGCTTGGCGGCGGTGACCCATTGGTTGCCGGGACCGGCGAGCACATCGCAGGCGGGGATGGATCCTGCGCCGAGTCCGAGGGCGGCGATCGCGTGTGCGCCGCCGATGGGAATGAGGTTGTCAGCGCCGGCGATCCCGGCGGCGGCGAGCGTGATCGCGGTGGGCTTGGGCGAGGCGAGCCAGACTTCCTGCACACCTGCTGCGCGTGCGGTGCAGACGGTCATGAGGACGGATGAGGGGAGCGGGTAGCGGCCGCCTGGGGCGTAGCAGCCAGCGCGGTGGATGGGGGCGATCGTGTGGCCGATGGCTGCGCCGGACTGGTTGATGGAGAGATCGGTGAGGGTACTGCGCTGGGCGGTGGCGAAGTTGGTGATGCGCTCGGCGGCCTTTTCGAGGATTCGGCGATGCTCCCGGTCGATTCGATCGATTGCTGATCGGAGGGCGGCTCGCTCGATGATCAGGGGCTCTCCGGGCTTGATGTCACCGAGGCGCTGGGCGTGCTCTTGGACGGCATCGATGCCGCGTCGGCGGACATCGTCGATGATCGCGGCGGCGAGCGTGAGGGCCTGGGGATCGACGGCTTGGCGCTGTGCGCGTTGTACCTGATCGGGGGTCAAGCGCGGGAGGAGACGGGATGGCGGTGCATTCGGGGTGCTCATGGCATGGCCTCCGGCTTGCTTTCCGGTTTGGCATCACCGCCGCGGCGGCTGACTTTCAAGGCTCGCCGTTCGAGTTCCCGCTCGACCGCGGAGAGCGGGATGCCGGCGGCGGTGAGGCGCATGAGGGTGAAGTAGAGGAGATCGGCGGCTTCCTGGACGATGTGCTCGGGAGTGGCGGCGTCGGTGAGTTCCCGGGCTTCTTCGAGGAGCTTGGAGCGCAGGAGAGCGGGATCGGCGAGGAGGCGTGCGGTGTAGGAACCCGCCGCGGGCTGGGTCTTCAGCTGAGTGAGGCGTGCGGCGAGGCGTGGAAGGCCCCAGGTCGTGCCCCAGCAGGTATCGGTTCCGCGATGACAGAAGCCGGGGTGAGCCTGACGTACGGTGAAGCGCAGGGCATCGCGATCGCAGTCGAGATCGATGCGGAGGAGTTGCTGTGATGCGCCGGAGGTGTCACCCTTGCGCCACACACCGCGCTTGCGGGAGTGATAGACACCGGCGCGTTCGGAGAGGGCGGCCTTGAGACTCTCGCGGCTGGAGTAGACGAGGCCGCGGGCGAGGCCGTGCTCATCGACGACCACGGTGGGCCAGAGGCCATCGGGGCGGTCGGAGGTGAGGCATGCGGCGAGCGAGTCGTCGAGTGAGAGAAGACCCTTGTAGAGGGCCATTCCGACTTGGGCATCGACGCCGAGGCGATCGAGTTCGCCGATCTCGGCCGCGGTGCGGATCCCGCCGGCCGCGGTGAGTTGAGCGCCGCTCGCGGCTTCGACCAGGGGCTGGATGCGGGACATGTTCATGCCGGAGAGGGTGCCTTCCGCCTCGACGAAGGTGACGAGGAAACCGCCGACCAGCGGGGCGAGTTCGCGGACGCGATCGACGACGCGAGCATCGGTGGTGGTGTTCCAGCCCTCAACGACGACTTTGTCATCCCGGCCATCGACGGCGGCGATCAGGCGATCCTTGGGGAGCTGGGAGAGGACTTCGGGAACTGCGCGTGTTCCGAGGATGACCTTGGCAGCGCCGGCATCGAGCCATTGGCGTGCGGTATCGGCATCGCGGATGCCCCCGCCGACGCGGCAGCGGGCGAGCTTAAGGAGGTCGGCGATCACATCGGCATTGGATCCGCGGCCCATGGCGGCGTCGAGGTCGATGACGGCGATCTCTCCGACGATGCCGAAGCGCTCGGCGAGCGGACGCGGATCCCCGGCATCGAGGACCTTGGTTTTGCCCTGGACGAGCTGGACAGCGCGGCCATCCATGAGGTCGATTGAAGGGATGATCATGGGAACTCCGGGCGAATCACTGGCGGGTGGGGATGCCGGAAGCGGCGAGCTGGCGTTTGACGGAATCGACGGTCCACAGGCCATCGTGGAAGATGGATGCAGCAAGCACGGCATCGACGCCGGCGCGTATGGCGGCGACGAGGTCGTCGGGGCCGGAAGCGCCGCCGGAGGCGATCACGGGGACGCTGGCCGCGGTTGAGATGGCGCGGAGGAGATCGATGTCGTAGCCGGAACCGACACCATCGCGATCGATGCTGGTGAGGAGAATCTCGCCAGCGCCAAGGGCGACGGCCTGGGTTGCCCATGTAATCGCATCAAGGCCGGTCCGGTGCTTGCCGGAGCGGGTGACGACTTCCCAAGAGGATTGCGTGGGGCGCAATGCAGCATCGAGGGCGAGCACGATGCATTGGCAGCCGAAGCGATCGGCGAGCCGTGTGAGGAGTGCGGGTTCGTTGACGGCGGCGGTGTTGACGGCGACCTTGTCAGCGCCTGCATCGAGCATCGCTGCGGCATCATCGGCGGTCCGGACACCTCCACCGACGGTCAGGGGGAGGGAGAGGGCTTCGCGGACGGCGGCGATCGTCCTGAGTGCGGCTTGGCGACCTTCGAGCGTTGCGGAGACATCGAGGAGGACGATTTCATCAGCTCCGTGGTCCTGGTAGATCGCCGCGCGGGAGGCGGGATCGCCGGCATCGCGGAGGTTGGCGAACTGGACACCCTTGACGATGCGGCCATCGCGGACATCGAGGCAGGGGATGATGCGGGGGATCAGCATGGGATCGCCTCCGCGCGCTGGGCCGGGATGCCGGCGGATGTGAGCCAGCGGGAGATGAGCTGGGCGCCCCAGGGGCCTGAGAGTTCGGGGTGGAACTGGCAGGCGAGCATGGGGCCGCGTTCGATCGCGGCGATCAATGGTTCGCCGTGCGTGGATGACGCGGAAGCCCAGCCTGCGGGGGCTTGGGCAGCGCGATAGGAATTGGCGTAATAGGCAAAGCCGGGCTTGAGGAGCGAGCAGGCGGGATCGGGCTGGACTTGGTTCCAGCCGAGTTGGGGGATGCGGATGTTGCCGGTGAACTTTGAGATCGTGCCGGGGACGATGCCTAGGCCGCGGATGCCGGGGGCTTCCTGGCTGGATTCGAAAAGGAGTTGCATACCCAGGCAGATGCAGAGGGTGGGGCGGGCGGCGGCGAATCGTGCCTTGAGTACATCGGCGATGCCCAGTTCATCAATCGCGCGCATGCCGGGGGAGAATGCGCCGACGCCGGGTAGAACGAGGGCGGTCGCCTGATCGATCACCGTACGGTCGGCGGTCATGACGGGTTCACCGCCGGCCCTTCGGATCGCGGCGAGCACGGAGGCGATGTTGGCGATCCCGGTGCGGACGATGTACACCTGCGCGGGCGGCATTACAGCACTCCCTTGGTGCTGGGGATGTCAGCGCTGCCTGTGCGGGCGATCGCGGATCGCAGGGCAAGCGCGAACGCCTTGAAGGCGGATTCGAGACGGTGGTGGTCGTTGGCGCCGCGGATGACATCGAGGTGGAGGCAGAACCGGCCGGCTGTGGCGAGCGAGTTGAAGAAATGCGGGGCGTTCTCGCAGGAAAGGTCCCCGAGCTTTTCGCGGGTGAGACCCAAATCGATGCTCGCGTGCGGGCGGGTGGCCAGGTCGATGACCGCGCGAGAGAGGGATTCATCGAGCGGGGCGTAGGCATGGGCGAAGCGGGTGATTCCGCGGCGATCGGCGAGGGCCTGGTCGATCGCAGCGCCCAATGCCAGAGCGCAGTCTTCGACGGTGTGGTGATCATCGACCTGGAGATCGCCTTTGCATTCGAGGGAGAGGTCGAGGCTCGCGTGGCAGGCGAGCGCTGTGAGCATGTGGTCGAGGAAGCCGATGCCGGAGCGGATGGAAGTTGTGCCAGCGCCATCGAGCGTGAGCGAGAGTTGGACCTGTGTTTCGCGTGTGTTGCGGGTGATGTCGGCGCGGCGGGGTTGCATCGGTGCGGTGGTAGATATCTGGCTCATGCGGACTCCTTCAGGGCGCGGATGAGGCGAGCGAATCGGAATGGATCCCCGGGGCAGGTGATGCGGAGCCAGCCCTCGAGATCCGGGCGGTTCTCGAACTTACGGATGGCGATCCCGCGGGATAGGAGGGTGGTGAAGAGGCGAGAGGGGTCGGCGGGCTTGGTGAGAACGAAGTTGGCATGGGAATCGAGCGTTTGGGAGCCTTGTGTGCGGAGCAGTCGCGTGAGTTCATCTCGCTCGTTGCGGACCTGGGCCACACCGGCGAGCATGGCATCTCGCAGGTTCAGCGCGGCCCAGCCTGCGAGCGCTGCGGAGAGGCCTGTGACCGCGTAGGGCTGCCCCACTGCTCTGAGCCAGGAGATGACATCGGCGGTGCCGGCGGCGTAGCCGATGCGCAGGCCGGCGAGCGCCCATGCCTTGCTGAAGGTGCGAACGATGATCGCGTTGGGGAGGCTGAGAGCGAGCGGGGTCAGGTCTTCGTCGGCGAACTCGGTGTAGGCGAGGTCGGCGATCAGCAGTGCGTTGGGAGCGGCCTGGGAGAGTCGGATGAGATCGCGGGCGGTTGCAATCTCGCCGGTGGGGTTGTTGGGGGTGACGATGAAGATCGCGCGGGTGCGATCGGTGATGGTGGGGATTATCTGGTCGGTGGGGAAGGAGCCGGTCATCCAGGGGACCTGGAGGAGGGAGCCGCCGGCGAGCCGGATGTAGCGCGGGATCATCTCGAAGGTGGGTGTGGTGGCGATCGCCTCCGCTCCGGGATCGATGACGGCCTGGCAGATTCGCGCGAGGGCATCATCGCCGCCGGCGGTGGCGAGCAGGCGTGAGCGGTCGAGGTTGAGCTGGGCTGCGAGCGTGTCTTCGAGGGTGGTGATGTCGGGGTAGCGGCGCGCAGCTTCGGCGAGCAGGGCCGTCGGGAGGCGATCGAGGCCGAGACGACCGAGGAGCGAGTGCGGCCCCTCGTTGGCATCGAGCCAGAGATCGATCGCCGCCTTTCCGTCATCGGCAGCGCGGACATAGGGCTTTGCATCGGCAGCACGGGAGGATGGAATGATCGCCATCACGGCACCACCTGGGCGAGGGGTGTGATGACGATGTCGCTGCCGCCGCGTGCCTTGATGAGGGGGATCAGGCGTGGCAACTGGTCGCGCAGGACCGCAGACTTGACTGCAAAGCCAGCATCGCCGTGCAGCTTGGCCATCGTGGGCTCGCGCATGCACGGCAGGATCGCGACGACATCTTCGAGGCGATCGGCGGGGACGTTGAGCTCGAGCATGACTCGACGGCGGGCATCAAGGACGGAGCGGACGAGCATCGTGATGTCCTCGATCTGGGATCGGCGTGATGGATCTTCCCAGGCCTTGGGGCTGGCGTAGAGGCGGGTGGAGGATCGAATGATCTCCTCGACGACGGCAAGGCCGTTGGCTTCAAGGGTGGCGCCACTGGCGGCGATATCGATGATGCAGTCGGCATCTTCGGGTGGGAAGACCTCTGTGGCGCCGTAGGAGCGGACGAAGGAGTCGCCGCGGTTACGCTGCTCGATCCAGCGGCGGGAGAGACGCTCGAGCTCGGATGTGACCACCAACGGGCGATTCGGGAGGCGGCCATTCGTGAGCATCGCGCGGGGGGCGGCGACCACGATGCGGACCTGGTCGAGGCCGGTGTCGAGGACTTCGACGAGGCCGGCATTCATCTCCTGGACCCAGTCTCCACCGGCGAACCCGATCTCGCGGGTGCCGTTGTGGAGCATCTCGACGATGTTCTGCGGCTTCAGGATCTTGCACTCGATGCCGGGGGTGGAGACGGTTGGCCGATAACCTCGGGCGGAGAGACCGATGCGGATGCCGGCCTCGGCGAGCAGCTGCACGACGCCGTCGTGCATGCGGCCTTTGGGGATCGCCAGCCTGATGGGGTTGTCCTGGGCTACCTGCGGGCTCATGCGGAACTCCTGGGGGTCTGTTCCGCCGGCCTGGCCCGGTGCGATCGGCTCAAAAACAGATCGACGCCGGGCGGGGCCGGCGTCGAGTCGTGAACCTCAAACGTGTTTCGTCGGGGTCACACCGTCACCGGTCCATGCGGGTGGCATGGTGATGATGGTGGCCGTGATGGAAGGAAGCGGTCTGCACGTGTGGTAAACACTAGAAAAGTCGGGGGCTGGGGTCAAGGGCAATCTTCAGGACCAGCGGATGGATTCCTCCCACCAGATGTCCAGCATTGTCTGATCCCCGGCGGCGATTCCTTCGAGGGTGACGCCCTCGGGCACGCGACAGAGCTGCGAGAGGGCGACGGCGATCCGCTGACGGGTGGGGCCAGTTGTGCGCTCGATCATGTGCCAGAGGGTGTTGCAATCCATAGTGGTCGCCTCCTGCAGCACGGCATCGACGGCGGCATCGAGGCCACCGGCCGCTTCGCCCGCGAGCAGCGCGTTTTGGACGTGATCGACGGCCGCGATCCAGGCTTCTGGCGAGTTCAACCGTCTGGGCAGCTGCGGACCCGAATTGCAGGCGGTGCGGCACTCGTAGCCGGCAACAACTCTCGCGGACCACTTGACACCGGAGAGTTCAACCCAGCCCGTGGCGACCCGTACGAGTGTGGATCCATCGGGGTCGACGGAGAGGTCGTACGCGCAGCCCATGTCGACAGCTGCGCCGGCGGGTGTATCGACGACGAAGAGCTTGGGGGGGGCGGTAATGAAGGCATGGAGCGCGCCTGATGCGAGTTCCATGCGCTGTTCCTGCGACTGCGACTTCACCAGTCCGAGCCGCGAGTTGGGCTCGAGGGTAACACGTCCGATGCCGGCGATCGAGACCGAGGCTCGCTCCCCTGTGCTGGTGGTAAGCCACTGGCCGGCAAGCAATTTGCCACGCTCGCCGAGAGCACGGTTGCCGACCTTTGGCGCGCCCTGGAGCGATTCAACGGTCCAGGCGAGGGAGCCGGCGGGGTTGCTTTGGGTTGCGCCTGGGAGGCGCGGTCCGGCGAGCTGCAGAGCGCCGACGACCAGGAGCAGACAGGCGGCGAGCGCAAGCCAGAAGCGGGCGTTGGCGGTGGTGTGGTTGGGGCGTGGAGCTTCGTGCGATTGTGTAGGGGCTGTGGATGATGCATTGAATCGACGGCCGGCGAGCGCTCGCTCGATGTCGGCGATCGTGGCATCGGGCGCACCGGAGCCATCCCAGAGGTATTGCTCCTCGGGTGGTTGGTGCTGTGATCGAGGTTGGTGGTTCATGAGCGGGCCTCCAGCCCTGGCCTTACTTCGAGTCCGAGCTCTTGGCGCAGGCGATGCATGCCACGATGCAGGCTGACGCGGACAGCGCGGTGGGAGCGGCCTGACCAGGCGGCGATCTGCGGGCCTGTCATGCGTTCGACCAACCGCATCACCAGCACCTCGCGGTATTCCTCGGGGATTCGGCGGATCGCGGCGAGCACATCGTCACCGTCCAGTTCGCAGCGCCGGGGGGTTCGCAAATCGGCATCGCGCTGGGTCTGGAAACGCAAGAGGAGCTTCCACCTGCGGGCGATCCTGCGCTTCCAATCCCGTGCTTCGTTGCGGGCGGTCACGGCGAGCCAGGCGCCGATTCCGGATTCGTTATGGACCTGGCCGATCTTCCGGATCGCCCGGATAAAGACTTCCTGCACAATATCGTCGGCATCGTTGGGTGTGAGGTAGGCGAGCAGGACAGCGCGGACCATGCGGGCGTGGCGGGTGTAGAGGCGGCCCATGGCATCGGGATCGCCGCCCTGGGCAGCGCGGACATCGTCGGGGTCGCGGTGGTCGTGATTGTGGGTTGGGCTTGGGTGGTCGGGCGTGATCGAACCGACAACGAGGTCCCGGTCGGCGGATCCCGAATAGGCCAATGCCGCGGCGGGCTCGGGTGGGCCCGCCGCGGGGATTCGTGTTGTCGCAATGGAGAGTTGCGGGGTGGTCACGGTCGATCACGCTTTCGATCGTCGAAACTTCGTGAGTGATGCCCGATCTACTTGGTCGCGGCGACCTTGCGGACATCATCGATGGACTTGCCGAACGTTTTGAGGTGCGCGGCGATGTTGGTCTCCAGCAGCTCATCCCCCTTGCCGGTCTTGAGGGCCGTCACCAGGTGCTGATCGTAGATGTCATCCTTGGATCCGATCGCGTAGTTCCACTCCTTGTGCCGCATCGCCGGGTGGGCCATGACGGCCGCGCCGAACTGCATCTGGGCCAGATCCTTCTCGCTCCAGTTGAGTGCCTGTGCGGTCTTGAAGGCCTTGCGCATCAGCAGGTAGCCGGGGACACCATCAGACTCGGCGAACTTGAATCCATCGCCCATGTCGACCTGATGCAGGCAGCCGATGAAGTAGGCGACATCGAACCAGGCGTTGGGATCGCGCTTGCCGCTGGCTTCGCCGAACATGACGTACTCGGAGCGGCGACCGATAAGCTGCCATGCCAGACCCTTGGCCTTTCCATCACCGCGGGAGTAGCTCAGATAGACGGCAGCGCGGCGGAGGGTCTCCATGCGGACCAGGGCGCTGGGCTCCTTGATGAGCAGATCAACGGTGTCGGCGGGCAGCTTGGAAACATCGTACTTGGAGTCAGCGCCGCCGTGACCGCCATCCCAGGGGAGGCTCCTGGACTTGCCGATCAGAACCTCGTGGCAGACCATCGGGGGTCCGTAGGCGGAGAGGACGGAGGGGGAGGCCAAGGCGACCCGGACGGCCTTTTCCTTGGCTGCCTTGGCCGCCGCAGCGCACTTCTCACCGCCGGCGGAGGCCGTCAGGGGGGCGATCGCGAAGGCGAGGCCGGTGATTGCCAGTGCGGTTGTCACCAGGACTCTGCCGCTGCGCTGAGAGGTCCAGAAACGCCGCGCGAGGGTCTGCATAACGGTTCTCCTTGTGCCGGGTGTGGTTGGGCCGGCATGAGGAGATGACCTGGAGAGAGTGGGTGTTAGCCGTAGGGGGACAATTTGCGCGAAGAGGGTGAGTAGACACAGGCAAGATGCCTGTGCCACAAGGTGGGGTAGATCGAGCCGCGAGACTGAGTCGATCCCTACCATCGGCCCTCATGAAGATCCACGAATACCAGGGCCGGGAGCTGCTCGCCAAATACGGGATTCCGGTTCCGGCTGGGCAGGTCATCACTTCGTTCGATCAGGCGGCCAGCGCATTCAAGGCGGTGACGGGGAGCCAGACTTCGCCGCTGGCGGTCATCAAGGCCCAGGTGCATGCCGGTGGTCGCGGGAAGGCTGGGTTCGTGAAGCTGGTGCGCACCGTCGAGGAAGCGACCGAGGCGGCCAAATTCATGCTGACCAATCGCATGAAGTCGCCCCAGACACCGCCGGAGGGCTTGGAGGTCTCCAAGCTGCTGGTTGCTGCGGCGGTGGATATCGCCGACAGAGCCGGAGGGGGGAAGGAAGAGTTTTATCTGGCGATCACGACGGATCGGCGTTCGAGGCGGAACGTGCTGATTGCCTCGCGCGAAGGGGGAGTGGAGATCGAGCAGGTGGCGCATGATCGGCCGGAGGCGATCATCAAGGAGGCGCTGCACCCGCTGCTGGGTTTGCAGTCGCACCAGGCGCGGAAGGTGGCGTTCAACCTGGGCCTGACGGGCAAGCTGGTGTCGCAGGCGGCGGACATCATGATGAAGCTCTCGAAGCTGTACGTGGAGAAGGACTGCTCGCTCGCGGAGATCAACCCGCTGGTGGTGACCACTTCGGGAGGCGCCTCCCCCACTGCCCAACCCGCAGCGCCGGGCGTCCTTTCTGTCATGGCGATCGATGCCAAGTTCAACTTCGATGAGAACGGGCTGTTCCGTCATCCGGACATCGAGCAGCTCGCGGATCCTTCGGAGGAATCGCCGGCGGAGGCGCGCGCGCGGAAGTTCAACCTGTCCTACATCCCGCTGGATGGCAATATCGGGTGCCTGGTGAACGGGGCGGGGTTGGCGATGGCGACGATGGACATCATCAAGCATGAGGGTGGGGAGCCGGCGAACTTCCTGGATGTGGGCGGGAGCGCCACAGAGGAGGCGGTGACGGAGGCGTTCGGGATCATCCTGGCGGATGAGGCTGTGAAGGGTGTGCTGGTGAACATCTTTGGCGGGATCATGAAGTGCGATGTGATTGCACAGGGGATCATCAACGCTGCGCGCGGGTTCAAGAACCGGGATGGATCGATCGGGTTCAAGGTGCCGCTGGTGGTGAGGCTTGAGGGGACGAACGTGGATGCGGGGCGGAAGCTCCTGGAGGATGCGCGGAAGGAGATTCCGACTATGCAGGGGGCGGTGGATTTGGCGGATGCGGCGAGGAAGGTTTGTGTGGCGGTGGGGTAGGCAATACCGGTCGAGGCGAACCACGGCTGAAGCCGTGGCCTATGTGCGTGCGAGGCCGCTGAAGCGGCCTAAAAGGCCCGCGATATCGCTACTGCGGCGCGGGGTTGTGAATGGTGGACTCGCTGCCCAGGCTGCGCGGGGGCTTGCCGGCGTTCCAGACCATTGTCGGGGCGCTCTTCATCCAGCCCATCAGGGATCGGCCATCTCGGGTGACGCCAAGCATGTGGACGGTCTCCGCGCCGTTGCGGAGGTAGAGCGTCGGCAGCCAGGGGGCGGCGGCGGATGCGCCGGAGACCATGCCGCGATCGACGGGGTAGATCTGGATGGTGCCATCGACGCATCCAACGGCGACCCTGCCTGTGCCGGGAAGCTTGGCAAATCCCATAGGCCCTGCGGTGATGATGACTCGGCGGAGGAGCTCGCCGGAATAGGCATCCCAGAGGTTGATGTTGTTTTCTCTCATGTTGAGTGCGAACACCATGGAGCTGTCATCGGAGAAATTCGGATACACGGCCTCAGCGCTGCGGGTCTGGATCTCGGCGACCTTGCCGCCGTCGGAGAGGCGGTAGGTCGCAGAGGCGTATGACTGGTCGATGAGGACAACCAGCTTTCCATCGGGAGAGACAGCGCCTGTATGGATGACGCGGCCGGTGTCGAAGGTGAAGACATCCTTGAGATCGGGGAGGCTCATGATGCGAACGATGCCGGATTCACCGCCGGCGACCAGGTGGCCGCTGGCGGGGTTGATGTCGAACAGCGAATCCTCGTTCAGCATGTTCTCCCGGCGGGCGATCTCGGTCCCTTCGGGGATGGAGTAGCAGACGATCGCCGCGCCCGTGTTGGGGCCGGCCATGGCGGCGTACCGGTGATCGGTGGTGTAGGTGAATCGCGTGGGGGCGCGGCTATGGCCCTTGATGCTGACGATCGGCGTGTCGGTGGTGAAATCAATGAGGTGGAAGGTCGCGGAGGCCGGATCGTGGCGGCCGATGACGGTGCAGGGGTGGTAGACCGTGATGCCTTCGAGCGGGATTTCGTCGGCATCGGCGTAGGAGAGGACTGGGTTCCAGCACCGGATCGCGTGGTCTTCGGCGATCGTCCAAATCTGGCCATCAGCAGCGGTAATCCCGGTAACGGGGGCGGTATGTCCGCGGAGATGGCCGATGCGCTTGCCGGAGGAAACATCCCAGATGGCGATGACGGCGGTGGATGCTGCAGCGAGCCGGAGTGGTTCATCGGGGAGGAACGCGATGCAGCGGACGTTCTTTGGCACGTTTACGAGCGTGGGGATGGGCTGGGATGGCTGGCTTGCGGTGAGTTTGATGCCATCGGGCCCCGCGATCGCGAGCAGGGAGCCATCGGGGGATTGGGCTCGCCTGGGATCCGCGGACCATGCGAGATGTGCGAAGGCGTTGCGGTTTCCGATGCTGGGGATGGGGCGATCTTGCTGGACGCGGACGGTTGTTTCACCGAATCCAACGATGAAGCCGGGACCATCGATCGCAAAGCCGGTGATGGATTGGCCGGCGAGCGAGGTGGGAAGATCCCACGCGGCGAACGAGAGATCACTGATGCGGTTGAGGAAGTCCCACTCCCATCCTCGCAGGTCGGTGGGGGCCTGGGCAAGCCGGTCTCTGGCGGCGGAGATATCCTCTGCCTCGATGTCGCCGTAGGTCTGCTGGATGAGAGAGATATACTCGGCGAATCGGCCTTGCTGCGAGAGCGATTCGATCATCCTCCGTGAGGCGACAGCGCTGGAGCGATTCCAGAGCGCTCCGCCGATCGCGACGACGGAGATGAGCCCGAGGGCGATCGCGGCGGTGAGAATGCGGTTGCGGGCGATGAATCGCGAGGTGCGGTAGGCGAGCGTGGGCCGTCGCGCGAGAATGGGCCGGCCCTCGATGTGTCGGCGCAGATCATCCCCGAGTTCATCGGCGGTCGGGTAGCGGCGGGCGGGATCGAATTCTGTGGCCTTGGAGATGATGGTGCGGAGGTCGGTCGGGACGGAGAGGCTGAGCTCTCGGGAGGGTGGTGCGAGCCGCGCCATGGGTTCGCCGCTGCGTGTGGGCGTGAGCAGCTCGGCGAGCATGACGCCCAAGGAGAATACATCGGCGCTGGCATCGGTCTCCTGGCCGGCGGCCTGCTGCGGGCTCATGTACCTGGGTGTGCCGATGGGCTGGCCGGTTGCGGTGAGGGTCCAGGGATCGGAATTGTCGTTGATGGCGCGGGCGACGCCGAAATCGAGGACCTTGGCACGCGGGGATGCACCGGCGGCATGCGGATGCTGCACGAGGATGTTGCCGGGCTTGAGATCGCGGTGAAAGACACCCTGGCGATGCGCATAGCCGACGGCCTCGCAGATCTCGGCCATGCAGGCGATCCTGGCGGGGATGGTCATGCCGAGCGCGGCGTGATCGAGGCGAACGCCATCGACATACTCCATGGCGAGGAAGGGAACGGAGTCGACCCCCACGGTGGCGATCCCGGCCTCGATGACGCGGCAGATGCCTGGGTGCTCGAGTGCGCCGAGGATCTGGGCTTCCTGTCGGAACCGGCGTGCGATCCGGGAGGGGAAGAGGCGGGAGCCGATGACCTTCACGGCGACCCGGCGAGCGGGGAACCGCTGGCGGGCCTCGTAGACGCGGCCCATGCCGCCGATGCCGACGATGCGGATGAGGTGGTAGTCGGCGAGGTCTTTGCCGACCAGGGGATCATCGACGAGGTCGTCGAGGGGTTCGCCATCGGAGGCGCGTGTCGCGAAGGCGCGGCGGCTGTCATCATCGAGCGAGACGAGGTGCTCGACGTGGGTGGCGAGCTCGGGATCACGGGAGCGGAGGTCGGTCAGGAATCTGGCTCGGGTGGGCGCATCGAGCTCGAGGGCTTCGAGGACGGCCGCTTCGGCACGTTGAAAGAGCCCCCTGTCCACGGTTCACGTTCCCCCCGGTTGACGGACGCGATCCAAGAGCCAGAGTCGCGCGAACGTCCAGTGACGTTTGACGGTCGCCGCGGAGATATCGAGGGCGGCGGCGGTCTGTTCGACGGTGAGTCCGGAGAAGTAGCGGAGCATGACGATGCGGTACTTATCGGGGTCGAGGCGCTCGAGCTCATCGAGGGCGGGATCGAGGGCGAGCACATCGACGCCGATCTCTGGAGGCGGCGGGGCGCCGGCTTGGTCATCGCCGGCGATATCGCGGATCTCGATGCGCGACCATCCGCCGCCGCGCTTGAGCTGAGCGCGTTCCCTGGCGCGTTCGACCATAATGCGCCGCATGGCGATCGCGGCAGCGCCGAAGAAGTGGCCCCGGCCGTTCCATGGAGGGGATTTATCTGCTGCGTTGCCGACGATCCGGAGATACGCGGCGTGGACGAGCGAGGTCGGGTTGACCGAACCGACATGGTCGGCGGCGAGCCGGGACGCGGCGAGCCTGCGGAGCTCGTCGTACACCAGCGGCAGTATCTGCTCTGCGGATAGTCCGGCGAGCGTCTCCGCAGGGATACCGATGCCGGGCACCTGGCCTGGCGAACCCCCGGCTGGTGACGGTTTCTGAGGACGATTGTGTGGTTCGGGGGCGGCCATCCCGAACAGGAATCTACCTGATTTGGACATTCGGGTCAATGAGCCCGATTCAAGTCCGATCTCGCACTGAGGTTGGCCACAGGTTGCGCGCGGGGTGCGCCTGTTCGGACCGGTGATTGTGTGAGGGTTCTGTCATGCAACGAATGTCCTCCCTTCGGGCGTTCATGCGCAGGTTGATCGGGCGCGCGGGCCTTGTCGGGGCTGCGGGGGCTGTGTGCGAAGCACCGGAACGGTGGCGGGTTCGCCGTAAGCGGGAACGCACGATGTGGAACGGCACGGGGGGGCTTGAGCGGCTGGAGGGTCGGAGCCTTCTGGCTGCGATCTCGTGGACCGGCTTTGGCGGCGACATGTACTGGGACAACCCTGCAAACTGGGCGTCGGGGGACGTCCCGCAGGTGGATGACGATGTGTTCATCCCGGCGCTGCCGATCATCACCGCGGTGGAAGTTCGGACCGACGTGACGGTCAGGTCCGTGACACTTCACAGCACGTTTCTGCACGCTTATAACCTGCTCATCCAGCCGGGCGGTTCTCTCTACCCGACGGAGGGCGGGAATGGCGCGAGCACCGGGGCTTCGATCATGGTCCGAGGCACGCTGCGCGGGACGTGGAACCTCGACGACATCACCGCGGCTGGTGATCCGTACCCGCTGGCCGGGCAGGTGTATGTTGAGGACGGCGGGCTCCTTGACGGGGTCACCGTTCAAGCGGGCAGCGTCAGGATCTTCAACGAGGGACGAGTACGCAACGGGCTCGACGTGTATTCGAGTTCGAACCCCCTCGCCGGGGGCGGCGCTATCTCGGTGTTCGGGGAACTGACGGTCGAGAACACGATGTCGATGACGGGGGACCTGATCGCGGAGAACACGCAAGATCCCGCCGAGGTCACGATCGGAACTGCGTCGGGGCCTCAGACGACTCTGACGCTGTACGGACTCACCACCAATGCCCCGCAATCGTGGGGGATTGACTTCAATGACGGGGGCGTGGACAGCCGCCTGGTCAACCGTGGTGTGATCGACGATGCTCTGGGCGCCGACGGCTGGGGGCCTATCACGACGACCATTCGTACGGACTTCTTCGAGAATCGCCAGACCGTGCGGATCTCTGAGAACCTCCGTTGCTACTCCGACTGGCTCAATGAGGGCGTGATCGAGATCCCGAGCACGGCGAACGGCTTCTATGCCGCCAGCATCAATCTGATTCCGGCCCTCAAGGACGGCCGCAACGGGGGGATCATCCGCAATCAGTCTGACGAGGGCCACATCCAGATCAACGTGGACGAGTTCTATAACGAGCCGGGAGCGACCATCCGTGGGTCGAGTTCACCAAGTTCAACAAGTTCGCTCTCGATTCGCGCCAACGAGCCAGGCACGGGCATCGAGAACGTGTTCCTGGATGGGGAGATCGATCCCCGGTACTCCACTCTCAGCATCGTTGACTGCACGGTTTCGACGTCATCGCTCGAGCATATCGCGTTCGCTGACGCGTCGGTGTACTTCCACGGAGTGACGATACTCAATGCAGGCAAGACGCTGTCGCCGGAGGCGCTGCACGCGGGGGTTGGCGAGGCTCCCATGTGGGAGTTTGGTCGGGTCAACGTTGTCGGCGGCACGCTCAGCTTGGATGCCGACGGCGACGACATCATGGTCGCGGACTCGTACGACGATGTGTGGGTGTCATCCCTGACCGGCGTCACGCTCCACGGGATGCTCGACCTCTCGCACCGAGCAAGCAACCGCTATGCAAACGTCGAGATCCGAAACGGCCTGAGCGGGTCGGGCCGGATCCGCGTGAGCGGCCAGACGGCGACCAGTCTGCACGTGATCGGCGACCAGGTCTGGACGGGGGTGACCATTGAACTGGCGGGGTTCGTAGGAGCCGAGTCGGATCTGATCCTGGAACCGGCGACGGTGGGCGGGTCGGTGATGCTCACCCTGGATCCGCTGGTTCGGGTGGAGGGCGGGCGGGCGAACATCCGGGCGGATGTGCCGGGGACCAACGCGACCCTCCTCAACTCGGGGATCATTCGAGCCAATGTCGATGAGGCGTTGCTCCAGGTCGAACTGGATTCGCTCCTGATCGAGGGGGCAATGCTCGCCGAGAACGGCGGGTTCCTGCTCGACAATTCGGGGCACTTGAAGGTGCTGTCGTACGGACAGATCGAGTGCCGGGCCGGCTCGGGCGTGACGCTGACCGGTCACATCCTGGAGAACGAGCTGGCGGGCGAGATCCGGGCGATCGGGGCCGGCTATTCGCCTCTGTCGATCGAAGCGAACTACCTGTGGAACTACGGCACGATCGAGGCAACGGGCGCTTCGTCGGGCGTGGTCGTGATGGCGGTCGATATCGCCAACACGCTGGATTCGGCGATCCGCGCCAAGGACGATGGCATCGTCACGTTCTACACGCCCGACTGGATCAACCTGGGCACGCTGGAGGCTGACGGCGGAATCGTGCACCTGTCGTACACGAACTCGCTCAGCAACGTCGGGACGATCCGGTCGCGCGGCGGATCGTCGCTGTGGGTGGACATGCCGCAGTTTGACAACCTCGGCACGGTCGAGGCAGACGGCGGGTTGGTGAAGATCGACCCCGCCGGCGCGCTGGCGTGGCACAACTACGGGACGATCAAGGCGACGCCGGCGGTCGGATCGATGATGCATTTGTCGGGTTACTTCAGCAACGCCGGGGATGGCCAGATCATCGCCGATGGCCCGGTTCTGCTGGAGGGCGAGTTCCTGCTCGGGGGGGATGTGCTCGACATCGTTGGGACCGGGACGGTCACATCGTCGGGAGCAATGTTCCAGTACGGCTCGATCGTTCTGGCCGCGGGGCAGACGCTTTCGATCGCCGCGGGCACCCCGACGATCATGGACAGCGTCGACCTGACCGGGCCGGGGCGTGTGCTGCTGGAGACTGGCGCGGTTCTTGACTACCGCGCCTGGGGCACCTTCGCGATGAACTCGGTCCTGGAGATCGGTCCGGGCGCATCGCTGCGCACAGATGGGCCGCAGACGTGGATCGGGGATGGCATCGTGCGGTTCGCCGGGATCGCCGGCAATCTGGGGCGCCTGGTGATCGGCGGCGCCCAGGGATGGACAGAGCCGAGCAGCCTGCAGTTCGCCGGGGAGAAGATCCACGGCGCTGCTGGCCGGATCGAGCCGGGCGCCGGGATTGACACGTACTTCGAGCTTGCTTCCTTACTCTCGTCCGATGGAGCGCAGGGGATCGAGATCATCACCGACCACTTCTTTGCGCCGACGGGGGTGATCGAGGTCGTCGGCGGGGGCACTCTGCTGATCAACACCATCGATCCCTGGACGACGTTCGCGCCCGTGCATGTGGGGAACGGGGCGCTCAACATCTATGACAATGCGGACTTCATGGGCGCGGTCACCATCGATGCCCCTGGCACGATGCGCATCGCCGACGGGCTGACTCGCTTCCAGCAGAACTCGGTGCTCGATCTCTCGGGCGGCCTCGAGATCGAGCCGCCCGCGGCGGTCGAGCTGCGGGGATCCGCGGTGTTCCGGAATGGCCGGATCGCCGGCCCCGGCACGCTGAACATGCACGATGAGATGACGTGGCTGGATGGAGACCTTCAGTCACAGGCGGCCGTGGTTGTTCACCCGGGCGCTGTGCTGACGCTCGAATCGTCCGGGTACCGGGGATTCGACGGCTCCCTGACCAACAACGGGACGGTGTTTGTGCGCGGCGGCACCCTGCAAGGGACATCCATGTCGCACGTGCAGAACGACGGCGACTGGAAGTTCGATGTGCCCGCGGGACAGGCGGCTTCGGTCAATGCCTGGTCGTTCGTGAACACGGCGCTTGTTCAGCAGATGAACAGCAACAGCGAAGCGCTGCTCACCACGATAACAACCACGGGCCAGTTGCAGGTGCTCGCGGGCGACATGTTTGTCACGCTCATCGGCACCAACGGCGGGCTGTTCGACGTTCGCCAGGGGGCGGCCCTGACCGTCAGCACGGTCGGGGCGGGGATCGTGACACTCGACACGTTGCAGTTCACTGCGTCGGGACCGGTGGCCTTCGAGCCGCGGCTTGGCTCAGACCTTGTGGTGGAGCAGACCCTGTTCTCCACCGGGGGGATCACCACCGGAGGTCCGGGACGAGTCGACTTCAAGCACGGCGCCTTCAGCACCAAGGACATCACGGTGTCGGGCGGCATGGCCGTCTTCCATTCGATCGATGGAGATGTGAACTCCTCGGCATCCTCCGCGTTGAGCTTTGCGCTGGCCGGAGGAGAGTCGGAGTTCCTTGGACATGTGACGTCGTACACCGAATCGGCCGCGGACTACGTGGTCAGCGGCGGGACGCATCACTTCTGGAACTGGGTGGTGGGCGCAAACACGCTCGCCGTGGTCGAGATTCACGGGGGCACGATGCGGCTCGACGTGGGCCAGGACTGGGCGTCCCTGGCGACGCGCGGCGGAACCCTGCAAGGGGAAGTCACGGTCAGCATTGAGCAGGGCGACTTCCGGGGCGGGACGGCCGCCGTCGATCTCCTCGTGTGCTACGGCGAGGTCGTGTTCGATCTTCCGTCCTACCCCGTTCCGAGCCTGATCATCTCGGGCGAGATGCGCGTGCAGGCGACGACCATCTGGCGGGACGGTGCGATCTCACTGACCGGCGGCGTGCTGATAAACTCGGGGCTGTTCACGATCATCGGCGGCGGTTCGATGGAAGGGGCCGTGGGCGTCAACAAGTTCCGCAATGACGGGACGATCGACAAGGTCGCCGCTACCACAGCCACGATCGGAGTTCCGTTCGAGATGGCCGAGGGGGTTGTGCGCGTCACGGCGGGGCAGTTGCGGTTCACCAACGTCCTGACGTCGGCATTCAACACGCTCGACGGATACTGGGATGTCAGGAACAGCGCCACGCTGTCCATGCCCGGGCGCGCGTTCACCACCAACGCAGCGCACGTGCTGCTTGCGGGATCGGCGCAGTTCTTACAACTGACGCCGCTGACGTACAACACCGGCACGGTCGAGTTCCTGGCGTTCGCACCGTTCGGCATCTTGCCGGACGGCGGCACGCTGTATAACGAGGAATCCGGGGAGCTGCGGTTCGACACGAATATTGAGGCAATCGTTCCGTTCCTCATCAACAACGATGGCCTGATCCGGCTGGAGGACAATCGCACGCTGGTGCTGCCCGGCGGGACCAGCACGGGGACATTTGATGCCGAGTACGCGTCGATGATGCTGATGGGAACTCAGCACCTCACGGATGGCGCGCGGCTGCAGGGCGATGGGCTGATCCTCCTGGGGTACTCGATGGGGGTCGGCACGTACTCTGGCGTCACGACATTCTCAGGCACGACGACGCTCGCGGGCAACCTGATGTATGTCTACGCCAGCGACGGGTACGAGAGCAACGGCATGCACCTCTCGAACGATGCCACGCTGATCCGCGTAACGGGATCGCTCAACTTCCAGGGCGGGTTCCTGCGCGGGGCCGGCACGGTCGAGTTTGCGGATGGCGGCGTGATGGGGATCTTCGAGGAGGCTGTGTACCCGTACACCATGGTCATGCGAGGCGATCCGGGCGCCGACAACGACCTGGACATCCGCATCGCTCCAGGTGGCGCGATCTACTGGGTGAGCGGGATATTCGCGTCGAGTTACGTGACCATCGACAATGACGGGCTTTTCGAGATGGCTCCGACGGCGGACCTCATGGCGACTTCCGGGGCGTACTCGGTTCTGAACAACGACCTGGGGATCCTGAGGCATTCGACGGGCACGGGGTCCGCGTATACGACCTCGCTCTGGCTCAACCCGTCGGAGGGGACGGCGATCCATACCTCCCCGAACGGCCTCATCGAGGTCATCATCGGGACGCTGCCGATGACCGTTGGAACGATGTCGGGCACCGTCGAAGTGTGGGAGGGCGGGACGATCATGCTCGCCGGCCAGACGATCGCCGACGGAGGGTTTGTCGCCGGGGCGGGCAGGATCTACATCGGCCGAGGCACCGGAGACTTCACGCCCAGCGCTTTCACAACATTCTCGGGCACGAGCACGCTCGCCGGCTCGGACATGCACATCTACCAGACGGATGGGTACGAGAACAACGGGATGCTGCTCACCGGCACCTCGACGCTGGTTCAGCTCACCGGGACGCTCTGGATCCACGGCGGCGGGATCGTCGGGCCTGGCACCGTGAGCATCGAACCCGATGCGATGCTGGTGGTCGTCGACAACCCGACGTACCACCGCGAGATCTTCATGCACGGCACCGATGCGGGTGTGCTGACGATCAATATCGCCGGCAACGCCTTGATGCAGCATACGGGCGGCACCATCTACAGCTACAAGCTCACCATCAACAACGATGGGCTCTTCCTGTCGGACTCATCCACGGAACTGGATGGGGATCTGCTGTTCTATTCGGATCACTCGACCAGCATCAATAACGTGCTGGGCACGTACCGCAAGGTTGGAGCGGGGCGCACCTCCTATTACGTGGGCGGCCGCGACACCGTAGCGATCAACACAGACCCGCTCGGCAGGATCGAGGGCCTCGAGGGCACGCTGCCACTTCCTCCGGGTCAGATGACGGGCGTGATCGATTGCGCTCCGGGTGCAACCCTGTTGCTGGGCGCGCAGACCATCGGCAACGGCGCGCTGGTCACCGGCGCGGGACGATTGGTCATCGGCTACGCGACCGGCGTGCTGACCGGGGCAGCCACGACGACGTTCTCGGGCACGTCGACGCTTGGCGGCGGCCTCATGGAGATCCACGCGCATGACGGCTACGAGAACAACGGGATCGTGCTGACATCGGCATCCTCGCTGGTCCGGATCACCGGCTCGCTCACGCTGCGTGGCGGCGTCATCCGCGGACCCGGCGCCGTCGAGATCTTGTCGGGCGGTCGGATGACGATCCTGGACAACGAGCCGTACTACTACGCGTTGAGCCTGCACGGCGATCCCAACGCCGACAACGACCTTGACCTGCACATCGCGACCGGCGGCGTGCTGGAGTGGTTCGGCGGGTCGATCAGCAGCGCCTACCTGACCATCGACAACGACGGTCTGTTCGAGATCGAATCGGTCGCGAACCTGACTGCCAACTCCGGCGCATACTCGATCCTCAACAACGATCTAGGCACGCTGCGCAAGTCGGGGAGCGGGCAGGCGCTGCTCTGGACGAACGCGTCCGATGGCACGGCGATCAATACCTCGGCGAACGGACGGATCGAGGTTCTCGCGGGTGCGGCCAGCATTCCCCAGGGTTCCACAGCGGGGGCACTCAGCGTATCCGAGGGGGCCTCGGCGCGGATCGGCAACTACCACAGCCTTACCGACGGGGCGCGGCTGGTCGGGGACGGGCTGATCGCCGTCGACCAGGGCTCCCAGGGTGTGAGCATCTGGGGCACGGTCCACGCTGAAGGGACGAACATCGCCATCGGGTCGGCATCAAGCCAGGGGTCAGTGCAGCTGAGTTCATCGGCATCGGTGCTGCTCATCACCGGGACCATCAACTGGCACGGTGGATGGATCATCGGGGCCGGAACGCTCAGGATCGCGGCGGGTGGATCGCTCAACGTGATCCCGGGCTTGAACAAGCACATGTACGGAGTGGACACCAACGGGGAGAATGACCTGGATCTGGTCATTGAGAGCGATGGACAGCTCAACTACAGCGCATCGCAACTGGCGATGTACTTCATCACCATCGCCAGCGATGGGCTGATCCTGCTCGATACGGCGTCGGGATCATTCTGGGACGCCGGCGGAGGAGGGGCGGTCATTACCAGCAACGGCGTGCTCCGCAAGACCGGTGCGGGTTCATTCGCACTTCCACACGCACCCCAGACTCTGTCATTGCCGGGCAGGGTCGAGGTGATGGGTGGATCGCTGACGCTTCCCGGCGTGCAGCAGGTCTCGGGAAACACGCTCACGGGCGGTCGCTGGATCGTGTCGGGCGCATCGACGCTCAACCTCTCTGGCGCCAGCCTGACCACGATCGGGGCGGCGGCGAGCGTCGAGCTGCTGGGTGCCGGATCGGTGTTCTCTGCGCTCAACGGACTGCACACGATCAACGGCTTGTTCCGGCTGGGCAACGGCCGCAACTTCACGACGGCGGGCAGCCTGACGAACAGCGGCACGTTGCTGCTGGGCACATCGTGGCTTGCGGTCAACGGCAACTTTACACAGACCGCCGCGGGCGTCATGAAGCTGGACATCGCGGGCAAGCTGCCCAACCAGTACGGCCACCTTACGGCGACCGGCGTTGCCAACCTGGGCGGCAGGCTGGAGATCCAGACGGTAAACTTTGTTCCGCGATTGGGTGATGAGTTCCGGATCATCGATGCGGCGTCGCGATTCGGGACATTCAGCCAGGCATTGCTCGATCGGTATGCGATCGAGTACGACGCCGATGGTGTGACGCTCCGTTGCGAGGGACCCTTCCAGAATGGCCGAAACAGGCTGGATGACGTCTGGACAGTGCATCCTTGAGGCCGCGGCTGGATCAAGTCTCCTCGATCAATACGACGGCCGGAAGGGCCGCCACGACCGTGTCTATGCAACATGGCGACCTGCGGAGGGCGGGTCGCCGGCTGCTGATGATGCGGCGTGGCGGCGTGGACTTCGATCTATGCCGGGCGGCGGATCTCTTCTCTACTCGACGCGAATCACCATGTCCTGACCGGCCGAACGCAGCGCTGCATCGAACAGCAGGTGGCTCAATTCGGTCTCACGTGGAGTAACGCACCGGAACGGCTGCTTCATGCCCGAGGGGCCGTTCGCAAGTTCATCGCAGAACGCCGCCCACATCTGCTGGATCGCATCGGGGAAGCCGAACTCGAAGATGCCGCCGGTGATCGCCGGATAGGCACTCTCGTAGCCGAGGTCCTGCACGTGCCAGGCTTGGGGCTTGCCGCGCTCGTAGGGAAGCAACTCAAGCGTTCGCGGGAATCTCGTCGAGAATCGGGCGGACATCGCGGTGCCGGAGATTTCCAGATACCAGGTGTTGACGTGACCGGGAGCGATCCGCTTCATCTCCAGGAGCATCGGGAATTCATCGTCTGGCGACGAACCGACTGTGCAGGCGAGCAGGGCGTTGTCCCAGGTTTCGCAGGGAGCCTCTCCACCCTTGCCGTCGGGCCTGGTCTTGACGACTTTCGTCAGCATCGCTCGGACATCGCGCGGGACGTATCCAAGGCGGAGCGGAACGTGTACGGCGTGCATGCCCAGATCGCCCATGCAGCCGTACTCGCCGTTGGTGGCGATCCTGCGTTTCCAGTTGATGGGCTTGAGTGGATCCATGTCGCTGGAATGAAGCAACCCGCATCGGACCTCGAGGATGCGGCCCATCTTGCCCGCGTGGGCGAGCGCGATGATCTTCTGGGCTCCGGGGAAGAACGGGAACTCTGAGGAACAGCGCACGAGCAGGTCGGGGCGCTTGGAGAGCGCTGAGAGGATCTGCTGATTGGCAGCGCGGTCGATGCCGAAGGGCTTCTCACCGAGGAAGTGCTTGCCGGCGTTGATCGCGGCGATGTAGGCCTCGGTGTGGAGGTTGTGCGGGACAGCGATGTACAGGGCTTCAACGTCAGCCTGGGCGAGCAGTTCGCGGTAATCGGCGTATCCGCGCACGCCGGGATTGGCAGCGCAGAACTCCGACAGGACCGCGCTGGATGTATCGCAGGCGGCGATGATGCGGGGGCATACATCCCGGGAGAGGAGGTGGTTCCATCGCGCTGCGGCGGATGCGAACTCGCGTCCCATGAGGCCGCAGCCGATGACGCCGAAGTTGATGATCCGTTCGCCCATTCATTGTCTCCGGGAGCGGCCTCAGCGACCGCTGAGCAGCGTCATCGCCTGCTGCGGTGTCGCGTTCTCGTGAACGAGGGCCATCAATGCCCGCGTCATGCCGGCGGGGTTCTGGTGCTGGATGACATTGCGACCGTAGACGATGCCGCTGGCGCCCCGGCGCATCACCTCGAACGTGCGCTGGAAGATGACCTCGTCGGTTGCCCGGCCGCCGCCGCGGACCAGGACCGGCACCCCGGCCGCGGTCTCGATGACCTTGTGGTACATGGAGAGATCCTCGGTGGGATCGGCCTTGATGATGTCGGCACCCAGCTCCACGGCCTGCCGCACCAGGGGGATGATCTTCTTGGGATCCCCATCGACGCCGTACGACTCTGTCCCCTTCATCACCAGCGGCTCGATCATGAGCGGCATGCCGGCGGTGTCACAGGCCGAGCGCAGGGCGGCGACGTTGCGCAGGCAGGCCTCATGCACCTCGGGCTGGCCGGGGAGCTGGAGGATGTTGACGACGACGCATGCGGCATCGAGGCGGACGGCGATCCCGACGGGGTCATCGACCAGGCGGGAGAAAAGCGTGCGCGGGAGGGGTGTGCCGTAGCAATTGGCGATGTCGGTGCGGAGGACCAGGGCGGGCTTTGTACCCTTCTTTTCCTGGAGATGGCGGGCCATCCCGGGAGAGAGCTGTACGGCATCGGGCATGGCCTCACAGACACGCGCGACGGCGAGCCGCATGTCCTCGATGCCCGTGAGGAACGAGGCTTCATCGAAGAAACCATGGTCGATCGCGACATCGAAGCACTTGCCATCGGCGGCGAGCAGGCGGTTGAGGCGTGCGGTGCAAACCATCTATCGATCCTCTCTGCCGGCTTGTCCATCCAGCATGTTCTGAACCTGATCCATGGTCGGGACACCCGTCGTAGCGCCTGCGGCCTGGACGCTGATCGCCGCCACGGCGTTGCCCAGGCGGGCCGACTCGACAAAGGACCGCCCCTCGTGCAACCCCGCAAGGAACCCGGCAGCCCAGCAGTCGCCAGCGCCCGTGGCATCAACAACTCGCGGAATCTGGAAGGCCGGGACGATCGTTTCCCGGCCGTGTTCATCCAGACAGAGCACACCGCGATCGCCCAGTTTGATGACCACGTTGCGGGCTCCCTGCCGCTGGAACGACCGTGCCGACTCCGATGCATCATCGATCCCGCTGATCGCCCGGGCCTCGGGCGCGGAGGGTACAAAGTAGTCAAGGTGCGCGAGCGCAGGAAGCACAGCTCGCCGCCATAACTCGATGGGCGCCGATTCCACGTAGACGGTGTCCATGACGGTGAGTGCTCCGGCGGACCTGGCCGCCTTGAGCAGGCCCGCGGCGGGCTCGCCATCGAGGGCATCCATCAGCATTGTCCCCGTGACAAACACCAGTTGCTTGGATGCGAGCTGCTGAGGCGAGATTTCCGAGGCCCGGAGCGCGGCGTTGGCGCCGGTGGTGTGCAGGAAGGATCGCTCCCCCCCGCGCGGGACGGCGACGAACGAGAACGATGTCGGGCGCTGCGGATCTCTGACGATGCCGGATGTCGATGCACCTGCGCGGGCAAGCTCGGAGATGACAAAGTCGCCCAGCGGATCTTGTCCGACGCGGGCGACGATGTCGGAGGGGATGCCGAGTTTGGCGAGCGCGATGCCGCAGTTGATCGCACACCCACCCGTGGTGAACGTCAGCTCATCGAAGAACCGCAGACCGCCCGGGGCCGGAAAGGCATCGACGGGATGCGCGATGGCATCCACGACGGCGATACCTACCACCAGAATGCGTGCCATCGATCTCTCCGGGGCTGGAACGCCGAGACCTGCGGCGTCGGCGGGGGAGTTTACGGGATTCGGGGGCCCACGTCGTGAGGTGAGACCCGCACGGTTCCCCGATCCGATATCCTCCGGCCCGTGAATATCGCCCTGCTTTTCAACCCCTCCAGCGGAACCGGCCGGCGTGCGGCGGCGATCGATCGGATCTCGGAGGTCCTCCGCCAGGATGGCCACCGGGTGCTGCCGATGCGGGTGGGCAGCCCGGAGATGGAGGAACAGGCCGCGCGACAAACTCTGTCGGCCTCACAGGCTCTGCTGATCGCCGGGGGAGATGGAACAATCAACCACGCCCTGCCGCTGGCGATCCTGACCGGAGTGCCGATCTACCACATCCCGCTGGGCACGGAGAATCTGTTCGCGCGGCACTTCGGGATGTCCGCCGATCCGGCGGGGATACGGGCCGCGCTGGCTCGGAATCAGGTCGAGCAGATCGACTCGGGGGAGTGCAACGGCCGGCCCTTTGTGGTCATGTGCAGCGCGGGGCCGGATGCGGATGTCGTGCATCGGGTTGCCGCAGCGCGTAGGGGTGGGATTTCTCACCGTTCGTACGCGATCCCGATCATCCAGGAGACGTTCGGAGGGATGGTCAGTCCGATCTCGCTGGAGGTCGATGGCAAGGTGCTGTTTGAGAACCGCCGCGGAATGGCCGTGATCGCCAACGGGGAGCACTACGCGTTCGGAATCAACCCGGCGAGCGGGGCCTCGATGCATGATGGAGAGCTGGATGTCGTGTTTTTTCCCGCGCCGGTGAACTTCGTTGCCACCGGATGGATTGCCGCCTCGCGGCTGCGGCTGGCACACCTGCTCCCGGGGTGCGTCAGGTCCAAGGGCAGGCACATCGTGATCGTGGCGCCTGAGCCAGGCTTCCGGCTTCAGATGGATGGAGAGATGGTCACGGGCCCCAACGAGGGCAGCCGGCACGACCAGCTTGAGATGAGGATCAACCCGCGTTCCGTGCGCGTGCTGATCTGATCCCTCATCGCCGGAGCCGGCTTTCCTCATGCCCGATGCATGTTGCCCGGTGCCTCTCCCTATACTCCGCGTCCCTACGTCAGGAACAGGAACCGAACATGCTCATTCGCACGCACAATTGCGGCCAACTCCGTGATTCCGATGTCGGCGCCACCGTACGCCTCAACGGCTGGGTCAACTCGTATCGCGGGCACGGCACGGGGCTGGTCTTCATCGACCTTCGTGACCGCTACGGCCTCACGCAGCTTGTCTTTGATGGTGAAGACCTTCCCAAAGATGTGCTGGATGCGGCCGATCACCTCCGCAACGAGGATGTGCTGGCGATCGAGGGAACGGTGCGGCTTCGCACGGGCGGTGAGAATCCCAAGCTGATCACCGGCAAGATCGAGATCGAGGTCTCGAAGCTGGAGGTTCTGAACAAGACCGCCAATCCGCCGTTCCTGCCCGATGACATTGCCAAGCTCCCCAACGAGGAGCTGCGGCTGACGTACCGGTACATCGATCTGCGTCGGCCGAAGATGCAGCAGATCATGCAGACGCGGCACAAGCTCTCGAAGGTGACGCGCGATTACTTTCACGAGAACGGCTTCCTGGAGGTCGACACGCCGATCCTGTACAAGTCGACGCCCGAGGGCGCCCGTGAATTTTTGGTCCCCAGCCGCAACGTCGCCGGCGGGTGGTACGCCCTGCCGCAGAGCCCGCAGCTCTTCAAGCAGATCCTGATGGTCGCCGGGTGCGATCGGTACATCCAGCTCTGCCGCTGCTTCCGGGATGAGGATCCGCGTGCGGACCGTCAGGCCGAGTTCACGCAGGTTGATCTGGAGATGTCCTTCGTGCGGCGCGAGCACGTGATGGACATGATGGAGGGGTATGTCCGCCGGCTGTGGAAGGAGATGCTCAACGTCGATGTCCCGCCGGTGCAGCGGATGACCTACCGGGAGGCGATGGAGCGGTTCGGGATCGACCGTCCCGACACCAGATACGGGCTGGAGATCACGGACATCTCCGAGCTTGCGGGCCGCAGCGATGTCGGCTTCTTCAAGGAAGCGCTCGCCAAGGGCACAGATCGGCCGAAGTTCAACAGCAGGCGCGGGGTCGTCAAGGCGATCCGGGTGCCGGGCGGGAGCGAGAAGCTCAGCCGCAAGATCACCGATGGGTACAACGAGTTCGTGCGATCCTTCGGCGCCGGTGGGTGCGCGGTGGTGAAGATGACCGCCGCGGGCCAGCTCGAGACCGGGATCGCCAAGCTGCTCGAGTCGGTCAAGGACGAGTTGATCAAGACGCTGGGGCTGCAGGCCGGCGACACGGTGCTGTTCGTCGCCGATGTGTATTCGACGGCGACCAAGTCGCTGGGAGAGCTGCGTCAGAAGGTGGCGCGGGACATGGGTGTGGTGCCCAAGCCGGGCATCGAGGGCGGCCCGTGGAACTTCCTGATCGTGATCGACTTCCCGATGTTCGAGAGGGACAAGGAATCGGGGAGGTGGATGGCGATGCATCACCCGTTCACCGCGCCGCGCGACGACCAGGCGCAGGCGTTCGTGGATGCAGATGTCAACGACGAGGTGACGATCGAATCGATCGTGTCGGCGGGGTACGACATCGTGCTCAACGGCCAGGAGATCGCCGGCGGCTCGATCCGCATCCACGACGGCAAGGCCCAGTCCAAGGTCTTCCAGCTCCTGGGGCTGACGCCCGAGCAGGCCAAGGAGAAGTTCAGCTTCCTCCTCGAGGCATTGTCGTACGGAGCGCCGCCGCACGGCGGGATCGCCTTCGGACTTGACCGCCTGGTGATGAACTTCATAGGGACGGACAACATCCGCGATGTGATCGCCTTCCCCAAGACGCAGATCGGAGCCGACCTGATGACGCGGGCGCCGAGCATGGTGTCCGATGAGCAGCTCAAGGAGCTGTACGTCAAGTCGACTTTCACGCCGCCGGCGAAGGCCTGAACCGCGCCGCCGGGGTCGGACGGTCACGGGATTTCCCGTGCGCCGGCGTGAGCGTAGCGCGGGAACACCCGTTCCAATGGCAGCGGCCGCCGCGCGTGTTTTCCCGGAATTGATGCGCGCACGAGTCCCGTGCCCAGCGCTGCGGCCGCGGCAACAGAAGAGGATGCGACATGAAACACTCGGGATATCACCGCGCTCTGATCGCCGGACTCCTCGTGCTCACCGGCCTGGGGTGGCCTGCCGGGGCGGACCTGGTCCGTGTGGACCTTCCCAAGCTGGATGGAGACGGGTTCGGGGAGTTCAATGTCATCGGGGACACCAAGGACGACACGCTCCTGTGGCGGAGCGATAAGCTCAAGGACACCGCCAAGCTCTTCCGCATCTGGTCGTTGGAGAGCGATGCGTACTACGCGCTGACGTACGGAGACACCGACAAGGATCCGGGGCGGGTGGTCGCGTTCTGTGGGTTCCAGTCCGGGCAGAATCGGCTGCGCATTGACACGGCCGCGATCCGGTCGGAGTGGTACAACATCGAGGCTCCCTACGACGAGGAAGAGAAGGGCAAGGAGAAATGGCGCGTCAACTTCAAGCCTATCCAGGGCGAGTTCGACAAGCTCTTCGAGCTCTTCCGGTTCGACTTTGTCGCCAAGGATGACAAGGTGAAGATGTCGCACCAGCGCTTCAACGCGGATGTCACCGCAATCGACGGCAAGTACAAGAAGGAGTGGGACGGCGGCAGCCTGGTGATCGGGGCAAACGTGACCAAGGACATCAAGGCGTCGGACCTGTTCAAGACGTTCGAGAGCGACACCCACAAGTGGAACCCCAAGCCTTACAAGGACATTCTCGACGGCAAGGAGAAGCTGACCGGCGTGGATCCGGACGATGACGGGGCGTGGGTTGATGCCATCGCGGCGATGCAGGATCCTGACGGCTTCGTTCCGGCTCCCGGGAGCCTGTCCCTGGCGCTTGCGGGGATCCCGCTGGCTGCGCGGTGCCGTCGCCGCGGATGATCCGCGGAACAACGCATTTTCGAGAACATCGCCGATCGCGCGTGATGATTCCCGGCGAGGTTCGTTCATGCATCGGGCTGGCCGTTGAAAACTGGTCGCGGCCGGCCCGAGACGACGATCGAGCTGGCAGGCGCCCAGCGCCGGCCCGGATATCCGAGTTCCCCTGTCGCAACGGGCTCAGCACTCTCCACGGTGGAACAGTGCCGGGCCCGTTTGCTTTGGGGCCTGGCGACATCAAAGAGAGTCGGTGTGACACCGTCGTTCGGCGTTGATCGCGTCCGGCGCTGCCGATTCTGCGGCGGGGTCGGAGGGTGAGATGGGCGGCGAGGAGGAGTGCGCCCGCGAGGACCGTGAACGCAACGCAGGGTCGACGAAGCAGCATTGAAACCTCCGCGCAATACACCACGTTGACTATGAAACACGATGCGCGCGGATGCAAGCCGGCGGAAAGGAATCAGCCTCAGGGTTCGCCGGCATTCCCCGAGGCCTGGCGATCCAGGTGTGAGGGTTTCAGCAGCCCAGTTCGAAGGCATGCACAAACGTGTCGAAGTCGTCGGTATCCACGAAGCCCGAGCCGTCGGCATCCGCGGACGATTCCCCGGCCTCGAAGGCATACACGAAGTACGAGAAGTCGTCGAGGTCCACAAAGCCCGAGCAGTCAAAGTCGGCGAGGCAGACCTGGAGCCGGCCGTGCCCGGTGGGGGCGGTGCCGCACGCGTTGGAGACCAGGCAGCGGTAGCGGATGCCATCGGCGACCGTGAATGCGGGGTTGGGGACGATGGCGAGCAGCTGGTTGGCCGTTCCGACCAGGAGAGCGCCACCGCCCCATTCCGAGGTTGGACCATCTTCCAGAGGAACGAAAAGCCCGGAGTCTGGGGATGTTTCGCGCTGCCACTGGTAGTTGAAGGGGCCCACCCCCTGGGGCTCAGCGCCGAAGTAGACACCCGAGCGTGGGCAGGAGATCACGAAGGGCAGTTCGTTGGCGCCGGCGAAGCAGTGCCGCGGGAAGAGGCTGACAGCGCTGTAGGCCTCAAGGCCCTGTGGATCGGTGACCGTGAGCTGGATCTCGTAGTAGGCGATGTCGCCGGGTCCGCCGTGCGGCTCCACCCAGAGGTCCGGTTCGCACTCGTGGATCGGGGACTGGGGGTGCGTATGGGCGTTGTGGTGCAGGATCGCCTGCCACTTGCATGACAGGCTGCCGAGACTCTCATCGTCCTCGAGCGCTGCGCGCAGCGGCACCCACTCGCCATCGTCCATCAGCATCCCCTGCCCATCGCCGGGGCTGGTGATCCGGGCCCGAGGCGGCGTGTTGTTGGGCGTCACGAACAACTTGCGCGTGGTGCTGATGTTGAGAACATCGGTGACCGTCAGGGTGATATCGAACCGGCTGGGATTGGCATCGGGTGCTGTGAACGTGTGGGTGGGGAAGGCGGCCGTGCTGACCGGAGAGCCATCACCGAAATCCCAGGCAAACGTGAGTGGCCCGCTCTCGGGGTCGTAGGTGCCTTCGGTCGAGAACTGGACGGTCAGGGGGGACGCACCGTACTGCGTGGACACGGCGGCCTCGACGTGCGGGGGCTGGTTCCCCGAGGCGGAGATGCGGTGCAGGGTCGAGGCCCCGGTGTAACCGTAGCTGATGTACCACAGGCTCTCGTCGAACGGGTTGTACGCGATGCAGACGATCTGGCCGCAGTCCTCGGCGAACTGGCGGACCCGGTGGAGTTGATGGCCCTCATGGAACTCGAGGCTGCGGATCCAGCCCTCCACGAAATCGCCGCAGAAGTAGGTGTTCTCGTATTCCGCACCGAATGCCGTGCCTGGGTACCAGACGCCATCCATGACGGCATCACCCCAGAACGAAGTGCCGATCACGGGAGATGCCGGATCGTCGATGTTGATCGAGGCGGCATCGGACCCGCTAAAGATCGGAACCTTGGCCTTGAAGCCGTGGCCCCAGGTGAGGATGGGGCGGGAGTGCATGAAGGTTGGGATGGTGGAGGGGACCTGCTGGCCGGGATCGCATGGATTCGGCCACGATGGGTCGGCGAGCGTTTCTTCGACGAGCAGGTTGCTGAAAAGGAAATGGGGGGTGGTGCAGCCCGGGGATCCAAAGAGCGGGTTCGCGGCATCCTGGTTGGGAGGGCAGAGAGTGGGATACTCGGGCGCGGGGAAGAACCCCTCGAAGAGAGGCCAGCCGAAGTTCTGGCCCGGCTCGGTCACGATGTTGATCTCTTCGTGGCTGTACCAGGCGACATCACCGACATACAGCGCGCCGACGGGGTTGGATGCCGTTGCGGTGTCGGGACGCACGCTCCAGCGATAAGGATTGCGGAAGCCCATCGCCCAGACCCGGGACTTGGCGGCTCGCGGCGCGAGCGGGTCAAAGAAGGGGTTCCCGGGGAGTCCATCGCCCGTCTGGGGATCGATGCGGATGATCTTGCCGCCGAGGCAGTCGACGAGCTGCGAACGGAACGCGCCGACATCTTCCTTGGGCGTGATGACGCCATCCGCAAGACCCGTGTTGCTGGATCCCTGGCGTGGGCCGCCGTTGTCGGCCTCGGACCAGCTCGCGCCATCCCCGCAGCCGGCGAGCAGTGAGCCATCAGCGCCGAAGAGGATGGTGCCGATGCTGTGCGAATCGAAGAGATGAGGGAAGCCGGTCGAGATGGATTCCCCGAGGAGGATCTTGCGGCTGCCGGGAACTGTGGAATGGAGGTTGTTCGCGTGGTTGAGGGTGTAGCGGGTGATGCGGCCGATGGAATCCCGCTGATAGTTGCTCGTGAATCGGTCGTAGTCGGGCTGTCCGAACTTGGTGAGGTAGTAGTAATCGACGGCGTACAGGAGGTAGATGTGGCCGTTGTTCATGAAGTCCGGATCGAGCGCGAGCCCGAGTAGGCCGTGGTCCCCGTAGTTGCGGACTTCCTCGGTGATGTCGAGGATGGGGTTGGCGTAGGGCTGGTTGTTCTCGAGGATGTAGATCTTGCCGGCCTTCTCCCAGACGATGCCGCGGCCATCGGGCAGGAAGACGATACCGGTCGCCTGGTTCCAGTTGTTGACGATGACCTCATCGACGACGCCCGGAGGAAGCGCCCGTGCAGGGCCGGCGGACAGGAAGATCCCCGAGACAGCCGCGATCGCGGCGAGGGTTGTCTGGTAGAACGCGGCACGGAAGGCCATCAGGATCGACTCCGGAAATAGCCCCCTACCGCCGACACCCCCACCCCCCCACCCCCCACCCCGCCGGTCGGACACGCTTGTATCGGAAAACGGAGAGCCAAACTCCCGCCCAGGGCGGCAATCGTAGCCGTCGGAGCCGGTCTCCTTGATCTCAAGTATGGCGCAAGAGTCGGCAAACGCAAGCATCTAGTGGTCTGAGTCAGAAGTATGCAGACAGAATCTCTTGACAGAAGCGATGATGTCGTCGGCGGACTTGGTCCATTGGAAGGGCGTGGGCGTATCGTTGGCGGCGTCGAGGTATGCGGTGAC
>JADLBU010000009.1 GCA_020847535.1 Phycisphaerales bacterium
AAGTACAAGAACCGTCTGATCGAGTACCTCAAGCAGCATCGCGTCGCGGACACGGAACGAGAATTGATCGTCGCCACGATGGACGCGACGTGGCTGGAGCTCGACAATCTCGACAAGCTGGCCCACAAGGGAGTTCATGCTCATGTGGGGAACGCGCAGGCCCGCCGGTGCCTGCTGCGAACGATCCTCCTCCTCGACGACCTCGTCGCCGTGCGGCGAAGCCCCTTGCCCATGAAGGTGCGACCCGATGAAGAACTGATCCGGCGAATGGTTGATCGCGAGCCGAGGGACGATTCGAATCCGTCGGAGTGATCGATGCCGTACAGTGATGTGGACGCCAGGATTCGAGAAACCGTCAGCCGCGAAGCAACAGACGCGCCGCGACGAAGCCCAGGGTGCCGACGAGTGTTCCCGCCAGCGCGACGACGAGGAGGCAACCCTGCTTCTGTTTGGGCAAAGACTTCAGGAGGGATTGCATGGCAGCCCTGGAGTTCTCCACCGAGGGTGGTTTCGCGCGAAGTTCGCCTCGCTCAAATCGTTCAATCGTTGCCTTGAAGTGTTGCCAGTCCGCGATCCGAGGTGCCGTCACATAGCAGGACTCAGGCCCAAACATCGCCGCGTACTGCGGCAACTCCGCATCAATCATGGGATCGGGTGTCGGCTCGTACCACACTACGAAGCCCCGCTTGAGGTCGACGTACATCAGCGACGCCGGCGCACGGGTCCGCGTCCCGCACAGCGGGCACTGGAGGACATTGATCTGGTCGCCGAACACCAGTGCTCGGTTTTCCTCGTGCTCGCCCCAGATGCTCTTGAACAGCGACGCCTTGAAGCGGCTGCTGCAACGCGAGCAGGAGGCCTCTACCTCGTACATCTTGCTCATGAACGAAGCCTCCCGCAGGTCCTCGGCCGTAATCTCGCCGTCTCTCTCATTTGAGAGTCCCGCCCCCAAACCCCTTGGCCTCGGCCTTCTCCTGCTCGTCCGGGGGCAACAGCGGGAACAACTGGCGCACCGTGGCACGGAGGGCGGTGATGTCCTTCGCCTCAAGAGCCCGCTTGCCCTGGGTGAACAATCGGTCGGCTATGCCCGTGTCCTTCATGAGGGTCCGGCGGCTCTCCAGATACGTCAGATATCCTGCCCAGAACTCGATGTGCCCGTCGAGCACACGGAAACCGAGCGAGCGAAGTTCCTCGATCGCGTCACGGAGGAGGTCGAGGTCACGGGCTCCGAGCGCGTCGGTGAGCCTCCGCTCCGTGTCCGCCAGAAGTTGTCGCTCGATTGAGCCACCACCCTCTGCGACGAGCTTCCGGGTGTCCTCCAAGCACTCTTGCGATTCCTTGACCGCCGCAGGCCACGCGAGCGTCTGCTCTCCAATGTCGAGCTTGCCCTTCAACTCACGAAGGCTTTTTTCCGCTTCCTTGGCTGCATCCACATCGCCCTGAGCCGATTTGGCCAGTTCTTCGATTCGATGGACCAGCGAGTCGGCCTCTGCGCGCGTTTGGACGGGCAGAGCGCTAGACGTAGCAGCATGCCGAGCCTGCGCAGCGAGCTCGCTCATGCGGGCAACCTCGCGATGGAGATCGGCTTGAAGCTCGTTCGCCGAGCGCGCCTGGTAGGCGTCCTCATTCAATACACGCTCGACTTCCATTTCGATGATCGGCACTTCAGCTCTGGCCCGAATCACGCGGGATTCATCAATCTCGAGCGTAATCTCGATCTCTGCGCCCATCGGCACATCCCGACGAACATCGGCGTCCGTGGCTGCGATGTCCAAGTATCCGATGAGCTGGTTGCGGTCGGCCCGGTGCTCGTGTTCCCCCTCGACAAAGGGAATCCGCAGGATGACTCCGGCGGCGCCCTTCTTCAGTCCTTGGGCCGCACGGTGGACGCGCCGAGCACGAGCGGGAAGGGACTGGCCCTTCTTGAAGAACCAGTCAACCTTGTTGTTCGCCATCGCGACGCCGATGTTGTGGGTGAGGGGAGCACCGGCGATGGTCATGCCGACGGTGTACGCAAATCCAGCGGGTTCGGTGGGGACTCGAGTGCCCTGGCCGTCGAACAGTTCGATGACGTACTCGCACCGCCGGCCGCGCTCAGCATGTGCCTCCGTCAGAAACGAACCGTTCTGGTCGAGCGCGATGCGCCCCGTTCGCCAGCGGCTCTTGGTTTCAGAGATCTGTACGGTGAAGCTCGACAGGGACCTGCCCGACGGATGCCGAAAGCGTCCGCCCACGGGAAAATCTACGCTGCCACCAACAGGGTCACAGATCAGATCGAGTTGAATCACTCCGGCGGTCGTTGCCGATGGGGTACGCCCCTCCAAGCGCTGCGTACCGGCGAACGCGGCTGCGCCGCGGGCTACAGCTTCGAGAGGGTTCACCGTCAGATCAGTTTGCGCCTTGAGTTCCGATTGAATCGCATCCCGTGCCGACGGAAGAAGGCTGGTACCTCCAACGAGGATCACCCGTTCGATGGCGGAGAGGGGAACACCCTTGTCCGAGAGTGCCCTCTTGCTGAGATCGAGGGATCGGCGAATGAATGGTTCGGCAATCGATGCCAATTCCGCCGGCGAGAGCGTACATTCGAAATCGATTGCCTCACCCTTGTCGTCTTGACAGATAGCTTCCTTGTACACAGTGAAGGGCTTCTGCGTGCGGGACACCTGAATCTTCGCCTCCTCCGCGGCGGATTTGAGTTTGGCGAACGCCCCTCGCCATCGGTCTGCTCCACGGCGGAAGTCGGGCAGGCGGTGTGTTGCAAGCAGTTTGGGCACAAATACCCGCTCGATGAGTGCCCAGTCGATGAGCTTTCCGCCGAGTTGGTTGTCTCCGGCATGGTTCACGACCTGAATGAGGCCGTCCCGGAGTTGGATGACGGCGGCATCGAATGTTCCGCCGCCGAAGTCGTACACCAGCCAGAACACCTTGTCCGAGGCAGACTGAAACCCGTAGGCGAGCGCCGCTGCCACAGGCTCCTGCAGGAGCGGCGCAGTTGTCAGGCCGGCGAGCTTCGCGGCGCGCTGGGTGGCGTTGCACTCGGGAACGTCAAACGCCGCAGGCACGGTGATGACGGCCGCGCGGACGTCCTCCTGCCTCTGCTGTAGAACGTCGGCACGGAGGGACTTCAGCACCTCGGCGGACAGCTCCTCGGGAAGCATTGTGCGGTTGCTGCGTTTGAAGTGCTTCGCACCCTGCGTCCCGAGACCCATCCGGAGCTTGAATTCGGCCACCGCGTTGTCCGAATCGTCCTCGATCTTCTCTTTGGCGGCCTGACCGACTCGAAGCTCGCCTCGCTTGTCAATCCAGACTGCAGACGGCGTGAGGGCTGAGCCGAGTTGATTCGGAATGACCTCCATCGTCGTGCCAGAAACCAGGGCGACGGTGCTGTTGGTCGTGCCAAGGTCAATTCCAAAGTCAATCGTTGTTCTTGTCGCCACAAGTGCCTCCACGAGTCTGATTAGCGGTCTGGAAGACGCGAGCGTGAGATTCCATGGTCTGGTCAAGCCGGAGTGTTCGGTACTTCAACCGATGGTGCATCGTCCACCACCGGTGTGGAGACGATGACCTCGCCCGGCTGAATCAGCCCATCGCGGAAGAAGACACTTGGCTTGAGCGTTTCGGCGATGACATCAAACGTGATTCCGGCCTGAGGTTGAAACGCGATCACGTTCACAGCCAACCCGGGGACGTACTTGTCCCCGGTGTGACCCTTCGCCTCAATGCCAGCGGCGTGCAGCGCGTCCTGCGCTCCCTCCAGTTGGCGCAGCAACCATTTCGGGGGATCGAACGCTTGCTCTTGGCGCTCGCGCTCCACGCGGGCATGGAGCTTCCAGAGGGCTGAGGCAGCCGCGGCGATTCCTTTCACGAGGTCTTCGACCGCGACGACTTTGTCGGAAGCAACGCCCGCCACTCGCAGCGTTGGTGCGATCGACGCAACGTCCGGCTGTGCGCGGTGCCCTGTCGGACCGGCCGCGCCAATGACGCGCCGGATGCTGGCCCACATGGATCCTCCGCCCTTGCTGGAATCTGGCTCGCTGCCCATCGATGTGCCATCCTCATTCATGGTCGTGTTCTGCTCGACGTTACCTTCCAATCAAACGGTTGTACTCGTCGACCTTGGCGTTCACGGATTCGAGCGCACCCTCGTACTCCCTAAACCTGCTGCGATAGCGCCCGAGTAGTGCGTTGTATGACTCAACCCGCTCATTGTGAGCATCAAGCGCGGCCTTGTAGGCGGACTGATTCACGTACCCACCGTAGCGAGAACGGCTCTCATAGCCGTCGATCTCGCTCTTGTATGAGTCAATCTCGGATTGAATGGATTTCAGGCGCCGTTCCATCGTCTGCACTTCGTCTTCGAGATCTCGCAAGCGGGCTTTGCCAGACTCGATTTCGGAGGCCAGAAGGGCCTTGGTGGCGGCGTTGGGGTCTGCGCGAACCGGCTGTTGCCAAGTCGGCACGCTTGGGCGTGGCGATGAAGATGTCGACGGGGCCGGGCGAGTGGGATAGGAGGTTGTCGACGGAGCATGGGTCGTCGAAGGAGTCCGACTGGGCGTGCGTGAAGGTGTCGGAGTACCCGACCACGACGAGCGACGCTGCCCATCGGACGCGATAGCAAACGCAATGCCGCTGGCGATCATCGAAAGAACCACGAGCACGACGATCCTGGTCACGCCGCCCCCGCCGCCCAGCGCTGAGGTGCCCTTGTACTCGCCCGAAGGACGCGGCGCTCCGCTCCGGAAGCCGTTGGTCTGCGCGAACGCGTGAGCGTACACCGGGTTAGAGAACGTCACCAACCAGACGTCATTGTGGGCATGTGCCGGCTGCAGCCTCACGGAGTCACCTCGACAAGCGTGCTTTTCTTCAAGCGGGCTGAGCTTGATCTTCGTTGAGAGCAGGAACATCCCGATGACGGCGGCGACGGTGCTCCCAATGGCGACCGCCCACCCATTGGCATCTTCGATCTGTCCGAGCAGGTACCCGAGCGCTCCAGCGCCGACCACGGGCAAGGCAATCAGCCAAAAGGACTTCTTGCTAGTTTCGCTCGCGTGTGATGCGCACTCGCGGCACAATGGGAAATTGAAGGAAACGGTGCGATTGACCCGCTGCAGCACCCTCGTTTCTTGCCACGAGTAGGAGTATGGCTTCTCCACCTCAGCGGGACCTAAGCAGCAGGTGCAGACCTGGGGCACGCGGATACCTTCGCCCGTAAGCTCGACGTCGACTGCCATACCTGATGCCAGCGCGCTCTTGGCCTCTTCGAACTCCTTGTCCCGTTCGGCCCCCTTTGCATTGCTTCGGAGGGTCTCGCCGGTCTTGGCAAGACGGTCCTTCAGCATCGCGCCGCGGACCAAATGCAAGAGCGTGTCGTTGAACAGCAGCCAATGCGACCATCGAGTGTCGGCGTTGCCGTGCGCGATGCCGGCCTCAAGCAGTGACTCAACTACCGTATCTACCAGCGCCCCGCGATGGGCGCTCTGCGGGGGTAGCAGAGCTTCGACGACGGCGCATCGTCGCACCAGTGCATTGAGCACGTCGGTCAGTTCAACCCGCGGCGTGGATGGTGTCGCCTTCGCGACCCTTGCCGCGTGTTCCCGGAGCTGCTCGATCGTGGGCTTCAGTTCTGCTTCCAAGGCCTGGTCCAGTTCGGCCCTGGGCCAATGTGCCGACGCGAGCGTGCGAGCGAAGAGGTCGAGCTGTGCAGATGTGTTGCTGGAGTGCGGTGCCGCGCGAGCAGTGGCTGACGGACCATCGGGCTCAGCGGACGGAAGAAAAAACGCCGCCGCATCTTCGAAGGCCGAACGCAGGTCACGCGCGTCCGCGCCCCGAGTCGCCGTATCCAACATGACCCTTGCCGTGGTCCTCAGGAGAACATCTGGGAGCCAATCTCGGAACCGATGAGCGATGTCGAGGGGCAAGCGGGGGTCGTCGGCGGCATCCCGAACCGCTTTCACGTGCTGCCAGAATGGCGGCGCGTCCAAAAGCCCTCTCCAGGTCTCAAGGGCGACCTGCCAATAGGCCCACCTGGAACGCTCGTGGTCGGGGGAGATTGGGGCCCTCCGCACGATCGCCTCAGAATCGAGAGCAAGGGCGTGAGCGAGCACGGCGACGTTGTGACGAACCACCACTGAATCAGGACTTGCGGTTACGTAGCGCTGCCATGACGCCAATGCTACGGAGGGATGCCCCTGGGCAATCAGGGTGAGTGAACCGTCGGGTCCGGTACTCCCGTCAGTGGGCCAGAACCAGAAGAAGGAGTTGACAAATCGGCTGATTGGATCCCGCAGCGCTTCGCCCGCGCGGCGCACAGTGTCCGAGTCCGGAGCCTGTGGAAGGGGCAGCAGTGCGCCACTGCCGTGGGTTTCCCCGTTGGCCATACCGAGCTTCTGCTGCATCTCGCGGAGTTTTTGACTCTTCGCGGCGCTTTGGGCGGTAGCCCCGACCGAAATGCCGAGCACTCGAAAAGCGTTGTGCCGATACAGGTCGATACCAACCACGTCTCTGCACGTGTCGAATACTGGATGGTGTGGGCGTGTGTTGGTCGCTGCGGGCATGGCAGAACTCGACTACATGGATACACCCCGTCGCCACAGCCGCAGTTGCGACTCGTAACGGTCCCGGAGTTTGGGAGAATCGTTGAGAACCTGTTCCAACAGGTCAGCCGCCATCATCAGACTGCCGGGTACCCGCGCCATCCGCATCGCCTCCTGAAGGCGGCTCTCCAGAGTGCCATCGGAGGGAATGGATGCCGCCGCGCCCGCCTTGAACGTGGAGGCGCTCGCGGAGGAACCCGAGACGTTTCGGTTGGTGGGCCGCCATCGTGCCAACGCGGCGTTGAGTTCGCCGGCGTTCGGGTAACGATCCCTGGCGTTACGTTCGAGACAGCGTGCCACGATCTGCTGCATCGCATCGTCGACATGGACATTGAACGTGCGCGCGGGGCGCAGTTCGCCAAGAAACCGATGGGCGTCATTCAGATCGCGACCGTCGAGATCCGGGTACGGGACGGTGTCCGTGAGCAGTAGGTACATCGTCGTGCCCAGGGCCCAGACGTCTGCGGCGGTCGAATCCATGTCATTGAAGGCCTCCGGTGGTTTGAAACTGAGCGTGCCTCTCGCGCTCACCAGCAAGCTGAGCGGATCGGCCTGTTTGGCGAGGCCAAAATCACTGACACGGATGCGGAGGCCAGACCCGTCGTACCCAACCAGAATGTTCTGAGGTTTGATGTCGCGATGGATGACCGGCGGCGACTCCGCATGTGCCACTGCGATGCCCGCCGAAACCTGCCGCATGACCTCCACGACTTCGCCGATCGGCATGAACTGCCCGGCATAGGAGCGCCAGTATCGGTCGAGCGTCCCGCCGGCCACGTATTCCATCGTGAGGAAGCCGAACAGTCCGTTCGCTCGCTCGATGACGCTGGCGTCAAAGACGCGGACCACATTCGGATGCCCGATCCGAGATAGGAGCATCGCTTCGCGCAGGTGCTGTCGGACTTCATCAGCGGACCGTGCGGGCGCCTTGAAGACCTTCATCGCCTGCCGGCCGAGAAACCGATGTTGGACGCGATAAACTTCGGCGAACGCTCCCTCACCGAGGAACCGCTCGACTTCATACACCCCGAACAGGCTTTCTCCTTCGGACAGTTGCGGCAAGGTCGGTGCTCCTCCGCATGTGCGCGACTCCAAACAGTATGCGAACTGCTGCGGATGGATGAAATCCGCATCATGAGGGTACTCGGTGACGGCTCTGAATGCGCTCCGTCGCGGTCAACCGGCCGTGAGCCAGACATAGCAGTTGACACCGGACGGCCCTAGCCAGACCACATCCAGATTCTGGAGCGGTGCGGGATTCGGCGGTGACCGGGGATCGTCCAGTCCGACTCTGTGACCGTTGAGGTAGGTGCCGGTTGTGCTCGACTCGTCGCGCAGCATAAAGCCCTCGCCGCTCGAATCCTCGGTCGGAAGAATGGATGCATGCACCCTCGATACCTCGCGGGGCGCGAACCACGGTACATCGTTCACGAGCACATTCGTGTCGCTCCCCTTCGAATCTTCATGCGGCAGCGGCCGGCGCCCGATCAGGATGGGAGCCGAACCCACTCGATGAACGCCCGTGGTGTAGGGTCCGCAGCCAACGAGATAGGCGCCCGGGGGCAGCGCAGCAAGCATTCGCATGACCGAACTCAGGCGTTCAGCCTTGTCGGTTTCGATCAGAAACGCCAGCTCGCGCGTGCGGGAGGAGCAGATCTGGCGTTCGATGGTTTGGGCGGCATGGATTTGGTAGTCACTCATCTGCGAAATCGTACCGGAGCGGACATCGACTGCCGTGAGCGGGACGCACGAAGCGCCTCGCTTCGGGGACAATGAACTGTCCAACGGTGAGCCACGCTACTTGACCGAACCGGTTTCGGCATACAGAGAGCCGCGTGGGCCAAGCGGGACATCTACGCACTCACCATCCAGAATTCGTTGATGGAACGCACGCAGGGAGCGCTCATCGCCTCCCGCGATGAAACGGAAGGCGGACGCCGCCACGTACTCGGGCAGTTGCTCAAACGCGAGCCAACGGCGGCCAAGGCTCTCGGCAACCTCGCCGGTCGTGTTCGAACCGGCGAAGATGTCGACGACCAGGTCGTCTTTGTCTGTCAGCATTTCGATGAAGAACTTCGGAAGCTTCGGCGGGAATCGGGCTGGATGTCGCTCCACGCCGACGGCCTTGCATGCCGCTTCGTACTGACCCATCGAACCCGAATTCGGGAACTGCAGGAGGTTGCTCGGAATCGCGCCGCCGTTGTCGCGCCCGAAGCCCTTTCCGATATCGTGCCCCGACGGGCGCTCGGCCGGTGTGTAGAACTTGTCGGGATCTTCGAGAAGCTTCTTCATCCGGTCGCTGTATGGGACGCGCACCTTGCCGACGTCCGCCTTCGGCCATTCTGACTTGCTGAGCCACCAGACAGTGTTGACGCTGTCCTTGGCACGAATCTTGCGCTTGTTCACCCATTCGATCGGGCTCGGCAACTTGGACGGATTGTGCCAGAAGAACTCTTCCGCAAGGTGGAACCCAACCTCGTCACACAGCCGAATCAGCATCCGGAAGTTGTAGAGGCTGCGGACAGGGACGCCCTTCTGGTAGGCGCCGCCGAGATCGAGCACAAAGCTGCCGTCGTCGGCCAGTTTGGAATGCACGATCCGCCCGAACTCCAGGAGCCAGTCGATGTATTCCGCCTGGTCCAGATTGCCGTACGACTTCTGCCGCTGGAGTGCGAAGGGGGGGCTGGTCATCACCAGATTGATCGATCGATCTGGCATCTCGCGAAGCAGCTCGCGTGAATCTCCGCAGTAGGCGGCCCCAAGCGCGGTGCGGTAGGCGGCAGAGCGAGTTGGTTGAGCATTTGGTGTCAAGGCTGGTCCTTCGGGCAGTGTATGGGAGTTGGCGAGACGCCGCCGGCGCGCCGGCAGAGTGCTACTTATAGTCTGTAGACTCAAAGTCGTCAACCGCCACGATTCCCGGGTGCCGACCAAGAGTGCAAAAAACCTGCGCGCGCGGCGAGCGCTCGGCACCGCGATCAAGCGGATGCGTGGACAGAAGGGCCTGTCGCAGGAAGCGCTCGCGTCCGCGTGTGGGCTGCACCGCACGTATGTGGGGGGGATCGAGCGCGGTGAGCGCAACGTCTCCATCGACAACATCGAGCGCATCAGCATCGCGCTCGGATGCACCGTCGCCGAACTCCTGACGGAGGAGCGTTGATGGCGTTCAAGGATGACGCCAGCTTTCTCCACTTCGTCACGATGGGTGCCCTGGGTACCCGAGTCGGATGGGCAGGGCTTGAACAGGCGGGCCACCGCATCGTGGAGTTGGAGCGATACTGCTGCTCGAACAAGATCTGGGCGACGAAGGTGAAGCGGCTCCGGCTGCCGGACCTTCTCTGCCTGAGGTGCGGCCGGCGCTTTGAAGTCCGCACAAAGACGTCGCTCGAGATCAAGATGAGCCATTCTCCCACAAACCCAGATCGGGTCTGGGATGCAGGGATGCGCGACAACGACGTGGCCGTGTTTCTGCGATGTCGTGACGAGCCCAAGCTAGCCGTGGCCAACACGCTGAACTGCTTCGAGGTGTCTCAGCTTCGCGCGACGCAACCGTTGGCCAGACTTGGACCCCCGAAATCGGCGAGCGAAGGAGCCGAGCGGGACCTGACGTGGCCATCGTGGGTTCCCAGCGCTTCCGGGAGAATTACGGCCATCGAGGCGAACGGCGCTGGCACTCGGCTGACGGTGAGCTACGCGAACGGCCGGCAGTACACATACCGCGCCAATGGCAAGCACGTCTATGGCCAGGTTGGCACGACATTCGTGGGCGAAGAGCAGATTCTCGCCAGCGTCGTACCGTCGCAGGCAGACGTGCGGTGTGCAGGTGACACATGGACTCCCATCATCAGCGCGGAGGCCAGTCCGGCCGAGATCTTCACAGCGCTGAAGGGGCTGACCTATCGCCTGGCTGATGGTTCTACCGACCAGATACGTGCGATGCTGGACCACGCAGATCCGCGTATCCGACTGGAGGCTGCTGCGGCGCTGGCGCGACGGGACGAGGCGGCCGGCCTCGCCGCACTCTCAGACGCGCTCAATGGCACTGGTGATAGCACCCCGTGGGCGCTGGAAGCTGCGTTCATCCTCGCGGAAGTCCACACGCCCAATGCGATCGCCTCCCTGCAGGTGGGTGCTCGAAGTGCTCCACATCCAGAGGCGCGGTCGGCGTGCTTGTGGGGCCTCCGCGGGGACACAGCATCGCTCGCAACCAGCCTGCAGGCAGCGACGGATGCGGACGAGTCGGTAGCGATCCATGCCGCGATCGTCGGTGCGACGCAGATACTGAATGGAGAATCCACGACGTTGGCGATTGCCCACCTGGAAGGCGATCCAAAGCGGGCTGCGGTCGCTATGGAGGCGCTGGCGAGAGCGCAATCACCGAGCTACGACCTCGTTCTGGCGGCGGCATCGGCCGCAGGTGCCGCTGGGAATTGGGCGTTCACCGCTCTCTCTCGCATGAACCCTGACGCAGTGAGGCAATCGGCCGCGTGGCACGACGCTCCGGCCGCGATGAAGGACGGGCTGACGCGAGCGTGGTTCTCACGCGAGTCGAGTTGGCTCGATGGGGACAACCAGCACGCATTGGACGTGCTCGCGAGGCAGCACCTGTAGCGCCTGACGCCGGATCGACATCTTTCCGGACATCTGAAACAAACTCTGTCGGGAACCGCGGCTGTTCCCGCGGGCGTGGCTGCCGACGGTGGTTTTCCAAGTACCTACGCCACGGGTGCCGCCGTGATCACGGCCAGACTCCGCCAACTTCGGCACACTCTGCCAAGGTTCTGGCGTTGGCCGACTCTGGCGAACATGGCGAACTGTGGACAACGCAACCGGTCCGGGGGTGGCGAACCGGCCCGTTCAGTGCTCGGGAGCGGCGGACGCCTGCGCCATCGCCGCGATGCCCGCGCGGACGGCAGGCGGGAGCGCCGGCCACGCCGCGACGACGGCGGCGAGGTCGGGCGGCAGGGGGGATTCGGGCGTGGGCGCTGCGATCGGCGCTGCTGGGGCGGGCGGGATGTCGCGCAAGTCCGCGGTGTGTCGGGGGTTCGGGCATTCGCCCCGTTGACTGTCGATCCGGTGGTTGCGGGTTCGAGTCCCGTCCGCCTCG
>JADLBU010000010.1 GCA_020847535.1 Phycisphaerales bacterium
CCGAAGCCCCAGGAGGCCGCCCGATGAGCGACGGCCCGACCCGATACTACTTATACATCCCCGTGTGGGCGACGGGCCGTCCGCCGACTGGCGGCGGGTCGAGCAACTACTCCACGCCGTCGGGATCGACGCCCGAGAGCACCTACTCGACGCCGACCAGCACCCCGAGCATGCCGCCGAGCTATTCGACGACCGGCGATGTCATCTACACGACCGGCCCGAGCGGAACGCCCACGCTCACGTTCTACACCACCGGCGCCTTCACCAGCAACACGTCGGGGACGACGCACACGCCGTCCAGCAGCGGGTCGAGCGATTCCATGTCCTCGGGGTCGTCGGGTTCGAGCAGCGGCTCGCCTTCCTCGTCGGCGGGTAGCTCGTCATCGGGATCGATGTCCTCCAGCGAATCGTCTTCGTCGGGATCATCCTCGAGCGGGTCGTCCAGCAGCGGTTCCGGGTCTGGCTCTTCCAGCGGCTCCGGGTCATCGAGCGGTTCGGGTTCGTCTGGATCAGGTAGTAGCGGAATGTCGAGCGGCGCGTCCTCAGGCGCGAGCAGCGGCATGAGTTCGGGAGCCTCTTCCGGCGCATCCTCCGGAGGCTCATCCGGCGGCGGGTCTTCAGGTGGCGGCTCTTCCGGTGGGGGAGGTTCGAGCGGGGGTGGCTCCGGCCCAGGCGGGTCCGGTCCCGGCGGCTCGGGTCCGGGCGGGAGCGGACCCGGCAGCAACTGCCTCCTCTTCGGCACCCTCGTGCGGCTCGAGGACGGCCGCCTCACGCCCATCGAAAACCTCAAGCCCGGCGATCTCGTCGCATCCATCCAGGTGCCCGGCCTCGAGGTCGATGTCCCTTACCGCGCCCAGTACAACTGGCTCTCTCACCACGGCCTCCACGGTGCGACGCCGGTAGCGGCGCGTGTAGCCAGCATCCGCTTCGGCGAGCACCACGGGTTCGTGGTCATCAACCGGCGCCTGAAGGCGACCCCCGAGCACCCGTTCATGATCCGGCGCGGCGACGAGTGGGGCTTCGCGTCCGCCGAGTTCATCCAGCCCGGTGACTTCCTAATCGACGAGCACATGAACGATGAGGAAGTGGAATCTGTCGTCAGCATCGACGCGCCGACACGCACGGTCGCCATCCATATCCCCGGTACAAACACGCTGCTCGCCGAGGGCGTGTGGGTCCACAACGACATGCCCGCAACGGCGCACAGCTCAGGTTCGGGCAGCGCATCGTCCGGCTCGGGATCTGGCTCCGGCAGTGGATCAGGCTCGGGCTCCGGATCGGGCTCCATGTCTGGTTCAAGCAGCGGATCATCCAGCAGCGGGTCCTCCGGCAGCAAGTCCAGCGGTTCTTCTTCCTTCTCGACCTCCGGCTCGACGTCCGCTTCGTCGTCTTCGTCCGGAAGCGGCTCGGGCAGCATGAGCGGATCGAGCTCCAGCGGCGGGGGGACGGGCACATTCTCGATCTGACCAGTTTGGTGTAGCGCGATCAGCCAGTTCAGCCCGACCTCCATTCGACCCTACACAGTTGCGATCGGAGCAAGCGCGTGACGGACCTTGGCAATGATCGAGTCCAGCGTCGATCGGGGGATCGCCAGCCGTCGCGCCGCGTCACTCACGGTGTCTGTATCGCACAGGGCTTGACAGGCATCGCGGTACTGTGCCGGCATCCGAGCTATGGCGGTTCTTACCGCCTCTCGCCTCTCGGTTTCGCAGACCGCGTCGCTCGCGCGCGGCGTGGCGTCATCGGTTGTCGAGCACGATGACGCACCTTGCGATACGCGGTACTTGGGGCACCGGCGCAGCTTCCAACATCGCTGCGCCACCAGGTGTTCAACGAACGCTTCAGCACGCCCGCGGCGGACATCGAAGCGACTCCAACCGCTGAAGACCTCCAGCAGCAGATCCTGCTCAAGATCCAGTGCGTCTGAACCCGGGAGCACGCGAGCTAGCTGCAGTGATTTGACCCGGGCAAGATGACGGGCGAAGCACACGATGGATGGGTCAAGTGGCATGGACAGGCCTTTCGAATGCGCGATCTGTGACGCGGGAGCACGCCTCTCGCGGCCATCGCATGCCAATTGGAGGAGCCGATCCGACCTGCGGATTACACTGTGTGCATGAACCCGACCGGCGGCACAGACACGCACGCTGTCCCTTCAGCCCTCGCACGCACGGCCTACTACACCGACGGCATCGCGTGGGGCAGATTCAACTGGCCTAAGTCAATGCTGCTCTTCTTCGAGAAGGTCGCTGTCCTGGTGCCGGATGCTGAGCAGGACTCGTTCGAGCGGAGTGACGAGGCGGTGATTGCGGGGTTGCGAGAACACGATGTCCTCCGAGTGCTGCGACCCACTGACCTCGTCGACAGTAACGCCAGTAACCGGATCATCAAGCAAGTGCGTGATGCGGCCAACAAGATCCCGGATGCAGCCGATCCCGACGCGCCGATGCTGCTCTATCTGGAGAAGCTCGGAAACGGACCAGAAGCAGAGCAGGTGAAGGAGCTTGCCAACCAACTCCACGAGGCGGGTGTCGCCAAACCGTTTGTGTATGGGCAGTCGATGATCATTCGGCCTGGGCTTGGCTACTTGGTGCTGGATGCGATTGCGAGAGAAGCCTCGCGGACTGGGCAGCGACTCGGTCTCGATCTGCACCCCTCCCGATGCGTAGGAACACAGCGAGACCTCTTTCCCGTCCATCGCCGAATCGACATGTGCCCCGGCGCGACGGTTGTGCACACCGACCTCGAAGAGGTTGGGGTTGACCTTGGTTCCGTGCCGATCGGGGAAATCCTCGACTTCAAGAAGCAGAACGCAGACCTACTCGATCGCTATCGAGTGGGCCTCCGCGAGTTCTCGTCTCGACTGGCAGAGGCGCCCTTTCCCGACCGCGACATTCTACTGCGGGAGCGTCGAGAGTCGATCCGTGAAACACAGGACCAACTGAAGTCGGCATACCGCGATTGGCGAAAGCTCGCGGCGATTGGGCTAGGCCTGGGTGGGGTTGCATGGACGGTCTCAACCGGGGATCTGGTGGGGGGCGGTCTCGCGCTTGGGGCCGCGGGCATCGAGATGCTGCCTTCATCAGGACCGCTGCCGACTCGTCTCACCTACCTGGTCAAGGCCGCCCAGACGTTCTGACCTGGACCTTCACGTCACAGCACCTCGACAAACTCCGCGATGACCCGGAACTCCTCCTCGTCGTTCGCGGCGATTTCAATGGGCGGAATCGCCGAGTTCAGCGGTTCGAGCACAATCAACGAGTGTTGCCACTCCCCCGTCTTCGGGTCAACGACCTTCTCGCTTCGGTATTTCTTCAAGGTGAAGCTGCCGCCGTATGCAGGATCGGTGATGGCGTGATGCTGCACCACAAGCAAACGACCCTCGCGACTGCCGGCGTTTGGCTTTCTGAACAGGCAGTAGGCACCATCCGGAATGCGGGGCTCCATCGACTTGCCCCGCACCTGCGCGACGAACATGCCCTCGTCAAGCCGCGTGCCTGCTGACAATGCAACCCACTCCGTCGCGTCCCACAGTGTGGCCGTCCCAGCATCCTGGCTATCGGTGAATGCGCCTGCGGCGACTCGGAGCGGGACTAGGGGGACGCACGTCTTGAACTTCTCCGCGTCCTTCGGATCGACGCGCTTGAAGGGCAGCGGTGCCTCGGACGGAGTGGCGTGCATCTCAAGGAGCGACGCGAGTTCTGCCAGATTCCGGCAGATCTCGAACCCCCAGCGTCCGTACTTCTTGGCGTTGTTTACGGCTGCGACCCATTTCTTCGACGCCTCGTTCTTGGCGGTGACCATGTTCGGGTCGTGCAGCTCTCCCTTTAAGCCTTTGATCTCAACCACCACAGTGGCCCCGCCGCGCACGCGGACGATGAAGTCCGGTTCGTACACCCGTTCCGCGCCGGCGTATTCGTATGGAATCCTCAATGCGAAGCCACGGCTGTTGGGCGTGAAGCACTCCACCACGGGCAGCGTGTCCAGCAACTCCGCGGCGTCCTTCTCCAGGCCGCTGCGGAATGACACCCCGCTCAGGTGACTCTTTTCCACGGGAAGCACCGGCCGCGTTGTAGTTTCCTCACCGTGTAGCGTGGTGTGGTACTTCGACATCAGGTTGATCACCGGCAGCAGCGGCGCCTCTGCAGACGCCGCCGCCGGCGTAATGCCATTCGTCAACTGGCCGACAATGCGGTCGACGTAGCGATCGAGACCGATCTCCTTCGGATTGACCCCAGCGGCGAAGCGAACCCGCTTGGCGACGTAGTCCTGCAGGATCTTGTAGACCTGCGGAAACAGGACATGCTTCGCTTGGAGCTTGAGCGCAACCTTGTTCGGGTCATCCTCATCGACTGCGCCCTGCAGCAGCCGGTCGACCACCATCCTGGCGATGCGGAAATGGATGGCCTGGATATGCACGGTCGTGTAGAACGCCTCCCGATCTTGGCGAATGAACTCCCCCTCGGGTGCGGCTGTGGGATCGTCGTTGTAGCCACGGACGACGTTGACGTACACCGCGTTCGGAACCTCTTCGACCACGAAGCTCTCCAGCTTCGACACGTCGCAGGCGATGCCATCGGCGCGCACGCCATAGACATACCCCTCGACGCGGGGCGCACGGATCTCCATGTGGGCCCGAGCCGGAATCGGCGCGATGTGGTTCTTGGGTTTGTCCTCTGGTGCCGCCTCGTCCTTGGCACGCCCTTTGAACGGAATCAGCGAGAACGGAATCCCATAGACATCGACGTACTCTGGCTCGAGCATCTCGGTGTCGGGTTTCGGCGTGTAGCTGCGACGCCGGAGCCCACGACCAACGACCTGCTCGCAGAGCAACTGGCTCGTGAACGCTCGGATACCCAGCACCTGAGTCACGTTGTTGGCGTCCCAGCCTTCGGTCAGCTTGCCGACGGATACGAGGCACCGAACGCTCTCGCCCGGCTGACCAGGCTTGCCGACCGTGTCCACGATCTTGCGGAGCTCCGCGATGCGTTCGTCCTTGCTGGCAGCCTCGTCGCCACGTAGGGCACGCTCGAACGCGGTATCGATGCGGATTGTGTGGCGCACGCCCTCGGCATTGGCGAACTCGGCGAGCACGGAGCTGTCCTCGTACACCGTTCGCTTCTCTGTGCCCTTGCCATCCTTCTTGGGGACCTCCTCCTCCCGCTCGCCGCTGATCTTCTCGAAGAACAGCTTTGATGTCGCGGTGTCGGGGCACACCACGATCATCGCCGGCGGGATGATTTGCTGGGTCGCCGACGCTTCCTTGTACTGGTCAAACCGCTCTTTCCACTGCGCGGCGATCGTGAGCAGAGCATCCTCGGCCTCGCGGTAGACCGCCTCTGGCTTGTACCCAGCGCCCTGCTTGTCCCGCGGCTTGAAAGTCTGCACCATGTGCCGCCACAGGTGGAAGTACCGCGGATCGGGCCGGCCTGAGTCGTCTTTGGTGTCCTTGCCCCCCTCCTGCTTCACCGGCAGGCGCGGAATCTTTGTGATCCCGCTCTCGATCGCGTCCACCAGGCCGAAGTCGCTCACAAGCCACGGGAACGGGCTCCCCTCGATGTGGCCGCTGCCTCCGATGTAGAACGGTGTCGCCGAGAGATCGATTGTCGCCAGAATGGCCGGCGTGCCAGGCCCGAGCTTTCCGCAGTTGTTGATCCGGTCCAATCCGTCAAGCCAGATCCGGGCTTCTTCGATCTCATCCTCGAGTTCGGTCTTGAACTCACCCTTGGCCTCTGTGAGCGCCGCGGCGTCCTCAGCCGACAGCTTTGGGCGCCAGCAATGGTGCCCCTCGTCATTGAGCACCATGATCGGCAGCCTCGCGGCGAGATCACCGAGGCGGTCCAAGGCGAAGGAGAGGTTGTCCTCCTCGCCCTTGTCGACGACGCGATAGGTCGCGTCCCCTTCTTTGTGCGGGCTCTTCGACGCGAAGATGTGCCAGTTGGTCACCAGAACCTTGCCGGCGCTGAGGTACATCCGGTACTTCGACGGCACGATCTCGAACTCGTCGTAATAGTTGTTCGGGCTGTCGGGGCGGAGCACCTGCAACCGGCTTTTCACGGTCAGGTTCGGGCAGCAGATCACCACAGCATTCGGGTACTCGGTCGAAAGCGGATGCCGGCCGCGGTTGCAGAACGCCCACGCGATGAGCATCGACATGACCACGGTCTTGCCGGAGCCGGTGGCCATCTTGCACCCGAGCCGGCGCAGACCCATCATCTCGGCATCGAAGGGCTGATCGATCAGCGTGGGGAAGACCTTCGTCTGCGAAAGGTCGAACTTGGGCTTCTCGCCCTTCAACAGCAGGGCCAGGTCCTCGTCGGAGCATTCGAAGTTCTGGAAGCCCGTGGCGCGGGAGCGCCCGGGGATTCGGAGCTCAAGTAGGTAGATGAGCGTCTCAACGGCCTCTCGCTGGCAAAAGAACAGACGCCGATACCGATCAGTGCGGGACCAGAAACGGAGCAGGTCTTTGGTGACCTCGGATGCCCCGCGGTAGTCTGCTTCGCGCCACCGCTTCACATCTTCCCGCAGCCGGTTGACCAGCGGCAGATCGTCACGGTTCTCCTCCGCGTACAGCGCCTCCTGCGCTTCACCGGTACGCTCGGTCTTGTAGAAGTAGCTTGCAGGCCGGCGACCTTCCAGCACGTACGGCTTGCCCTTCTGGTAGACCCAGTGCTTCGTCGGCCAGTGGTACGGGCTGCAAAGGATGGGATCTGGTACCGACTGAACGGGTACGTCATCTGCGCCGGCGGATTGAAGCGTGGGGTCGCTGGTTCGATTGCTCGCGCGGGCCATGATCGGTGCTCCTCTCAGGACAGCTTGCGGACCGTCATGACCTCGTTGCCGCGGGGGTCGATCACCTTCACGGCAACACGCTTGTGCTCGCCCGCCTCGAACGGCAGCGATTCAGTCCCCTTGAACGCTTCGAATGCCTCCTCGTTGCCGGCGGAGCCGAGCGCCTTGGCGATCTTGCCCCACGCGTCCTGGTTGGGGAAGAAGGCCTGTGTGGTGCAGAAGCAGCGGTTGTCGAAGTCGCTATCGAGAAACCACGCGGCCACCTTGCTCGCGCCGGTGGAGCGGACGGTGTTCTCAACCGGGTCGAAGATGTCCACGCCTTTGAGCGTGACGACCCACTTGCCGGTCTTATCCTTCCCAACCTCGATTTCCGGGAGGCCGAACACGCTGAACAACTGGCTGTTCGACGTCTCCTTGAGCAAGCCCTTCATGGCTGGGTTCATGTCCGGGCGGATGTTGGCGAGGTGGATCTTGAGCTTGGGGTGCGATTGCTCGGCCACGATCGCCGCGGCCTCGGGCGCGAACGAGAAGCCGGCGAGCACAAGGTGCCGATACCGCGTTGCCGCGTGAATGCAGTCTTCGACCTGGCGGGCCGTGATCGGCCCGTACTGCGGCCCGAAGGCGATGGCAACCGGCTCGACCTTCTTAGAGTCGTCGCTCCAGAAACCCTCGGCGTGCAGGGCGTCGAGCGCCCCGCCTTCGTAAAGCGGCATTACCTCGGCGAACGTGCCCTTCTTGTTATTGGGGAACGTCAAGCCATCGGTTCGTATCGCATCCACCATGCCCTTGAGGTATGCGTGGATGTTCTGCATTTCGCCGGCCAACTCACCGCCGTCGTCCTCGTTCGGCGTGAGGTCCATGATACCGTCGTCCGTCAACGTGAGTTCTTCGGGGATTACGCCTTCGACAGTGAACGGTCCGCTGACTCGGGTCACGCCCGGAACCGGGTCGGGCTTGTCGACCATCTCCTCCTGCTCCGCGCTCTTGGCGATGCAGTCGTTGACCTCGTCCATCTTCGCTCGCCACGCCTTGCGATACGCCGCCACGGCCTCCTGCAAGTCCCGCGGCCAATCCGCGTCTGCTTCGAACGGCACCTCCCAGTGATACCAGCCCACAAACGCGGCATCGACCGTGTACTTGGTCTTCGGATCACGGTTGCCTGGCGGTAGCACCCAGCGCCTCCGGTCCGCATCAGTAATGGCCCGCTTGCCATCTTCACGCTGCTTTGCTGCGAGCTTGCCCGCCATCTTCGCTGTCAGATCCTTGGGCACCTTCTTGAGCGCAGCGTTGCAGGCGGCCAACGCCCTGTCGAGAAGTGACTCGTGTTTGGTGAAGATCGGGTCAAGCGCAGCACAATTCGCTACCACGCTGGAGGTGATGTGGGGCTTTGTCTTGTAGTGGAATCCCCGGCCCGGATTATCCGGGGACTCCGAGGTGTCACCTGCGCTGCTTGCTTGACTCGCCGAGCGTGTCCGGTAGTAGTCGTACCTCGCGGTGAGCAGTCGTTGACGCGCGATGGCCAGGGCCACTCGGCTGGTATCAATCGTGATCCATCGCCGGCCCCATTGCTCCGCACTGAACGCTGTGGTGCCTGAACCGCAGGTAGGATCCAGCACGAGGTCGCCTGGATCCGTTGTCAACAGCATGCATCGTTCGACGACCTTGAAATTGGTCTGTACGGCGTAGACGCGGTCTTTCGCGCCACCAAACTCGTCCCACCAGTTTGTCACAGCCGACGCACCGAAGTCATCTCCGTAGCGCTTGACGCGGATCTGGTCATCACCGAGCCAAATGCGATTTGCTTCCAACATGCGATCCATGCCCGAACGCGTGCCGTCCTCTTGGCGACGCGCAGTGTGCTTCCAACAGTTGCCCTTGTCGAGACCGGGGTCGAAGGTGCGACCAAATGCCGGGAACAACAGGCTCTGGTTCTTTCGAACACCTCCGACCGCCGCATCACCAGAGGTGAGAAGACGAGCTTCGGGAAAGTCCTTCAGGAGTTGATCCGGCCGATCGGCGTACGACACGCCATTCCGCTTCGACAGTTGCGATACGGACAGCACTTCACCAGAAGGGAATTCGCACAGGCTGAACTCGCCGAGATAGTCCACGTCAATGTCGGCTTCAACAAAGACGCGTCGGAACTTGGTGGCTGCACGCTCACGGTCCTTTGTGCTCCACAGGATGTAGTCATTGATCGGATCCATCGTGCCGCTCTTCTGGCCACCCTTCTTCTTCAGGAGCAGAGTCAGCATGAAGTTTTCGGAGCCAAACACATCATCCATGACCTCCCGAACGCGGTGCACGTTCGCATCGCTGATTTGAACAAACACGCTACCAGTGTCGGCGAGCAGGTCCTTGGCCAGTAGAAGGCGGTCACGCAGGTACGAGAGGTATGAGTGCACGCCGAGATGCCAGGTGTCGCGATACGCCCTCACCATCTCAGGCTCACGGTTTACGCCGGTGTCGCCGTCGTTTGCGCTGGCCTTGTCGACCTTGGGCTGAAAGTTGCCGCCATACTTGATGCCGTACGGCGGGTCCATGTAGATCATCTGGACCTTTCCCGCCAGCCCTTCCCGTCGCGCCAGCGACGACATGACCTCCAACGAATCGCCAAGGATCAGCCGGTTCGCCCAGTCCACATCGTGTTTGTAGAACTGCACCGCCTTGGCATAATCATCCTCCGCCGCAGCAAACAGTGAACGCTCCACATCCTGCCGCATCGCCGCCCGCACGATGGCCTTCGCCGAGATCCGTTCGTGAAGGTGTAGGGCCACCGGATTCACACTCAGCATGCCACGGTCGTGCTCCTCCTTCTTGCCAGCCCACTCCAGCCACGGTTGCTGGTTCTTCAGCGCCTCCGCCAGGGTCTTGGCCTCCATCTCCGACAACGGCCGTTTCTGCGCCGCGGCGATCAGCGCCGGCAAGGCGTCCAGGCCTCCTGTTGGATCGAACCGAAGTTCCGGCGGCAGGTGCGGGTTGTAGTGGTACTTGGCTCGCTCGGCCTTAGGCACCGTTCCCTGCCGCTCCATCTTGGCCGAGGGAATGTTCTTCCGCTTGCCGGGGTGGCGGTAATCTGCGGTCTCGATCAGGGTGTCCCCGTTGGATGTCGCGCGAGATTTGCGGGCCACAGTCAGAGCTCCTTCGCGGCCGCAAGGGCCGTTCCATGCCAAACGGTAACGGGGCCGATCGGCCTGCACTCAATCGTCCGAGTCCCACGGGTCAACCGGTGCGTGCCGACACAACCGGCGGTACTCGCATGCCTTGCACTTCTGCTTTTCCGGCTTCGGGATGTAGGTGGCCGTCTGCAGATCACCCATCATCGCCTCAACTCGCGTGACCGCCTTGCCAGTGGCCGAAACCGTGATGTCCACGTTCGAACGGGTGCCGGCGTCGAGGTGATGGAGCAACGCCGCATCAACGTTCAGTCCCTCGCCACGGCCCGCCGCGGCGTAGACGGCGAGCTGGAACGCGAACACGGCATCCTGCTCGTTGCCCTTGGCGGTCTTGTAGTCGACGATGGCGAGCGAATCGGGCTTGCCGTTGTGTTGCTCCAGAATCACGTCGGCTCGCCCAGAGAGCGTGCCGGCGTCCAGGTGCATCTCGAACGGTCGCTCGGTGGCCCAGATTCGCTGCAGGTCGTCCTTGTACTGCGTCAGGTACTTGCCGATCATCCGGTCCGCCATCGTCCGCATGTTGTCAAAGTTGTTCTTGTTGGCGAACGGCAGGTAGAACTCGGTGTCGAGCACCTTCTGGACCTCCGCCACCGTCGGCACCTTGCCGGTAGTGCGGGCCATCTCGGCGATGAAGCGCAGCACATGGTGAATGGCGCGGCCGTAACCGAGTTCCGACACCAGCTGCGTCTCAAAGCCGAGCGAGGTCGACAGGCGATACCTGAATCCGCATTCGTCAAAGTCCGTGAGTTCAGAAAACGACACGGCGATCTTCTCTGGCTCGTCGGGCTTGACCACCGCTGGCGGATTGGGCAGTGGCAGTTGAGTAAGTTGGGGAATGTTCGAGCCGAAGATGTCGACAAGAAACCGGGACGGCTTGGCACGGTTTGTCTGCCGGCGGAAGTGTGAGACGTACAAGGCATCGCGGGCCCGAGTCATGGCCACGTAGAACAGGCGCCGCTCCTCGTCCTCACCACCCTCGTATCTAGCACGGCTGGCCGCGGGGAACACCTTGTCGGGCAATAGCCACTGCCGGGGTTTGCCAGCGTTGCGCGACGGGAACCGGCTGTCGACCAGCGCCGGCATGAACACGATGGGCCACTCCAGCCCCTTGGCCTGGTGCACGGTGGAGATATCTACCGCGTCCACATCGGGCATCACCTCGCCGTCAAAGTCCTCATAGGCATCGCGGGCGTAGTGCTGCATGAAGTTGGCGAGCCGCTGGTAGAAGTAGATGCCGCGGTTCGTGCCGCCGGTGAACTCACGGGTGCCGTCGTCCTTGGTCACCCAGCGTCCGCGGCGTGTCACGTTCTCAAAGTCGGCCAGGATGTTTGAGAACCGGGCCAGCGCCCCCATCCGGGCCGAATGGTCCGGCACATCGGGGTCGAGCTGATGGACTTTCAGGAAGTTCAGCAGCTTGTAGAAGTCGCCGACGAGGTTGACCGGTGAACGCTCATCACCCACCACGGTCTTCCAGTCCGTGAGGTACTTCTTGATCTCCTTCGCCGGGCGCGGATTGCCGAACGCAGCAAGGAAGTCTCGGACCAGATCGTCAACATTCACCGTTGCCGACTGCTGGCCGAACCCCGTCGGCCGCCAGTCGTAATCAACGAGCCATACGTACGTTCGCCCGAGCACGTCAATCTCCGGAAGCATGAACAGCCCGGTGCGCCCGCCGCAGGTGATCGGGATACCCCTATTCCGCAGGGCAGCGATCATCGGGGGCGCGGACGTTCTGACCGAGCGGTACAGGATGGCGATGTCTCGGTACCGGAAGCCCTTCGCCTTCAGCGCCTCAATCGCCGCGGCAACGGTCTCCGCTTCGTCTGCCGGAGTGTCCGCCGACCAAGGCACGACGCTCAGGTGGTCACTCTCTCGCACGGCTTCCATCCTCTTTGAGAGCCGGCCGGGGATGAGCGCCGCGAACTGCGCGGCATGATCGACAATCTCGGCCTTCGAGCGTCGATTCGCTGCAAGAGTGACTGCGTGCGCGCCGTAGCGTTTGACGAACGTCAGGATGTTGCTGGTCTGCGATCCACGCCACTGGTAAATCGATTGGTCATCGTCCCCGACCACGCAGATGTGAACGGGAGCCGTGCCCAGGCGCTGAATCAGTGCTTCTTGAGCGGGATTGATGTCCTGGTACTCATCGACGATGAGGTGCTTCAGCGGACCGTGGACTTTCTTGAAGATCGCGGGGTCTTTCAGTGCCTCCACTGCTTTCTGGATGATCAGGCCGAAGGTCAAGTAGCGGTAGCGATCCAGCGTCTCGAGGTAGCGGGTGTATGCCAGCCCCAGTGGCGTCCCGGTCAGGTCGGACGCCTGGATGAGCTCGTTGCCGATGACATCGACCGTTTCGGCAAACGATTGGATTGGGGCCCAATGGCCTGCCTGTCCAAGAGCATCAAGGCACAACCGCTTGGTCTCACGTGACAGCAGTCCGGCATGGCGGTGCGGCTCCAGCACGTCGTAGTTGCCGTACTGGGGGACGTGATCCTGCAGCAACTTGAAGCAGTAGCTGTGGATGGTGCCCACGAACATCTGCGCCAAGCGCCCCTTGAAGTCGTCGCCCTTCACCTCGGCGACACGATTGATGATGCGATCCTTCAGCTCCGCCGCGGCCTTCTCCGTAAATGTGAAGGCCACGATTGACGCGGGCTCAACGCCTTCACCGATCAGTGCGGCGACCCGCCTGGACACAGCCTCCGTCTTGCCCGAGCCGGCGCACGCGATGACCTGCATATGGCCGGCACGGTGTGCAACGACTTCCTTCTGGGGAGGCGAGAGTTGGATGACTGGGGCAGGCATCGCGCTAGTGGGTCAGTTTGGAGTCAGGACGAGGTCCACCTCGCCATCGTCGGGTGCTCCGTTTCCGAACAAGCGGGTTTGGGTTAGCCCATTCAGCGGCCGTGGACGGCGGCGCAGGTCGTGTTTGGGAAACACCTCCTTCAGGACCTCGCGAGTGATGGCTGATGTCATGCGCCTCCGATCCGTGCGCACATAGACAACTGCGTCTTTGGCGAGCAACGGCTTCGCTTCCATGAATGCCGACACAAGCAGCTCTCGGTAGTGCTCGGGATGCTGGAATCGTCCTCGATGTCTCTCGCCAGAACTTCTGGGCAGCTCGGGCCCACCGAGCATCCACAGGCGAAGCCACTGGTCATAGTGGTAGTTTGTGACCCCGAAGTACGGCGGCGATGTGAGCAACAGTCGCGCACCCTTTGGCGCGAGCCGTGAGGACACCGTGTGCAATCCTGGCAGCCGATGTGTGCAGTCTGCCAGGTAGACACGGCTCTCTAAAGTACTCGGCGTCCCCCGCGCGTAGCGCCACGCGATCTTCTTCTTCACAAACGCGACAGGCTCTCGCTTTGGCGGGCTCATGCCGTGCTCTTTCCACCAGCGCAACGCATACTCGGGGGACATGCACTTGGTCTGTCGCATTTGATTCGAGAAGGCCAGTTCCCGTTTGCCGTGCAGGTCGATCAGAATGATCGCCATCAGTGTGCGATCGACCCTGCTGGCCCGCCAATCCAGGTGCTTTCGGGCGGCGAGCAAGAACGCGAGAACGCTCTCAGAGAAGCAATGCCGGTAGAACCTGGGCATTCGAGTAGCAGACTTGCCAAATCGGCCTGCCATTTCGCCCAGCTCTTCGGCTCTCGCTTCGATGCTCGTTCTGCGGGCGGGACAGAGCTTGGTAGCCGCGTACACCCATCCAACAGGGTTTATCTCGACGCCGAGGGCGTGCCGTCCCTTCGTGGCCGCGCTAAACAGCGACGTCCCGCGGCCGGCGAAGGGATCGATGATCGTGTCGCCGTCCTCCGTGAACCGCTCAACCACGCTGTCCGCGAACCGTGCGGGAAACATGGCGTAGTACGGGCCGACGCCAGCCCATCGCGCCTCTGGTGTGTCGAATTGTGCGACGATGTCTCCCATCATGCCTTCCGCGTCATCAACGCCTTTGCGAGTTGTTGGAGCACCTTAGTCCCGAGGTGGAGCGGAATTGCCGCGTGTGAGTGCGCAGAGACGATCGGCGAGAGCGCGTTCGGGAATCGTGACGACACGAGTCGATCCAGCGTGCCACAGACGTTGGCAAACTGCGGATACAGCGACACGTCATCCGTGTCGAGAGTGTCCTGCGCATCATCGAGGAACGGGATGCTCGCGACGATGCGCGCCCCAGACGCCGTCTTGTAGAAGAACTTCCGTCCAAAGTACGTGTCCTGCCCGTACCGCCGATCGCTGTCTGAGAGAGAGATCCGCTGCTTGATGTACTTGTCGGTGAGCATGGCGTACATCCGGGGTGCAAAGCGCAGCTCGCCGGGAGTCTCCGACGGGTCGATCTCGTCGAAGTGGGTGACGAACGCACCCGTCTTCTCGATTCCGACAATCACGAGGTCATTGCCAGTCTTTTGCCGGACGATCACGTTCAGCCGCTTCAGCTCCTTGCTGATGGCAGCGCTCAACCACGCGGGTGGCCCGAACATCGCCAGCGGACCATCAACGAAGAACGCGAGGTTGCCGACGCCCTCCAGCCAGTTGCGCCGCTCAAAGCACCGAAGCAGGTGAACTAGCAGCACGCGCTCCCACGTCTGCATGACCAACCCAAACGCCTCACCATTGCTTCCAACCTCCTCGAATCGTTCGTGAATGCGGAGAGCATCCGTTGGGTACACCCGGCAATGCCGCGAGCTCGGGCATGTCGTTGTGGCTGGGCCAATCACGAACTCCTCATCACAGCCATCGTGCGGGCACTTCTGCGGATTGGACTTGGGCTTGAACCCCAATAGGTGCTTGAACGTGTCGAGCAATGTGCTCGGATCCTCCGAATCCACTACCGCATCATGAAACACCTCGAACACTGCTTCGCGGAATGCGGCACGGGCACTTCGGTGCTCACGCGTCACGATGTTGCTGCCCGGCAAGGCCGCGTCGACGGTCGCCGCCTGCTCGGTCTTGCGAAACTCGACCGGATTGATGGGCCTTTGCTCGTCAAGCTGCGCCTGGTCTCGCAGGTTCAACAGGACGCTCGCCACGGTGACGTACCCAACGTGCGCCCCGGGATACCCGTTCTTTACGGGCACTTCTGCGTAGCTCCCATCAATGGCGACCGCAAACGCGGATGTGCCGGCCGGGGCCGGAGGTGCCTGCTTTGGTGTTAGAGCTGCGGCCGTCGCGTCAGGCGATATGACCCTGGCCTTAGTCAGAAGGCTCTTCACTCGATCCGTTTGAGAGATCCGATTCAGCGATCGGTATGACGCGAACTCACCTTCGTAGGGCATGGGACCTCCTCAGGCAGTGGGGATGCTGAAGCGGTCTACCTGGACCGGCACGACATACGGATTGGACAGAGTCTTCACCCGCACGAAGCCCTTGTCCTGAGCGCGCAGGATGCTCTGTTCAAAATCCGCGAAGTCATAGAACTTCCGGAGCTCCTTCGTCTCGTCGGTGTTGTTCAGGTGCCCGATAAACCAGTTGGCTGTGTTTCGGAGAATGTTCACCTGGATTGAACTGACCTCCTGGGTGGCGTACACGAGACCAATGCGGTACTTCGCGCCCTCCTTTGCCGTTCGCACCCAGATGTCCGACATGTCCAGGTCGCTGGCCGCGGGGAGGATGTTGTGCGCCTCCTCCACGTATACAAGGATGTCGGGCGGCGCCTTCGCCTCGCGGAACTGTTGCTGGTTTGCCTCGAAGATCCGACGCATGACTCGGTCGGCAGCGGACTTGTTTAGTTCGGCATTTCCGCTCGACTGGTCCACGATGACGAGGCGGCCCTTGACAAGGTGGTCGTAGATATCGTCGGCGTAGTCGGTCGACGTCGACGCAGTGTGCTGCTCTCGCACCCTCGCGATGAGCCGCGAGCCATTCGGGTAGTAGAACATCTCGAGGACTTTCCGAAGGTCGTCGTCGGCCCACGATCCACTAGAACTCTTGCTGATGTACTTGGTGTTGAACGCGCTCCAACCTGACTTGTTGTCGGCGATAAAGTTCCTCAGGAGTCCCCCGGCCTGCGCGATCTCAGCCCAGGTCGGAGATGCCTTGGCCAACAGCGCGCCGCACGCCTTGTAGTCACCGTTGTCATCGTTGTTGAGGGCGTCGAGAAGCTCCTTTCCGAACAGACCCTTGGTGTCAGGAACAACACTCGTTGGGACCGTGAAGCCGGCCTTGAAGAGAAGTGCGCGATAGAAGAGAACCCTGCGACGGTGCCGAGTCATCGCTGAAGCGTCCGAGCCGTCTGGAGGCGCCAGCCGAACGTCTCGGAAGTTCTGCACGTAGGCAGACGACGAGTTGTCGGCGAGGCTGGCGTCGATGATCTCCTTGCCAATCTCCATGTTGGCGTCCACATAAAAATTGATCAGCATGAGATGGCGATCCGGGTCATTGGCGTGTTTGGTGATCCCGTAGGTGACCACGTCAGGCTTGAACGAGGCACGGCTGGCAGCGGGTGCGGCAGCCCACACGTTCTTGATCGCATTTGGGTTCTGCCCATGCCCCGCATCCTGGGCATTCTCGTTCGCATACTCGCCATTCGGATCAAACACCACCTGGCCGATCCGCTTAGAACCATCAGCCCAGCGCATCGCAAAGATCGATTTCAGAATGATCTTCGTGGTATTCGACTTGCCACTCCGCGTCATCCCGAACAGGGCCGACTTCTGACCGAGGAGGTCGATCGGAGAGAGTTCCACCGGCACGCCGCTGATTTGTTGGAACGGTCGATTGCTCGACGCGTAACGCACTTCGCCGATCCTGACCCGCACGTCCACTTCGCTGAGGTTGCGCGGGTCCCGGAAGTTCACGATCGCCTTGAGAACATCCGCCTTCGGTTTGAACACCTTGAGCCCGCGGTTGGGGTAGTAGTTGCTCAGGTCTGAGCCGAATGCCAACCTGTACGCGGGCTTGCCGGGCTCTCCAGTGTCCGCGACGTAGTAGGTGCCAAGTACGCGACACCGGACGCCAGCGAATCCGAGCAGTTGATTGGTCGTCGCGTCCATGACGTCCTTGTGGTCGTAGGTCTTGTCAAGCTCGCCCGAAACGCGCTGGGCATTCTCGACGCGGACGCGGAGTGCTTCCTGCGCATTGGGCAGATCCGCCTGATCGAGAACTCTCAGGAGAACGATGGACGCGTCTTCTTCCTTCGGATCAAACGGTTTGTCAGGGAGGATTCGAGTGGCGATCAGGAACGACAATGCCGGGATGCCGCCGACCTGCTTCCGATGGAAATCGTGAATCTGGACCAGAGCATCGTCGTAGGCGAGGGAGAACACCTCGCCGATGTAGGCGCCGGCGTCCACAAAGGCAGCCAACCCGTCCGCCGCCGGCTTCATTGCGGGATCAACGGAGGGATTGTCCAACGCCTTTGCTACCGACGAAACGAGGCTGCTCATTCGAAGTGTCCCTTCTGGATTCGATAGATCGCGAGAGTGTACGGAAGCCGTAAGTCGTCTGCTGACGGTTGCGATGTGTTCTCGCTACGAGGTCTGAGGCGCCGCCGCAGCAATCGCCGCCCAGCCCGCATCGAAGGTGAACGATCGCGCTTTGCCGGCGGGATCTTGAATCCGTAGAACGCGTCGACGACTGGGATCGCTCGCGAACTCGACCACATAAAGCCAGTAGCGATCACCATACTCCTTCGCGCTTTCGAACTGCACGTGCGTCATGCCGACTGGGCGGCTCTTCAAATCGCGCGTCATTGCCTTTACCTCGATGCGGCGATCAGGTCGATCGTCACTGCTCGGGCCCAACAAGTCGAACCCAGGGTTGTTGACCGCCGTGCGCAGGAGCGACGGTTCCTCCGCCAGAATTGTCGCGATGGCATCCTCCTCGATTGACATACGAGCGTCGCGCGTGAGTCCATCGGGGTCGGGTTCGTGCTCGTCGTTGTGAACTCCCACGTATGAGTGGAACCGTCGCGTGTGCGATTCTGGATCTCGATCCGGAGGCGACGGCGATCGCCGCCGCTCGTGGTCAGGAGCTGTGCCGGCTCCTGGCGTCGTGTCATCCGTGCCGGGGCCCGTTCCGGGCTTGCGCTGGGGATCGGTGGGCGGCGCTGGGGGCGCATCCCCTTCGGGCTGCGCCGGCGGCGACCCTCCGGGGGAATCTGTTTGGGCCGTGCCGTCTCCCGCCACCTTGTGGCCGTTGTTCTCCGCACTGCCCGGTGCGGCTGGGCCGGTCTCCGGTGGGTCGGGTGGAGTTGTGATCTGCAACCGCGCCCTCAACTCGCTTTCGCTCGTCACACCGAGCTTCTTGAGAAGGTCGATGAGCCCAGGCTCGATGCCGGCTTCGCGAGCAAGCGTGTCGATGATCGGAGGCTTGAATCGGATCTTGGATAGGAGAAAGGGCTCATTGTCCCAGCCGAGTGAATCGAACAGCACTACTGCGGGCTGCTGCAGCTCGCCGTCGGTGTCGGGAATCCAATGTGCCGTGTTCAAAGTGCGGACAAACTTCGCATCGAATGTGGTGGAGTACGGGGTGTGGTAGAACCAGGAGTACCTTCCCTGGAACGAGCCTGAGCCCCGCCGATCCTCAACGTCCGCGAGGGCCTTCCACAGCAGAGCGGCACGCTTTCGTCGGTCGTCAACGGTCAGGGTTGGGAGGATTGCCAGCAGGGTGTCGAGTCCGCGGATCGTTGAATCATCAGGGTCAAACTCACTTGAACACCGCTCTTGGCCGGCCTGTCGCCTCATTTCTCGACGCTCGGCGTAGGACAAGTCGGCCGCAACATCGGTGGGCTGGAGATAGAGCGCGGCGCCACAAGCATCAAGGAGCTTGCGTACATCTTCGCCGCGCAGGCACGGGCACGAATCGTCAACAAGATGGACCCCGTGGATGCCTTGGAAAAGCAGGCTCAGTCGCTCTGTCGCCACATAGAGGTCTCCTGGCTTTGCCAGGAAAGTCTCGGTGTCACCCCCGTCAGCGGCTCTGACAAACGCGGTATCGCGGAGCGCGGTGACGAGCTTCTCGCGCTGCGCCTTGGAGTCTGTACCGAACGCGGCCAGTATCCGTCGAATGTCCGCGGCGTACTTCTCTTCATCCATGTCCACGGACTCGGCGTGGTATCGCGGGAGGACGTTGGCAATCACATCGTCGACAGGGTCCGGCTCAGTGAGGCCGAGCTGCAGCAGAAACTTGCGGGCGTCCGGATGAGCGGCGATTGTCGCACGCACGGTTGGGAAGCCCGATGCGTGCTCTCCAGGCAAAAAGGCCAATGGCAAGTTCCCGTTCCAGGGCGCCACATGCCCACCGGATTCCAATCGAACGATCGGCTTGTCATTGAGCTGGCCGCGTTGCCACAGTCCCGGTTGCCCGTTCAGAAACGCGCAGAGCGAGGTGATCCAAGCGTCCGATTGAGCTTCCAAAAACTCCTTCGAGAGTCGCGCCAGCATTCGCTCTGGATCTAGCTCTGCGACCTGCAGTTCTCGCAGCAGATACTGGCGCAATTCGGGAGTGCGGTCCTGGGTGATTTCCTCCGACAGCCAATGGACATCCGCCGGCGCACTGAACAGGTCACGGAGCTGGGCCGGGGATAGGAGTTCTCGCAGTTCCTTCGTCCGCGCGAGTCTGGCCTGACCGCCAGTAGCGTGGCCACCACGAAACGCTGGCAGCAGCCGTTCGGCAGTGAATGCCGCACGCACGGCGTCAAACAGCGGCGTGAACATGCTGTGCTCGTCGAACTGGCTTCGATCGAGGGGAAGGGCGCGAATAGCGTCCACTGTCAGCAGTCCCATGTCGCGGAGGCCTTGCAGAGATCCGACAAGGAGCTCTGCACTCAACTGGACCAATTGCTGGTTCCAGTCATCATGCCGCGGCACATTGTCTCGGCTTGGGGTTGTGCGATATGGCCCCTGCAATAGGAATCCGCAATGGGTCGGGACAATCGTCGGGAAGTACACCACGAGAGTGGAATCGCTCACCTTGCGAACACTCGCCTTCGCCAGAAGTGGTGACGAGATGGCGAACGCAATTTCGATCTGACCGGCCGGCGTGCCGTCAGGAGCCTGCACCTCCCTCGAGAAAATCAGCCAGTTTTCCTCTGTGTCGGGCGACTCAGAATCCTGCCCCACCAGGGCGAGTTGTCGAACACCAGGCGCAACGCCTTCGGGTTTGCTGCGCAGGTAAAGGCCCGAGGGCCCGCCTTCTACGCGCCATGCGATCTCGTCGATGTGCCGAAGAAACAGCAGTGTGCGAGCACCTAGGTCACGAAGCCCTTTGGCAATCTCTTGGTGCGCGAGCGAGTCGGTCGGCCTGAATGGCAAGACAAAGAGCGTCTCGCCACCAGATGTCGGCCTTGGCGCAATAGCCCTTGGCCACACGAACGAATCGATGGCGAAGTGCTCAGACCCAGAATGAACCTCGGGCGATCCGGTGAACGCAAAAACAGACTTGAACCCGATGCCGAATCGGCCGATGGCGGTCAACTCCGTGGGCTTCGTACTCTGGCCAATACCACAGACGCCGCGAATGTCGGCGTTATCGAACGGCTGGCCGAAGTGTGACACCCGAAGTTCGGACTGGCCGAGGGTGAACGTGATGCTCCGCGGACCGGATGCCTCGACGCGACGTCGCAGGGCATCTTCGGCGTTCTGAAGCAGTTCGAAGATGAAGTGCGCGCGATTGTCGTACCGATCGGCGAGGAGCATCGGACCGATGCGGTCGATGTCGGTGCCGTATCGCCGTAGGTTCTCAGCCTTGATCACGTCGTAGTCAGATGGCACAGCGTCGCCCAGTCACGAGGAAGAGACCCGATCAAGACCCAAACCATGATCGGGGTCTCCGAGGAATGCGAGATCGTACAACAGGTTGCGGTACGGCTCATCCGCATTCTGACCGGTGTCGGGCCGCCTTCAGCTGGACGCCGAACGTCGATCTAAGGGCACCGGTCGGGCTCACCAATCGTGAACTCCGCAACTCAGCACGTGGGCACGAATGGCTTCGACCTCGTAGTGCACCTGGCGGCGCGAGCGGCCAGAGATTCGTGCGACGGACGCTTCCGTTTGACCCTGGACCAACAGGCAAGCCAGCGCCCGGAGGTTCAAGGGCAACGATGCCATCGCCTCCGCAAGATCCATGCGAGTGTCTACTGAATCCTCCGGGTCGCACAGCTCGCGGCCCAACCGACGACTCCCGACCCGTGTCGAGATTGGTTCTCGGTTTTCATCCCGAAGCATGCAGTCCGCCTGCCCGAGATGGTCGCTCACGTGGCAACGCCCTCCCATTACCGAATCTCGGCCCTGTTAACCAGAGAATGGCTCACCCTAACGCCTCTGGCGGCCCGGATTCGACGGTTTGAACCCGTTCCGATCGGGGAGATGTGCAACTGGTCCGGGCAACGGGCGGTGATCAGCCGCACGATCGTCGCGGCCTGGTGCGGGGCCAGCAGGCCGGCGCCCTTCTTGGGGCCGCGTTTGCGGGCCCGCAGCGCCCGCGTGCCGCCCG
>JADLBU010000011.1 GCA_020847535.1 Phycisphaerales bacterium
CGAGCGGGCGCACCAGGAGCGGCCGAGCGGGCGCACCAGGAGCGGCCGAGCGGGCGCACCAGGAGCGGCCGAGCGGGGTCTAAATCGCGCCCGCTCTCTTTCGAGAACGGGCGCGGAGTGTGCTAATTGCGCTTCGCGTCACCCATTCGCAAATACGATTCACGTCCCGCGCGTTCCCATCCCTTGCGGGACTTGGAATAGTAGTATCGATGCTCTCTGTACTCTGCGCGCGAAGCGCTCCGTATCAAGAATCCCTCCGGTAGTTCCGCCGATTCTTTCACGAACTCGGGCGCATTGTTTTCGTTCTCATTCATTGTTCATCCCCTTCGGTTATACGCAGAATCGTATCTTCACACATACACTCTGATATATCGCGCCCGTAGGATTCGGCGAGTCCATCGGACAATCCATTCCGATAGGCGCGCCATTGATCCTCCGTCAGTTCATCCGCATCGATTCGGGCGCTAGGGTTTGTTGCAGCGTCGAATCCGATCGCATACGCTTCGCTCTCCGTCAGTTTACAATCGATCGCACTAGTGTACTCATCTTCCCAATCGTCACGAATATCGCGTCCCGCCCAGTCCCAGAGGGAACGCGAAGGATACTTCAGTAGAGGGAACTTCGGAGCGGGACGGTATGATTGGTTTGAATACCAGTTCGTACCGATCCATTCTCCCTCCGATTCGTTCACGATAGACAGTGTGCCCGAATCGGAGAGGAGCGCGAACTTGTTCCCCTTGCCGATGATGGTAGAGAGGAAAGCGCCGAACTCCTCAGAGAGTAATTGATCGGGGGTTCGGTGCGCGAGAACGGTTCGCGCGAAGTATCGCGTATCGCTCTCTGATTTGTGCGGAGAGTCCGCGTTCGGCAGCATACCGTTATGCGCGAATGCTACTCTACCGTCAGAGATGATGAACGGGTGTGTATTTGCGGCAGAGACTCCGCCATGCGTAGCGTATCTGAAATGAACAATAAACGGAGAAGACATGCCGAACGCAGCGTGTGCTTGCGCATACGCTTTACGGAACTTGCGGAGCTTGGCATATCGCTTTACGATCAATTTTCCATTGTCAACATATGCGAACCCCGCTCCGTCAGGGTTCTCATTCCAAGCGCATTCGATATGCGAATCAGGGATCATCGAAGCGCCGACACATTGAGCGATGAGAAGACACATACGGTACACTCCTGAGAGGATCAGAGGTTCAGAGGATCATTCGTCAGAGGGAGAGGCAGTATCGGAGGAGGGAAATAGCCAATTACGCAGAGACTGCGCGGCACTCTCCCCGATGAATCGTTCGGCGGAGAGGATCAGCCATTCACGAAAACCGTTTTCGTTCATATCGCGCATCCCGCGCGTTCGTGCGAACTCGCAAAGCGCGTTCACACATTCGAGATTCCGCGCGACGGAGTTTGCATCCAACGTACCTTTGAAGATCCGAACTTCTACAGTTCGGTTGTTTTCAAAGTTCAGCGCTTGATACCGATCCCGGTCCCGCGAACTCGATTTGCGAACTTTCCGCATTAGTGCGGAATCCTTCTCTCCAGTCTTTACCGTAGCATAGCGCGAAGGATCGCGCCGCGCCATTCGACGAATGAGGGATTCGGAATCCCTGAAGAATCGCGCGAGTTTGAACCAATCGCGCTCCGTCAGAGAATTGCGCGACACATGAATATGGATTCCGCAAGTATTGGTCTTCCATGAGCGCCAGTTCGCGCGACGGAGGGTATTCGTCCAATCGAATCCCTCTTCTCTCCAGAATGAGAGTGTGCCCGGGTGCGAAACGAACTCGCATCCGTTGTCCAATGATCCGTCATGCTTTGCATACCAGAGTCTTCCCTCATGCGATTCTACAACGTCACGAATCTCCTCTGTACAATCTTCCCTCGATGTCCCGCGCGGATACTCGCATTCGAGTTCGATGCCGAAGAATCGATCGGAATCGTCCGTGGATGCGCGATGAAAGATTGCGGAGGGTTTGTAGTTGTAATCATTGACCAAATCGGAGTCTTCACGTTCTCGGGATCGGTAGCATCCCGCGCAGAGACAGACATCATCGATATAGTTCGCATCATCGCGCGGGATGGTATCTCCGCATTCATCGCACGACGTATACAGTTCGCAATGGCATTCGTTGCAATAGTGGCTATTTCCTTCTACGATCCCTTCTCCATAGAATCTCTCTTCGCATCGCTCGCAACGAAATGAACAATCTTCGCACACAGTGCGCTCCGCACGACCGTCACTATCGCGAGATGCGAAGAACGAATCATCATTGAAAATCTCCGTATCGCAACATTCGCACACACACACATTCTCAGAATGGCATTCGGCGCAGTATGTGTCTCCGTCCGGCGCTTCGGCGGAGTCTTCGCGCTCCGTATGTGCGTGGCAACATCCACACTGTACGGGATCGGAAAACTCTCCCTCTGGCGCAGGGATCGGATCGGATACGATTTGCCCAGTACCATCGGGCGCGAGGATCGCGTTCGGGACTTCGATACCAGGGAGAGTAAACTGGGGGAATGGCATCGTACACACTCCGGAATGGTGGGGGATCAATGAACGCGAGTAAAGCGGGGGTTCGCGGGGGTTCCGACATAGACCCGATCGCACCCCAGAGATTTGCCCAGAGGAGAGAGAGTCGGGCACATACTGCGCCGCGCCCAGTTCGTAGCGCCAGACAGTGTTTTCCAAGTCTTCGGGGTGCGGAACTCACACACTCGATAAAGATCATCGGAGCCCGGGAGAGTGTAGTAGACTCCATGATCCCGCCCAGAGGAGAGGATCGGGCGTTCATTGTGAATCGATGCGATGCGTTCGATGATGCTGGGTTCGGACATTGCGCACACTCCTTAGAGAGCAGGGAAACGATCCCTGCAAGGTTCAACAAAGGACCGCGAATGCCAGTAGTGAGAGGATCACTAGGCGCTTCGCGTTCGGGGGAAGACTGAAGACCAATCGAAGCATACCCAGAGTATCGGATATGTGCGGGACGGAATCAAGAAAAACAATAAAGTCCCGCTCCGATAAGCGCGTTCGCAAATCGGAGCGGGACGGAGTGTGCGGGTTCGGAGGTTCGGCTATGGGCAGTTCAGGAGTCCATTCACACTGCGCACGAACTCCGTCCATTCGGATGTCGTCGTTTCCAGCATGATCGCGCGTTCCGGACTGATCCGAACTGCCAGTACCAATTTACCGGAACTTGTGCAATGATTGGGGCGGAACTCCGCCGGAACACGATCCGTAATCGGTGTTTGCGTGGCAGGATTCCATTCGTACACTTTCATCGGCTCACACTCCGTAAATGAGGATCGGGGTTCGTGGCTAGTGGGCAAGCGCCGCGGAGATGCTACCCACGAGTTCCGCTCCTCCGCAAGTCCAGAAAACGAACCCCGCGCCAAGGATGCATCCAGAGAGGAAAGCGATTCGGCGGAGAGCATTACGCATGTGCGGGACTCCTGAAGGGTGTACCCAAATCATCGGATGCAAATTGGTGGGACTCCAGTATTCGGAGAAGAATCTTCGGAGGAGGGTACGGAGTGTGCGGGCGCACCGAATCCCGCTCCGCACCAGGAGCACCATTCATCCATTGATCCGGATGAACGGATGCTCCGCTTCGGTTATCGGGCGCTCGCGAGCGCATACTATGGGCAGTACCGTATAGACTCCAGACCACTACCCATAGGCTACCTATTGTGCTATGGTATCTGTACGGTACAAGGGAACGTCCGATAAGGACAGTTATGTGCGGAGGTTCGGCGGAGAACGTCCGATAACTATGGCCTACCGTCCGATAACCTACTGATAACCTAACAGTGACCTAACGGGGGAGGGGGAGGGGAAAAAAAATCGCGTCCGATAACAAGCAACCACCCCTCCACTCCCGCGCCAGCCCTCGCACACGATCTGGTTCGGGTTTTGTTACCAGTCACCGCCGACGCCACGGCCCTGCCCAGCGGCGGCACCTCCCTAACGCCGAGAGTAGAGATCGAGGTAGAGCAAGGTAGAGCAGGTAAAGCAGATACGGCTTCTGTAAGATACTCTACCTTGCGTTCGGCTTCTGTAGGTAAAGTCCTTCACAGACACCGAAAAAGGGTCGATAGGACGGTCAGAAGGGGGTGCTACTCTACTCTCTACTTTACTTTACTCTTTTTAGAGAAGCTGGAGAAGTGCAACTGCCCAACCACCCACCCCCTCTCCCTGGGCAGGAACCCCAGTCACTCGCGCCACCTACTGACTTGGGCGAAAAGAGTAGAGTAGAGTAGAGTATGCAAACACGCATTGGCCAAATCCCGTACATCCATTCATCCGGATGGATGCACACACGCTGGTCCGTCAACCCCGGTCCCGGTATCCTTCGGGCGTGGCAAAGAGCAGCATGAACAAGATCGAGGTGGCCCGGCGCGCCGGGGTCGATCTCACGAAGATCGAGCAGACGGCCCTGCTGCCCGCGAAGGAGGAAGCCGACTCCATCGGCAAGAAGCTCCAGCGCCGCGCCGGGTACGGCAAGGTGGACGAGCGGTCCCTGGCCACCTACCTCAAAGCCCTCCGCCAGTGCGGGACGTACTGCAAGGCGGCGCTCGCGGCCAACCTCTCCTACCAGAGCATCCTCAACCACCGGAAGTCCGATCCCGAGTTCGCGGCCCTCGAAACCGAGGCCAAGGAACTCTGGATCGCCGAGACGATCGATGAGCCGTTCAAGAAGTTCGGGCTCGAAGGCGTCAACCGCATCATCATCGATCGGCTCGGCAACCGGCACGAAGGCGAGAAGGTCATCCAGCCGCAGATCGCGCTCGCGTTCGCGCGGAAGTTCGATCCCGCGTACCGCGAGAAGCAGGAGTTGGACGTGAACCATCGCGGCGGCGTGGTGGTGGTCACGGCCCCGCTGCTCACCGAGGCTGACTTGGAGAAGCACGCTCGCAAGCTGGAGGCCGAGAAGCTGGAGATCGTGGCGGATCAGTTGCCCGACGCGCCACCCGCAGGTACGCTACCAGCATGACGACGACCGGCTCGGTAGTTCTGCACCTGATGGGGCCGACCTGCGCCGGCAAGTCCACGCTCATCCAGCGTTTGACCCAGATCGCCCCGAAGACGGTCCACGCCGTCGAAGTCGGCAGGATGCTCCGCGAGAAGTATGGCGAGCCGCACTTCGCGGGGCAGGCCGCGCCGACGCACACCCAGGGTGAGGCGTGGCGGATGTACACGGAGGGCACCAAGGAGGGCATCGCCAAGGGACGCCAGATCATCCTGGTGGACGGCCAGCCGCGCGATGCGCAGCAGGCCCGCGACGCGATCGGTGCCTGGCGGTTCCCGCACCGCAGCGAGTTCCTGCTGATCCACGCGGATCATGACACGCGCGAGTTCCGCGCCCGGAAGGGCCGCAAGGGGGACAGCCTCGAACTGGCCCTCCAGCGGATGAACAACGACTACCGGAACTGCTACGTCGTGATGACGGAGCTTTGCAAGCAGAGCATCCCGATCCGCGTCTTCGACACGTCGCTCGAACTCCGCGTGGACGGGCTCGCGGAGCGGATTCTGGCGGAGTACGCACGGGAATGAACGACATCCCAACAACCACGGAGCCCAAGTTCGAGTTCACCCTGGACGAGCAGGGCATGGTGCTCCGCGTCCACTCCACCCGCATCTCGATCAAGCTCAACGCCGTGGCGATCGTGCTCGGTTTCGTGGTCGGACTCTTCACCCCCAAGCAGTGAGAACACAATGGGTGCTCAGCAGGAATACGACGGCGAGGACAGCAACGAAGTGGACCTGCAACGGTTCATGGAGAACGCGAAAGCGATGGCCCGGCTCAACGGGGCCTGTGTGTTCGAGTTCTTCACCTGTCCGAATCCGGAGTGCGGCTTCCAGCAGGCCGCTACGCACCCGTTCCGCGAGGTGGTGTGTTGCGCGAAGTGCGGCCAGCGGATGGCCAGCCGCGTGCCGCGCATCGAGCTTCCCGGCGAAGTGACGCGGGACCATCTCACCGAGGCGATCCGCGTGGTGCGGATGTGCAATCCCGAGCCCCCCGGCAGGGTCCAAGAGTACCTGGACGCGCAGGAGCCGCAGATCAAGGCCATCGCCATCGCCTGGGCGAGCCTGGAAGTCCGTCGCGCCCTGGACAAGGTGCGGGATGTTGCGCGCACGCTGGCGGGGGCTGCCAAATGACCACGATCCAGAAGCTGGCTCGCTGGAAGCAGGCCGATGAGGGCTGGTTCCGCGACCTGGACAACGCCTGCTTCCCCAAGGACTCGTCGTTCCTGAACGATGAGGACTACCGCTGGTGGGTGCTGTACGAAGGCCGCACCCCGGTCGCCTACGCCGGTCTGAAGGTCGTGGCGTGGAACGGCGATCAGAGCCGCATCAAGCGGGTCAAGTTCACGCGGTGCGGGGTGCTCCCCGAGCATCGCGGCAAGGGGTATCAGCAGCGACTGATCCGGCGTCGGCTGGCGTGGTGCCGCCGCGCGGGGGTGAGCCGCGTCGAGACGTACACTTCGCTGGACAACGCGGTGTCCGGCAGCAATCTCCTCCGTGCCGGGTTCACCCGTCGCAAGAAGGGTGACTGGTACACTTACCGATTGGAGCTTCAATGATTGGTCCTGCGCTGTCTCTGGCGGTCGCGACCCTCTGCACCACTCGCACCACTTGGCACGACTGCGACTGGAACGTGGTCGAGCGGGAGGGCAAGTTCTACCTGGAGTGGGCGTTCGGCACCGTCTTCATCGGCGGTGGCACGCTCACCTGGGAACTCGCGGTGGACGCCGCGTGCGAGTTTATGGATCGCTTCGATCGGTCGCAGCTTCCGCCCGACACGCTCATGGGGGTGTGCGTCCGCAACGCGGTCGAGCAGGAATGAAGTCTGAAGACACCCATCTCCGCCTCCGCAAGACCTGCCCCAAGTGCGGTATCTGGCGTCGCCTGTACTGGTGTCTCCGCGCGAAGGCATGGCTCTGTCTGACGATCGGCTGCGGGTACAGCGAGCGAAAGCCGTAAATGGCGATGATAATCACCCAACCCGGCGTGGCCGAGTGGCGCGAGGTGCCGATCCTCGATCCACAGGGACGTGCCGTGGGCATGGAGTTGAAGCCGTTCTACGACGGCCAGGAAGCGGACTGGGCCGTGCAACGCGGCAGCCAGGAACTGTTCCTCAACACCCGCACCTACGAAGTCCTCTACACCGGCAACCGAGGCGGCGGCAAGACGGCGTGCCTGCTCATGTCCTTCGCCCAGTTCTGCGGGCGCGGGTTCGGGTCGGACTGGAAGGGCATCCTCTTCCGCCACACCTACCCCGAGTTGAAGGACATCGTTGACAAGAGCCGCCAACTCTTCCCGAAGATTTGGCCCGGGGCCAAGTTCAACGAGACGAAGATGACATGGACGTGGCCGGACGGCGAGCAGTTGCTGTTCCGCCACATGGAGCACGAGAAGGACTACCTGAGCTACCACGGCCATGCCTACCCGTGGATCGGCTGGGAGGAGTTGACGACCTGGGCGGACAGCGGTTGCTACACCCGCATGATGTCGTGCTGCCGGTCGGCGAACCCGATGGTCCCCCGCATGGTGCGGGCCACTACGAACCCGTATGGCCCCGGCTTCAACTGGGTCAAGTCGCGGTTCGAGTTGCCGCTGCCGCCCGGCGTGATCTACGGGCCGCTCATCAGCGACCCGGACATCGGGGATCGGCGGGCGATCAACTCCGACCTGCGCGAGAACCAGGTTCTCCTCCGGGCGGACCCGGACTACATCAAGCGCATCCGTGCGTCGGCGCGCAATGAGGCCGAGCTTGCGGCGTGGCTCCACGGTTCGTGGGACATCATCTCTGGCGGCATGTTCGATGACATCTGGCTGCGGGTGAAGGACGCGATGTGCGTCCAGCCGTTCCAGGTGCCGCCGTCGTGGCGCATCGACAAGTCGTTCGACTGGGGCTCTACGAAGCCGTTCTCGGTCGGCTGGTGGGCGGAGAGCGACGGTTCCCCGTACACCCTCCCGGGCGGGAAACGTGTGCCCACCGTGAAGGGCGATCTCTTCCGGATCAAGGAGTGGTACGGCTGGGACGGGAAGAACCCGAACAAAGGCATCCGGATGCTGGCGAAGGACATCGCCAAGGGGATCGTGGAGCGGGAGCTTCGCTGGGGCATCCATGAGCGGGTCCGGCGCGGCGTGGCGGACGCGGCGATCTTCGATGACACGAACAACAACTCCGTGGCCCGGGACATGGAGGAGTCGGTCGTCATCGACGGGGTTCGGTATCGCGGGGTCTACTTCGACCCTGCCGACAAACGCTCCGGAACCCGCAAGCAGGGGTGGGAGCAGATGCGTAAGATGATGGCGGCGGTTCTGCCCGCCGAGGGGCAGAAGATCCGGGAGGAGCCGGGGCTGTTCGTGACGCGGGAATGCACGCAGTTCCTCCGCACGGTTCCGACGATCCCGCGTGACCCGGATGATCTGGACGACGTGGACACGGATGCGGAAGACCATGTGGCTGACGAAGTTCGCTATCGCTGCCGTAAGGAGCACCGCACGGTGAAGGGTGGGAAGACGGTCGGACTGGTGTAGGAGATCGCCATTGGCCATCGACAACAAGCATCCGGACTTCGTAGCACGCACGCCCGATTGGGAGCAGTTGTCGCACTCCTACGGGGGCGAACGGATCATCAAGTCGTTCCGCACGAAGTACCTGCCCGCGACGGCGGGCATGTTGCTCGACGGGATCACCAAGGCGGGACCGGACGGCGGCAAGGACGCCTACGACGCCTACTTGACGCGGGCGGTGTTCCCCGACTACACGAAGCAGGGCGTGGAGGCGATGATCGGCATCATGCACCGCGAGAAGGCACGCATCGAGGTGCCGGACGCGATGAAGCCGCTCTTGGAGAAGTTCAGCGCCCAGGGCGAAGACATCCACACGTTCCAGCGCCGCATGAACGAGTGGCAGTTGGTCTATGGGCGCGCGGGCATTCTCGTGGATGTTCAGAGCGGTCAGCCGGTGGACAAGGCCCTGCCGTTCGCGTCGCTGTATGCTGCCCAGCGGATCATCAACTGGGACGACGGCATTCGGGTGCAGGGCATTCAGCGGACCGAGTTTGTTGTCCTGGACGAATCGGACAATGAGCGAGTCGTGGGGCTGGAGTGGGAGTTCAAGAACCGCTACCGCATCTGCGAGATGAGTGGCACCACCAGCAGCATCAACGGCAACGGAAGTCAGGAGGCCCCCACCGCGACTGGGACGTACCAGACGGCCACGGTCGCGCGTGAGGATTCGCTGACCAATGCGGCGTGGGTGAAGCCGTCGATCGGCGGGAAGACGCTGAACTATGTTCCGTTCGTGTTTGTGAACACGAAGGACTTGGTGTCCACTCCCGACGATCCCCCGCTGCTCGGGCTGACCAACCTCTGCCTCGCGATCTATCGCGGCGAGGCGGACTTCCGGCAGAACCTGCACATGCAGGGGCAGGACACGTTTGTGATCGTCGGTGCGGACACCGACACGAAGACCCGCCTGGGCGCGGGGGCTCGTGTCGAGCTTCCCCGCGACGGCGATGCGAAGTTCGTGGGCGTCGGTGCGGACGGCCTCCAGGCCCAGAAGGACGCGATCGACGCGGACAAGGCTCTGGCGAGCGAGATGACCAGCCGCTTGTTCGACTCGACTGGGACTTCGTACCAGTCCGGCGAGGCTCTGCGCATTCGCGTGTCGGCCAAGACCGCTACGCTGCGAACGATCGCTCTCACCGGCGCTGCGGCCATCAAGCAGGTGCTGCTCATCATGGCCGACTGGATGGGGCTGTCCGAAGAGGACAAGGCGAAGATCATCGTTGAGCCGAACACCGACTTCGCCGACACCGCCGCCGCGAGCCGCACGGCTCTGGAGTTGACGCAGGCCAAGCAGATCGGCTACCCGCTCTCGCGGAAGTCGCTGCACCGACACGCGGTCCAGCAGGGGCTGACGCAGTTGACGTTCGAGCAGGAGGAGCAGGAGATCGAACAGGAAGACCCGATCATGCCGCCGCAGGGCGCGGGCGGTATGGCCGGAGGCCAGCTTGGGCGAGCCACCGGAGGGTCGCGAGTGAAGCGTGGCGTCGGAGCGAGCCAGGAGCAGTAGTTGCCGACACCGTTTGAGCAACTGGTTGCGGCACGCATCGAGGATCAGAAGAGTCGCACCGACGACGTTCTGGCCCTCGCTGCGTTGCTCATTGCTCTCCTAGATGAGTCCGAACCCGCCGTGCAGGTCATCATCGAGCGGTACTTGACGCTGCTGCTACGCCCCGGGGTTCGCCTCGAATCCCCGTCCGTGCAGACGATGCTGGCGAACATGCGATCGGAGATTGAGGCGGCACGCACGGTGTCGTTCCAGCGAGTGCGAACCCGTCTGGAGTTGCGGATCGGCGAGATGGTGGACGCCGAGTGGGATCGGCTCGTGTCCCTCTACGACAGTTTGCTTGGCCTGGCCCTTCAGCGACCGCTCACCTCGCACGACGTGATCTTCGACACGCCGTTCCTGGGGCGTGACTTCGAGACATGGTTGACCGATCTACTGGCTTCGGACGTGAACCGCATCTCTGACCAGGTGGTGATCGGGCTCATCCAGCAGCGTTCGCGCACGCAGATCCTCCAAGCCACCCTGGGCGAGGAGAACCTGAACGGTGGCAACGGTGCAACCGAGACAACGCGCAGTCAGTTGAAGAACCTGGTGGACACCGGCGCGTTCGCCGCGATAGGAGTGGCCATCAAGCTGTTCGGCGAATCGAACATCGATCAGATTCCGCGTGACCTGTACATCGCGGTGCTGGATTCGCGAACCACTGTGATCTGCCGCTCGAACCACGGCAAGGTTTTCCCTGTCGGGCGCGGTCCGTACCCACCGCTCCACTGGTTCTGTCGCTCTATCCGGGTCGGTCTTCCGGCTGAGGGAGACTTGCCCGACGTTGCTTGACCTGTTAGTATTTCATCGAACCCTGCGATCTCAAGGAGCTTTTCCCGATGCCGACCAAGACGAAGGCCGATTTCCTCACTGCAATGGGTGGCGCGACCACGGCGGTTGGCAGCACCAAGGCGTTCACCGCCGCTGCTGGCAACCTCATCACCATGTCCAGCCACGGCCTCGGTGACTACACCGGCCCGGTGCAGTTCGCCCCGCAAGGCGCGGGTGTTCTTCCCGGTGGCCTTTCGGCCAGCACGAACTACTGGCTGCTGGCTTCGACGGTGAACGCCGTCCAGGTGCTCACTGCGGCAGGTGTGCCGGTCGATCTCACGAGCGTGGGTTCCGGCACGATCGATGTGGACGGCGCGGCCGTCAACGAAGCCTTCGCTGAGGCTCAGGTGAACATCACCACCAACGCGATCACCATGACCGCGCACGGCGCGGTCACGGGGTATGGTCCGGTTCGTTTCGCCCTGACCGGCGACGCTTCCGCACTGCCCGCGCCGCTGGCGGTTCTCACCGACTACTGGCTGATCCGCGTGGACGACAACACCGTGAAGGTAGCCACGTCCTTCGCCAACGCCATCGCGGGTACGGCCATCGATCTCACCGATGTCGGCACGGACGGCACGGGTGGGTTCACCTGCTCGCGTGCGGCGGTCAACGACGACTTCACGTCCGGTGACGTGACGATCACGGACGGTCTGCTCACGTCTGCCGATCACGGCAAGGACACGGGGTTCGGCCCGGTTCGCCTGACCAACTCCGGCGGCGCGCTTCCCGCTGGTCTGGCTGGCAGCACGGACTACTGGATGATCGTCGTGTCGAGCAGCACCTTCCGCCTCGCCACCAGCAAGGCCAACGCCCTCGCTGGTGTGGCGGTCGAAGTCCAGGACGCGGGCAGCGGAACGCACAGCATGCGCGCCACCATGCAGACGGTGGCGGATCAGATGGAGCAGTGTCTGGATGAGGTGTTGTGCTTCCCCGGATACAACACCATGCCGAAGGACGTGAACGTGAACAAATTCTGGGTCGAGGGGTGCCAGGGCACCGGCTTCTGATCCGGAGTCACAGGTCAAGGGTTCGTAGCAGAGGAGCATTCGCACGATGGAACTGGAACTGACGTACAACGCCGCGACGGAAATCCCCAAAGGGTTCGAGTCTCTGTACACCGAGCAGGGCGGCAAGTTCGTCCTCACCGGCGTCAAGGGTCTGGCCGGGCTGCAAGCCGAGCGGACCCGGTTCGAGACTTCGCTGAGCGCGGAGAAGAAGGCTCACGCGGCTACGAAGGCCGAGCGTGATGCCGCGCAGGGCAAGATCGCTGAGGCGGAGACGGCTCGCGATGAAGCTCTGGCTTCGGCGGAGGCTGCGGGCAAGGGCGGGAAGATCGATGAGGCCAAGCTGACGGAACTGGCCGACAAGCGCGCCGCGCTGAAGATCGGTCCGCTCCAGAAGCAACTCGACGCGGCCAATGCTGCGAAGGCGGAGGCCGATAAGGCGCTGGCCGACGCGCTCGGGCGCGAGCGAGCCGCAACCATCCGGACCGAGCTTGGCACGGCTTCCGCGAAGGCGGGCGTGCATTCCTCGATGCAGGAGGCGGCGATCCTCATGCTGAGCCCCAACATGGAAGTCGGGGAAGATGGCAAGCCTCGCGTGCGCGAGGGCGCGGCGCTCGGCCTCACTCCTGGCCTCGATCCGATCGGCGCTTTCAACGAACTGAAGACGAAGGCCCCCGGCTTCTGGGCGACTTCGGAGGGTGGTGGCTCGAAGGGCGGCGGCACCATGCAGAATGGCGAGCCGAACCCCTTTTCCAAGGATCACTGGAACGTCACGAAGCAGATGGCCCTGTCGGACGCCGACGCCCAGCGAATGGCGAAGGCGGCTGGCGTGGACTTCAAGAACCCGGTCCGACCGACCAAGTGATCGTCTTCGGCTGGACCGATCCATTGCTTCCGCGTATTGTGTGATTGAACTGTTCCCGACGAAACACCTGATCGTTCCAAGGAGTTGAACACATGGCCGTTGTCCGCGTCTCTGATCTCGTGATTCCCACTCGGTTCGCCTCGTACCTCCAGCAGCGCACGGAGGAGAAGTCGAACCTCATCCGGTCGGGCCTCCTGGTTCGCGACCCCTTCCTGGACAACTTCCTGGCCGGTCCGGGCCTCACGATCAACGTGCCGTCGTTCAAGGACTTGACCGGCAGCCCGCGCGTCAGCGGTGACGACCCCACCGTTCGCATCGCGGAGGATGGCAGTGGTTCGCAGCCCAATGCCCACAAGGGCATCGGCACCTCGCAGGAGATCGCGGTTCGTCTCAGCCGCAACGACTCGTGGACGGACATGGACCTGGCCGGCGCGCTCGCCGGTGAAGATCCGATGGCTGCGATCATGGGTCTGACGGCTTCGTACTGGGCTCGTGCTCTCCAGAAGGCGTTCGTGGCCACGGTCCAGGGCGTCTTCAACGACAACGCGGCGGCTCCCAGCGGCGGCGACACTCACACGCAGAACGATCTCACGGTGGACGTGAGCGGCGGCGGCTACGTCGCGGGTGTCACGGACTTCCAGCTTGAAGCCCTCATCAACGCGATTACGACCCTCGGCGACAGCGCCGAAGACATCGTGGCGGTGATGATGCACTCCATCGTCCTCTCCCGCGCCAAGAAGAACAACCTGGTGGACTCGATCCCTGATTCGACCAACACGGCGGCTGGCAACATCGATGTGATCGCGGGCAAGTACCGCGTCATCGTGGACGACGGCCTTCCGAACCCGGCTGGCACGGGTGCGAATCAGACGGCCACGGGCATCTACCACACCTGGTTCCTCGGCACCGGCGCTTTCCGACTCGGCATGGGTAGCCCGAGCAACCCCGTCGAGGTGGAGCGCAAGCCCGAAGCAGGCAACGGCGGCGGTCAGAGCATCCTCTGGCAGCGCGTCGAGTGGTGTATCCACCCGGTCGGCCATGCCTGGATCGGCACGGCCCCGGTCGGTGGTCCCGACAACGGCGACGCGAGCACGGCCAACACGCTCGCTCACGCCGACTCCTGGCGGCGTGTCTTCCCCGAGCGGAAGCAGATCAAGCTGGCCCGCCTCATCACCCGCGAGGCGTAATCCGGCGTCGTCTGGGAACCCCTGAGTTCAGAAGGGGGCTGAGGAAACTCGGCCCCCTATCTTTGACCGGAAGTCTGATCGATTGGGAGAAACGGCATGTCACAGGCCAGTCGCCCCCGCTACGTTCGTCGTCGCGTCTATGAGCGGCTGCGCCACGCCGGATCGAACCTGAAGCAGTTCTTGGTCGCGCAGGCAACTCGACTGGCATCCACTCCGGCGTCCAAGACGTTCACGGCGGACAACACGACCAACGTGTTCACGTCATCCAGCCACGGTCTTCTGACCGGCAAGGGTCCGGTCGTGGTGTCCAACTCGGGCGGGGCTCTCCCCACCGGGCTCGCGGCGGCGACGTTCTACTGGCCGATCCGTATCGATGCGAACACCTTCAAGCTCGCCACGACCCGAGAGAATGCCGCGCGGGGTACGGCGGTGGACATATCGACCAACGGTACGGGCACGAACAGCGTGCTCTACTCGGCGTCGGCTGCCGCAATGCTTGAACGGCTCCGCCAGGGTGTGGACCCGAACCAGTTGCGGAACGAAGATGACGTGGACGACCTGTAGTCTGCGTGTCAGATAAGTGACCACGGATTCCTGACAGAGGAGATTCAACGTGATGGAAGGACTGACGAACCCCGCTGCTGCTGACGAGCCCCAGTCTTCGCAGACCGACGCGGCCGGTGCCGGTGCTGTTGAGGAGCCCAACCCCTTCGCGGAGCGGCAGGCTCGCCTGAAAGAGATCGACGGGGAGATCGTTCAGGCCGACAAGGAGTTGGCGCAGGCCCAGAAGCGGCTTGCCGACCTGCGGCGTGAGCGGGACAAGCTGACTCGGCAGGGCCTCGGCCCCGCTGTCACCGCTGCTGAAGCTGTTCAGGCGATGGTCCGAAGTGACCAGGAACAGCGCATGCGCCGACATGCTGTGGCCGGTGATCTCGCCGCTGCCCTGGGCGGAAAGTTGCCCACGGTCCGAACGCCCGCCGAGATCGCTGCCATGCAGACGAAGCGGAAGGTTGCGCCGCCGAAGCCTTTGAACTGATGCCCCCGACCCGAGCCCAGATCGTCGCCACGAAGCACGCCAACGATCGGCGTCGGACGCCGCGCATCGTCAAGGTTGAGAGCCTGTTCGGTGGAAACCAGGTGCGGGTCACGTTCGATCGGAAGATGGACCCGAGTAAGACCGAGGCTGTGTTCCGGGTGTTCTTGCCCGGGGACAATCGCGAGTACACGCTGTTCTCTTGGGCCGACGACTACACGATGGAGTCTGTTGATTGGAGCCAAGTCAACACCGACAGCCTCGGTACTTTCGGCGTTTACATGAGCGGTGACATTCGAGCGGTGGCACGCTTTCCCGTGAACAACGGAGAACGATGCGATCGAGTGGAGGCCAGCTAATGGGCTTCGTAGTCGAAGATGGCACCGGCATTGCGAACGCGACTTCGTACATTGGCGTGGCGTTCTTTCGTGGCTACTTTTCCGATCGTGGCCGCGATGTTCGTGGCTTTACTGACGCGCAGGTGAAGGCATTCTGCATCCGCGCCACGGACTTCATTGAGCAGCAGTTCGGGCAGCAGTTCAAGGGGACGCGGACCACGTTGACCCAGGCCCTGAGCTTTCCCCGCGAAGATGTGACGGTCGATGGCGTGGACTTGGCCGATGACACGGTGCCGGTCCTGCTCCAGTACGCGACGGCGGAATACGCCTACCGCGCGAGCAAGTACATGGACCTGTCGCCCGACAGTCCGGTGCCCTTCGACCGCGAGGGTGCGGACGGGTCAACGATCTCGGGCGGAGGGGCGGTCGTCCACAGCCGTGAGAAGGTTGGACCCATCGAGGAAGAGAAGACGTTCTCCGATCCCACGGCAATCAACAATCGATGGGCGATGCCGAAGTATCCTGCGGCGGACTCTCTGATCCAGCCCCTCCTCTCCGGTCCCCGCTCCGGGCGAACCATTCGGGCGTAACACATGGGCATCCACGACAAGTTCGCCAACCTCGCGGAACGACTGATCGCAAAGCATGGTCGAGAGATGATCCTGCGGAAGATGAGTCGCGTTCCTGCGGATGCTACGAAGCCCTGGCGAGGCCCTGCCACCAGTACGGCAACAGGCTATGAGTTCGCGATCGATGTCAAGGCTGTGGTTGTGGAATGGACCGAAGAAGAGTTGGAGCGGGACCATACCCGAAGTGGATCACAGCGACTGCTGGTGGCTGCGAAGAACGTGACGCAGAATCTGCTGGAGGTGGACAGCCTGCTGGACGAAGGCCGGGTGTACAGTCTGTCCAAAGGGAGTCGCCTTCAGCCCGGCACGACCGCGATCTTGTACGATTTCCAGGTGCGACAGTAAATGCCAGCGCCGAACACTGAAACAGCCCGCAATGAGATCCTGGACCGTCTGAAGGACGCGCTGGATGTTTCTGCGTTTGCTGGAATCGTGGTTGAGTACGATGACACCAGCGACGATCACCCACAGGGAGAGCCCACGGTTCCTGTCGTCCCGGCTGGTCAGCCCTGGCTTCGCGCCGGGGTGCGTCATGCTGACGGCGGACGAGCCTCCCTGGGCAGTGTGAACGGGAAGCGTCGGCAGGAGGCATCCGGCATTGTGTTTGTGCAGGTGTTCACGCCTTCGGGTGATGGCATGAAGATGACTGATGCTCTGGTTGATATCATCCTGGACGCTTACCGCACTGGCGGGGCCACGGCCAGCGGAGTACAGTTCCGGTCAGCACGCTTTTCTGAGGCAGGCAAGAGCGGTGTGTGGCAGCAGACCAACTGCCTTGTGGATTTCCAGTACGACCTGATTCGCTAGGGAGATTGAACATGGCGGTAGTCGTGAAGGTTGACAGCAACATCACCGGCCTGCGTTACTGCCAGGAAGTCACGCTCGGTGTTCTTGACGGAACTGCCGCGAATCAGCGGTGGGTGGAGTTGGAACCGAACACCTACTCCGACTTCGGTGGCAACACCACCACGGTCGCTCGCAATCCGATCAACCCTGGTCGCCAGCGCAAGAAGGGCGTTGTCACGAACGTCGAGGCCAGCGCGGGCTGGGACACGGATCTGACGCAGACGAACATGCAGGACATGCTCCAGGGATTCTTCTACGCGGACCTGCGTAAGAAGCAGGAGTTCACCGGCGTCGCGCAGACCGTGGACACGTCTGATGATTCCTACGGCGCGTCCGGCATCCATACTGGCTACTTCGCCGGTGATCTCGTCCTGGCCAGTGGTTACACCAACGCCGCGAACAACGGCTTGAAGAACGTCACCGCCGCGACCGGCAACAAGGTGACGGTCAGCCAGAACCTTGTCAATGAGACTTCACCGACGACGGCCAAGCTCGTCGCGGTCGGCTTCCAGTTCGGCAGCGGAGAGGTGGAGATCGTCAACAGTGGCAGCGAGTTCCCCTACCTGAACCGCGCCAGCGGATCGAAGGACTTCACGGAGCTTGGTTTCATCCCCGGCGAGTTCGCATTCCTCGGAGGTGATGCGGCTGGTGTCAAGTTTGCCACCGCTGCGAACAACGGCTTCGTCCGCATTCGCAGCGTGACGGCGACGCGAATCACCTTCGACAAGACTGCCGCCACGATGGTGACGGACACCGGCTCGGGCAAGACGATCCAGATTTTCAAGGCCCGTGTCCTGAAGAACGAAGTCGGCACGCTCATCAAGCGTCGCTCCTACACCTTGGAGCGGACGCTGGGTTACGCGAACGACACTGACATCACCAAGGAGCAGGCCGAGTATGTTCACGGCGCGGTGCCGAACGAGTTCACGTTCAACGTGAACGCCGCTGACAAGCTGACGGCGGATCTTGCGTTCATCGGGCTCCGTCCGAGCGCGATTGACGAGAACGTGAGCGGTGCCAACACACTGCTCTCGAAGATCAGCGGCGTCGTCCGAGTTCCGGTCGAGGAGGCTGATGCCTTCAACACGTCTTCGGACATCACCCGTGTCCGACTCGCCTCGGTGAGTTCGACCAACGCCTTTCCGAGCCCACTGTTCACCTACGCCGAAGACCTGACCATCGCCATCAACAACAACAACGGTCCGAACAACGCGGTGGGCGTGCTCGGTGCGTTCGAGGTGACGGCTGGCACGTTCGAGGTTGGTGGTGAGATCAACGCCTACTTCGGCGACGTGGCCTCTGTGCAGGCCGTGCAGAACAACGCCGACATCACCCTGGACCTGATCGCGGTGAAGTCGAACACCGGAATCGCCATCGACGTGCCCCTGATCTCCCTGGGCAACGGACGACTGAACGTTGAACAGGATCAGCCGGTCAAGATTCCGCTGGAGTCGAACGCGGCGACGGCGGCGAAGATCAGTTCGACCACGAACCACACGCTGTTGATGTGCTTCTTCGACTACCTGCCGAACGCGGCGGCGTAAGACCTGAAACAAGCGTCTGGGCACGGGGGAGGTGAGTCGCCTCCCCCGTGTCCACCGCGACTTCGCAGAGGAGCTTCGAGCAATGGAGATTGGAAAGACCCGTCTTGACATGGACGCTGTGCGCAATGGCGTCTGGACTGAGTTCGTTCTGCCTGGCGTGGACGGCGAGCCGGTGGAAGTCAGCTTGCGACTCGCGCTCGCAGACGCGGGCGTGAATACGGCCTACAAGGAGGCGCTGAAGAAGTCCTTGGAGCCGTTCGAGCGGTTGCTGGCCTTGTACAAGAAGGGCTCGGACATCCCGCCTGCTCTGTCCAAGAAGATCAACGACGTGGGTCGTCAGGTGTTCGTGGAGCAGATCGTCACGGACTGGAAGGGTCCGATGAAGGGCGATAAGCCTCAGCCCTACTCGCCGGAAGGCTGCCTCGCGCTGTTCAACGAGTACCCGGAGCTTCTGGCCCAGGCTGAGGGCGAGGCCACGAAGTTCTCCCGCTACCGCACGGCGATCCTGGAGGAAGCTGCGGGAAACTGACGGAGTGCCTGATCTACGCGCTCCAGAGGGGCGAGCAGGAGCGGATAGTCGCAGATCAGTGCTACGCAACCGGACGCCCTTTACCGCAGTGGCTTCAGAACGCTCCGACCCTCTGGCCGGTGCTCATTGGCTTCTACGCTGCGTACTGTGAATTGACAACGTGCCGTCCTGGGGGTTGGGGCGCGACCCCGATTCCCTGGACGGCGATCATGGAATGGTGCGATCGGTCGGAGCTTCATGGCCCAGACCGGGACGATCTCCTATACTTGATTCGGGCGATGGACCGCGCGTACATGAAGCACGCGGAAGCCCAGGGCAAGAAGAAGGGACCACCGGACAACAAGAAGGGAGGCCGCAAGATCGGTGCCGCGTGACTTTGGCCTCCTGAACCTATTCGCCAACCGCACGGCTGATCGGCTGCCTCTCGCGATCAACGTCTTGGTGAAGGGCATGGCGCGGGCCATCACGTTCTACCTGATCGATGGGACGCCGGTTGATACTGGCGAGGCTCGCTCCAACTGGCTCATCTCTCTTGGCGTTCCGCTGCGAGGCACGATCGCGCCATACACGCCCTATCCGAAGTTCTCGCAGGCCAACGGTCGTGGTCGAAACGAAACGGCCAACGCAAACGCTGCCCGCCAGCGAGCGATGTCCGCAATCGCTGCCCGCCAGCCCGGGCAGACGCTGTTCATCCAGAACAACGTCGAGTACATCGGTGAGTTGAATCGGGGTACATCGCGTCAGGCTCCGGCTCTGTTCGTTGAGGCTTCCGTGTTGGTTGGCATCTCGACTCTGAATGGGTTGCCGCTTCGCATCTAATGGCCACGACCCAGACCATCCGCATTGTGATCGAGGAGCGTGGCAGCAAGCAGGCCGCGCAGAATATCCGTGGCATTGCGTCAGCGGCTACGGCGGGTGACAAGGCCCTCGGTCTGCTGAAGGCGGCGGTCGGTGCCGTCGTGGGCGGCACGATTATTCGTCAGTACGTCGAGCTTTCCAACACCTACCAGACACTCCAGAACCGAATCCGTCTGGTCACGACTTCTCAGCAGGAGCAGATCGCTGTCACGCGAGAGCTTCTGGCCGTCTCGAACTCCACCTTCACGTCTCTGAAGGACACGACGGAACTGTATGCTCGACTTGCGTTCAACACTCGAAACCTGGGCCTGACGCAGGCCGAAGTGCTCCAGGTTACGAAGACCTTGAATCAGGCCGTGCTGCTTTCTGGTGCGGGTGCTCGTGAGGCCAGCAACGCCATTATCCAGTTGAGCCAGGGCTTGGCCTCGGGCACGCTGCGAGGTGACGAGCTTCGTTCGGTGCTGGAGCAGTTGCCGTTCGTGGCCGATGTGATTGCTCAGTCCCTGGAGGTTGATCGAAGCGCGCTGCGCCGACTCGGTGCTGAGGGCGAGATCACGAGTGAGAAGATCGTCCGTGGCTTGCTGAAGGCCGGTGAGCAGGTGGACGCGGAAGCGAAGAACCGCATCCCCACCATTGGGCAGGCGTTCACGAACATCGAGAACAACATTCTCGCCGCAGTCGGTGAGTTCAACAACGCGACCGGGGCCAGTGAGTCTTTCGCCAAGACTTTGCTCGATGTGGCCGGGGGCATCGAGGATGTGACCGACATCGCTATCGCAGGCTTCCAGGAAATCGGAGGCTTGCTGGAGGGTGTGGGCTTCATCCTGGATGAGGTGTTCGGACCCAAGGTCAATCAGGGCAAGATCACCTTCCGTGATGTGCTGCGGTTCATCGCGGCGGCGATCGACGGCATCACCGGCGTCTTCCGTGGAACCGGAGAGGCCATCATTGCCTTCTGGTCCAGTGTCGGCAACAACCTGAAGGTGATCTTCCTGAAGGCACTGAACGCCATCCTCGCGGGCCTGGAGAAGGTCACGAAGGGCTTCGAGACGGCGATCAACTTCATCATCGATCAGTTGAACGAAGTGGCCACCATCTTCGGTGGCGACAAGCTGAAGCGAGTGAGCTTTGAGCAGGTGTTCGGACGATTCGATGAGGGTGAGTTCGTGGAAGTGGGCAAGGAGATCGGGGGAGCCTTCCTGAAGGGCTTCAACGAGAGTCCGGCCACGGACTTCCTGAACGACGTGCTGGCTCGCGCCGATGCTCGTAAGGCCGCGCGTGCCGCCGAGGGACGCGACCTGGGCGGTAAGGTCCGCAATCCGCAGGAAGGCCAGGTCGCGAAGACGGCCAATGACCTGCTGATCCTTCAGCTTGCGGAGCAGTTGAAGGCTGAGGAGAAGTTGCTGTCCGTGCGTAGCACCGGCACGGCCTTGGAGATCGCCCAGGCTCAGGCCCTGAAGAAGTTCAACGAAGACGTGAAGAAGGACAAGATCATCCTCAACGACGAGCAGCGCGAAGAACTGGAGTTGATGGTCAAGGCGAACGCGGAACGCAAGGTTCGCAACGATCTCGACAAGCAGTTGTCGCAGTTCAACCAGGCTTTGGATGATGAACTCGCTCTGCTGAAGCTCAACTCCCAGGAACGCGAAGTGCAGGCTGATCTGCTCCAGGTCATCAACGCCTCTCGCGAGGCGGGGATTGCTCTTGACGCTCAGGAGCTTGAATCTCTGCGTCAGAAGCGAATCGCCATTCAGCAACTGGCGACCGAGCAGGAAATCCTGAATCGGGTCTTCGGAGATCAGGCGAAGCTCCAGGACGAGATCGCGGCCACCCAGCGGCTTCGTGACGCTGAGACTGACCCGAACCGCCGTCGTGGGCTGGAGCGGCTTCAGGCCGAGCAGCGCCTTGCTAGTCGGCAGGGAGATCCCTCGCTCATCGCAGGATTCGAGAACGGCCTGGACCAGTTGTTCCTGAAGGTCAGCGACGTGGCCGGTGGCATCGAGCAGGCGATGACGAACGCCTTCTCTGCGGCTGAGGATGCCTTGGTGCAGTTCGTCCAGACCGGCGAGTTCAACTTCTCCGGGTTCGTGGATTCAATCCTGGCGGACATCACGCGGCTGTTGGCGCGACAGGCGGTCCTGGCCATCTTCAACGCCGCCACGGGCGGAACGTCCGGTGCCTTTGGTGGTGTCATCAGCGCCTTGGCCGGAGCACGGGCCGAGGGTGGCCCGGTAACTCGTGGTGAGTCGTTCCTTGTGGGCGAGCGTGGGCCGGAGATTTTCACGCCGAACCAGAGCGGTACGATTGTCCCGAATAATGCCTTGCCCGCAGCGGCTCCGACGACGAACATCAGTGTGGTGAACGTCGTGGACCCGAACATGGTGTCTGCGGCGCTGAACGATCCGCAGAACGAGCAGGTCATCGTGAATATCATCGGTAAGCATCGGACCGCTGTGAATCGATCGCTGGGGAACGGATAATGGCTGACGAAACTCCTCCCAATCTCGACATCACGCTGGTTCGTGGCGATACCTGGCAGACGGTGTTCCAGGTCCGCGAGGATGACCAGACCACGGTCATCGATCTCACGGGCTACGACGCGAGGATTCAGGTTCGTCGCCTGCCACTCGATCCCGAGTCGGCTGCTCTGGATCTGACCGTTGGCAGTGGCCTGACTATCAACGCCGGGCTGGGAGAGATCACCGCAGTTGCTCAGACCGCGAGCCTGATCGCTGGTGAGTACGCCTGGGACTTGCAACTCACCGCTCCGGGTGGGTTGATCGAGACGGTCATGGGCGGGAGGTTCACCCTGGTCCAGGACGTGACGGAACCCGTGTAACCATGCCGTACATCATCGTCATCCAGAAGGAAACGCAGATCGTCAAGGTGTTCACCCGGTTCGCGGTGACTGGCGGTGGCGGCTCCGGACTGCCCAACGGTGGCACCACCGGACAGTATCTCCGCAAGTCGTCGGCCACGAACGGTGATGCTGCCTGGGCGAACATCGTCGCGTCGGAGGTGACGGACTTCAGCACGGCGGCGGATGCTCGTATTGCGGCTGCGTCGGTTGACGCGCTCGTTGATGTGACGATCACGACGCCTGTTGCGAACCAGGTCTTCAAGTGGAACGGTAGTGCCTGGGTCAACGCGAACGTCGCGTACTCCGAACTCACCGGCGTGCCCAGCACGTTCCCGCCTTCGGCCCATACCCACACGTCTTCGGACATCACCGACTTCGTGTCGGCGGCTGGAGCGGTTGCGACGGCGGTTGTTGCTGCGTCTTCGATCAACGATCTCGCGGACGTGACGATCACCAGTCCGGCCACGAACAGCGTGCTGAAGTGGAACGGATCGGCATGGATCGACGGATTCGTGGACTACGGCGAACTCACCGGAGTTCCGGCGACGTTCCCGCCCAGCAGCCACACCCATGTCGCGGCGGACATCACGGACTTCAATGCGGCGGCGGACTCCCGCATTGCTCTGGCGAACCTCGCCGACTTGCTCGACGTTTCGTCCGGCGCATCGAACGGCCAGTTCCTCAAGCGGGGCATGTCGTTCTGGGCGGCGCACACGCTTGTTGCGTCGGACATGTCCGACTTCAACACTGCCGCCGATGCTCGAATCGCGGCTGCGTCGGTGAATGCTTTGGCGGACGTGACGATCACGACGCCTGCCGCGAACCAGGTGCTGAAGTGGAACGGATCAGCGTGGGTCAACGCAAGTGTTGCGTACTCCGAACTCACCGGGGTGCCCAGTACGTTCGCACCCTCCGCTCATGCGACGAGTCACCAGCACGGCGGCGCTGACGAAGTGGCTACGGCCACTCCCGGCAACAACGCGATCCCGAAGGCCAATGGCTCGGGCAAGCTGGCGGTTGGATGGATCAGTGGCGTGCTGGCTCTCGATGATCTCACGGATGTGACGATCGCGACTCCCGCTACGGCTCAGGTGATTCGGTACAACGGCACGTCGTTCGTGAACGCGGCGCTGGTGGCCAGCGACATCTCCGATGCCACGACGATCGGAAAGCAGGTGCTCACCGGGGCGAACGCTGCCGCCATCCGTGGGACGATTGACGCGGCCCAGACCGTGCATACGCATGTCCTTGCTGACGTTACGGACTTCCCGAACCAGTCGGGGAACGCCGGGAAGGTGCTGAAGACGAATGGCACCGTGCCGTCCTGGACTTCGTTGACGGTGCAGACCGACACGTTCACCTCTGGTGGAACGTACACGAAGCCTGCTGGTGCCTTCTGGGTGGAAGCGCACGTCGTCGGCGGTGGAGGCGGCGGTGGCTCCGGTCGTCGCGGCGCTGCTGGAACGAACCGCAGTAGCGGAGTGGGCGGTGGCGGCGGCGCGAAGACCGTGTGGCGTGGCCCCGCGTCGCTGGTTGGCGCAACGGAAACTATCACCGTTGGTGCTGCTGGCACGGGCGGTGCTGCGATCACGGCTGACTCCACGAACGGAAACGCAGGTACAAACGGCGGTGATTCCAGCTTCGGCTCCCTGGGCATCGCGCGAGGTGGCCTTGGTGGTCCTGGCGGCAGCACAACGAACAACGTGACTGCCCCGGTCGCTGCTCCCGGATCGTGGCCTGGTGGTGCATCGCAGAACGGCACGAGTGGTTCCGGATCAAATGCGCCTACCGCAGGTGGTGGGGGCGGCGGTGGACCTGGAGGGGGCATCACTTCGCTCAATGCCCAGGGAGACGCTGGCAACGGCGGCGGTGCGGGTTCGGAGGGCTTGGCAGGAGGTGCCGGGGGTACGACGCTCGGTACTGTGAATGGCAGCAACGGCTCCACCGCTTCTACCGAAACAGGCGTGGGCTCTGGCGGGGGCGGTGGTGCAGCAACCGCAGGCACGGGAGGCGCGGGCGGCGGTCCTGGTGGTGGCGGAGGTGGCGGCGGGGCCTCCAGCAATGGCACTAACAGCGGAGCCGGTGGCAATGGTGCGAGCGGTAAGGTCGTCGTCTACACGTTCATTCTCTAAAGGGAGGGTGCAAATGCAGCTTGATGTTTACAAGGGCGACACCTTCATCTGGATCGAGGAATACCCTCACCAGATTCGCGGAATGGAGCAGCGACACCTGAACCCCAAGAAGCTCGGTGAGTGGGAGCCGCACGAACCATCCGAGAAGTACCAGTACCTTTTCCTCCAGGACATCCGTGAGAAGCTGGAGGCGATTGGATTCGAGATCGTTGAAGGAAGTGGTATGAAGACCGTCACCCTGGAGTGGGGTGTGTTGCACATGGTCCAGATTCGACTCTTTGTCAGTCCTGAAGCCTGTGATGAGTGGATTCGAGCCGACAACGTGGTTGGGGCGGAGATCGTTCAGATCACGAAGTAGGAGCCGCATACATGGCCTTTGTCTTTGGCACCAGCACGAACTACCAGACTTTTGCTGACCTGCTCAGCGATCTGGCTATGGGCACGTCCCTTCAGTCGGTGAGTGCGGTCGCTGGCGGCGGCACGGGCTATACGGTCGGTGACGTGCTGACAATCAGCGGCGGCACCAGCACTGTTGCTGCGACGCTCGAAGTCCTTACCGCTCCTGCTGGTGTGATCGGCACCGTTCGGGTCCGTAACGCTGGACTCTACCAGACCACTCCGGCCAACAATGCCTCGGTCACGGGCGGAACGGGCACGGGTGCGACCTTCACACTCACCTGGGGCACGAACGGTTGGCTCCGGCGTCGTGCCACGAACGTGACCAGCGCGGCTCAGTCAGCCACGGTTGCCGCAGGCGGCACCGGATACACCGTGGGCGACACCCTGACGGTTTCGGGTGGTACGAACACACTGGCGGCTCAATTCAAGGTGGCGACTGCCCCTGGCGGTGTGGTCGGAACTGTGACGTTGTACGAGCCCGGCAACTACACCGCCGCTCCGAGCAATCCGGCGTCTACCACCGGGGGCACCGGAACCGGCTGCACGTTGAATCTCACGTTCGGCGGCTCAGGCGAGCGAGAAGTGATCCTGGAAGGCAGTGGCTCCGGCTCTGATGAAATCTACGTCGGCTATCGCACCTTCTTCGATTCCGGGTCGGGTGCTCGCAACATCTGCATGAACGGCTTCACTGGGTTCAACTCGGCTCTCCTCTACGATAATCAGCCCGGTCGATCTCCCGGGCTTGACACGGCGAGCAGCGGTCCGGACAGCGGTGGAGCGTACATGCTCCTCACCAATTCCACGATCACCTGGTGGGTGAGCGTTACTCCTCGCCGGATCATCGCGGTTGCGAAGACCGGAACCTGCTACAGCAGCGGCCACCTCGGGTTCTTGAATCCGTTTGCAACGTCTGGCGAGTGGCCCTACCCGCTCTATGTGGCTGGAACCACCACGGATCGATTCCGGCTTCCGTCTTCAACGGTCATCTCGTCGTCCGGCATCAGTGATCCCATCGCTCAGAGTTCGACCCATGCTGGTCCCGGACTGTTGCGTACTGCCGATGGACAGTGGCGATCTGCCGCCAACGGTATCAATCTCTCGCCTCGCGCCGCCAACACCACCGGAACGGTTGTGTTCCCGACTGGTCAACTCAACGGTGTCGTTCGCTTGAGCGGAGACGACTGGTATACGGCTGCGCCTACCAATCGGTGGACCGCGTACTGCCCCAACGCCGGTGATCCTGGAACGCAGAACAACCGTCTTCTCCGCACGACGCAGAGCGGCGGTGACTACGTTGTTCGGATTCCCTGCACTTTGTCGGGGTCGGACGGAACGGTTCCGGCTAACATCTATGGTCAGATTGACGGGGTGTTCTGGTTCGACGCCGCTGCAACGATCGTGGCGGAGAATCGCTTCACGGACGGTTCGGATCGCTTTACCGTGTTCCAGGCCGGTGTGCGGTCAGACAACTGGGCACTCTGGGCGTTGAAGGAGTCCTGATTCATGGCGTACCAGACCGGCACGGCCACCTCGCAAGAAGACTTGATGGGCGCGTTGAATACCTTCGCGGTCGCCCAGGGCTGGACTTCGGACATCTACAGCACCACCGATGACTGGCTTGCCCTGAACAACGGCAGTGTGTATGTGCAGTTCCGGTGGGATAACTCCAGCGGCATTGCCATGTTCCACTCGACGGGCTTCATCAACACCAGCACGGCACCAGGCAATCACACCAACGACGATGGTTGTGGAACCGTGGACGCGAGCGCGCCCTACAACTCCACCATCTCAACTGGGCGGCGGATCACCGTGGGTAACGGTCCGTATACGGCCTACCACTTCTTTACGGACGGCACGACGCAGTACATTCACGTCGCGTTGGAGTACAGTCCCGGGCTCTACCGCCACTTCTCGTTCGGCACGATCGATAAGATCGGAACGTGGACGGGCGGGCAGTATGCGGTGGCGCATCGATACAACTCTTCGTCTCTCGGCACGGTGAACAGCAGCGATCACTCAATCCTGTGGTCTGGCTCGCACGGTGGCAGCACCACGGCTGAGGCGAACGAGTCCGGATCTCTTCGAGTCGAAGGGTTCTCCAACCAAACGGGATCGATGCGGTGGCTCCTGTTCACCACCCAGACGGCATCGCTCGGTAACGATCGCGGCAGCAACGCTCGCATCAGTTGTCCGGGCGGGTTCATCGACAACAATCCCTGGTTGGCGAACTACGGGTTGTATCGTGCCAATCTCCTGAATGGGTTTCTTCCGCTGATTCCCATTCCGATCTTCTGGCGCGACACCACTCCGGCCCCGGATCAGTACATGCTGCTTGGGTTCGCACCTGACGTGTACCACATCCAGATGGCTAATCTGGCTGCGGGCCAGGAGTTCACCATCGGTGCAGACACGTTCAAGGTCTTTCCGATTGTCCGAAAGCAGAACACCAGTTCCTCTGTGGAAGAGAGCAAGAACGCCGGTGTGGTTTACCGCAAGGTGCCGTGATAGATGTCGTCCTTTCCCTCTACTGCTCCTGCTGGTCTGACCCCGTTCCTGACGGATCGCTTTCGCGTGGCGCAATCCGTCAACCTTGACGGACCGTTGGTGCGGATGGAGGGTGTGGTTCCGACGCAGGAACTGCTCTACCCCGTTCCGCGCACGATGGTTGCGATGGCGTTCACCGCGACTCCCGGCCCTCCGGTGAGTACGGCCCCGAGCATTCAGCCTGCATCGATCGGTGATCACTGGTTCGAGATCATCCATGTGCTGCCCCGCCGACTCGACTTGGGCAACATCCTCACCACGATCACTCGCACCATCGACATCTACAATGCTTCGCTCACGGAACCGCACGATCTCGAACAGTTCATCAACAACGCTGGCGCGGGCACGTCGATCCTGGACTTGCCCCCGCTGCCCTACACGATCGCTCCGCAGGAGTCGCTGCTGCTTACGTTGGAGGTGACTTCCGAGGGCGCTCCTACCATCGACACGACGCTAGACTTCGATACCGACGAATCATACCTGCTGTCGATTCCGATCACGGGCACCCGCATCGTCATGCTTCCGTTCGAGCCTGAAGCACCGATGGTGGAGCGACTGCTGTTCCTCACTGATGCTCTCGAAGCCAAGGATGGAACCGAGCAGCGAGTCTCCCTTCGACTCGCGCCCCGTCAGGAGTTTGATCTGACCCTGATGCGCGAAGACGGGGTGGAGCGTCAGCGAGTTGACTTCCTGATGTTCGACTGGTCGTCGCGTGTCTTTGGTCTTCCGATCTGGATCGAGCCATCGTTCGTCACCGCCAACATCACCGCTGGGCAGACGAGCGTGAGCGTGGACGACACCACGCTGGCTGATTTCCGAGCGGATGGATTGGCCATCATCTATGAGTCCGAAACCAAGTTTGATGCCTTGGAGATTGATTCGGTCGGACCAACGACGATCAACTTCAAGACCCCGATCAGCAACAACTATTCGGTCGGTGATGGGATTCGAGTGATGCCGCTTCGCACGGCCATCATCAGCCAGTCGGTGCGTGAGAAGAAATGGGCGGTCAATCTCGCCCAGTTCACGATGACTATGCGAGTGCTGGACAACGACGTGGATCTGAGCAGCACGTCCGGCTGGCCGACGTACAATTCCAAGGTGTTGTTGTCCGACGCAAATGCAATCGACACGACCCTGGACGGAGAGATCGAGCGGCGAGTCGAAGTTTTTGACAGCGGCACCGGCAAGTTCTCGCAGGATTCGACCTGGGATCGGGCTCGGCACGGTTCGGCGAAGACTTTCCTCACGCGGACTCGTGCGAGTCTCTGGTCGGTCCGTCGCCTGCTGCACGCGCTACGGGGTCAGCAGGTGTCCTTCTACCTGCCGACGTTCACCAAGGATGTGTCTCTGGCGGTGGTCTATACCTCTGGTGGCGTGTCGATGACCATCTTCAACGTGGGATACACGAAGTACGCCCGTCAGCGGACTCCCAAGGTCGATGTGCGTATCGTGCTGAAGTCCGGCGTGTCGTACACCCGGACCATCACCGCCTCTGCTGAGGTGGACACCAATACGGAACAGATCACGCTGTCTTCTTCAATCGCCGCGACGTTCACTCCGGATCAGGTCGAGCGGATTGAGTTCCTGGAAAAGGTTCGGATCGACGGAGATACCGTGGTGATCGAACACCGCTCCGCGAACGGCGAGGCGAAGATCGGATTCCCGGTGAAGGGCACCCTCGAATGAGTTTTTCTGCTCAAGAGATTTCAGTCGAAGCCGGTCAGCCGATCGAGCTTTTCGATTTTCGCATTGGCACCGACGCCTATCAGTGGACTACGAACCCTGTGGCGGTGACGTATTCGGCCATCACCTACCAGCCGATGGAGATCAAGCGGGAAGCTCTGGCTTTCAGTCCGGACGAGCGAGCCGAAGCCCTGAAGATCACCGTTCCGGCGAGCGCGCCGCTGGTGCGTCGATTCATCAACAGCGTCCCTGGGCAGCGGACCACTCTCAGCATCTTCCGCGTCCACCGGAACGACGGTGCGAATGAAGTCATCCAGGTGTTCAAGGGCGTCGCCCAGACGGTGGCGTTCACCTTGAACGGTCTGACGGCTGAGATCGCGACGGTGCCGATCACCGCTGAGCTTGCGAACTCAATCCCTCGATTCGCCTTTAGCAGCGTGTGCAATCACGTCCTGTACGATCAGGCATGTACGGTTGCGCAGTCGCTCTTTCGTCACAACGACGACGTGACCAGCGTGAGCGGAGACAACATCTCGGTCCAGGGCCTTTCCGCGAAGGGCGATGGCTGGGCTACTGGGGGATACATCGCTTTGGCGAGCGGTGAGTTCCGCCAGATCCTGGCGCATACAGGGAACACTGTTCGTGTTCTTCTGCCTTTCCCTTCCAGCCCGCTCGGTCAGACGGTGGAGGTGTTCGCAGGTTGCGATCACTCCAAGACGACGTGCGACACCAAGTTTTCCAACGGCATCAACTTCGGTGGGTTCATTTACGTTCCGCTCCGCAATCCCTTTGAGGGACTGGACAACGCATGAAGATGAATCGACTCATCGCCCTTCTCCTGCTGGTGGCAGTGGTGGTTCTCCCGCCGCTGCTCATGTCGTTTCCGCAGCCGGAAACGATTGTGGTGCAGCCGGTTCGGGCCGAGTTCATCACCATGCTCGTGCTGTTCGTGGTGGCGCTGATCCTGTCTCAACTTCTGAAGCCGAAGCCCAGGATCGAAAACGCCCGGCCCGCTGGCCTAGGCGACTTCAAGTTCCCGACCGCGACCGAGGGTCGCCCGGTCCCGCTGATCTGGGGTACGGTCAAGCAGTCCGGGCCGAACGTCGTCTGGTACGGCGACCTTCGCCAGGATGCAATCACCGAGAAGGTGAAGACTGGGCTTTTCAGCAGCAAGACCTTCACCAAGGGATTCCGCTACTACATCGGTGTCCAGATGGCCCTCTGTCGGGGCGGCACGACCCCGGTGGGCAATCTCTTGCGCATCTGGGTTGGAGACAGGGTGCTCTGGTCCGGTGACGTGAACACGGACGGCGGCTCCATCGACATCAATCAGCCGGACTTCCTTGGTGGGGACGATCTCGGGCAGGGCGGTATCGTCGGCACGTTGCGATTCCACAGCGGCAGCACGAGCCAGGCCGTCAACTCCTACCTCTCGACGCGACAGACCGTGGGCGGCTCAACCCCGGCCTATCGTGGAACGTGCTACGTCGTGTGGGAGGGAGGCACGCTCGGAACGAGCACGAACATCAAGCCGTGGGCGTTCGAGTTGCGGCGCATCCCGAATGGGCTGGCTCTTGCCACGCCGAGCGTGAATGGTGGCAATGATGCGAACCCCATGAACGTGATCTACGAGATTCTGACTAACACTGAGTGGGGTCTTGGCCAGCCTACGACTGACGTGGACGTGACCGACTTCACGGCGGCGGCGGATACACTCCGCACCGAAGGCAATGGCTTTTCCATGTTGCTCGACTCGAAGATCGAGGCCCAGGAGCTTCTTCGCCAGATCGAGCAGCAGATCGATGGCGTCGTGTACATGGATCGCACCACCGGCAAGTGGCGATGCAATCTCGCACGCGGCGGCTACACCCTGTCCGCGAAGCGGGCACTGAACGCCTCGAACGTCATTGAGGTGCGGAACTTCAGCCGTGGTGCGTGGACCGATACGACCAACAACGTGCTCATCAAGTTCGACAGCCGCTCGCTGGAGTACAAGGAAACCTACGCGGGTGCCCAGGACATGGCCAACGTCAAGGCCCAGGGCAATCGAATCGTCAGCATCGAGGCGTACTACCCCGGCGTCAAAGACAGCACGCTGGCGAATGTGATTGCGTGGCGGTATCTTCGTACCGTCTCGTACCCGATAGCCCGCGCCGAGCTTGTGACGAACCGCGTTCTGTGGGATCACAACCCCGGCGATGTGATCCGCTGGACTGACCCGGACCTGGGCTTCACCGACCTGCCCATGCGGATCACCAAGATCGACTTGGGTAAGTTGGACGACGGCAAGATCACGGTCACGCTCGTTCAGGACATCTTCGTGTTCGATGTCGGCGTGTTCACTGCTCCCGGCACGACGCAGTGGGTTCCGCCGCCCCAGTCGGTCGTCGCGATTCCGACTGCTGACTCCGTGGTGTTCGAGGCACCCAAGGCGTTCGTGGACCGTGACCCCATCCTCACCGGCCAGCCCGATCGCGTCTGGGCGGGAGCACGGTTCCAGAACGATGCGGCGGTGCGCATCGACATCGCCACTCGCCCTGGCTCGGGCAGCTATACCGACGCGGGCGACGTGTACGGATTCCTGGTGGCCGGTGAACTGGCCTCCTCGCTCACGGCAGCGGGCACGCAGGGCAGCATCGCCTTCAACGTGGACGCGGACTTGGACTCTTTGACACTGCTTGCGGCGGCGATGCAAGCTGCGGCCACGACCGAAGACTGCGGCATGAATCTGGTCAATCTCGTGTTGATCGGAAACGAGTTTTTCGTCTTCAAGACCGTCGCCACGGGCGGCGGTCAGTTGCAACTCTCGAACGGCTATCGCGGTGTGCTGGATTCTGCTCCGGCCGCGCACGCCGCGAACGATCGCGTGTGGATTCTCCTGGGCAACATGACCGACCGCTCGTTCACTCCGGGCGGAACGGTCAACGTGAAGCTCTTGCCCCGCAGTCCGACGCAGGGGCTGGCGGAGGGTAGCGCGACCGCTATCAACCTGACGATGGACAACCGCGTGCGTCGTCCCTACCCGCCCGTGGTCCTGAAGTTCAACACCGTGCTCTACCCCACTGGCAACGTGGATCTGGATTCGTCCGGCTCGGGCGGACCTGGCAGTGGCCTGGATGACCGGGGCGTGGCCGTGAACTTTGTCCGTCGCGACTTCCGTACCGGCAACGAAGCGGCTGCCGTGGTGGACGAAACCACCTTGGCTTCGGACTTCCCGACCGCGAACACGACGGAGTACGCGGTTGAGGTGCGAAACGACCCGAGCGGAGCGAACACGCTCTTGTTCACGACGCCCTGGAATAGCGGCATCTCTACGATCGAGATCAGCCGTACTCGCATCCTGCGGTTCACGGCGGGTGCCGTCCCGAGCCGTCTCCGCATGAAGGTCAAGACGCGGCACACGTTTGATGGCGTCGTGTACGAAGCCACCCAGACCACGGACTGGGACTTCAACACCGTCAGCGCCCTCCTGAGCGGCGACTTCAACCTGGGCGTACTCGCCCAGAACGCGGACTCGGCGGACTTCACCGCGCCGAGCACGGCGACGTACACGGTCAACATTGGAACGGCCCTGGCCAGCGGCGCGGTGGAGTACCGGCTGAATGGCGGGTCGTGGCTGAGTGTGGTTTCCACCGGCAACACCACCGGCACCTTCGGTGCCACCTCCGGCGACACGATTGAGCTTCGGCATACTCAGGCGGGCTCGACCGACTCCCAGACGTTCGTGGAGATCGTCGTCGGTGGATCGAGTGTTGCGTATGGCGTGTTCACGTTCTGATGAGTAACATACCGCATGGAATCTGCCCAGCTTGTTGATCTGGTGAAGTCTGGAGGCTCGGTCCTGATCGCTCTGACCGTGCTCTGTGCCCTGATTTACCTGGGGCATCGATTCATCTGGCTGCCTAGCCAGAAGCAGACGCGAGCGATCGCGGAGGCGAATCGCGACGCGGCCCGCGAGCACGCCCGCGCCGCGGAAGCTCACACTGCCGCTGCGATCGCCAACAAGAACGCCTCCCAGTTCAACGCCGCGACGAGCGAGGCCAACGCCCGTACCGCCGCTCACCTGGAGCGACTGACCGAGATGGTTCTGTCCACGGCGGCTGGCCGCAAGTCGGTCTGATCCCACTCCCAAATCACGTCCGCGAGGAGCCCCATCGCTATGCCCACGCCTTCACTTTCCGCCGCGAAGATCACTGCCGTCCTGGACGCGAAGTCGCGCGGGCTGACGAATGAACAAATCGCCAAAGAGTGCAAGGTGGCGACGGGCACTGTGAGCAATATCCTGACGAAGTACGGCAAGAACCGCGACTCCAATCTCCCCGGAGGCGTGGACATGCCGGTGGATGGTCGCGGCGACATGGATGGGGACACGGTGATCGTCACTACGAAGCCCCTCTCCGAAGCGGAGATGGTGAATCTGTTCAAGATTGACACGAAGAAGTGGGTCTGCACGAACTTCAAGACGAACATCTGGCAGGGCTTCTACAAGGCCAGCAAGATCACGAACCGCACGAAGGATGGCACGAATACCCAGGCCGCTCACGAGAAGGTCGCCCTCTTCCAGACGACGTGCTCGTGGAAGCGCGTGATGACCGAGACGATGGAACTGGCCCTGCTGGACTTCCTCCGTGAGGAGGTGCGTCCGCTGCCGAAGCCCCGACTCCCTGCCATGAAGAAGGGCGACAAGGTTGGCACCGGCGCGATGGCGGTGTGGGGCCTCTGGGACGCTCACCTGGGCATGTACGCATGGCACGCCGAAGTCGGCGAGTCGATGGACCTGACCAAGGCCGTGTCGCGAGTCACAAACAATCTGGACGACATGGCCGCGAAGCTCCTGACGTGGCCGGACCGCATCGAGAAGATCGTCATGCCCGTGGGCAACGACTTCATGCACTACGACAACGCTCGCCAGCGCACGACCTACGGCGAGCACCACCTGGACGCGGACGGTCGCTATGGTAAGGTGTTCCAGGCCGGGCTCCGCTGCCTGATCTACTCAATCGAGCGTGCCCTGGACGTGTGCGACGACATCGAGGTGGTTTTCGTACCCGGCAACCACGACATGCACTCGGGCTACGCCCTGACCGTGGCCCTCTCGCAGCGGTTCTTCAACGACCCCCGCGTGAAGTTCAACCTGTCCCCGAACCCGCGCAAGCGGTTCGTGTACGGCGAGACTCTGATTGTCTTCGACCACGGCCAGAAGGCCACGCCGGTTCAGCTTGCCCGCATCATCAGCGAGGAGAACCGCGACGTGTGGGGCCAATGCCGGTTCCGCGAGATTCACGTCGGACACATCCATCAGGCCCGCGTCCGTGAGTACGAGAGCGTGACGCCGACGAACGGCGTGAAGGTCTGCGTGAACCCCGCCCTGTGCAACATCGATATGTACCACCACGAGTCCGGGCTGATCGGCGAGCCGGTCAAGTCCGTCGAGGCGCGGCTGTACAGCATGACGGGTCCGAGCGGCACGCTCGTGGCCTGGGCACGCGACGATCACTCTGAGGCCCTGGGCAAGACGCTCATCAAGAAGGAGTGACGATGCTCGCGCCCAAGGATTTCCCGCCGCCCGACAGCGAGGACGGGAAGGGTAGCTTCAAGTGGCGGACTGACGCGGGCCGGATCATCCGGCTTCGCACCCCCGGCCCGCCGCCCCACGAAGGCACGATCGAGGTGTTCGAGCCGGGGCCGAAGTCAGTGTGCCGGGTTGACAGTGATCTGCGTGTGCTGGCGTTCTTGGTGACAGGCTGGCTGGGAGGGAACTGATGCCTGTCATCGATACCTGCCCCATCGTCAAAGACCCCTTCCCGCACCAGCTTGAACGCTGGCGGCGATACCGCGACGTGCCTGCATGGGGGCACCTCTGGGAGCAGGGGACCGGCAAGAGCGCCGAGATCATCATGCAGGCGATCTGGCTGTTCATGCACGGCGAGATCGACGGCATCCTGCTGCTTGCCCCCAACGGCGTGCATCGGAACTTCGTGACCGACCAGATGCCGGAGCACTGGCCGAAGGAACTGGGCTCGCCGACCGTGTGCTGGTATCGCTCGAAGTCCGCCGAGTCCAAGTGGCACCAGTCGGAGATTGAGGCGTGCATCCAGGCCAAGGGCTTCGCGGTCCTGGCCATGTCCTACGATGCCCTCTGCACCGACGCGGGCAAGGCATGGGCGAAGAAGTTCCTCCAAGGCCGCAAGATAATGATCGTGGCCGACGAGTCGAGCCGCATCAAGACGCCCACGGCTATCCGAACCCGGCTTGCGTTCAAGGCGGCGGAGTTCGCCAAGTACCGCCGCATCCTCAACGGCACTCCGGTCCCGAACGGCCCCTTCGACATCTACGCACAGATCAAGTTCCTCGATCCGCAGTTCTGGGTGCGGCACGGCATCAACTCGTTCACCGGCTTCAAGGCCCAGTTCGGCGAGTGGGGCAAGGGCTTCTGCTACGGACCGAACGGAACGAAGCGCGAGTACCCGGAGCTTCTGTGCTACCGCAACCTGGACCTGCTGAACAAGATGCTCGCGGAGATCACGGACCGCGTGCTGAAGGAAGACGTTCTGCCGGACCTGCCGCCGAAGCTCTACAAGACGCTCCGCTACGACCTGACCGCCGCTCAGCGCCGGGTGTACGACTCCCTCAAGGACGAGTCGCTGGCGTTCCTGGACTCCGGCGAGGTGGTCACGACCCCGATCGTGCTGACGAAGCTCCTGCGGCTCCAGCAGGTTTGCTGCGGCTACGTCGCCATCGATGACCCCCTGGGCGAGCCGATCGTATCGATCGGGGCCGACAACCCCCGCCTAGACATCCTCATGGAGGTATGCGAAGACCTGGGGCACAAGGCGATCATCTGGACGCGGTTCCGCCGCGACGTGGACCTGATCCTGGAGCGGATGAAGAAGGCCGACCTGAAGGCTGTCCGTTACGATGGCGCGGTGGACGACGACGATCGCAAAGTTGCGGTTGAGAGCTTCCAGCGGGGCGACATCCAGTTCTTCGTGTCCAACCCCGCCGCTGGCGGCGAGGGGCTGACGCTCCTGGGCGATCAGCGCGAGGGTATGGCCGAAGCCCTGGCCTGCAAGACCTGCATCTACTACTCCAACTCCTTCAACCTTCAGCACCGGCTTCAGAGCGAGGATCGCGCCCACCGAATCGGCCAGCGGTGGCCGGTCCAGTACATCGACATCGTAGCCTCCGGAACGATGGACGAACAGGTGTCCAATAACCTGCGGGACAAGTTCGATGTTGCCCAGCAGGTCACGGGGGACCGTTTGCGTGCGTGGCTGAGTTGACCGCCTCCGGGCGGGAGGGTATGGTGCTGCATGAGCAATGAACAGAGCTTGGACGACTACGGCGAGTACGCACAAAAGCAGGTGACGCCGCTGAAAGAGGCGATGATCGGCCTGAACGCACTCGTGACCGAGGCCCAGGGTTACGAACGCGAGATCGCCGAAGCGGAAGAGAAGGCGAAGGCGGCGAAGGACAAGCTCCGCGCCGTCGTCATGGACGCCCTTCCCAAGGCGATGAAGGCGGCGGGGCTGACCGAGTTCACGACCGAGCAAGGGCTGGTCGTCCGTCACCGCGACAAGATCGAGAACTCCATCCCGGCCAACCGTCGCAACGACGCCTGGGACTGGCTGGAGAAGAACGGTCACGCGGACATCGTGAAGCGCGAGGTGACGATCGCGTTCGGCGTCAAGGAGGCCAAGGCCGCTCAGGAATGTGCGGAGGCTCTGGCCAAGGCCCACATGCGAAGCGTGGCCTGCGAGCGGTGGGCCGAGCCCGCGACCGTGAAGGCCCTGCTCACCCGACTGATCGAGGAGCGGAAGTCGGTGCCCCGCGACATCTTCGGCGTGCGGGAGTTCGCCATCGCGGAGTTCAAGGAAGCCAAGAAGAAGTGACCCGTGCTCACGGTGAGCCGGTGTGATCTTGAAGTGCGACTTGTGGATTGAAGGAGCATGTGAACATGAGCGAGAACAGCACGACGGCGATCGAACTGAGGAACAAAGCGGGCGAGATGGAGGTGTTCGACTACGGCGAGTACGCGGGCCAGGGCACGTCTCTGGCGGGCCAGGGCAATCGCGTTCCGTACCTGTCGGTGCTCCAGCCGCTGAGCAAGGCTTGCACCGAGGGCGACGAGAAGTACGTTGCCGGCGCGCGGCCCGGCATGTTCCTGCTGGGCGACGTGCTTTTCGACGGCAAGAAGGGCGTCTTCTTCATTGGCATCGAAGAGAGCCACAAGCTGGTCGAGAAGACTTCGCTCGACGGCAAGGGCGAGACGATCGGCGAGCACGATCCCAACGGGCCGGTGGCCAAGCTCGCCCGGAGCAAGTTCGGCACCAACAAGTCGAAGTGGCGCAGCGAGAAGGGCCACTTCCTGGTCGAGCGGTTCGACATGTACGGCGTCGTCTTCCAGAGCCCGGAAGACATCGCCGCCATGAAGGGCCTGCCCGCGATCTGCGGCTTCGAGCGCACCAAGCTCTCCGCCCGCGAGCACATCATGTCCCCGTTCAACAAGCTGCCCGCCAACAAGCGGCCCCCGCTGTTCGCGGCGAAAATCCACTTGTCCACGGCCTTCGAGAAGGGCAAGAAGGGCGACTTCCAGAAGCTCATCGCCAAGTTCGCCGTGAACGACGACTTCATGTCGTCGCTCATCCGCACCAGCGATCCCATGTGGGAGAAGTGGGCTCCGCAGGCGATGGAAGTCGCCAAGGGCGTCCGCGCCGGTGTCATCAAGGCCGATGCTGGCAAGGACGCCGACGACGCTGGCGAGGCGGCTGGCGAGGTCGGCGACATCCCGTTCTGAGTCGATCCCCTTCCGCATCGTTTCCCGGCGTGCGGCTTAGCATGGGCATGTTGGATGAAGTCGGGGGCATCTGCTGACGGCCCATGAGGGCCGGTGGCATACAACGCCCTGGGCGACGGCCCAGGGCGGATGTTTAGAGGAGAATCGATTGCACTGGTCGCCTGAACAAGTCAAGGCGCTCGACGCCGTAGGTCGCTGGCTGAAGACCGGCTCGGACGGACCCCAGGTCTTCCGACTCTTCGGCTACGCGGGCACGGGTAAGACGACGCTCGCCATGCACCTTGCGGCGGGCGCAGGCACCACGCTGTTCGCGGCGTTCACCGGCAAGGCGGCTCATGTTCTGAAGACCAAGGGCTGTCCAGGGGCGAGCACGATCCACTCGCTCATCTACAAGCCTCGCGAGCGAGGGACGTTCCGGCTCAACGATCTGGAGAAGCAGCTTGCGGCCCTGATCGAGCAGCTTCACGCGGAGAAGCCGGACATCCCGGAAGACAAGATCGAGGCGTGGCTGAGCACCAACGAGAATGTACGAAACCTCCGATCCGAGATCGCGGCGGAGAAGAAGGCGGGCCGCAAGCCACTGTTCGAGTTGAAGGCCGAGACTTCGCCGCTCCGCGAGGCGGACCTGCTCATCATTGACGAATGCTCGATGGTCGGGGATCGCATGGCCCACGACATGCTGAGCTTCGGCAAGAAGATTCTCGTGCTGGGCGATCCGGCCCAGTTGCCGCCCGTCAGCGGCTCGGGGTACTTCACCGAGGCTCAGCCGGACATTCTGCTCACCGAGATTCATAGGCAGGCTCGCGACAACCCGATCATCGATCTGGCGACCCGCATTCGCAACGGCGAGGAGGTTGAGATCGGCGACTACGGCGAGTCCCGGGTGATCGATCTCACCGACGCGGACAAGTCGCTGTACACTGGCCACGACCAGATGCTGGTCGGCACGAACAAGATGCGCAGGGGCTGCAACCAGGAGTTCCGCCGCCTGCTTGGTCGGAACACCGCACCCACCCCAGTCGCGGGCGATCGGCTCGTGTGCCTTCGCAACAACCACGATCTGGGCCTGCTGAACGGCTCGCTCTGGACGGTGAAGAAGGCGACGCCCGCCCATGCGTGCCGCGTCGGGCTCGACATCGAACCAGCCGACGGCGCGGGCCTGCCCATGTCGGTGATCGCCCACGAGCAACCGTTCCTGGGCGGCGAGGTGCCGTTCTTCGAGATCAAGGAGGCCGAGTCGTTCGACTATGGGTATGCTCTGACGGTGCATAAGGCACAGGGCAGTCAGTACGGTTCCGTGCTCATCCTGGACGAGAGCAACAAGTTCAGGGAGCACGCTTCGCGGTGGATGTATACCGCAATCACACGGGCCTCGGATCGAGTGACCGTGGTGAGGATGCGGTAAGTCACTTTTCTGGAGGTTTCGCACATGAGGGTTCGCGTCAAGATCGTCAATCCCGCCGTCCGCACCCAGGAACTCAGCCGGGTTGTCCGGCACTTCGGCTTCGACACCCATCAGGCCAGCATCGTGCGGCTCGCCATGACGCCGGACCCGCTGCACTTCCTGCCGGACCACTCGGCGCGTGGTCGCAAGTCCCTGGGCCGCATCCAGCAGCTTCGCAACCGTGCCCGGTTCGACCGTCGCGCCCGCGTGAGCCGCTGACCATGCTGATCGACAACTGCTCATCCATGCCGTTCCTGCTCGCACAGCACCTGCTGAAGGTGGGTCGCAAGCAGGACGGGGCTCTCTACGCCGACACGCCGACCAAGGTGTGCATCGAGCGGCCCTTGGAGCGGCAGCCATGCTCCTCCATCCGATCGGACCCGTTCCTGGAGTTCCTTCGCGCCGTCCGCGTTGTAACGGTCGGCAACCCGCCGCTGGACGGGATCGAGCCGGACGTGCATGTTCGGTTGTCGGACCTGTTCATGGCGGCGGACCATGTGTCAGAGATCACACCACAAGGGGTAGTGGTGATCGGCCAACGGGCACCCCAGTGCTCGTTGGTGCTGGATCGGAACCGGACCCTGAGCATGACCGTAACGTGGTGGGGCTTGTCTCAGCTTTGCCAGGACACGCGGCCCGACTTCCTGTTCTTCTCCGTGGTCTTGGAAGCCGCCGCCCGCCTCGTGCGGCTCCCTGTGGGCCGTCTCACGCTCTCTTGGGCAGGACTCTGTGAGCGACAGGAGACGGTGGAGGTGATCGCCGGGATACCGCCCGAAGTCTGGGGCGACTGTTACACTGCCCAGGTGCCGTTTGAGCCGGGTCAGGTCGTGGGTGATTCTGTTCACGGCTGGCTGAATGAGGTAGACCTGCTCCGCACCGGCAAGGTGATGGGGCTGAAGGATGACGTGTGCCGCAAGGTTCACGCCCCCATCATTCACGCTCACCACATCTTCACCGATGAGGAACGGGGCTGGAAGCGGTACGACGAAGCCCAGCGAGCGATCCAGGCGTGCGAGGCGATGGACTGGCGCGCGGCGTGCTGGGAGTGGATCGAGCAGATGAAGCAGAACGAGAGGGCGGCGAAGCGGTGGCGGTAGGCAGCAAGGCCAAGACCGGCAAGAACGAAATCCAGGTTCCGCTCTGGCACTCGCTGGAGCCGGACTGGAAGCCGCCCGCTGTGTCCGAACTTCCTACGTGGCCAGTGAACGGTCGCGTGGCGATCGACATCGAGACTCGCGACGACCAATTGAAGACGCTCGGCCCCGGCGTCCGTCGCGGCGCGTACATCGTCGGCTACTCCTTTGCCATCGAAGGCGGACCTTCGCACTACGTTCCTCTCCGACACGCCAGCGGCGACAACGTGAAGAATCCTGAAGCCGCGATGGAATACCTCCGCGATCAGGCGGACGCCTTCCGTGGTGATCTTGTCGGCGCGAACATGCAGTACGACCTGGACTTCCTGCTGGAAGCCGGGGTGAACTTCCAGCCGAAGTGGTTCCGCGACGTGCAGGTGGCGGACCCCTTGATCTGGGAACTGCACGACTCGTACTCGCTCGATTCCATCGCCAAGCGGCGTGGGCTCAGCGGCAAGAATCAGGACACACTCGAACGTGCCGCCAAGGACTGGGGCCTCGATCCGAAGACCGAGATGTGGAAGCTCCCTGGGCGACACGTCTCCGCCTACGCAATCGGTGATGTGGAACTGCCGCTGCAAATCCTACGGATGCAGGAAGCCGACATCGCCAAGGAGGAGCTTCAGCAAATCTTCGACCTGGAGTCGCGGCTTCTGCCCGTGCTGCTGAAGATGCGGCGTCGCGGCGTGCTGATCGACCAGCCGCACCTTCAGCGGGTCGAAGACTTCGCGATCCTGGAGTGCGGCAAGTCGCTCGCCGAAGTGAAGGCCCATTGCGGGCGGCAACTCACAATGGACCAGGTGATGAAGCCCGCCGCCGTCGCGCCGGTGCTGGAGTCCATCGGCGTGCGGCTCGACGTGACTTCCCTGGGCAAGCCCTCGATCGATAAGGAACTGCTGGAAAAGCTCGATCACCCGGTGGCGAAGGCCCTGGCCCGCGCTCGCCGCCTGTACAAGCTCCGCAATACCTTCGTGGCCTCCATCCGCGAGCACATGGTGAATGGCCGCGTTCACTGCACCTTCAACCAGCTTCGCGGCTCGTCCGCCCAGGACGAAGACGTGATGAGCGCGGAAGACCAGAAGGGTGCGAAGTACGGGCGGCTCTCGTCGTGCGACCCGAACCTCCAGCAGCAGCCCGCCCGCGATCCCGAGTTCGCCAAGATGTGGCGGTCGATCTATCTCCCCGAGCCGGGGATGCTGTGGGCGTCGTGCGACTACTCCAAGCAGGAGCCCCGCGTTCTCACGCACTACGCGGAGTTGACGAAGTGCCGCGGCGCTCGCGACTTCGCCGACGAGCTTCGCCGCAACCTGAACGCCTGTCCCTACAAGAACCTGTCCAAGGTTACGAAGACCGGCTATAAAGAGACAAAGATCATCTACCTGGGGCTCTCGTATTCGATGGGTGGGGCCAAACTCTGTCGCTCGCTGAAGCTGCCCACGGTGTGGAAGCCGGGGCGCGACGGCAAGCTCCGCGAGATGGCCGGACCCGAGGGCGAGGCCCTATTCAAGGCGTTCCACAACGGTGCCCCGTTCATCCGCGACCTGAACTACAAGATTCAGGACGCGATCCAGGAGCGAGGGTACATACGAACCCTCATGGGCCGCAAGGTTCACTTCCCCGAGAAGTCGGTGCCGACGCAGAACCCAGTGACCGGAAAGACCGAGCGGTACGACTGGGCTCACAAGGGCCTGAACCGTTTGATCCAGGGCAGCAGTGCCGATCAGACGAAGAAGGCGGTCGTGGACCTGGACGACGCGAACCACTACCTCCAGCTTCAGGTTCACGACGAGACGGACGGCAGTGTGCCGACGCCGGAGGCGGGCGAGGCAATGGGCGAGGTGATGCGCAATGCGGTCAAGTTGACGGTTCCGATGCGAGTGGACGTGGAAATCGGACCGTCGTGGGGCGGGAGCATGGGATGAAATGGAAAATCGCCGAGTTGGTCGTAGGCATCGTTGTGTGTACCATCGTATGGACCGGAGTTTTCCTGGATCGACCGAGGAGTACGCAGAGGATGCAACGATTCTATCTGTCCGGCCCGATGCGCGGATATCCCAAGTTCAACTTCCCCGCGTTCGATGCGGCGGCGATGGCGGGACGTGCGAAGGGCTACAAGGTCATGTCGCCTGCCGACATGGACCGCGAACTCGGCCACACCGAGAACGACACGCTTGAAGAGATCAACACTCCGGCCAATCAGCGGCGGTTCGCCGGGCGCGACTGCGCCGCTCTGCTGGCCCTCGAAGCCGAGAAGGGCGACGGCATCGCTCTCCTGCCGGGGTGGGAGCGATCCACCGGCGCGGTGGCGGAGCTTGCCTTGGCCCGGTGGCTCGGGCTGCGCGTGCTCGATGCGACGACCTGGGAGCCGTTCACTGATGAGGCGTTGGACCGGATTGATCGCGAGATCATCGGCATCCGCCTCGGCAACTACATCGATCCTGACTTCCACAAATGAACGAAGCCGCGTTCTGGAAGACGGTCCGCCCGCTGCTCGCGGGCCTCGATCCCATGCGGGTCGAGAATCCCGTGCTCCCCGGCACGCCGGATGTCAACTGCACGCTCGGATGGATCGAACTGAAGTACGTCGGTGTGGAGCAGATTCCGAAACGCCCGGAGACGCCGTTTCGGATTGACCACTTCACAGCACAGCAGCGGGTCTGGCTCTACAAGCGGGCCAAGGCCCAAGGCGCGTGCTGGCTGCTCCTCCGCCTGGGCGATGAGCGGATGCTGTTCGAGGGCGATATCGCAGCGGAACACCTGGGCAAGGAGACACTGGAGACGACGCGACGATTCGCCTATGGACGCTGGGAATCGTGTCCCACCAAGTTTGAGTTTCAGGACATCATCCGCCGATCGAAGCTGATGCGAGGGTGGCATTGAGTGAACCTGTTCCCAACTACGAAGCCTCCTGGGACTTCCTTCAGCGGTTCCACCCCGGACGACTGATCGTCGTGACCGGCGTGAGCATCGACAAGAAGTCGATCCCCACGGAGACATTCGGCCCCGATGATAAGGCCAAGTTCCTGAAGTGGGTCGCGGCGTGCGCGGCCATGCCCGCGAACTGCTACTTTTCCGTGGGCGAGCCGATGGCGTCCGCGACGAAGAAGCTGGAGAGGACGGACATCAAGGCCGTCCACTGGCTCCACGTCGATGTGGACCCGAAGACGGGTGAGGACATCGCCCAGGAGCAGGCGCGAATCCTGGCCCTGCTGCGCAACCTGCCGGGCGGACTGCCCCCGGCCACGGCGATCGTGTACTCGGGAGGCGGCTATCAAGCCTACTGGCGGCTGGCCGAGCCCGTGCCGGTCAACGGCGACCTATCCGTGGCCGAAGACCTGAAACTCTACAACCTCCAGATCGAGCGGCTTCTGGGTGCGGACAACTGCCACGACGTGTCACGAATCATGCGCGTCCCCGGCACGATCAACGTGCCGGACGCGAAAAAGGCCAAGAAGGGCCGCGTGCCGTCGCTCGCGGAGGTGATCGAGTTCCACGACGATCGCTCGTACCCGATCAGCCAATTCGTCAAGGCCCAGGAGGTGCAGGGCGTCGGCAAGGGGATCACCTCCGGCGCAGGCATCGGTGCCGCACCGAAGCTAAAGGCCCCGGCCAACATCAAGCGGCTCGCCCACGTCGATGAACTCGGCGACAAGGTGTCCAACAGCGTCAAGGTCTACATCGTCCAGGGCTGCAACCCGGACGACCCGGATCACTTCCCCAGCCGCAGCGAGATGCTGTTCTGGGTGACGTGCGAGCTTGTCCGCGCCGGGATCGATGAGGACACGATCTACTCCGTGCTCACGGACCCGGACTTCCGCATCAGCGAGTCCGTCCGCGAGAAGGGTGGCGGCATGGAGCGGTACGCGCTCCGGCAGATCGAGCGGGCCAAGGAAGACGCCGTTGATCCGACGCTCCGCGAACTGAACGACAAGCACGCCGTCATCGAGAACTTCGGCGGCAAGTGCATGGTGGTCGAGGAGCTTTTCGATGAAATGCTCAATCGATCGCGGCTCACGAAGCAGACCTTCGACAACTTCCGCAACCGCTACATGAATATCACCGTGGTGGTTGGTACGAAGACCGACAAGAAGGGCAACAGCATCAACCAGGAGATGCCCGCAGGCGAGTGGTGGCTTCGGCACCCGCAGCGCCGCCAGTACAGCAAGGTCGTCTTCGCCCCTGGGCGGGACGTGCCCGGCGCGTACAACCTCTGGCGCGGATTCGGCTGCGAGGCTCGCCCAGGGGATTGCTCGCTGCTCCTGAACCATATCCGCGACATCGCTTGCGGCGGCAATGAGGAATACTTCCGCTACTTCATGCTCTGGATGGCCAACTGCGTGCAGAACCCCGGCGAGCCGGGCCACTCGGCGATTGTCATGCGCGGCAAGCAGGGTTGCGGCAAGTCCATGATCCCGTCGCTGTTCGGACAGGTGTTCGGACGTCACTACATCATGGTCAACAACAGCAAGCACCTGGTGGGCCAGTTCAACGCCCACCTCCGCGACTGCGTGCTGCTGTTCGCCGACGAAGCGTTCTTCGCGGGGGATAAGGCCAACGAGTCCGTGCTGAAGACGATCGTGACCGAGCGCACGATCCAGGTCGAACTGAAGGGCGTGGACGCGGAGGCGTCGGCCAACTGTGTCCACCTGATGATGGCCTCGAACGAGAAGTGGGTCGTCCCTGCCGGATACGATGATCGCCGGTACTTCGTACTCGATTGCCTGCCTGATCGCGTCGGCGACCGGGCCTACTTCGACGCGATCTACCGGCAGATGGAGAACCAGGGCGGGCGCGAGGCTCTGCTGCACCATCTGCTGACCTACGACATCAAGGGAAGCGGCATCAATGTCCGCGACGTTCCGAAAACCGAAGCTCTCCGACAGCAGAAGGCCCTGTCGATGGATGTGGACGCGGAGTGGTGGCTGAACGTGCTGCGTCGCGGCACGCTGCTCCTGGAGCATGACGAGTGGGCCGCGTGCGTAGCGGTCGATCTCCTGCTCTTGGAGTATCTGAACTATACGCGGGGCTTCAACATGTCCCGGCGCGGGAACGCGACTCGCATGGGCATGGCCCTGAATGAGTTCGTACCCGGCCTGAAGCGTCAGCAGCGTAGCTGCCCGACCGAGATTCCGATGGCGGACGGCACAAAGAAGATCGTGGGACGCCCCTACTTCTACGTCATCCCATCACTGGAGGAGTGCCGCAAGCACTTCGACGCGAACTTCGGCGGTCCGTACCAGTGGGACGGCGACCTGCCCCCGGAAGAGATTGACGATTATTCGGAGGTGCTGAGTTGAAGACGCCTTGGAAACACAACGCCGCGCACAACAACGAGTTCGGTGACGGGACTGGAACATGCTGTCCGCCGTGTTGGGCCACCGACAGGATTCACGGTTGTTCCGGCACATGCAGTAAGCCTGACTTCCCTGGCCGTCTCCCGAAGGTCGGCGACATCGCTCTCTGTGGCGTGGGTTATCCCGGTGTCATCCTGGCGGACGACCGAGTGGAAGTTACTTACCCTGATGGCAAACGTGCGAAAGCCTGGATTGGAGTTCACATCCTCCCACGGCTGTCAGGACGTGCATGGAGTAGTCGGAATCCGTGCGTGATTGGACGGGTGGGTGATCTGCTTCCGGGTGAAACGATCGTGGATTTCGTGCGGCGGATGTGTCCGGAGGGCTGGCAGTACGAATCTTTTTAGATTCCCTTGACACTCCCGGGTTCGTATGGGATACTATGATCGTTCCCTTCAACCTTTTCAGGAGTATGTCATGGCTCACGAGATCACCAGCACCGATAAGTTTGGTCACGTTGGCGAGAAGGCGTGGCACGGCCTGGGCGTCAAGCTCGCGGACGGCCTGACCCCCACCGAGGCGTTCGACGTTCTCGGCCTGGGCTGGGAAACCGGCCTGTACGAAGTGCCGCCGCTCGTGCTCCCGGACGGGCGCAAGGTCGTCGCTGCCGATAACCGGATGCACGTCCGCATGGACACGGCGACGTGCCTGGGCATGGTCGGCAAGGACTACCGCCCGATCTCCAACCAGGAGATGGCCAAGTTCGCGGACATCCTCGCGGGCGAGGACAAGGCCGTGCGCGTCGAGACGGGCGGCTCACTCCGTGGTGGCAAGCGCACCTTCGTGCTCATCAAGCTGCCCAAGGACACGGAGGTGCTGGACGGCGACATGCTGAAGAACTACGTCTGCATCTCAAACGGTCACGACGGCATCAACGGCTTCCGCGTGTTCTTCACCTCGGTCCGTGTCGTCTGTGCGAACACCCTGGCGATGGCCGAGGGTACGACGACCGGCGCTCGGTTCGCCCACGACGGCGACGTGACCCGCAAAATCGAGCTTGCCCGTGCGTCGCTGGGCATCATCGTCAAGCGGAGCGAGGCGTTCGCGGAGCAGGCTCGCGGCCTGGCCGCTATCAAGCTGAAGAAGGAGGGCATCGCCGACTACTTCGACCGCGTGTACGCCCGCACCTACGGCGAAGACATGAGCGAGAAGCACACCGATGAGGTGCTGGGCCTCTGGAACGGCAACCTCTCTGAGGCTCGCAACACGGTCCGCTCGACCGAAGGCACCGCGTGGCACGCCTTCAACGCGGTGAGCTACTACCACGACCACCAGCGGGGCCGCTTCAAGGACGTGGCGGAGTCCGAAGGCCGCGTCCACAGCAATCTGTTCGGCGCGTCCAGCTTCGCCAAGCAGATCGCCTTCAATGAGGCGCTGGCCCTGGCGACGGAGTGATTGATCTGATGGGTTGACACTGGCCGGGGCGTAAATGCCCCGGCTGGTGTTTATGAATGAGGAACTGAAATGCTCAGGCGATTCTTCCGTGCCCTCTGGGGAGAAGTCCAGTGTGCCTTCGGACGCCACGACTGGTACGGAGGCTGCACCCCCAACGAGCACGGAGAACAGCCCTGGTGGTGCCGACGCTGCGGAATCGATCACCCCTGACTCCATCCTCGCCCCCAAGCCCAAGCTGCGATTCACCAGCAAGATCAGGCGCGGCCTCGCACTCGTCCGCATGATCGACATGGCCGCGCAGCGGGAGGACATGGCCCCTGTGCCCGCACTCCTGGCGAGGTGGCCGAAGCGGGCCGTGGACGAGTACAACGCGGCCCTGGCGTGGATCGAGCAGGAGGAAGACTGGGAAGCGGTGGAGAAGGTCTGGTCGCTCATGGGCGGGGACCGATAGCCTGAAAATCCGCGTGGCTTCGGTTGCCCAGTGGCGTCGCAGTGTCTACCTTCCCGAAGACAGTTGAGGGAGAGTTCAATGAATCTCGATGCGATCAGTGTTGACAAGAAGTCCCCGCACTACAGCCCTTGCGCTCACGGTGACATCGAAGTGATCTTCGACGGGGTGCGAAGGAACGACGTGGTGACGGCTCACGCCAAGGAAGGTTGGATCGAGGTTTTCCGCCGCGATCTCAACAACAAGATCATCGACGGTCCGACCGGACCGCTGGTCGATCGCATCCACGGCAAGGTCGAACTGCGGGGTGCGGCGTGAGCAACTGGCGCATCGCGTGGTACATGTTCCGCGACCTGCTCGGAACTGCCCTCGCGGTCATAGTCCTTCGTTACTTCGGCGTGGACTGGGTGAAGGGCCTGCTTCTGATGGTGGTTGTGGAACTCGCGTTTTACACCGCCATCCTGTGTGAGTTGGGCCGGGTGATAAAGGCCGGAACCCAGGACATGAAGAACGATCTTCGTGCGATGCGTCGTGCGGTTCAACGACTTCGGCCATGATTCCGGAAAAGATCAGTCGAAGGGAACGCATCGCTGTGTATCGTCGCTGGTTGAAACGTCAGATGCATAAGCTGACGCGCCGTCTCTCCAGGAAAGACCCCGAGTCCGCTCCTACGAAGGAACGCTATCGCGGGTGGAGCCTATGAAACCATTCACCCTCGCCATCTCACCAAACTACGTTCAGCACTGGGGCCTCTGGGAAGCTGTGCGCGAGGTGTACCAGAACGCGCTGGACGAAGGCGAAGCCGGGGCCAGCACCTCGATCCGTCACGCCAAGGGCGTTCTCTCCGTCTCAACGAACCGTGGACGCCTGACGCCACAGACCCTGCTCCTGGGCCAGACTACGAAGACCGGCACATCCGCCCGTGGTCAGTTCGGCGAAGGCTACAAGCTCGCTCTCCTGGTGCTCACGCGGCTCGGCCATCCCGTCACCATCTACAACGGTGACGTGGCCTGGGAGCCGAAGATCGAACGAGACGACCACTTCGGGTGCGAGGTTCTACGAATCTACGTTCGCCCGCTAGCGATCAGTGAGGGCGACGGAGTGACGTTCCGCATCGGCGGCGTCAGTGATGAGCAGTGGTCGGACATCGACGCCAACATCCATCCCATCACAGATCGTGACGCGATCCTTGAGGGCGAGTCTCAGCGGGGCCGCATCTATGTCGGTGGCCTGTTCGTTCGCCGCATGGAGAAGTTCCGCTACGGCTACGCCCTGGCTGCGAAGACCCTCCGGCTCGACCGCGATCGCGGGATGGTCCATGACTTCGACCTGTCGTTGGTCACGTCCCGTCTCTGGACCGATCGGCAAGACAGTCCCGAAGCCTATGCCCTTCTGAAAGAGGGGGCACCGGACGTTCAGTATCTGACTTCACACGTCACCAAGCAATCTGCGGTCGTGGCAACGGTCGCCCAGCAGTTTGATCGGGAGCACGGTGCGAACACCGTTCCGGTGTCCACTCAGGCCGAAGTCGAACGGGCCACCGCGTCCGGTCGCCCCTGGGCACTCGTTCCCGAGACACTGAAGAACGTCGTCGCGCAGAGTCGTGACATCTACATCCCGATGAAGGGGATGACCGCCCTCGAACGACTCCGTAAGTTCAACGAGTCGTACAGGTGGCGATTCACTGACGAGATGCGCCGTGACATGGAAGACATACTCACCCAAATGGAGGGAACCGCATGATTGGCTCGATCGCTCTCGCTGCTGCCGCTCTCTGCATCTTCATACCGTTGATGAGGCTGCACAGGAACGTGCTCGTCTGGATCACCCTCGCCTGGGCCGCTGCCTGGGCGGTCGTCGCTCAGGTCGCTCCGGCTCTCTGGCCGGTGGCTCTGCTGGGCTTCATCCAGAACGTGGCCTTCACGTTCGTCAGCCGTGGCCGCAATTCGGGCTCGCTCGGTTATCACCTTGTGGCCTCGATCTTCTCGAACGGCATCTACGCGGCGCTGCTGTTCATCTCCATCGACCAGGTTTCGCAGGCCAAGTCGATGCCGGTGCCGTTCCTGATCGTCTACACCTTGGCCACCATGAGCGGATCGATCTTCGCTCACTGGATGGCGCTGCGGCTGGAGCGCGGCAAGGCCAGGAGTGTCCAGGAGAACTCGCTGGACAAGTTGCGTCTGCGCCTCTCGACGGTCGAAGCCCGCACCCAGAAGCAGCCCGTCGCGGAAACACTGTTCGAGTCGCGGCTGAAGGACGGTCGCAACGTGCGAATCTGGGCGGACAACAGCGTGGTCTTCGGACCGGCTGGCAACTTCGATACCTGCCTCCAAATGGCCTTCCTGAAGGCTGACCAGGACTGGATCAACTACCCCTCCGCCGATCTCGCTCGCCTGCTCTGCGAAAGCCTTGAAGCGAACTCCGTCTCTGTCGGCCTGGGCGATCGCTCGGCGGTCTATCACCGCGAATGGCCGTGATCTGACACCTCTCTTCACGGGGCTGCCGTCTAACGGCGGTGGCCCTTGTTTTATGACAACCCAAGACTGGTCCTGCAAACTGATCGCGCACGACTACCTGTCTGGCGTCGTGCCTGTCCACGTCCGACTGGACAAGCCCGCCGATCTAATCTTCGCCGACCCGCCGTACAACCTGGGCATCGAGTACGCCGACGACAACACCCGGGACCGCCTCGGTCCGAAGGAGTACCGGCGTCTCACCGAGGCGTCGATCATCGAACTCGTCAACTGCGCTCGCCCAGGGGCGACGTTCTGGTGGATGACGACCGAGGAGCACGCCGATTGGACCGGCGAACTCCTGAGCCGCGTCGTCGGCCCGCGCCTCTACCGGATCGTCTGGCATGAGGCGTTCGCCCAGTACCAGGGCGATCGTTCGCTGACGCGCGACTATCGGTTCATCTTCTGCCACCGCGTGGGTGATGGCCCCGTGACGTGGAACCCCAACGCCATCCGCGTCCCATCGGCGCGGCAGGCGATCTACAAGGACAAGCGGGCCAACAGCAAGGGCCGCGTGCCAGGGACGACGTGGGACTTCGCGCCGGACCTGAACATCGACCAGGTGGCGAAAGAGGTGGTGGACCTGATCCGCTGCCGACCACCGAGTGATGGCGATGTCGCCCTGGTCAAACATGCGTGCCTGCACGCCGCGCTCCGGACGCCGTTTACGCCCGGTGACGTGTGGAAGTTCCGCCGCCTCCAAGGAACATCCGTCGATCACGTCGATTGGCACCCGTGCCAGTTGCCTCCCGAGTTGCTTCAGCGTATCGTCAAGGGTTGGAGCAACCCTGGCGACACCGTGCTGGACGGCTTCGCTGGCAGCGGCTCCCTGGCGAAGGTGTGCAAGGCCCTCGGTCGTGCGTTCGTAGGAGTGGATCGTTCCCCAACGTACCTTTCGCTGATCGCGAAGGAGCTTGCGTGAAAGAGGACGAGAGAAGAAAGCTGGCTGCGCTCTGGAATACGTCGTGGAGAAGAATGTGACGGCGGCTCAACGGGAAAGCTGGGAACTTCTGCTCCGGCTCGATAGCGAGGGGCAGGGGCTCACCCAGGAGGAGATTGCATTCGTGGCCGGGCTGATCGACAACGACCGCGAAGGCAGGCTGCACGTCTCTGAGATGAACCGGATCTCCGCCCTCTTCAAACTCCGAGTCGAGGATTGTGAAGAGGAGGAGATAGATTGATGCTTGACTGCTTTACCGGGTTTTCGTACTACCCGACCGTGGCTGGCCTGGTCATCATCACCAACATCAACCTGGAAAATATGGTCGGCCCCATCTACGATCCCATCGATCCACCGACGATCGGCACGACCATCAGGCGCGAAATAGACAACCCACCGACGTATCCGGCTGAGCAACGGTTCTTCTACTACGACGACGAACTGTTCTATAAATACTACATCGGCCCGGTCACTGAGTTCGCGACTACGGTTCAGGGACAGTACAACGAACAGACAAGGCTGTTCGTCGCGGAATGGACATCCTACGGCGGCTTCGGGAAGACGCATGTTGAATGGGCCGGTCCCGCCGACGCCGACATGAACGGCTTCATCAACGGAAACGATCTCGACATCTACCTGCGACTGTTCGAGAACGGCTGCCAGTGCGCTGACCTGGACGGCAACGGATTCATCACCGGCGACGACTTCGATGACTTTATGACGCTGTTTGAGGAAGGTGGGGGATGAGCGGCGACAGTGATGTTCAACACGCGCCGGTGGTCGGCGATGTGTACGAAGAACTGAAGACCAAGAGTCACTACGTCATCTACGACATGGACACCCTGTTCGTCTACCTTCGACGCACCGAGGGCGCACACCCGCCGCGTGTTGTGAAACGGTACAGGTTCGTAAACAGTCGGTGGACAAGGAAGCTCGCATGATCGGCTGGATTGCCACTATCGCAACCTTCCTGGGAGTCTACCTCACTGGCAGTAATACCCTCTGGTGCTGGCCTGTCTACCTGCTCTCGAACGTGCTCTGGATCGTGTACGGACTGACTGAACAACAGATGCCGCTGATCGCCATGCACTCTATGTTGATGGTGCTGAACATCGCGGCCTGGAACAAATGGAGGAACTGCCGTGATCGAGACTGAATGTCCCCGCAAGACCGGCCTGAAGAACGGGCTCCGCCAACTGACGACGGCGCAGCTTCACCGCGTGCTCTCCTGGCCGCACCCGATGGTCACGGACACCTACAACTACGACAACGGCTGCTACTGCCCGCTTGCCATCGGCGCTGAAATTGACAAGCGGGCAAACTTGCGGACAGCAACACACGATGTTGTATTCTGCGAACTCCAGGCGATGGGCTTCAAGGTCAACAACACTCGTGGCATCAAGGGCGACTTCTACACGACCGAACGAGAGCGTGACTTGAAGATCGCCCTTCAGGAAGTCATCCTCGAACGCGGCGTGCGTCAGTTGATTCCCATTGTCGCGGCCACATTCGCCGGGCGTCTCCTGATGCTCCAGCGCCGCTGCGACAGCAAGTACCCGAACGCATGGTGTGTGCCGGGCGGCAAGATCGAAGAAGGCGAGTCCGTGGTCCAGTGCGCCAAGCGGGAGTTCTGCGAGGAGACTGGCATCACCGCGACGATCGAGCCGCTGGATGAGATCGACCTGGGCGACACGTTCCGTTTCGCCATCTATCAGGCTCAGTTCATGGGGGAATTTCCGCCCAGTGTTCGCATCGAGCAGGACAAGTTCCAGGGCTTCGGATGGTTCACCACCGAGGAACTGATTACCATCGCACCCATGCAACCAGCCGTGTTCATCATGGAGCGGCTGGGCTACGGCCCGCCAATCGCTGAGGAGAAATAGGAATGACCGCTTACCATCCAACTCGACATCTCGGCGTGGACGCTTGCATTTGCAGCAAGTGCTCCAACCTGATGTCGATACACGGACCGGGCTGGAAATGCCCTCAGTGTGGAAGCAGCGTAGGGCTGCCCAAAGAGGCTCCACCGCCCCGCCTCCAGATGGTCGTGGGCCTCGCGTTCAACGAGCGGAAGACGCTCGTGGCAATGGTCCACAAGCAGAAGGGTCCGCCCTGCGTCATCGGCAACTGGAACGGTGTCGGCGGGAAGATCGAAAAGCACGAGATGGCTGTGGCTGCCATGACTCGCGAGTTCCACGAAGAGACGGGTGTGCTCATTCCTACACACCACTGGCACAACTTCGCCAAGCTCGTCGCGCCCACCTACGACTTGTTCTTCTTCTCCGTCTTCACGGACGAAGTGATGGGTGTTCGCACTCCTGTCGGCGGCGAACCGATCAGGCTCTGGGACACCGGAGCGATCGTCCGCGAGCGGCACCTGATGGACAACATCCGCTGGATGATCCCCTTCTTGCTCGACGCCGATCTCGTCCACGACCTGGGAACACTCTACCTCCGTCGATAGCCCTCGCCCCTGGGCGAGCGTATGATCGATCGAGGAGTTGCCCCATGCGCGTCGCTCGAATCGTTCTTCCGCTGGCCGTGTCCCTGCTCCTGGGCGGTTGCATCATGCCCGTCAAGCCCGCACGGACCGAGGTGAAGCCCGGCGAGTCGGAGATCAAGTCCGAGCGCGAGGAGCGGCGTCCGTCCGAATCCACCATGAAGATCAAGGCGACGACTCCCGCGCCGCATCAGTGCGATCGGCCTGAGCCGTCGCCCACGGTCATCCGGGTCATCGTGACCCCGCCCAAGTAGTTTCCGAACACAGAGGAGTCCGTACATGAACCAGACAGTTCTGGGGGTGCTCGGCACCCTGGCCACCCTTGGCACCATCGGGGCGCTCGCTCCTGACCGCCAGCCTGCCGCTGCGCCACCCCAGGCCGCTGCCCCTGTCCTGACCCCTCAGCAGCAGGAAGCCCTCCGGCAGGCGTTCAACGCTCCGCCCGGGAGCACGGTCGAGGTGGAGATCAGCAACAAGGACGGCGGCACCGTCAAGACTCGCAACGAAGGGCGCGGCGTCGGCGCTGGAGCCGTGGCCGAAGGCGACAAGCTGGACCAGAAGTTCGACGGCTCCCCGCCCAGGGTCGGGCTCGGCGCTGACGGCTCGCAGACGGCGGAGGGCGGCGGCTCGGACTCCGAACAGAAGGCGTCGGCCCTGAAGATCCCGCCGCTCCCCTGGCAGAATCCGATGTTCTGGCTGGGGCTCGTTTGCCTTGGCGGGTCGGCGTTCTGCTTCTACCGGCTCCTGCGACGCCCTGCCGTGATCCTCGCGGCCTCGGGCGTCGGTCTGCTGGCCGCTGCCTTCTATCCGGTCATCCTGCTGTACACCGCTGCGGCTGTGCTGCTGATGATCGTCGGCCCGTACATCTGGGCCGAGTTCCAGAAGAAGAAGCACGAAGGCGAATCGAACTCGAAGCGGGAAGCCCTCCGCGCCGTCGTCGCTGGTGTCGAGCACCGCGACGTGCCGCCCGAGATGCAGCGGGTGGTCAAGGCCGCGATCGCCAAGGAAGCGGACGGCAGCGACAAGGCCGTGATCGATGAAGTGAAGCGGGACGACAAGGTGGGCAAGTACGCGGATTGACGGAGGGGTGAGCGATCGCCTCCTCTGCGGCGGGCCGTGCCTCTCGGGGTGCGGCCTGCTGTGTTTCTACTCCTCTTCCTTCAGGAGCCGCTGCGCGAGGTTGAGCCGTCCCTGGGCCTCAGCGTAGGCCGATGAGTTCGGCTTCGCACGCTTCATGTCGGCCTTCGCTTCCTTGACCTGGGCGGTCAGGATGTCCTTGATCGGCTTGCGGTCAAGCTGGTGCGAAGCGGCGATCACGCGGGTGCGGTTCGCCTCCTGCTGCTCCACCGCCGCGTCCCACCGCTCCTGATCCTTGCACGAATCGATCTCCGCCTGGATCAGGGCGATCAGCGTGCGCGGCTCCAGGGCGTCAAGCTCCCACGACTCGTCACCATGCTCGGCGACGTACCCCTGGGCGCGAGCGTCGGTCATCTTGGCCGGGTTCGGCGGAGGATTGTACTCGCGGACCTGATCCATCGTCAGCGCGATACGACGCACCTCAATGTCCTTGGGCTCCCAGTCCGGATCGAACGCGGGCTCGTCCTTGAAGCGGATGTTGCTGAACCCGTTCAGCCGGTCACGGATGTCGCGGCTCATGTCCACGCCGGACGGGTCGTGGTCGCCCAGGTGGATCACCACGGCCTGCCGGTCGCCCCGGCGCGCGGCGCGGTTGAGGCGGATCGCGGCGGACCACATCTCGCTCTGGCTGGTGTAGCCACGGCACGAGAAGTAGGGCACGTCGTTGCGGGGGCACACGGCCTGGAGCACGCCCACGAGCGCGTCCTTCTCGATCCACACCTCAACATAGTGGTCCTGGTCGGACCACAGGTCTTCGGCGTACCAGTGCGCCGTGTCGCGGAGGAAGTTCGCCGGGTCCGCCCAGTGGCTGCGGCCACGCAGGTTGCGGGTGCGATCCTCAATCGCCTCCCAACTGATCTCGCCCGCCATGCGAGCATCGTTGAGGATCGACCCGAGACGCTTGTACTCGGTCTGGTTGTTGGGAATCCAGCCCTTGGATACGAAGACGTAGTAGACCTGACGCAGCGTCAGGTCCAGGCCCTGCTGCTGGTAGTCCCTGATGATCTCGTTGGCTCGGCGGATGATCTCCTTGCTCGACGCCGAGAACTTACGGGGCTGATAGCAGATGAGCGTCATTGTTCACCGTCCCTGGGAAAACCATCCACGCACGAGAGTGGCCCTTGGCTCGGCAGTCCGCTGCCCATGCCTTGGGATCATCGAGCGTGTTGAGGTTGCGAATGCGTTCCGGGAGTCCGAAGAGGCGATCAGGCACGAGACTAAGGTCTTGGACCTTGTAGTATTCCTCGGTGATGATCGTCGGGAACTTCTGCCAGTGGCGGAACCCGCGATGCCACCACGCTTCGGTGTATACGTGAGGGTGGATGGACTCCACCACGTCCACGACCGGGTGGGGATCGCAGACCGCGAGGGCATCGAAGCCGATCGAACAGCCCTCGAATGGCGACATCACGTCCCGCAGCAACTGCCAGGAGAGCTTGCAGCCGGGCGACAGGAAGTGCGGCGCACGAACGTAGACGATGGGCTCGACACCCCGGGCCAGCATGTCATCAACCATCTTGCGCCAGCCGAGCAGGTCGATGCCGATCGACGCGCCGTCGAAGTACAGGTGCGAACCCGGCATCCGGAAGATGAAGAACTTCGCCCCGGCGTCGATCGCCTTGGAGGTGTACCGGCGATGGAACTCCTCCCACCCCTGCGTGTCGATGAACTCCTGCTGGGCGGGGTTCGAGTCGCCCAGGAGGATCATCTGGCCGTCGCGGGACGGTATGTGGCTGGGAGTGGCGACGCGGACGGAGGGGTTGGTTTTCATCGACCGAAGTGCTTTCGACAGAAGGCTTTCGTAGACTTGCTGGCGAAGAAGTACCTCGCGGTGAACCGCTTAGCCAGACGCTTGCGTTCGCGGCCTCGCATCATCTTGCTCAGCCCCTGAAGCCAGTCAGCGATGTCCTTCGCGACCTTGGGAGACAACTCCGCGCCGCCGTGTATCACGAGCCGGGCAATCAGACGGTCGTTACTCATCGTTCGTGCTCCTAGTAGTCCGAACCCGGCGAGATGTCCGGAGGATCGCCGTTGCCGCCGCCCATCGGCACGTCGCTCTCGCCCCGATCCTCGCCGTCTTCGTCGGGGTTGAGCAGGGGATCGACGCGGGTGAGGAAGTCTTCGGCCAGGGCGCGACCGACGATCAGGCCGATCTTGTTGACCACGATCGCCTCGGTTTCGCCCTCCACCTCATCGCCCACCTCGGCCAGAGCCGCGTCGATCACGCCCTTGACCCGTTGCTCGGCAGCCAGGGCCAACGGTTCCCGCTTCTCAGGCTCCGTGGGATGGCCGTTCAGTTCGGCCTCGATCCCGAAGTGCAGGCCCCCGAAGACGTTGCCCAGGTGGGAGATGACCAGACTGGCCTTCTGCGCTGCGGTGTCACTCGCCATCGCTTCGGGCAACTGGCCGGGAAGCGAAGCGTCGAGAGTGACGGGCTTGCCCTCAACCTCGGTGAGCTTCAGGATGTTGGGTTGGTCATTCGGGCTGTTCATCTTCCCTCCACTTCGTTCCATCAAACACGCAGCGAACCGGGCCACGGATGAAGCGGTCGTTGGGGATCGCAGGGAAGTTGCCGAACAACTCCTCATTGCGGAACGTCAAGGCGTTGCACTTCGACTTCAGTTCGTCCAGCCGCTCCTTGTCCATGATTTCAGGGAAGCCGCCGAAGTTCGGCAACTTGGGACGGGGGTTGCTCACCGTGAACGTGACCGTGTGCCGCATGGTCCCTGATCCTGCCTCGGTTTCGATCTCGTGGTGGAAGTCCTGGACGTTGGGGCCACACATCAATTCCGCCGTCTTCTCCCGCACGTCACGGATGCCTTGGGCGGCGAGCTTCGCAAAGCCGGGGTAGGTGTCCCTGAACCCGTCCATGATCTTGCGCATCGCCTCAGTCTTGCCGAAGACGCGGCCCCCGGTGTTCACTGAGAACCTGGGAGCGTTGGCGATGACCTTGCGGACCGACAGCCGGACCAGGGCTCGGCAGATGATGTCCGTCCAGGTCTTCAGAGACGGATTGCATGAGTGAATCTCGACCGCGATCTTCTTGGCCTCTTCCCTCAGTGCCGCTTCCTCGAACCCGTGGCGCGAGACGATGCGAACGCTGGAGGGCTTGCCCTGCTCCTCCACGTTCACCCGCTCGTAGCCCCGGTTCAAGCAGTCCCGGATTTGGAGCCCGTTCATGCCCTGCTTCTGCATCAACTGCACGTCTTCCACCTGCGAAGCCGTCAGGCCGGTAAGGGTGGTTGTGCCGCTGGAGTCCTTGATCTCCAAGGTGTAGGTCTGAGTGTGGTCGCACTTGGCCGCTGCCCCGGAGCCGATGTGCTTGAGGCAGTACAGGGGGTTGATGTCCGTGGCAACACCGAGACAGCCAAGAACTTGACACGTTCCCGCCTTCTTACCATCGGAAGTACGAACCATCGCACGCACTGAAGCCCTGCCCTGGCTCAAGCTGCCGCCACCGCCGCCAAGCACGGGCATCTCCGGCGTGCCCTTGAAGTGATAGGGCTGCTCACCGGCCAACGGCGTGCGCCACAGGGCGGCAGCCTCGCTCATCGTGGGCTGGAGGTTAGTACCGCGACAGGCGCACGGCTTGCTGCTCGTCAGCAGGTGGATGACGCCGGTATCCTTGCAGTCGTGGCACTTGAAAGTCATCGATCGTACTCCGGTGAAAAGAAGCGGGGCTGTTACTGCGACGCCGGTGGGTTGTAAGGTCCACTCAGCCGCTGGCCACGCCAGCCCTACCTCAGATTCGCGATCCAGACCTTCGTCAGATCGATCGCTTCATGAGCGCTGAAGCCCGCGTTGCGAAGACCTTGGTGGAACTCACGAGCCGCCTTGGGCAGGTGCTTCGCCATGTACATCAGGCTTTCCACATGCCGAACCAGGTTGGATTCGCGCTCGGCAGCTTGCTTGGCGATGTGTTCCTGCTCGGTCATCCAGGGCTCCTACTTCTTGACCTTGCCGTGCTTGAGCCGGAACCGCCGCTGGGCAACAGCCCAGTACCCCCGCTTCAGCCGCTTCGCGGCGTCGCGGAAGGGAAGCTCCAGCACGATCTTGTCGTCGTTCTCCGTCCAGGGACGGCCCGAGCGATCGGCGTGGCGCTTGGCGTCCCGCTGGGCGTCCGCCCTCACCGCGTTGATCTGCTTGCGGCGACCCGGCGTGTGCTTGCAGTCCTTGCAGTGGCAGTAAAGCCCGTCCGGACGACTGGCGTCGGCATCGAACCGGCTGACCGCGCGGCGGGTGTGACACTTGGTGCAGACCTTGAACTGACGACGTTGCTTGGTGGTGCTCATGGTACGAAGACTCTACCATTCGAGCCAGAGCTTTTCCAGTGCTTCGGCCTGTATTTGTCGGGTACGTTCCTTGCCCACCCCGATAACTTTACCCACGTCTTCCAGGATCATCGTGTCCGGCTTCAGGAAGCGAAGCTCGATCACTGTCCGCTCAATGTCGGTGAGCCCCGCGCCGTGCATGACTTCTCGCAGGTCCACCATGTCGCCCAGGGCGAGCATGGGATCGGGCGCGGTGGACTCGAACGCGAGATTCATGGCCCTCCGCTCGCTCTGCTGAAGGCAGCGGATGACCTGGTTGATGATCCCCCGGCAGGCGTAGGTGGAGAACTTGTATCCCCGGTCCACCTCGAACCGCTCGACGGCACGGACGAGCCGCATGTTGCCTTCGCACACCAGGTCATCGAACTCGGGATGGTTCTTGCCGACGAAGCGAACGACCATCGCCAGGACCAGGGCGAGGTTGTATTCGACCAGCATCCGCTTGCGTTCATTGGCGACACGCAACCACCTCGATGCCTCGGCGTCGCTCGACGCGACCACGACATACATCCAGCGTGCGTAGTTGTACTGGAGGAACAGGGTTCGCTCCTGGTCCGCCGTCAACAGATGCGAACGCCTGGGCTTGCGAACCTCGGACGCGAAGTACCACGAGATGTCCGGCTGAGGGATCGCGGGAGGATCGGAGAAGATGCGCCGCTCGGCGTCAGGGCGGTGGAACTCGGGGGAGTCGATGAACTCCTGACTTATTGTCGGCATGGCGTCCCTCGGTGCGGCGGTCAGGTGCGGATGTAGAAGAACACGGGGTGAGGGAATCCCCGCGTCTGCTTTCGAGTTCAAGCAACGCCTTGATGTAGGCTAAGCAGGCCCGCTTCTCTTCAGTGGAACAGAGGGCGATCCCGCAGTGTGGGTCAGGTATCCCCATGCCCCACTCCTGCATCAGCAGGTTGATGCCGATGTGGTAAGCGTTCGCACCACTCGTCTTCACGAAGACGTTGTAGTGCTCGTCGCGGTAGAGATATTGGCCGGGGCGGAAGGTCAACTTGGACTCCAGTTCTGGTGCTTGGCGATCACGCGGATCGACATCACCACCATGTTGTCGGGAAGTCCGAACGCGCCGCCCTCGGTGATGTACGTCGGCACGGCGAAGATGGTTCGCCCGCTGTAGACCTTGCCGCCGTTGTTCCATTCGCGGAGGATCAGCAGGTCTTCGAGCGTGAACCCACCTGGGCGGTCGTTCTTCCGCACTTCGTGGGTCTTCCTGCCCTCCCACATGGCCTGGAAGGGAAGGCTCAACGTCTTCAGTTCATGGGTCGGGCCGTCGCGTTGGGGCATGACTATCTCCGCTGAACCGATCCACACATGCGCCTCTTCCCACCGCTCCACGTTCCACAGGCCGGAAGCGTCGCTGAAGACGACGTATGGTCCGTTGAACGTGTTGGCGTTCGCACGGGCCTGACGCATTGCGGCGGCGTAGGTAAGAACCCTCACTTCGCACCTGCCTTCACCAGATCGAAGCACTGATCCACCACCGACTGGGGCACGTCGCTCCAGTTGAGGTACTTCAGATGCTCGCGCCGCTTCTTCTCTGCGCGACTCTTCAGCACCTCAACGATCTTCGCGTCGTGTTCAGGGAGGTGCGGAGTACAGCAACTGGTGCAATATTCCCCCGATCCCCACGGACTCCCGCGAGTATTCCACCGCCCGCCGCTGTCGTCGGTGATGCTCGTCTTCGTAACCCGGGCAACGGTGCGCACACCGACAGGCTCGTAGTTGTTGAAGATGGTGATACGGTCGCCGGGTTGAAGTTCGGAGATTCGTTTCATTGCTTGCCCTCCCATTCCGCCACCAGCGTGTTCAGCTTCTCCTTGCCATCCACCTCGACACCGATCGCGGCCAGCCCGTCTACGAACGCTTTCAGTTGTCGGCCCTTCTCCAGCCGCTTCTTCTTGCCGTCCCAGTGAAGTGCGCTATGACCGAGCAGCAGACCATCCGCCGTGAAGATTCCGATAGTGCTTACAAAGCCCTCCGTGATGCCGATGGCGATGGAGATTTTCATTCCGATGTCCGCTCCCTCGGGTGGTACTTCTCGATCGTAGCCCGCATCGCCCGCGTATCAAGTTTCGTGTAGCCCTGGGTGGTGACGACACTGGCGTGGCCCATCATCTCCTGGATGGCGCGGATGTCCGCCCCACCCGTGAGCATGTGGGTGGCGAAGCTATGCCGAAGCTGGTGGGGGTGGGCATCGATGCCGGCGCGCTCGGCGGCAGCGTCCACGATCCGGTAGACCTGGAAGCGGGAGAGGTTGAGTTGCCACACGCCGACCACCGGACCGAGGATGTCCGCTACCCACTTCGAGCACGGCACGATCCGGGCGTTGCCGCCCTTGCCGAGCACGCGAATCATGCCGTCGCCCAGAGGCTTGACGGACGCGATCTCACTGGCGCGCAGGCCGGAGCCGTAGAGCAGTTCGAGCACGAGCCGGTGGAGCGTGTTCGTGGTGCCCTCAATCATCCGCTGGATGTCCGCCTGGGCGATCGGCTTGGGCAGGGACTGAGGGATCTTCGGCCCCTCGACGTTCCCCGTCTCGGGGAAGCCGTGGAACGCCAGGTAGCGGCGAACGGTTGCGAGCCGCCGCTTGATCGTCGTCGGTGCCGCGTCCAGCCACGACTGGGCGCGGATGAAGCTCCTGATGTCCGCCTGGGTGAGCATGTGCGGGATGTCCGCCTTGTTGCCCAGGACGGTGCGGAGCACGTCCAGGTCGGCACGATAGGCCGAGAGCGTGTTCTTGGACAGCCCGCACTCGACGCGGCAGTGCGTGAGGAAGGAATCGACGGGGGAGGTTGTGAGGGTGGCGGTGGTCACTTACCGGCCCTCCTCGCCTCTTCTCGGATCAGGTCCGAGATCGGCATGTGAGTGTGCCGCTTGTTCAGTTCGCGGATCGCGCCGCGAAGCGTGAAGTCGCCAACTCCGTCCTGATAGGAAGCGAACGTGGCGGAGTCAAGCTGGCACGGGTCAAGCTGAGCGTCCAGGAAGACCTGATGGCCCTCCTGATGCTCCATGAGAGCATCCAGCACTTCATTCACCAGGACAGCCGTACTGACGTTTGATAGGTTGAGCATGAGTGAAGTATCGGATACGAACCCGGGCGAGTCAAGGATATGTGCGAAGAAACTTCACGTCCCCATAACGCGGGCGAGGAATCGCTTGATCGCGGCCTCATCGACGCGCCGCTGCTGAAGATCAAGCCGGTCCCTCTCGTAGCTGTCAAAGGTGATCTTGTTCACTCGGGCGAGCTTTTCCAGGTTCCAGGCAAGCCGAGCCAGCACCTCCTCCAAAGGATCGTCGTCGGTCCGTACGATGGTCTGGAATCCCGCGTTGCCGCCGCCGGGCATCGTGGTCAGCACGCCACGGATGCAATCGAGGTGCTGGCGTGAGTAGGGATTCAAGTCGCTGACCCGCAAGCCATCCCTGTTGGGCCTGCTCATCAGAATCAGTTGGGATGTGTCGCAGAGTCCGGTGCCGACGCCGCTCACTACTTTGGCGGCACCGTTCATCTTCGCCGTGCGATCGTCCAGGAATCCCACGATCCGGTAAAGATCATCACTGCCCGGGATTCGCACGATGTCGGCTTCCTGGAAGCCGCGCCGGGGCATGGGGTCGAAGTCACGATTGGATGGTGATTTGTTCATGGGTGAAGTATCGGTTACGAACCCAAGCGAGTCAACTCATTCCTTCGACTTCAGCTTCGCGCGGAGGCGGAACACCTCCTGACACATGCGACCGGCCTTGCGATGCCAGTTCTCGGCTGTCCGCTTGGCCTCATCCCGCTCGCGGCGCGTGCAGTCGAGATCGAACGCCATGTACTTGACCACGACCCGCAGGGATTCGAGTTCGTCCTGCAAGCACTGGATCGCGGCCACGATCCTCTCGTTCTGGGACGGAGGGGGTGGGGTTGAGGGGGTGGGGTTTTCCTGGGCCATGGGGCTCTCCTAGCTGCGTGCGGGTGTGCTGTCTATGCGACGCATGACGGCGACGGTATCGCGGTGGATGGGGATGTTCAACCTCATGTGAGTGCCCAGGGCGATGATCCTTGCCGTGCCGAGCATCGCCGACACCGCGTCATCGAGCGCCGGGTGATTGTGCAGATCAGTGACCGCTCGCCCGCGTTCGAGGGACTGGGCGAGGGCCAGGGCCAGCCGATCGGCCCCGTACTTGGTCATCAACTGAGTGAGCTTAATGTCGTCGGACGAATCGGGAAGCTCGAAGCCGGTGAACTGGGGGAACTGTGTCACGGCGATGCTCCTGATGGTTGACTGTCCGCTTGAATGTACGATGACCGATGTCCGCTTGCCAATGAAATCGTCGGATGTCCGCTTGATGTCCGCTTGCTCGCGCATGTCCGCTTGGTTCTATGTCCGCTTGGATGTCCGCTTCGGTGTGATGTCCGCTTGGGGTTATACGAACCCCTGGTCGTTATAACCGTCACAGGTTATACAGACGGAATAAACCCTACAGATGTTATAAACCGCACAGACCATACAGACGTTACAGACGGAATAAGCTCTACAGACGGAATAAACCTTACAGATCCTACAGACGTTACAGACGGAATAAACTCTACAGACGTTACAGACCTCCTATTTTACCACGCCCGAGTTATCGGGCGTTCCTCCGCACCAGGAGCGGCCGAGCGGGCGCACCAGGAGCGGCCGAGCGGGCGCACCAGGAGCGGCCGAGCGGGCGCACCAGGAGCGGCCGAGCGGGCGCACCAGGAGCGGCCGAGCGGGCGCACCAGGAGCGGC